>NZ_JBKBXG010000194.1:0-2382 GCF_046314175.1 Acidovorax sp. | reverse complement strand
CCCCCTTGGGCACGTTCGAGAAGAAGGTGCCCGCTGACATCGTGGCCAAGGTCAAGGCAAAAGAGGCGGACATCCTGGCGGGCAAGTTCACCGTGAAGGTGGACGACAGCCAGCCCAAGTCGACGGCCAAGTAGTTACCGAATTCAGCGGGCGCCAAGGCGCCCAGTTTGCTGCGGCGTTTCTGGCGGTCTCGTGCTGAACTGACATGCCGCCGCATCACCCAACCACCGCGACCCGGCAGTGGGTTGTTCACGCGTATCACTTCAGCGGATTGAACGGTTCCTCCCCCTTTATCGCGGGATCTTTGCGGCAGGTCTGCAGTGGCATGGAGCGCGCTTGCACCATCTGGAGTATTTTGCGTTCGTCCCTGTCGACGCGGGCCTTGATGCAAACGCATCCATACCCAGCGCTGCCGTGACCCGTGCGCACCCAGCGCGCCGAGGTGAAGGCCGGCAGGTTGCCCTCCGCCTGATGGCCGCCCTGCATCGCGATCTCCCAGCGGCCATCGCGGTCCAGAAGTTCCACGTTACCGGGAGTGGGGTTGTCTAGCCATCCGCACAAGGTAGGAAGCGCGGTGGTCCTGCTGGCACTGGTCGATGCCTGTGCGGCATTGATTGACGGGATGCAAGCAATACTCACTAAGGCACTCCACAACAGCCCGTGCATCCGACGTCGAAATGCACGCGTCATGGGGTTACCTCCTCATTGACTCTGGCGACTCGGGCCTTGAGCAGAATTTTCTCAAACTGCAACGCGATTGCGGCGATGTCGGCGGCATGGTCGCTGCCGTTCACCATCCCGCGCGCTGCCACATAGTTCGTTGCGCCGGCGCTGAAATATTGGGGGAAACTGCGGCCGTTTGCGAACCCTCGTCCAGTCCGCATGCCATGCGACATCAATGCGTAAGCCACTTCCGGTGTCTTCACGAGCTCTGGATTGACCAGCAGATCGAGTCCACGCCCTAATGCAACCCCTGAAGTCGCATAGTTTGACCACCAGGTCAGCTGCACGTAGCCCCGGCCAAAATACGCCTGCTCCACTCCATCATCGCGGGCGTAAACTGCGTCAGCCACGCCCCCATCGACCGTTCCCATCTTGGCATTCCTGGTGACTGGTGAAATCAACCCGGCAGGCGACACCGTGAACTGATCGCCATCCTGCTCTGTGATTCTCACAGACCCGCTAGGGAGTTGCTTGACCTTCACGGGCTCATGGTACCTGCGACCATTGCCCCGCCCGACTTCGTCAACAGGTGCCATGGTCATCAGCCACTTGCGCTCGCGCACCATGACCGGTTGTTTGTGCTTGTCCACCAGAGGACGGCCTTTCTTGCTCAACGCGGGGCGGGAGATTGTGGTCGGAGAAGTCGTCTCCCACATGACTGTCGCCAGCATGTAGGCTACCTGCCGCACATCGGTGATACCGGGGTCGCGTTCCATCATGCCCAACAGCGTAACCATGTCGGGGATAGCAGCGGCGTTGTACCGGCCACTCTTGCTGAATTGCGCTGTGAACTCGTTCTGGAAAATGGACCGATCGTAGAGGCCGGAGTGCCCATAATCGGTTCTTGGGAGTGTGGTGGTCATGCCAGGTAAGTGAAGGGGATGTGTTGAGGCTGCAAGCCGCGGGAACCGCAGACTGCAGAATCCTATGCAGAGACAGGGGATGGGCGTTCCCTCGCCACGCATCCAATTGAAACTGCTGTGACAAAAATCGCTCCAGCCTACAGAACGCAGCAGGGCGACCTGCCATCAATCTTGAATACCATCTGGGCCATGACCACCCCCGTGCTGAAGCTCGCGAATATCACCAAGCGTTTTGGCAAGCTCGTTGCCAACGTCAGCATCAGCCTGACGCTCGCACGCGGCGAAGTGCTGGCCCTGCTGGGCGAAAACGGCGCGGGCAAGTCCACGCTGATGTCCATCCTCTTCGGGCACTACGTGGCCGACGAAGGCAGCATCGAAGTCTTCGGCCAGCCCCTGCCCCCCGGCCAGCCGCGTGCGGCGCTGGCTGCGGGCATTGGTATGGTGCACCAGCACTTCACGCTGGCCGACAACCTCACGGTGCTGGACAACGTGCTCCTGGGCAGCGAGCCGCTGTGGCAGCCTTTCTCGCGCCGCAGCGACGCACGCGCCAAGCTGCTGGCCGTGTCGCAGCAGTTTGGCCTGCCAGTGAGCCCCGATGCGAAGGTCGGCAGTCTCTCGGTGGGCGAGCGCCAGCGGGTGGAAATTTTGAAAGCGCTCTACCGGGGCGCCCGCATTCTGATCCTGGATGAACCCACTGCCGTGCTCACCCCGCAGGAGAGCGAGGCACTGTTCGACACCCTGGCACAGATGGTGGCGCAGGGCCTGTCCATCATCTTTATCAGCCACAAGCTGGGCG
>NZ_JBKBXG010000193.1:0-2868 GCF_046314175.1 Acidovorax sp. | reverse complement strand
TGTTGTCACGGTGCAAGACGGTGGTTTCAACCGGAGGATGTCCCTTTCAGGCCGCTGCAGAGGGCAATAGGCAAGACCTTCATGCAGCTCGCGCAGGTTCGCCACAAACCGAACCTGGGCCGGGCAGGGTTCAGTCGGCGCGACAGTCATATTCATGTCAGTGATGTGAAACATCACCAGCGTTCCATTGACTGATATTGCTCAAACACGAATGATCGCTCCCCAGGCGCTGGGTGCATCCGTACCGGCCCCGACTGACTGGCTATGACAATAGAAGGAGACGCCTCATGCATGAATGCCCCGTCACCGTGTTCCCGCAGCAGATTCGCTGGGAGACGAACGGCACCAGCCGCATTCCCTTTCAGGCCTATACCGATGAGGCGCTGTACCGCAAGGAGCTGGACCGTTTGTTCTACAACGGGCACTGGTGCTACGTTGGCCTGGAGGCAGAGATTCCCAACGCGGGGGATTTCAAGCGCACAGTGATTGGCGAGCGCTCGGTGCTGCTGGTGCGTGACAAGGATGCTTCGATCCATGTGGTGGAAAACGTCTGCGCCCACCGGGGCATGGTGTTTTGCCGCGAGCGGCATGGCAACCGCGAGAGCCTGACCTGCCCGTACCACCAGTGGAACTACACCCTGTCGGGTGACTTGCAGGGCGTGCCGTTTCGGCGTGGCGTGAAGCAGGATGGCAAGGTCAATGGCGGCATGCCTGCAGACTTCAACCCGGCAGATCATGGGCTGACCAAGCTCAAGGTGGCCACGCGTGGCGGCGTGGTGTTTGCGTCGTTTGACCACAGCGTGGAGCCGCTGGAGGAATTCTTGGGCCCCACCATCCTGGGCTACTTTGACCGGCTGTTCAATGGCCGCAAGCTCACTATCCTGGGCTACAACCGCCAGCGCATTCCGGGCAACTGGAAGCTGATGCAAGAGAACATCAAAGACCCGTACCACCCCGGCCTGCTGCACACCTGGTTCGTTACCTTTGGGCTCTGGCGTGCCGACAACAAGTCGCAACTGCTGATGGATGCGCAGCACCGCCATGCGGCCATGGTCTCGACCCGTGGCGCGGCGGGCAAGGCGGCGGATGTGACGCAGGTGTCCAGCTTCAAGGCCAGCATGTCGCTGAATGACCCGCGCTTTTTGGACATTGCGCAGGAGGACTGGTGGGCGGGGCCGCCCCCGGCTGCCAGCGGTGGTGATGCTGCGGCGCCCAACGCACCGGCATCGGTGCCCACGGCGGTGATGATGACCGTGTTCCCCAGCGTGATTTTTCAGCAGCAGGTCAACAGCGTGTCCACGCGCCACATCCAGCCGGATGGCAAGGGGGCTTTTGATTTTGTGTGGACGCATTTCGGCTTTGAGGACGACAGCGCAGAGATGACGCAGCGCCGCCTGCGCCAGGCCAATCTGTTCGGCCCGGCGGGCTTTGTGTCGGCCGACGATGGTGAGGTGATTGAGTGGTCGCAAGAAGGCTTTGAGACCAAGCCCGCGCACCGCACGCTGGCCGAGCTGGGGGGGCGTGAGGTGGGCGACACGGACCACATGGTGACCGAGACGCTGATCCGGGGCATGTACGAATACTGGCGCAAGGTGATGGAGGCGGAGGCTTGACCATGATGGACTTCCAGACCTACTTTGAACTGAACCAGCTCTACGCCCGCTACGCCCGCGCACTCGACGCGGCGGACTGGGAGGCGTGGCCTGAATTTTTCATCGACCACTGCGTGTACAAGCTGCAGCCGCGCGAGAACCACGAGCGCGGGTTCCCGCTGGCCACGCTGGCGTTTGACAGCAAGGGCATGCTGAAAGACCGCGTCTACGGCATCCGCGAGACGCTGTTCCACGACCCCTACTACCAGCGCCATGTGGTGGGTGCGCCGCTGGTGCACAAGGTCGATGCGGATGGCCGCATCCACTGCGAGGCCAACTATGCGGTGCTGCGCACGCGCCTGTCGAAGGAATCGACGGTGTTCAACGTGGGGCGCACGCTGGATGAGGTGGTGCCCACGCCCGAGGGCCTGAAGTTCGCGTCGCGCCTCGTCGTTTACGACAGCGAGATGATCCCCAACTCGCTGATCTACCCCATCTGAGGAGCCGCCATGACGACGATGACAACGAATTGGATTGACGCCGCCGCGCACGGCGATGTGCCCGAGGATGACGTGATCGGCCTGGCCGTGGCCGGGCGCGACATTGCGCTGTATGGCGTGGGCGGCGAGGTGTTTGCCACCGACAACATGTGCACCCACGGCCATGCACGCCTGTGCGATGGGTTTCTGGAAGGGCACGAGATCGAATGCCCGCTGCACCAGGGCAAGTTTGATGTACGCAACGGCAAACCCACCTGCGCGCCCGTCACCGAGCCGCTGCGCAGCTACCCCGTGAAGATCGAGGGCGGCCGCGTGTGGCTGGCCCTGGACTGAACCTCTCAAGGAGCCCCCCATGACTGCCGAACGACCTGAGGTCGAGGCCGCCGCATTGCCGCATGAAGGCGCTAACGCGCACCCGGCCCACACCATCGTGATCGTCGGTGCGGGCCAGGCGGGCGGCTGGGCGGCGCAGACGCTGCGCAGCGAAGGCTTTGCAGGCCGTGTGGTGCTGATCGGTGACGAAGCCCACCCGCCGCACGAACGGCCACCGTTGTCGAAGGCGGTGCTCTCGGGCGCAGCAGCCCCGGAGAGTACGCGCCTCATGAAACCCGAGGCATTTGACGCCCTGGCGGTGCAATGGCGGCCCGGTGTGCAGGTGCACCGCATTGACCGCGCTGCCAAGCAGGTGCTGCTGTCGGATGGCGCGGTGCAGCCCTACGACAAGCTCATCCTGTGCACCGGGGGGCGCGCCCGGCGGCTTGCCTTGCAGGGGGCAG
>NZ_JBKBXG010000192.1:0-2972 GCF_046314175.1 Acidovorax sp. | reverse complement strand
CTGCACCGCCTGAACGACCACTTTGGTGTGCTGCACGACCGGCACCTGGTGGCTCTCGCCAAGCAGATGAACCTGCCGATGGCCGAGGTGTACGAGGTGGCGAGCTTCTACCACCACTTCGACATCGTGCGCGGCGAGGATGCCCAGGCCCCGCGCCTGGTGCTGCGCGTGTGCGACAGCCTGAGCTGCAGCCTGGCGGGTGCGCGCGAGTTGCTGGCTGTGCTGCCCGAACGCCTGCGCGCGGCCGGTCAGGGCGATGTGGAGGTGTTGGCTGTGCCTTGCGTGGGGCGTTGCGAACAAGCGCCGGTGGCCGTGGTGCACCAGTGCCCGGTGCCGCACGCCACGGTGGATACCGTGCTGGAGGTAGTGAAATCCACGCCAAATCGGGCTCTAGCGCTTCATCCACAAGCGCTAGTAGCTATCCATTTTGATGTTTCTGAGCTGTCCGAGAAGAGCGTGCCAACGCGGCCGGACGGGATCAGCCCCGCCCACACCGACCTCGTCACCTACCGTGCCCACGGCGGCTACCAGACTGCCGCCGCGCTGGTCAACGGAGAGATGGACGCCGAGGCCGTGCTCGCTACCATGGAGAACTCGGGTTTGCGCGGCCTGGGCGGCGCGGGCTTCCCGGCGGGGCGCAAATGGCGCATTGTGCGGGACCAGCCCGCGCCGCGCCTGATGGCCGTCAACATTGATGAAGGCGAGCCCGGCACCTTCAAGGACCGCACTTATCTGGAACGCGACCCGCACCGCTTTCTGGAAGGCGTGCTCATCGCCGCCCAGGTGGTGGGCACCGAGGCCATCTACATCTACCTGCGCGACGAATACCATGGCTGCCGCGCGCTGCTGCAAGCGGCGCTCGACGACCTGCGCGCTGAGCCGCCCTGCCCCCTGCCGCACATCGAGCTGCGGCGCGGCGCGGGCGCCTACATCTGCGGCGAAGAGTCCGCCATGATCGAGAGCATTGAAGGCAAACGCGGCGAGCCGCGCATGCGCCCGCCTTACATCGCGCAGGTGGGCCTGTTCGGCCGGCCCACGCTGGAGCACAACTTCGAGACGCTGTACTGGGTGCGCGACATCGTCGAGCGCGGGCCAGACTGGTTTGCGGGCTTTGGCCGCCACGGCCGCAAGGGGCTGCGCAGTTTCAGCGTGAGCGGGCGCGTGAAGCACCCCGGCGTCAAGCTCGCGCCTGCGGGCATCACGGTGCAGGAACTCATCGACGAATACTGCGGCGGCATGCTGGACGGCCACCAGCTTTATGCCTACCTGCCCGGCGGCGCGTCGGGCGGCATCCTGCCCGCCAGCCTGAGCCACATCCCGCTCGACTTCGACACGCTGCAGCCCTACGGCTGTTTCATCGGTTCGGCCGCCGTCATCGTGCTCAGCCAGCACGACCGGGCGCGCGATGCGGCGCTGAACGTGATGCGCTTCTTTGAACACGAAAGCTGCGGCCAGTGCACGCCTTGCCGCGTAGGCACGGCCAAGGCCGCCACGCTGATGCAAGCGCCGCAGTGGGACGAAGAGCTGCTGGACGACTTGGCGCAGGTGATGGCCGATGCGTCCATCTGCGGCCTGGGCCAGGCTGCGCCCAACCCCATCCGTTGCATTCACAAATACTTTCCGCATGAGGTGGGCGAGGGGCCTTGGCCGGGTGACTTGCCCAAGCCGCGCACGGGTGTGGTCACGGAGAGGCTATGAGCGCAAAGATTGGGAGTAGCGGGCTGTTGTTTCCCTCTGGCAGGAGGTCAACAGAGCGTTCAAGCTTGCCTGGGCTTTTTTGCCGCGCAATCGCTTTGTGGATTGCGGGCTGTTCCTGTGGATGGGGGCTCGCGCTGGCCTCGGAGGACCCCGGGAGTTCGCATTGCCAGAGGGTCATTGCGGACGCTTCTGTGGTAGGTGATCTTTTTTTCGAAAGCGATGGCACGACGCTGAGTCCCAACGCCCCGCGGGAATTGCTGCAATTGACCGTGAAACTTCAGCGTTTCCCTCCGGCGCAGAGGCTGATTGTGTTCACGGGGTATCAGAGTGCGGCAGAGCGTGAGGGAACCGCACTTTACAGGGCAGAGGTCGCCCGGCGGTTCTTTCTTTCGCGAGGTTTGGCCGTTTCTGCGACTGTGATCGACGGGCGGACCACGACGGCAGTGGCCCATTCCTTCGGAGCGCGGCCTTCCGGTCAGCGTGTTGAGTACGAGGCACGGGCGTGGCAGGAGTTTTGTGCCCCTCCCGAATGGAACAAGCCAGAGCCGCGATAGGACAACCTATGACCACGACTTCCTTCGAACTCGACGGCCAGCCCGTCACCGCCCACCCCGGGGAAACCATTCTGAAAGCCGCGCAGCGCCACGGCGTGGACATCCCCCACCTTTGCTACAGCGATGGCCTGCGCCCCGACGGCAACTGCCGCGCCTGTGTGGTCGAGATCGCGGGCGAGCGCACGCTGGCCCCCAGTTGCTGCCGCGCGCCGACGGAAGGCATGAAGGTGCTGGCGGCCAGCCCCCGCGCGCGCAAGAGCCAGCAGATGGTGGTGGAGATGCTGCTGTCCGACATGCCGGACGTGGGATACCGGTGGAACGATCAAAAGGCAAATACTCCTGAATTGATAGCTGGTGGCGCTTATCCATCAAGCGCTAGTGGCCAATTTGACTCAGAAAATTCAGAAACGATAGGCCAGCATGGCGAGCTGAGCGCCTGGGCGGACCGCCTGGGCGTGGCCGTGCGCCCCGCGCTCCAGGCCCTGCGCCGCGAGCAGCCCGCGCCCGACCTGAGCCACCCTGCCATGGCCGTCAACCTGGACGCCTGCATCCAGTGCAACCGCTGCGTGCGCGCCTGCCGCGAGGAACAGGTCAACGATGTGATCGGCTACGCGCTGCGCGGGGCCGACAGCAAGATCGTCTTCGACCTCGACGACCCCATGGCCGAGAGCACCTGCGTGGCCTGCGGCGAATGTGTGCAGGCCTGCCCCACGGGCGCGC
>NZ_JBKBXG010000191.1:0-2997 GCF_046314175.1 Acidovorax sp. | reverse complement strand
AGTACTTTTTTCGCAGCATGGATGCCGGCCAGCGCTGCCGACATCTCCGCCTACAGGCGTGGCGTGCTGATCCAGGGACCGATCGAGAAAGGTGATTACGCCAGGATCATCCAATTTGTCAGGCACCCCGACAACTATGGCCGCTTTGCACGCACGGTATATCTCGACTCAACGGGCGGTGATCTGGTGGAGGCTGTCAGGATCGCCAATCTTCTGGAGAAAAGCTACGCGGCGACGAACGTGGCTGAGGGGGCACGCTGTTACAGCGCGTGCTTCATCCTGTGGATGAGCGGCGTGAGTCGTCATGTGTCCAGCGGCGCCACCCTGGGCGTGCACCGGATCAACGTGAAAGTGGGTGAGGGCACCCTTGACCAGCAGTCGACCTACTTCACCCAAATAGCCCGCAGTGTCGAGAACTACATGTCGGGACTGGGTACGCCGCGCGCCATTCTGGACAAGATGAATGCCACCGCACCTTCTGACCTCTTTGTCATCAGTCCGCGCTGGCTGCTTGAGCAGCGGCTGCTGGCAACCCTGTCCTATCGCATCGGCTTCGTTGACGCCGCGCAGGCCCGGTGCGGGCCCGAGCCCGTGGCGCTTGCGATGAAAGCCAGGGCGATGATGGGTGACGAGGAGCACGAACGCTGGGTCCTGCAGCTCAAGAACTGGATGGCCTGCGCCGACGAGCTGCGCGCCAGCAGCCAGCGCGGCGACGGTGTGACCATTGCTGCACTGATTGCTGAGTGAGTAACGCCCCCACGGTCGCTCACTGCGTGTAGCTCCCTGCCCCCCGAGGGGGCCGCTGCGCCTGCGGGCCGGCGGAGCCGGACCCGCGGCCCCTGCTTGTTTAATACCCCGTGGACAGACGTCGACAGCTCAAAGAGAGCGGAAATAGGTGATCGCGGGTCGGGGCTTTAAATCCCTGCCTGTATCCATTGCGCGGCTTTTTCCGCAATCATGAGCGTGGGTGAGTTGGTATTCCCGCTGGTGATCAGCGGCATCACGCCGGCGTCCACCACGCGCAGGCCCTTGATCCCGCGCACGCGCAGGTGTGAGTCCACTACCGCCATGGCATCGTCATCACGACCCATCTTCGTGGTGCCCACCGGGTGAAAAATGGTGGTGGCGATGTCACCCGCCAGTCTTGCCAGGTCTTCATCGCTCTGGAATTGCACGCCGGGCCGGAACTCTTCGGGCTGATAGCCGGCCAGCGCGCTCTGGCTCACGATCCGGCGTGTCACGCGCAGTGAGTCTGCCGCCACTTTACGGTCCTCTGCGGTGCTGAGGTAGTTGGGCGCGATGGCGGGGGCATCTTCAAAGTTGCCGCTCTTGATGTTGACCGTTCCGCGGCTGGTGGGGTTGAGATTGCAAACACTGGCCGTGAACGCGTTGAAGGTGTGCAGCGGTTCGCCGAATGCGTCGAGCGACAGCGGTTGCACGTGGTATTCGATGTTGGGCCAAGGCTGGTCGGGCGAGCTGCGCGTGAAAGCGCCCAGCTGCGACGGCGCCATGCTCATCGGGCCGGTCTGTTTGAGGGCATATTCCAGACCTATCATCGCCTTGCCCCACAGCGAGCTGCCCAGCGTGTTGAGCGTGAAGTTCTTGACCTTGCTGCCCGCGACATGGTTGACCTTGTAGACCGACCGGATCTGCAGGTGGTCCTGCAGGTTGGCGCCCACGCCGGGCAGGTCTGCCACCACAGGGATGCCATGCTGTTGCAGCAGGCTTGCCGGGCCAATGCCCGAGAGCTGCAGGATCTGCGGCGAGCCTATGCTGCCTGCGCTCAGGATGACCTCACCCAGTTTTCCTTCCGCCTTGCCGGAATCGCGCGTGGCAAAGGCCTGGACGCGTTCGTGGCCGGTCCACACCTCGACGCCGGTACAGCGCTGGCTGCCGTCGTCCTGGCGCTCGATCACCAGCTTGCAGACCTGGGCGCTGGTCCACATCTCGAAATTGGGGCGCGCAAAACAGGTGGGCCGCAAAAAAGCCTTGGCGGTGTTCCAGCGCCAGCCGTTTTTCTGGTTCACCTCGAAATAGCCCACACCCTCGTTGTTGCCGGTGTTGAAGTCGTCCGTGGCGGGAATGCCGGCCTGCTGCGCAGCCGCCGAAAACGCATCCAGGATGTCCCAGCGAAGCCGCTGCTTTTCAACCCGCCACTCGCCGCCCATCTTGCGGGCCAGGCCCTGGCTGGCGGCATGCTGGCTTTTGTGCCCGTGCAGCCGACGGAAGTTTTCGTTCACGTCTGCCTTGGCAGCGCCTTTAGGCACGTCGAGCTTGTAATGGTTCTCGTGCATGCGAAAGCCCGGCAGCACCTGGTCCCAGCGCCAGGTGTCGTCGCCGGTGAGTTCTGCCCACTGGTCGTAGTCGCGCGCCTGGCCGCGCATGTAAATCATGCCGTTGATGCTGGAGCAGCCCCCCAGCGTTTTGCCCCGTGGGTAACGCAGGCTGCGGCCGTTCAGCCCTGCGTCGGGTTCGGTGTTGTAGAGCCAGTCGGTGCGCGGGTTGCCGATGCAGTACAGGTAACCAACCGGGATGTGGATCCAGTGGTAGTCATCCTTGCGGCCGGCCTCGATCAGCAGCACCCGTTTGGATGCGTCGGCGCTCAGCCGGTTCGCCAGCAGGCAGCCGGCGGTGCCGCCTCCGACGATGATGTAGTCAAAGATGTTTTCGTTCATGCGTCTTGTCTCGTCGTTCTTCTTGTGATGTTGTCAGGGCTACGTTTGGCGCCATTTAACCCTTGCGCGCACCAGTGTCATCGCGGGTCCGGCTCCGCCGGCCCGCAGGTGACGCCCCCTGAGGGGGAGGCGGCCAAAGGCCGCTTCGGGGGGGAACCTATTTAGCCGTTGGCATGACGAACTCCGCCCCCTTGCCAATACTCTCAGGCCAGCGCTGCATGATCGACTTCTGCTTGGTATAGAAACGCACCCCTTCCTCACCGTAAGCATGCATGTCCCCAAACAGACTTTTCTTCCAGCCCCCAAAGCCATGCCAGGCCAT
>NZ_JBKBXG010000190.1:0-3116 GCF_046314175.1 Acidovorax sp. | reverse complement strand
CACGGGCTGCTTCCACGGCGGCGTTCAGCGCCAAGATGTTGGTCTGGAACGCAATGCCGTCGATGACGCTGATGATGTCTGCAATCTTGTTGCTGCTGGCGTTGATGCCTTTCATGGTCTCAACGACTTCAGCCACCACATCGCCGCCCTGCACTGCCACGGTGGAGGCGCTCACAGCCAGCTGGTTGGCCTGGCGGGCGTTGTCTGCGTTCTGGCGCACGGTGGAGCCCAGCTCTTCCATGGAGGCGGCGGTTTCTTCCAGCGCAGAGGCCTGTTGCTCTGTGCGCGCTGACAGGTCGTTGTTGCCCGAGGCAATCTGTGAGCTAGCGGAGGCTACGCCCTCAGCGTTCTGACGCACCGAACTGACGGTGTTGACCAAGCTTTGCTGCATGCGCTGCAGCGCGGCGAGCAACATGCCAGTTTCGTCCTTGGAATGAACAGTGAGTTGGCCGCTGAGGTCACCATTGGCCACACGGTCTGCGGCTTCTACCGCCTGCGCCAGAGGGCGGGTGATGGAGCGAATGATCGTGATGGCCAAAAAGACAGCGATGGCGATGGCAAGCGCGCCCGCAATCAGGACATCGCGTATCAGGGAACTGGCCGCCGCTTGGGCTCGTTGGCCTGCGCTCACCGTGTTCTGTGCTTGAAACGCCACCTGCTCCTGAATTGTGGCTTGGTAAGCAAGCTGTACAGGACGGAGTTGCTCTTCCAGCAGCTTGATGGCTTCGTCCTTTTGCCCCTGCTGAATCAGGGCAAGGTACTGGTCTCCCACCTTCACGAAGTCCGCACGCTGCTGAAGCATACGGGTCAGTATTTCTTCGCCCTTGGGCGAGCTGATCAACACCTCTAGCGCTTTATATTGTTCAACTGTGGTTTCCCGCGCCTTCGCGATCTGCGCGCGCGCCGACTGGGTCACCGTGTCGGTCGAAAAGATGGCCAAATTGCGAAACTGAATAGCTTGCAAGTTCACCCCATCTGCCAATATGCCCAGGTCTTTGGTGATGGGTATGCGGACTTCAACAACGTCAGTGAGTTCTGTACTCTGACTAGCGGATCGGATCAGGCTGACTGCTCCCAGCGCAATCAGCAACAAGACCATGACGGCAAAGGCCACTGCCAAACGGGTGGATATCTTCAATTGATTCATCGCTGCGCCCTCAGGTTGATATTCGATACAGTTTGCCGCATTTCGCAACCTTAAACCTGACTCGCCTTTGCCACCAGACCTATCTCGTCGCTGCTCAGCAACGCTTCAATGTCCATCACGATCAGCATCCGATCACCCAGGCTGGCGATGCCCGTGACAAAGGCCGGGTCTACATTGCCCTGCCGCTCAAACTGCGGCGCGGGTTTAATGAGGTCGGGTGTCAGCGACACCACGTCCGCCACCGCATCCACCACAGCGCCGATCACCGTGGCGCCGATGTCCAGGATGATGACCACGGTGAAGTCGGTGTAGTAGGCCTCGGGGCACTGCAGCTTCAGGCGCAGGTCCAGGATGGGTACGATGCGGCCGCGCAGGTCGATCACGCCCTTGATGAAATCGGGCGACTGGGCCAGGCGGGTGGGTCGCTCGTACGAGCGGATTTCCTGCACGCGCAGGATGTCGATGCCGTACTCCTCAGCCCCCAGGCGGAAGGTGAGGTACTCGCCAGCGGGCGCCGCGGCGGGCACTGAGGACGAACGGGAGGGGGCGTGGGCAGATGCAGAAGTGATCATGGCGGGCTTTTTGAACGATGCGGGAAGGCACGCGGTCTATCAAATAACAAGGCCCGCGCGGGCGTGGTCGAAGCATAGCAGCGGCTTGTTTCATTTGCTCACAAGCCGCGGGGTAACCCCCCATCGAGGGGCGTCTTTGATGGCGGGCCAGCGCCTGCCGCAGACGATCTGCCGCCTTTGAATTGGAGAGCTAGCTCCATTCAAACCCCTGATGCGCAGACTAAAAAATGCTACCGTCGCCAGCCACTTGGGCCATAACTGGCCCACCCGGCGCGCCCTACCCTCGTTTTTGATCTGATCGACGACCTGATGCCCTTTTTCTTCCGTAACAAAGAAGCCGACCCTGCCCACATGCCCGCCCCGGGCCTCCCCCTGTTGGCGCTGGAGCTGCGGGCGCCGTGGGAGTTTGGGGCAGTGCTACCCGCCTGGGCGGTGCTGCAGCGCGCCCCGCGCGGCGACGGGCACACCGTCATCGTGTTCCCCGGCCTGACCGCGGGGGACACCACCACCGTGCCGCTGCGCCGCTATCTTGATTCGCGCAACTACAACACGCTCGGCTGGGGCCAGGGCCTGAACCTGGGCCCGCGCGATGGTGTGCTGGAAGCGGCCAAGCGCCAAGTACATCAAGCCGTGGAGGCCAGTGGCAACAAGGTCAGCCTGGTGGGCTGGAGCCTGGGCGGCATCTACGCCCGCGAACTGGCCAAGGAGCTGCCCGACCTGGTGCGCTGCGTGGTGACGCTGGGCACGCCGTTTGCCGGGCCCCATACCTCTACCAATGCATGGCGCATCTACCAGTTCGCCAGTGGCCGCAGCATTGAGCGCGAAACCGAAAACTACAACCTGCCCGAGGCGCCCCCGGTGCCCACCACCAGCATTTATTCGCGCACGGACGGCGTGGTGGCCTGGCGCGGCAGCGTTCAGGCGCCTACCGACCACAACCCGCACACCGAAAACATCGAGGTGGTGGCCAGCCACTTTGGCATGGGGCTGAACCCCAGCGCCTGGTGGGCAGTGGCCGACCGGCTGGGGCAACCGCATGGGCCTGATGTTGTGTGGCAGCCGTTTCGGCGGCCGATGGTGCGCGGGCTTCATTTGGTGTACCCCGATCCGCAGCGATAAGCGCGTTGCATACGGCAGAGAAGCACGCAAACAAACGATAGCCAACAAAAAAGCACACTGAGGACCGCAACCTCAGCGTGCTTTGTTTTTGATAGCTGCCAGTGCTTTATAGATAAGCGCTAGAGGCCATTTTCACTCATATTTTTGTACTGACCTACGATACAGGCCCGCTCAAAAGCTTTCCCAATCCTCGTCACCGCCCTTGGCAGTTGCTGGTGCCGTAGCCGGGCTTTGCGCCTTGGCTTTGGGTGTTGCGCCAGGTTTGGGCGCAGACAAGC
>NZ_JBKBXG010000189.1:0-3539 GCF_046314175.1 Acidovorax sp. | reverse complement strand
CTTCGATTGGCGCCATGCCGGTGAACCATGCCCGGTATTTGTTGCTGGCATACCCCTTGCCGACCTGCTTGTGCGCCGTGCCTGACTTGCCTCCAACCGAGTAGCCGACGGTCTGCGCCAACTGCCCCGTGCCGCCTGGTGCTGCAGCCATCTGGAGCATTTTCCGGACGGCACGCGCATTCTCTGGTGAAAACACGCGCACGCCAACTGCAGGTTCACTGCTCTTGAGCATGGTCACGGGGATGATCCGGCCGTCATGCGCAAAAGAAGTATAGGAATGCGCCATCTGGAACAGCGAAGCCGATAGGCCATAACCGTAGGACATCGTGGCCTGCTCGACAGGCCGCCATGACTTCCACGGACGCAAGCGCCCGGTGACTGCACCCGGGAACTCAATTTGCGGCTTCTGTCCGTAGCCGAGCGCAACATAGGTGTCCCACATCTCATGCGGGCTCATCTTCTGGGCTATCTTGAGTGCCCCCACATTGCTGGACTTCTGGATGACTCCTTCGACTGTGAGCGTCCCGTAATTGTGGGTATCGCTGATCGTGAAACCACCGATGCTGATCCGCCCCGGGCCGGTCTCCACCAGGGTCTGCGGCTTGATGCGGCCGGCCTCCAGCGCCATGGCCACGGTGATGGGTTTCATGGTCGAGCCGGGCTCGAACGTGTCTGTCACGGCACGATTGCGCAACTGTTCACCCGTGAGATTCTGGCGCTTGTCGGGCACGTAGCTTGGATAGTTGGCCAGTGCCAGCACCTCGCCGGTGGTCGTATCGAGCACAACCACACTGCCGGCTCTCGCCTTGCGTGCGATCACTGCATCACGCAGCTTCTGGTAGGCAAAAAACTGTACCTTGCTGTCCACGCTGAGCTGGATGTCCTTGCCTTCAACAGGCGGCACTTGCTCCCCAATACTTTCAACCACGCGCCCCAATCGGTCCTTGATCACGCGCCGGGAACCGGGCTTGCCGGCCAGATCCTTGTTGAAAGTGAGCTCGATGCCCTCCTGTCCACGGTCTTCCACATTGGTGAACCCGACCACGTGCGCAGTGGTTTCACCTTCCGGATACTTGCGCTTGTATTCCTTGCGCTGGTAAATGCCCTTGATGCCCAAACCGTGAATCTTCTGCGCGACGGGCTCGTCAACCTGGCGCTTGACCCACACGAAGGTCTTGTCTTCGTTGGCCAGCTTCCTGTTGAGGTCGGCTAGCGGCATCTCCAGCAGCTTGGCCAGCTCGGCGAGCTGAGCCTTGCTCGCCTCCACATCTTCGGGAATCGCCCAGATGCTCGACGCAGGGACGCTGGATGCCAGAATGAGCCCATTGCGATCCAGAATGCGTCCCCTGTTGGCAGGCAGCTCCAGAGTGCGTGCAAAGCGCACCTCACCCTGGCGCTGAAAGAACTCGTTGCCGACAACCTGGACATACGCAGCTCGGCCCGCCAGTCCGGCGAAGGCCAGAGCAATGCCTGCGACGATCAGCTTGCTGCGCCAGACCGGGGTCTTGCTGGCCAGCAGCGGACTGGAGGTATAGCGGACGCTTCTACTCATGCGCGCCACCTGTCGCGGCCGGATTCTTGTAGGTGACGTATTGCGTGATGGCCGGCGTCGCCGAACGCATCTGCAGCTTGTCCTTGGAGAGTTGCTCAACGCGCAGCGGCGTCGCCTGTGCACGCTTTTCAACCTGCAGCCGCTCCCTGTCAGATTCGAGCTGGCGGCTGTGGGCCGCAGTTTTCTCAAGCTCGACATAGAGGCGACGCGATTCGTACTGCGTGCGCACCAGATACAGCGCACTGAACAGCAACGCCAGAAGGAGCACGAGGTTTAGGCGCGTCATGTCAATGCACCCGGATAGCGCTGCGTCGGCATTTGCGCAGGCACTTCGGTGCGCTCGGCCACCCGCATCACCGCACTGCGAGCACGGGGATTGGCAGCAATCTCTTCCGGCCCTGGCTTGCGACGCTCCACTACTTTGAGACGCATGGCTTTCGGCGCAGCAAACGGCGCGCGGCGATCAAACACCTCGCGCGAGTGTTCCGCGATGAACTGCTTGACGATGCGGTCTTCCAGAGAATGGAAACTGATCACCACCAAACGTCCCCCTGGTTGCAGTACTTTCAGCGAAGCTTCTAGCGCCTGTTGCAGCTCTTCAAGCTCGGCGTTGATGAAAATCCGAAAAGCCTGAAATGTGCGCGTTGCAGGGTCCTTGCCCGGCTCGCGGGTTTTGACCGCGCCAGCCACGACTTCGGCCAGCTCAGCGGTGGTTCCAAAAGCGCCCCGTTCCTGTCGGCGACGATCAATCGCCTTTGCAATCTGCCCAGCAAACCGTTCTTCGCCATATTCACGAATGACCTCCGCAATGGTGTCTGTCTCTGCATCGGCCAGCCACTGGGCCACACTCTGACCCCGGGTCGTGTCCATGCGCATGTCGAGCGGGCCATCGCCGCGAAATGAAAAACCCCGCGCCGGATTGTCGATCTGGGGAGAGCTGATGCCCAGATCCATCAGGATCCCCGCCGCGCTGGACGCCGGCAGCCCGCCCAGATGGCTGAAGCCCTCGTGGCGTATGACAAAACGCGGGTCTGCAATGGCTTGGGCCTCGGTGATCGCTTCGGGGTCCTTGTCGAAGGCGGTAAGCCGTCCTTTGGCGGACAGCTGCGAGAGGATGAGGCGCGAATGTCCTCCACGCCCGAAGGTCGCGTCGATGTAATGCCCGTCCGGATTGACCTGAAGCGCTGCGACTGCTTCGTTCAACAAGACGGTGCGATGTGTCCATGTGTCTTGCACCGTCGTCTTTCAGAATGAAAAATCTCTGAAGACATCGGGCATGTCGCCCTTCATCTGCTCGGCCTCCTGGGCCGCATAGGTCGCCGCATCCCACAGTTCAAAGTAGCTGCCCATGCCAAGCAGCACCGTGTCCCTGCTGATGCCTGCCGCAGCGCGCAATTCCGGCGAAACGAGCACACGACCCGTGGCATCCATATCCACGTCCATGGCGTTGCCCAGAAAAATCCTTTTCCACCACTGAGCCTGCATGGGCAGCGAGGCGATGCGTTCGCGAAATTTCTCCCACTCGTTGCGGGGGAATATCATGAGACAGCCGTGAGGGTGTTTGGTGATGGTGAGTTGACTGGACGCGGTGGCGCTCAGCACGTCACGATACCGGGTCGGCACTGAGAGCCGCCCCTTGGTATCGAGAGCTAGAGAAGACGCGCCTTGAAACACCGTTAAAAACCTTTGGAAAACACTTTTCACCACTAAATTGCACTTTTTCCCACTTTATCAGGAAAGTTTTCCCATGCAAGTGGTTTGCTACAAATTTTTTCAATGAAATCAAGCACTTAGAAACACATTGCGAAGCTGGAGTCGAATCAAAAAACGTTCTAAATTAAGCACTTAGAACGTCCAATGAAAGTGTTGCTTTAAACAAGCGCACTGGCGACACCCAAAAAGGCGTGAGCGGGATGAATTCAGGAAAAAAGCTGCGCCAGCATCTCACGCAACTCGTGCGCGAGAAAAAAGGGCGTCGACATTCCGC
>NZ_JBKBXG010000188.1:0-3551 GCF_046314175.1 Acidovorax sp. | reverse complement strand
GTCGTGCTTGGCAGGTAGCCAGCGTTCACGGCGCCGCTGTTGCCAAGCCCAGGTAACCTAACGCCCGAAAACGCTTTTGCCGTCTTGCCTTTGCCTGCATGCTTGCTGCACACCCACGGAGGCTGCCTTGCAACGCACACCATCCGCATCAACGTCGCCTCCCCACCTACTTCCTCATTCACAGTCGCTGATCGAATTCGGTCTGCCCTTCAGCTTTGGCAACCCCGTGCCATTGAGCACTCGCAGCAGCGTGATGCTGTGGGCCGCCAGCGCAATCGCCTTCGCCCTGTTGCTGGCGGTGCCGCGCTGGTTGCCCGACCAGTGGGGTGGCGCTTTGGCCGCGCTGCTGTTTGTGGGCGTTCAGTGGGCGGGGCTGCGATGGGCGGTGGGCCCGGCATGGGTGGCGCTGTTCAGGCGACCCCGCTGGCGCGATGTGGCGCTGGGGCTGGCCGCAGTGCCGCTGGTGATCGGCTTGCCCGCGCTGGTGGCTGCATATGGGTTGGGCATGTCTCACCTCAGCGCCAACGCCAGCATCGATGCTGTTGCGGACTTGTCCCCAGCGCAGCTGGTTGGGCGGTTCGCACTGGTTGCCGTGCAGCTGCTGGGCGAAGAGCTGGTCACCATCCTGCCACTGCTGGCCACCGTGGCCTTGCTGCACCGCGCTGGCATGCCCGCCCGTTGGGCCGTGGCCTTGGCATGGATGGTTACGGCGCTGGTGTTTGGCGCACTGCACCTGCCCACCTACCAATGGCATCTGGGCCAGGCCTTGCTCGTTTTAGGAGCCGCTCGTCTGGCGCTGACGGCAGTCTTCATCTACACCCGCAACCTGTGGGCCAGCACCATCGCCCACATTGCCAACGACTGGACGATCATGGCCTTTGTGCTGGCCTCTACCCGCACCATTGCCTGACCCATTGACCCTGCCCACCGCCGCAAGGAGCTCCTGTGGACTTTCTCAAGATCCTCAAGTCATTTGAAGACTTTGTGTACGAGGCACTGATCTGGCTGATCCTGCTGCCCAAAACCCTGGTGCGCATCGTGCTGCGCCCGCGACAGATGGTGGCCTACGTGCAGGCCGAGCAAACCCGCGAAGGCGACGACCGCTACGGCGACGCCATCAGCCCGCCGCTGCTGCTCATCCTGTGCGTGCTGGTGTCCCATGTGTTCGACCTGGCCCTGCGCAAACAGACTGCGCAAGAGATGGGAACGCTCGCGGCCGCACTGCTCAAGTCCGAGCAAAACCTGCTGCTGTACCGCACCATGGCGTTTGGAATCTGGTCTCTGGCGGGCGCCGTCTGGTACATGCGCCACAGCCGCCAGCCCATCCACCGCGTCAACCTGCGCAACCCGTTTTACGAACAGTGCTACCTGGTGGCACCGTTCGCAATGGCCATGTCGATCAGCACCACGTTCGCACTGTCGGGTGGGCTGCTCTCTGCATTCGGAGTGGGGCTTGCACTGTTGGCCCTGCTTTGGTTTTTTGTCGCCGAGTGGCACTGGGTGCGCGAGCGGGCGGGGTTAGGCGCAGGCCGTTCAGCGGTGGTGGCTGGAGGGCTGGTGTTGATGGGGCTGGTGGCGAATACCGGCCTGGGGTATCTGCTGAGGCATTTGTGAGAGGTTGGTTAGAACGAATTCGATATAGGGCGCTGCCTCGTGCACGCTGGCGCACTTCACCGTAGGGCAGAATTCGGCCAGAAGCAGACATAGAAATGAGCGATTTCATCGTCGTGAGAGAAGGAACGTGGTTGTACGACGGCCGTGTCCCAACGGGCGTGCGCATCGTGAGCTGCTCGATACGCTATGGCTCCGGAGATTGCCTAGATCCCTCAGAAGTGCAGGAAGACCAAACGGTGCCAGGATTTGATGTCCAGTGGGCATCACCCACGAAGCCGCGTGACTATGGCAACTACGCTTCAGCAGTATTCCCCACGTTTCTTGAAGCAGTGGCACACGCCGAGCGGGCCATCTGGGCGTCAGCGACTCTGCGATGGGCTGACGCCTAACGTCCGATATGAGCCCTTTGCGTTAAGAGCGTAAGCAGAATCCGGCCATTGGTGGCTCTGCCGGTTCGGCGTGGTCCCGTCATTCGATCCAATCCAACCTGAGGTGTCTATGGTTCAAGTTTTCGCAATTGCGTCGCTTGCATTCGGATTGTGGATTTCGCTACTCAACTGGCGTTGCTTCTACGTTGGATTTGTTCTGAAAAAGCCAGCCCCTTCATGGATACCTGCGCTTGGCGGGGCCTTCATGTTTTTGGGCTTTTTCTTTCTTCCAGGCAACCCGTTGAGCTCCATGGCTTGGATCGCTTTCTTTGTCGACTGGGGAAGTATTCCAGGGTGCCTTCATGCTGCCTTGTACCACTCCATCAGCCGCGGGAAATAGGCGTGCTCGGTAGAGTCCGCTTTGGGCCCATGTCCGACATTCGACAACCTTCATGTGAACTGGTCATAAAACACCTCAATCTGGCTGGTAGTGACCAAAGCTTGGAGCGGAAAGACCAGCCAAGGAGTTGCGACCTCCATGTCATTGAGGCGAACTAACAATTGATCTCGCACATCCGGTTTCACCTCCTGCCGCCAGTTCAGCACTTGGCCCCAGGTCGAACTTCCGTTCAAGTGCAAGGGAAACCATGCGGACTGAACTGAAGCGCTATAGGCCGTTGGAAAGAGTCGCTTGTATGCCTGCAGGTTGTAGAGCCAAGAAACGCCGCGCACGGTTGTAGCGCGTGGCTCCGTGCGCTGAACATGCGATATCAGTTCTTGTAAATCGGCCCTCCTTGCGCTGGAATTCTCAATAGCAAGCGGACTGGAATTG
Source organism: Acidovorax sp. (assembly GCF_046314175.1). Classification (GTDB taxonomy): domain Bacteria; phylum Pseudomonadota; class Gammaproteobacteria; order Burkholderiales; family Burkholderiaceae_C; genus Acidovorax. The sequence continues at coordinate 737 of NZ_JBKBXG010000188.1, read as the reverse complement.
ATTCCATCTGGCGCAACAAAGTGGATGCGCAAGGTACCGTATGCATCGGGCGGATCGTAAGAAAAACAGCCGAACGACCGTTTGACTTCGATGTAGGAAAGAGATTGTTGGAAATCGGCACACAAAGCGACTTGCTCGACACGGTCATCAACCGCGCTTTTTACCTTGTTCAGAAAGAGTTTCCACCTACTTGCGCCAGTGTCCCCCCACAGATTCAGCCTGCGTCGCAAGTTGGTACAACGGTCAATGGCGACGTCGAGAGGCACTGCCGCTTTCGCTGCATAGTGCGTGGCAAATTTCAATTGCAGGGAGAAATAGTCTTCAAGCATGAATATGACGTTAGCACCGTCTTGCCAACTTTCGCTTCTGGCCGATAGCAACCGAGCGAGCTCCCGGTCCGGGCATGGATCAGCAGGTGTTTTGTGCCAATTTTGATGAGCTGTGGCCGCTTTGCAATATGGCGCTACAGGCCATTTTGATTGCCGCCTCATCCTCTTGGCGATATGCCCCGGTCTCTCGGTATGAGCGATCGGTCCTCACCCTTGCCGCTGCCCCGCACACTCCCCCACTACCCAATCCCTGAACGCTTTCACCAACGGTGTTTGCGCCCGTGCCTCCGGGTACACCAAGTAGTACGCATCGGTGCTCGTCAGCACCTGGTCTGACAGCTCCACCAAACTCCCGGCCGCCAGCTCTTGCTCAATCAAAAAGCGCGGCAGCAGCGCCGCGCCCAGGTG
>NZ_JBKBXG010000187.1:0-3645 GCF_046314175.1 Acidovorax sp. | reverse complement strand
CGCTCGACAAGGTGATCAAGACCATGATGCAGACCGGCGCGGACATGAAGGTCAAGTACAAGGAGACATCGCGCGGGGGGCTGGCGGTGAATGTGGTGGAGTGCTGAGGGGAATAGCGCTCTGTTTGGCCCTGGCTGGCCGTTTGCGCTGAGCCCGTCTTTCTCCCGCCAACAGGGCGCGTCCTACGGGCCCTGCTCTGGGCCTGGTTCACCAAGCCACTTCCAGGAGAAATCAGTGTCCAGAATATCCCGCACCGTCCAGTTTATCCCGCAGGTTTTGCGGGAAACATCACGTTAGACATCAGCGAAACCCTCATGACGCATTACTCGCATGGTCCGATCGAATGCCGCGCCTGTTTCGGCGGCCCAGAACAAACTCTCGTCTTGGGCGACTGGCGACTCCAGAACAACCCGGGCTACTACGGAAGTCCCACGCCCCGGGTTCTCGTTCTGGGCTTCTCCAAGGGGGCAAATCAGAACCGGTTAGTCGCTGGAGGTGACTTCGACAAAGTGGCCTTTGCAGGAGCCAGGCACAGGTTACAGACGGTTCTTACGGTGCTTGGCCAAATGCCTTCCGATCGCAGCATCGACCAGGTGATGACGGCGCGCGAGAAAGAGTTTGGCGTTGCCTCTCTCGTTCGTTGTAGCTTCGGCAAGATGAAGAATGGGGTCTGCAAGACGAGTGGAGATGTCATACCGTCGGCGTTTACAACGCCGAGTACGCTTGCAGTCATTCAGCGCTGCACGAGCAGGTACCTGCAGCAGCTACCCGAGACGGTTAAGTTGGTGGTGCTCCTTGGAACGGCAGATACCTACATCGCAAAGACCCGTGCCATCTTTTCGACGCTCTACCGCGACTTCGCTTCGGTCAATGAGATGGCATTCCGTGCAGGTGGTGCACTTTGGGTTTACGGCGCCCATCCCTCTCCCGGTAACGGCCACTTCGAAGCGTGGGCTTCAGGACCTCCGGACACGGCGTCCGGTCGAAAGAGGGTGCTCGCTCAGAGGGCGTTGGCAGATGTCTAATAGGTCGTTCGACACGGACACGCAGCGGCATTGCGTGCCGGTCAACTCCGACGTTAGTCCTCATGGATACCCAGTTCCTTCAACACGTCGCCTCTCTCCGGCCAAAGCTTGACGCACTTCTGGCGATGGAGCCTGTGAAGCCATCCCGTTTGCCGAAGCAGATGCCAAAGGCTGGCGTGTACCTTCTCTCCGAAGGCAACGAATACCTATACGTTGGACGCAGCAACAACATCCGAGGCCGGATCGCAAGACATTCGCGCCCCGGCGCGACGCACCGCATGGCTGCCTTCGCGTTCAGGATCGCACGGCAAGTGACAGGGCGGCTTGATGCTTCATACAAAACCGGCGAGGGCACCCGTGATGCACTTGCGCGAGAGCCGAAATTCGCCAGAGCATTCGTGGAGGCCAAGGCCAGAGTTCGTGAAATGGATCTACGCTACGTCGAGGAGGCGGACCCCGTGAGACAGGCACTCCTTGAGGTCTATGTGGCGCTCGCAGTGAAGGCAAAACACAATGACTTCGATAACCACTGAGCTGCGGTCTGACGGGACGGTCGAGTAGGACACGTTCACACTGAGCGCCCACTTTTTTACCGCTTCCCTGGCTCTTTCTGGCCGACAGCAGTCTGTCAAAGCCTTGCCCCACCAGCCGCATAAGCTGCCCTGCAGTGCAAAGCTGACATCCATCGTCCAAAATCGCCAGCACCAAACGCTGCAGCCAGAAACCACACAGGCGGCAGAACGCGCTACGCAGGCATCCGAAGGGCCGTACTCGCGTCACTACCAAAACAATAGCTATTAGCGCATACCCCATAAGCGCCAGAGCCCAAAAACCCTTCAAATCCATCCACCCCACCCGCCACGGTGCGCCATGGGACAATCGCGCCCCATGACACCGCAGCAGTACGTACAGCAAAAGGCCGCCGCCTCGGGCAGCAGCTTCTATTACGCCTTCCTGTTTCTGCCCGCGCAGCGCCGTGCGGCCATCACGGCGTTTTATGCGTTTTGCCGCGAGGTGGACGATGTGGTGGATGAAGTGACCGACCCCGGCGTAGCGCGCACCAAGCTCGCGTGGTGGCAGGCCGAGGTGGCCAAGGCCTTTGCGGGGCAGCCCACCCACCCGGTGATGCTGGCGCTGATGCCGCACACGGCGGAATTCGGTATCGAGCAGCGCCACCTGCAGGCCGTCATTGACGGCTGCCACATGGACCTGGAGCAGACCCGTTACCTCGACTTTGCGGGGCTCAAGGGCTACTGCCACCTGGTGGCGGGTGTGGTGGGCGAGGTGGCGGCGCGCATCTTTGGCCAGACCGAGCCGCGCACCACCGAATACGCCCACACGCTGGGCCTGGCGTTCCAGCTCACCAACATCATCCGCGACGTGGGCGAAGACGCCATGCTGGGCCGCATTTACCTGCCGGTGAGCGAGCTGCAGCAGTTTGACGTGAAGGCGCACGAGATTTTGAAGCGCACGTATTCCGACCGCTTCACCGCGCTGATGCGGTTTCAGGCCGAGCGCGCGCACCGGCTGTACGACGAGGCCTTTGCCCTGCTGCCGGATGCCGACCGCCGCGCGCAAAAGCCCGGCCTGATGATGGCCAACATCTACCGCACGCTGCTGCGCGAGATCGAGCACGAGAACTTCCAGGTGCTGCACCAGCGCATCCGCCTCACGCCGCTGCGCAAGTTCTGGCTGGCGTGGAAGGTGCAGGCACTGGGCCGGATGTAGCGGCGTGCAAACCCAGGGCGTCCCTTTGATGAACGTGGCGGTGATCGGTGCAGGCTGGGCCGGCATGGCGGCGGCCGTGGGCCTGGCGCAGGCCGGCATGGCGCCCACGGTGTTCGAGACTGCGCGCGCCACCGGGGGCCGGGCCCGGGCCTTCAGCGGCCACGGCGTGCAGGGCGAACCGCTGGTGCTCGACAACGGCCAGCACATCCTCATCGGTGCCTATGCGGAAAGCCTGCGCCTCATGCGCCAGGTGGGCGTGGATGTGGATAGCGCGCTGCTGCGCCTGCCCCTGGCCCTGGCCTTCCCCGACGGCACGGGCCTGCGCCTGCCCGATCTGCCCCCGCCGTGGGACGCGCTGCTGGGCATTGCCCGTGCGCGGGGCTGGCCGCCGGGCGACAAGCTGGCCCTGCTGCGCACCGCCGCGCTGTGGCGCGTGCGGGGCTTTCGCTGCGCGCCGGGCACCACGGTGCAGCAGCTGTGCGCCAAGCTGCCCCCGCGGCTCATGGCCGAATTCATTGACCCGCTGTGCGTATCGGCGCTGAACACGCCCTCGCAGGAGGCGTGCGGCCAGGTGTTTTTGCGCGTGCTGCGCGACAGCCTGTTCAGCGGCCGGGGCGGCTCCAACCTGCTGCTGCCGCGCACCGACCTGGGCACGCTTTTCCCCGAAACCGCTGCGCAATGGTTGCAGGCCCGCGGCGCACGCGTGCACACCGGGCGCCGCGTGCAAGCCCTGGCGCGCACTGCGCAAGGCTGGCGGGTGGATGGCGAGCTGTTTGACGCCGTGGTGCTGGCCACCTCCAGCACCGAAGCGGCGCGCCTGGCCCGCGCCGCCCAGGCCAGCCTGCCCGCGCCCGAAGCGCGCACCCTCGACGCCTGGGCCACCACGGCCGAG
>NZ_JBKBXG010000186.1:0-3661 GCF_046314175.1 Acidovorax sp. | reverse complement strand
CCTTGATGGCCTGGTGGATCAGTGCCTGCACGGCAGGGTCGCGCTCGTCAAAGTCGTGTGCCAGCAGCTCCAGGCCCGAATCGCGGTCCAGACCCAGGGTGAGCTGGGTCAGGTCGTTGGAGCCGATGGAGAAGCCGTCGAAGAACTCCAGGAAGCGCTCGGCCAGGATGGCGTTGCTGGGCACCTCGCACATCATGATGACCTTGAGGTCATCCTTGCCGCGTTGCAGGCCATGCTGGGCCAGCAGTTGCGTCACGCGCTCGGCTTGGCCCAGCGTGCGCACAAACGGCACCATCACCTGTACGTTGGTCAGACCCATGTCGTTGCGCACGCGCTTCAAAGCCTCGCACTCCATGGCAAAGGCTTCGCCAAAATCTGCGCTCAGGTAGCGCGCAGCACCACGAAAACCCAGCATCGGGTTTTCTTCTTCCGGCTCATAGCGGCTACCGCCGATCAGCTTGCGGTATTCATTGGACTTGAAGTCCGACAGGCGCACGATGACGGGCTTGGGCCAGAACGCGGCGGCAATCGTCGCCACGCCTTCAGCGACCTTGTCCACATAAAACGCGCGGGGGCTGGCATGGCCACGGGCCACAGATTCCACAGCCTTCTTCAGGTCGGCGTCGATCTGCGGGTAGTCCAGGATGGCCTTGGGATGCACCCCAATGTTGTTGTTGATGATGAACTCCAGCCGGGCCAGGCCCACACCTTCATTGGGCAACTGGCAGAAGTCGAACGCGAGCTGGGGGTTGCCCACGTTCATCATGATCTTGGTCTTGATGCTCGGCATCTCGCCGCGCTGGACTTCCGTCACTTCGGTTTCCAGCAGACCGTCATAGATCTTGCCCGTGTCGCCCTCGGAGCAGCTCACGGTGACCAGCGTGCCGTCTTTCAACAACTCGGTGGCGTCGCCACAGCCCACCACGGCCGGAATACCCAGCTCGCGCGCAATGATGGCGGCGTGGCAGGTGCGGCCGCCGCGGTTGGTGACTATGGCGCTTGCGCGCTTCATCACGGGCTCCCAGTTGGGGTCGGTCATGTCGGTGACCAGCACATCGCCCGGCTGGACCTTGTCCATCTCGGAGATGTTGTGCACCAGGCGCACGGGGCCGGTGCCGATCTTCTGGCCAATGGCGCGGCCTTCGGCCAGCACGGTGCCGTGGCCCTTGAGCTTGTAGCGCAGCTCGGCCTGGCCCTTGGACTGGCTCTTCACGGTCTCGGGTCGTGCCTGCAAGATGTAGAGCTGGCCGTCGGTGCCGTCCTTGCCCCATTCGATGTCCATGGGGCGGCCATAGTGCTCCTCGATCACCAGGGCGTACTGCGCCAGCAGTTGCACGTCGGCATCGGTCAGCGAATAGCGGTTGCGCTGCTCGGTGGGCACGTCGACGGTCTTGACCAGCTTGCCGCTGGCGGCTTTTTCTTCGGCCGTGGAGAACACCATCTGGATCAGCTTGCTGCCCAGATTGCGGCGGATCACAGCCTTCTTGCCCGCCTTGAGCATGGGCTTGTGCACGTAGAACTCGTCGGGGTTCACGGCGCCCTGCACCACCGTCTCGCCCAGACCGTAGCTGCTGGTGATGAACACCACATCTTCAAAGCCCGATTCGGTGTCGATGGTGAACATCACGCCCGCAGCGCCCAGGTCAGAGCGCACCATGCGTTGCACACCCGCCGACAGGGCCACCACATCGTGCTCAAAACCCTTGTGCACGCGGTAAGAGATGGCGCGGTCGTTGTACAGCGACGCGAACACTTCCTTCATCTTGTGCAGCACATCGTCAATGCCCACCACGTTCAGGAAGGTTTCCTGCTGGCCCGCAAACGACGCGTCGGGCAAATCCTCGGCCGTGGCGGACGAGCGCACGGCAAACGACGCTTGGGGGTTGCCAGCGCTCAGCGTGGCAAATTCATCGGCTATGGCTTTTTGCAGGTCGGCCGGGAAGGGCTGGGCCTCGACCATGGCGCGGATCTCGGCGCCCACCTTGGCCAAGGCGCGCACGTCTTCGGTGTCCAGGCTCTTGAGCTTGGCGCTGATCTTGTCGGCCAGGCCGTCATAGGCCAAGAACTCGCGGAACGCGTGGGCCGTGGTGGCAAAGCCCGTGGGCACGCGCACGCCCTGCGGCAGTTGGGAGATCATCTCGCCGAGGGAGGCGTTTTTACCGCCCACGGACTCGACATCGGTCATTCTCAGGTTTTCAAACGGTACGACCAGGGCGGTCGGGCTGAAAAGTGCAGACATGGGAAAGCTCCAGAAGTTGAAACCGGGTCTGCGTGCCGGGCGCTTCGGGGCCCCAGGCAAGCGGCCATGCACAGGCTGCGACTTTGTTGTTGTGGTTGTAGGCCGACGGTGTGCATGGTGAGAATTGGATAATTGTGACAATTGTAGGCCTGCGCCACTGGCGGCGGGCTGACGCATTTTCACGGCTTACGCAAAACGGATAACCCCGCCCATGTGCTGCCCCGCACCGGCGACGGCCCCACCCTGACTGCGCAAGCCCAATCAAAAAAGGGCCCCATGCACACGCGCACCGTATTTTTTGTCTCTGACGGCACCGGCATCACCGCCGAAACTTTTGGCAACGCCATCCTGGCCCAGTTCGAGATGAAGCCGCGGCACGTGCGCCTGCCCTTCATCGACACGGTGGACAAAGCCCACCAGGCCGTGCGGCAGATCAACCACACCGGAGAGGTCGAGGGCAAAAAACCCATCGTCTTCACCACCTTGGTGAACATGGAAGTGCTCAAAGTTATTCAGGATGGCTGCAAAGGCATGCTGCTGGACATGTTTGGCACCTTTGTGCACCCGCTGGAGGAAGAACTGGGCATCCGATCGCACCACCGTGTGGGCCGGTTCAGCGACGTGAGCCGCAGCAAGGAATACACCGACCGCATCGAAGCCATCAACTTCAGCCTGGCCCACGACGATGGCCAGAGCAACCGCGACCTGGCCGGTGCCGACGTGATCTTGGTGGGCGTGAGCCGCAGCGGCAAAACCCCCACCAGCCTGTACCTGGCCATGCAATACGGCATGAAAGCCGCCAACTACCCGCTGATCCCCGAAGACTTCGAGCGCCGCCAGCTGCCCCCCGCGCTGGAGCCGCACCGCAAAAAGATCTTCGGCCTGACCATCCAGCCCGAGCGCCTGTCCGAGATCCGCAACGAGCGCCGCCCCGATTCCAAGTACGCCAACCTGGTGAACTGCCGCCACGAGGTCGCAGAGGCCGAGGCGATGATGCGGAGATCGGGGATTCGGTGGCTGTCTACGACCACGAAGTCGATTGAAGAGATTGCGACGACCATCCTGCAAGAGATTCGGCCGGAGAGGTTGGAGTATTGAGGGGGAGGAGGCAGTGCGGGGGTTGCATTGTGTCTTTCGAGTGCGCAACCGCCAATTTTTAGATAAAAACTGGCTCTAGCGCTTATTCAGAAATCGCCAGCAGCTATAAATTAAATAGCAGTTTTCACCTAACGCTGCATGGTTTCTTCTGGAACGGTTTTGATGGCGCGGAGAACAGCAACCATGGTTGGCGTGGGGACTGGTTTGGGCCGAGGCTGTGTGAAAACCCAACCCACAACCGCTGCTAAAAATTAAAATAACGGCACCCGATTTGAGCGAGGTGCCCATGAAGCGATTCATCGAAGGCGAAGACCGACAACAGGT
>NZ_JBKBXG010000185.1:0-3762 GCF_046314175.1 Acidovorax sp. | reverse complement strand
CTACTTCAAGCCCAGCCGCCGCGTGGGCAGCTGGCTGGCGGTGCGTCTGGTGTCGGTGCTGGCCGCGCTGCTGGCGGTGGCGGCCGTGCTGCTGCCCGCGCGCGCCGTCGGTGGGCCCGCCGCGCTGGGCGTGTTTGTGCTGTCGCTCTACACCCTGGGCCCCGTGGTGTGGTTTGGCGGCCATGTGCTGGCCGGGCGTTGGGTGCGGCCCGCACTCTCGCGCGCTGAAAGCCTGGTGCTGGGCCTCACCGGCCTGGCCATCGCCGCCGTGCCCATCTACGCCAGCCTGCTGGCGCAAAGCGCCCTGCAAACCGCCGCACGCGACGTGGCCCAGCGCCGCGAGCTGCCCGCCAGCAACCCGCCGCTGGCCCACACCGTGCAGCCCGTGCAGCGTTACCAGCTGCACGGCGTGGGGCTCATCTACACCCAGTCACTGCTGGGCACCACCGATAACCGCCTGCTGCGCGTGGAGCAGCGCCACGGCGGCGGCCAATGGCCCACGCACCCCCACCCCGTGGCCCACCCCAGCTACTGCACCCACGGCAACGACGTGCACCTGATGTGGTCCGCCCAGGAACCCCCTCCCTACCTGCGCCTGCACTGGGCCCAGAGCAACGGTGCACCCACCAAGGCCGAATTCACGCCCCAGCTGGTGTTTGACCCAGCCACCCCCGTGCCCGACTTCCCCCTCACCCTGCGCCCCGACGGCGCCGACCCCGCCGCCCCCATCGCGCGCGAAAGGGCGTACCTGGTGCTGGTGAAAGAGGGGCAGCGGGCGCAGCCGCAACAAGCTCCGACGCAGCAACCGCCGCAGACTTACACCCAGATGCTGGGCAGCCCGCCCGAAGCAGGCGAGGTGCGCACGACCGATTGCGTGATGGCGGGTTTCCAGATCACCCCCACGGTTGCCAAACAAGGCTGGCAGGTGCAGGCCATGGGGCTGGTGTTTCATCTCTCCAAGGGCGGGCAGCCGTTGCGGGCGTTGGTGGAGCGGAAATAGAGGCAAAATTGGCCATTTCCGCCTGATGGTATTGCCTTTTTTGCTATCAAATTGAAAGCAGAAAAGGGTTTGATGCATGAGTGCGAGTGCTTCTTACGGATTGCTTCCCAACGCGCCCAGCAACCGCGCACTCACCTCGGCGGCATCCAGCGTGGCGAATGCCATGTTGTGCTGTTCCGTCAGCGGCCCATGGCCCGGCTCCATGCGGCCCGCAGCGTCGTAGCCCATGGCCTTGAACTTCCACACCCCGCCAACCAGCTTGAGCGAGCCTACGTGTGCGCCATCGGCGGTGTGGACGGACACTACGGTGGCGTTGATGGGGAGCAACTGCAGGGGGCCTGCCAGCCGGCCGGGCGGTATGTGGGCGAAGGTGGCGTGTTTCAATCCTGCTCGTCCAGCAGAGTCTTTACCGCGCGTAGCAAGGCGGGCAGGGCCGTTTGGGTGATGTTCCACACGGTACCCACGTTCACCGTGGCGTAGCCGTGGATGAGCTGGTTGCGAAACGCCACGATCTGCGCCAGGTCAGGAATGCGGGCGGCCATGGCCGTATCCAGCTTGGACAGTTGGTTGAGTGCTTCGCCAATGATTTCAAACTTGCGCTCTACCGCCGCCTGGGCCATGGCGTTGGCGCCATAGGCTGCTGCATCCATGCCCTGGGTAAAAGACTCAATGGCGGCAGCTGCGTCGCGCACATCCCACAAAAACGCGCGCGGGTCACGCTGCATACACAGCCTCTCGGTGGCGGTTGATGTTGGCTAGCACGTAGGGGTTGCGCACAGCGCCGGGTTCCACCAGGTCCACGCCCCGGCCCAGCAGGGCTTCCAGGTCGGCCTTGGCGCCAAAAATGGAGTGGAGCCCTGGCTCAACGCCCGGAGCAAACTCCACCAGAAAGTCGGCGTCGCTGTGGGCGGGGTCAAAGTCACTTGCTCGCGCCGCCGAGCCAAACACCTCCAACCGCCGAATGCCGTAGCGCTGGCAGATAGCGGCAATGCCTGGGCGGTATTGGGCGATGGCGGGATGCATGGGCGCAGTTTAATCGAGCGTCTCATTGACCGCCATATTGGCCTGTAGCGCTTGTTTGATAAGCAGGAATTGCTATGAAGAATATAGCGAATTGGTGCGATGCCTAAAACGATGACCCTGGCTCGCTCAAAAACGCCAGTTCTTCGGCTGTGGAGGTGCGGCCCAGCACCGCGTTGCGATGCGGGTAGCGCCCAAAGCGGTCGATGATGGCCTTGTGCCGACGCTCAAAGTTCAGGTTGTTTTCCATGCCCGGCTGGCGAACAGCGTGAGCGCCTGCTCATGAATCACGGCAGATTCGCTGTGCATGTACGGCATGTAGGCAAACACGCGCTGCGCTATGGGCAGGCTGCGGTCCTGCCCGCTGGCCACCAGCTCTTGCGCAAGGGCAAGGGCCAGTGCGTCTTGCGCAAAGGCGCGGCCGGTGTCGCGGTACACATTGCGCGAGAACTAGTCCAGCACCAGGATTTCTGCCAACCGGCCTTCTGGGGTGGCTCGCCAAGTGAATAGCTCACAGCGGGCTGCGGCCTCCAGCATGGGGCCGAAGCGGGTGCGGATGGAATCGTCCAGGGTGGCGTCTTTGGCGAAGTGCTGCTGGGGTGTGAGTTCGGTGAACCAGAAGTGCAGGATGTCGCTTGGTGTTGTTGGTGACATAGCGAGATGAGTAAGTAGCGCCGTTTGCTTGCGGCTAAAGCAGTCGATAGCGCTGAGGAATATCAGACACTCAACGCCTGAGTTAAGCCGACCCGCGAAGCGGAGACGGCTTGACCGAATTGTTGGCCCTTGCCGAGCGGCGTGGCGAAGCCTTTTTTGTTTTTATTCGCTCTTTAAATAGCTTTAGCAGGGCCTCATCGCCAAATTCATTTCGCAGCACGGCGCGAGCAAGGCCTACGTGGGTGAAGAAGACTCCTCGTGCGACCCTCGCTGTCGGTTCGACCCCCGTTTCTTCTGCCTCCTTTGCCTCCGCTGCTACGCGCGAAGCCTCTTTCTTAACTACATCGGTGTGCCACTTCTCAAATAGCTTTTCAAAATCGGCTGCTGTCGATACGCCGAGCTTCTGGAGCTCTTCGAGTAGGAGTGCGTATGGCTCGGCTTCAGACTTGTTAGCTGGCGGGAAGAGTCGATCCAAGAGTGTCGCAAGCGAATCTACGTTAAGTGGGGCTCCGGCGTCCGTACTCTTCGATTCTTGTTGGATGTATGTCTCGCGCTCTACCAGCACACGGTCAAACTCTAGGTCTACTGTCTCAAGTAGCGCAGACGCGCGATTTATAGCCCGACGGATCGGCGGCGGTACTGCGACCTCGCTCTTGTACTGCAGTTTGTGAGACGTAGCTGCCCAGATGTGCTGCGCCAATGTTCTAACCTGTACCTCTACGAAAAGATCGCTCAAGTTTGAGAGGCTCGGCACAGATGTCCATGTGGACGGAATCTTCAGAATGAGATGCTGAGACTGGTACCCGAACTCCGCATCTCCGAGCCTCTTGCCGGTGTCCTCGATGGATTCCACATCGAAAGTCTTCCGAAGTAGCCCCACTGCTGTATTCAGATCTCTCTTGAACAGGAGAATGACGCGCACGCCGATTAGGTCGTGCAATTCGCTGACAGAAGTGAGCAAGATCGCCTTACGCTGGAGCTTTTCGTTTATTGAGCTTAGTGATTTGATCCGGCTCTCAATCGGCACGCCAAGAGTCAGGTCTGATTGCGATAAAAGATTGGCAACTTGCTCGACCACAGCTGAGCGT
>NZ_JBKBXG010000184.1:0-3930 GCF_046314175.1 Acidovorax sp. | reverse complement strand
ACCTGTTGTCGGTCTTCGCCTTCGATGAATCGCTTCATGGGCACCTCGCTCAAATCGGGTGCCGTTATTTTAATTTTTAGCAGCGGTTGTGGGTTGGGTTTTCACACAGCCTCGGCCCAAAGCGTCCTATCAGCGGCAGGCAGCCCACCACCTTGAACCTCGCCCCGCATCGTCACCGGGGAGCAGTGGAAAATCAAATCAAATTGGCCTCTAGCGCTTATCCAATAAGCGCTAGCAGCTATCAAAACAGTAGTTTTTCTACCTCAAACTCGAAGCACTGTTGTACTTCTTGCCACTGCCACAATGGAACGAATCATTGCGGCTGACATGTGGCGAATGCGGTGCGCGGCGACGAAAAGTCGGTCGCCAAGCGCTGGCCTGCTGGACGTGCGGCGGGGCTAGTCGCCCTCGCTAAAACGCCAGCTGCGCAGCACTACGCCCCCCCACTCAACCGCCCGCCCCGCCCTGCGCACTGACCGGCGCTGCATCGCTCCCCATCCGATCAATCAGCACCGCGCTGGCTTCGTTGAGCCCCAGCACCTGCACCGTGCACCCGTGGTGGCGCAGGCGTTGCACCACCTTGTCGAGTGCGGCCACAGCAGTGATGTCCCAGAAGTGGGCGTGCGTGACGTCGATGACCACCGGGCGGCCTTCGGCGCTCAGCACGTCGAATGCTTCGATGAACGCGTCGGCCGAGGCAAAAAACACCTGGCCGGACACGCGCCAGGTGCGCTGGCGCAAGGCCGTGGCACCAGTGTCATCGGCCTCGTCGTGCACACGCACCTCCAGCATATGCGACACCTTGAACGCAAAGAACACGCCGCTCAGCACCACGCCCACCGCCACGCCGGCGGCCAGGTTGTGGGTGGCGATGGTGACGGCCACGGTGGCCAGCATGGCGGCGCTGGACAGGCGCGGGTGGCGCACCAGCGCGCGCAGTGACTTCCAGTCGAATGTCTCGGCCGACACCATGACCATGATGGCGACCAGCGCGATCACCGGCACCTTGGACACCCAGTCTTTCAGGGCCACCATGAGGATGAGCAAGAACACGCCCGCGAACAGCGTGGACAGGCGCCCGCGCCCGCCATACTTCACGTTGCTGACGGCCTGGCCGATCATTCCGCAGCCTGCGATGCCGCCAAAACAACTGGCGGCGATGTTGGCCAGCCCCAGCCCCGTGCATTCGCGGTTTTTGTTGCTGGGGGTGTCGGTCATTTCATCGACCACCGACGCGGTCAGCACAGACTCAAGCAGCCCGACCATGGCAATGGCCAAGGCAGGCAGCAAGATGATGCGCAGGGTGTCCAGCGACACGGGCACCTCGGGCAGGCTGAAGAACGGTAAGCTGTCGGGCAACTTGCCCAGGTCAGCTACCGTGGGTAGCGGCAGCCCCATGCTGGAGGCCAGCACCGTCAGAGCCACCACGCAGATCAAGGGCGAGGGGATGGCAGTGAGTGCACGCAGCTGCAGCCGCTGGCCCAGCCACGGCAGGCCGTAGATGAGCGCCAGCCCCAGCGCCAACATGGCCCAGGTGACAGGCCCCGCGCCCGTCAGGTGGGGCAGTTGCGCAGCAAAGATCAGGATGGCCAGCGCGTTGACAAACCCGGTGCGCACCGAGCTGGACACAAACCGCATCAGCACGCCCAGCTTCATCAACCCAAACACCACCTGCACCGCACCCGCCAGAAGCCCCGCCGCCAGCAGGTGGCCCAGCCCGTGCGACGCCACCAGCGGCGCGGCAACCAGCGCCACCGATCCCGCCGCGGCAGACACCATGGCGGGCCGCCCGCCCGTGAAGGCGATCACGATGCTGATGACGAACGAGGCAAAAAGCCCCACCGATGGGTCCACCCCCGCCACGAACGAGAACGCGATGACTTCAGGGATGAGGGCAAAGGTGGCCACGGCACCGGCCAACAATTCGCGCGGAATGCTGGGCGCCCATTCGGCGCGCAAGCGGGTGAGGGTGGAGGAGTTCATGCGGTGTGCCCTGTAAAAAGCAAAGCGCACCCGGAGGTGCGCTGCAAGGGATTTCAGATCAAAACAGGCTCTAGCGCTTATCTATCAAACGCAGCAAGCTATCAACTCAGTAGCAAATTTTTTAACCAAATCAAGCGCCGTGGCACTTCTTGTATTTCTTGCCGCTGCCGCAGGGGCACGGGTCGTTGCGCCCCGGCTCCGGCGCCTTGCGCACCGTCTCCACGCGCGGGCCCATGCTCTTCCACAGCTGGCGCAGGTCGTACACGGCCCAGATGGCTTCGCCGAAGGCTTCGACGCGCGCCTGGCTGGTGCTGGGGGGGCCGTCTTCGTCGTACATGCAGACTTCGGGCTTGCCGGTGTCGTCTTCGGTCAGGGCGACGATGCTGTCCAGGGCGTCGTCCAGCCACTTGGCGGCTTCCTTGTCGCGCGGGGCGGCCCAGTCTTCGGGCCAGTTTTCGACTGCGAACATGAAGCCCAGCGCCCACACCTGGCCGAAGGACGGGATCTCCTGGTCGTCGCCCATTTCGGCGCGCTGCTCGTCGGTCAGGCTGGCCACGGCGCCGCGCATGTCCATGGCTTCGGGCTGGAAGGTACGGTCGTCGTCCAGCGTCTTCACGTCGGTGTCGAGCTGGGTCACGATCTCGGCCCAGCGGCGGTTCCACAGCTCTAAAAAGCGCGCCTGCTGGGCCGCGTCGGCAAAGGCGGGCAGTTGGGGCAGCGGCGCGCCTTCGGCCACATCCAGCTCGGCGCCGTCGCCCAGCAGCATGGGCAGGTACTCGGCCGGGGCGATTGGGCGGCGGCTGCAGATCAGCGCGGTCATGAAGCCGTCGCAGAACTCCCACTGCGGGATTTCCTCGCCGCGCGCGCGCAGGTCGTCGAGGATGTTGTCGATCTCTTCCAGTTCCTCCGGGCCCAGCGCGGCGGCCGGGGCGGCCGTGGGGTCATCAAGTTCGTCAGTGGCGGGTGTGGGCGATGTGGGTTCGGTCATGGGAAGACTCCGGTCGTCAAGCGAGAAAGCGGGGGCGGTAAAACATTGTTTTACTTTTATGATGCGCAGGCCTTGTGCTGTGGCGCTGGTATATCGGCGGAGGTACGGCGACCCGGGGTGGTGCCGGGCCTCAAAAGCGCCTTACGCAACATGGCAACCCGATAAAAAGGCGGTCAGTGTAGCCCCCTCTCGCACCGCCACCAGAACCAGGACCCCCATGCTCCACCAACTCAACTCCCTGTACCCGGTGCGCTACACGGCCTTTGCGCTGTGCGTTTTCGGGCTGCTGCTATCGCTGTTTGCGCTGGTGGCCTTCAATGTGGGGCTGCCCGTGGTGCTGGTGTTCGCCGCCCTGGTAGCAGTGGGCGTGTACGACCTGCGGCAGTCGCGCCACGCCATTTTGCGCAACTACCCGGTCATCGGGCACATCCGCTTCATGCTCGAATACGTGCGGCCCGAGGTGCGCCAGTATTTCATCGAGAGCGACAGCGAAGCCGCTCCGTTCTCTCGCGCGCAGCGTTCGCTGGTGTACCAGCGCGCCAAGGGCGAGCCGGACAACCGCCCGTTTGGCACGCACCTGGATGTTGGCGCGCAGGGCTATGAATGGGTGAACCACTCCATGGCGCCCACGCAGCTGCCGTCACACGACTTTCGCGTGTGGATTGGCGGCAATCCCGATGCGCCGTCGCAGTCCGTAGCGCCGTGCACCCAGCCCTACCACGCCAGCGTGTTCAACATCTCGGCCATGAGCTTTGGGGCGCTGTCGGCCAATGCCATCCTGGCGCTGAACAAGGGCGCAAAAAAAGGCGGCTTTGCGCACGACACGGGCGAGGGCAGCATCAGCCAGCACCACCGCGTGCATGGCGGTGACTTGATCTGGGAGATCGGCTCGGGCTACTTTGGCTGCCGCAATGCCGACGGCACGTTCAGCGAAGAGCGTTTTACCGCCAACGCCACCG
>NZ_JBKBXG010000183.1:0-4051 GCF_046314175.1 Acidovorax sp. | reverse complement strand
TGGCGGCCTTTTCCTCAGGCGTGGAGAACACCATCTGGATCAGCTTGCTGCCCAGGTTGCGGCGGATCAGCGCCTTCTTGCCTGCCTGGAGCATGGGCTTGTGCACGTAGAACTCGTCGGGATTCACGGCGCCCTGCACCACCGTCTCGCCCAGGCCGTAGCTGCTGGTGATGAAGACCACGTCCTCAAAGCCGGACTCGGTATCGATGGTGAACATCACGCCGGCGGCGCCCAGGTCGGAGCGCACCATGCGCTGCACACCGGCCGACAGGGCCACCACATCGTGCTCGAAGCCCTTGTGCACGCGGTAGGAAATGGCGCGGTCGTTGTACAGCGACGCGAACACTTCCTTCATCTTGTGCATGACTTCGTCGATGCCCACCACGTTCAGGAAGGTTTCCTGCTGGCCTGCAAACGAAGCGTCGGGCAGGTCCTCTGCCGTGGCCGACGAGCGCACGGCAAACGAGGCGGCGGGGTTGCCAGCGCTCAGCTTGGCAAATTCATCAGCAATGGCCTTTTGCAGGTCGGCCGGGAAGGGCTGGGCCTCGACCATGGCGCGGATTTCTGCACCGACTTGTGCAAGCGCGCGCACGTCTTCGGTGTCCAGGCTCTTGAGCTTGGCGCTAATGCGGTCGGCCAGGCCGTCATAGGCCAGGAACTCGCGGAACGCGTGGGCGGTGGTGGCAAAGCCCGTGGGCACACGCACGCCCTGCGGCAGCTGGGAGATCATCTCGCCGAGGCTGGCGTTTTTACCGCCAACGACCTCGACATCGGTCATTCTCAGGTTTTCAAACGGTACGACCAGGGCGGTCGGGCTGAAAAGTGCAGACATGGGAAAGCTCCAGAAGTTGAAACCGGGTCTGCGTGCCGGGCCCTGGATGGCTCCTGGCAGGCGGCCATGCACGGCCTGAGGCTTTGTCGTTGTGGTTGTGGGCCGACGCGGTGCATGGTGAGAATTGGATAATTGTGACAATTGTAGGCCCGAGCATCTGGCAGCGGGCTGACGCTTTCACGCGACTTACGCAAATCGGGCAATCACCACTTCTTTGTGGTGGCAACCCGGCTGGCGCAAGCCGCATCCAAAAAAAGGGGCTCCATGCACTCGCGCACCGTATTTTTTGTCTCTGACGGCACCGGTATCACCGCCGAAACCTTCGGCAACGCCATCCTGGCCCAATTCGAGATGAAGCCGCGCCATGTGCGCCTGCCCTTCATCGACACGGTGGACAAGGCCCACCAAGCCGTGCGGCAGATCAACCACACTGGAGAAGTCGAGGGCAAAAAGCCCATCGTCTTCACCACGCTGGTCAACATGGAAGTGCTCAAGGTCATCCAGGACGGCTGCAAGGGCATGCTGCTCGATATGTTTGGCACCTTCGTCCACCCGCTGGAGCAGGAGCTGGGCATCAAATCGCACCACCGTGTGGGCCGCTTCAGCGACGTGAGCCGCAGCAAGGAATACACAGACCGCATCGAAGCCATCAACTTCAGCCTGGCCCATGACGACGGCCAGAGCAACCGCGACCTGGCAGGTGCCGACGTGATCCTGGTGGGCGTGAGCCGCAGCGGCAAGACCCCCACCAGCCTGTATCTGGCCATGCAATGTGGCCTGAAAGCCGCCAACTACCCGCTGATCCCCGAGGATTTCGAGCGCCGCCAGCTGCCCCCGGCCCTGGTGCCGTTTCGCAGCAAGATCTTTGGCCTGACCATTAGCCCCGACCGCCTGGCCGAGATCCGCGCCGAGCGCCGCCCCAATTCGCGCTACGCCAGCCTGGAGAACTGCCGCATGGAGGTCTCCGAAGCCGAGGCCATGATGCGCCGCGCAGGCATCCGGTGGTTGTCCACCACCACCAAGTCGATTGAAGAGATTGCGACGACCATCCTGCAGGAGATTCGGCCGGAGAGGCTGGTGTATTGAGCAGCCTTGCATGGCAAGTACGACCCTACCTCCCTCGGGGGCCATGGCGGATTCATGCAAAAACAGGCTCTACCGCCCTACTGACAAGCGCAACACGCTATAAATAACATAGCATTGTTCTCACAGGACCGGTGGTGCAGTCTGGCTTGCGCCGCAAGCCCCGCCCGCAGATCACGGCAGACCACCTCCTGCGGGGCCATCGCCCCCAAACAATTCAAACACCATGCTGCGCAGCCATTGGTTCACCGGCTCGCGGTGCACCTTGGCGTGCCAAAACACGCTGATGGGAGCGTCAGGCAGTTTGACGGGGTGCGTGCGCAGCACCAGGCCGAAGGGCTCGACCAGCTTGAGCGCCAGCCGCTCGGGCACCGTCGCCACCAGCGCCGTGCTTTGGAGGATGTGGCCCACGCTCACAAAGTGCGGCACGCTCAGCCGCACCAGGCGGTCGATGCCGGCCTTCTGGATCAATTCATCCACCTTGCCGTGCCCCGTGCCCGCCGACACGATCACCAGGTGCTCTGCCGCCTTGTAGTCCGACAGCAGCAGCTTGGGCCGGTCCAGCGCATGGCCCTTGCGGAACAGGCAAACATAACGCTGGCGGAACAAGCGCCGCTGGAAGAACCCGGCTTTCAGCTGCGGCAGCAGGCCGATGGCCAGGTCCACCTTGCCAGCCTCCATGTCTTCGCGCAGATGGGCGGCGTTGTTGCGCACGGTGTTCAGCGTAACGCCCGGCGCCTCCCGCCCCAGGCGCTCCAGCAGCGCGGGCAGGAAGACGATCTCGCCAATGTCTGTCATGCCGATGGTGATGGTGCGCTTGAGCGTTGCGGGCGTGAACTGTGTGCGCTGGTTCAGCCCGCTGTGGATCATGCCCAGCGCATACCCCACGGACTCGCCCAATTGCTCGGCAAAAGGCGTGGGCACCATGCCGCCCGAGGTGCGCAAGAACAGCTCGTCGCCAAAAATGCGCCGCATCTTGGCGAGCGCATTGCTGACCGCAGGCTGTGTCAGCCCCAGGTTGTCGGCCACCTTCGACACGCGCCGTTCGACCATGAGTTGCTGAAACAGCACCAGCAGGTTCAGGTCGATATCCGATAGCTCCATCGCGACTCCATCAGCTCGGGTGATATGAAGTGCCCATCGTATTGCAGCCAGTGATTGGCAGGCGCAATTCTGGGCACAATCGCCCGCATGACCTTGAACGCAGCCCGCCATGGACATCCTCGTTCAGCCGCTTAACCGCGTGATCCGCGCCGAGCCCGGCGTGAACCTGCTCGACGCCCTGCGCGCGGCGCAGGTTCCGATGTCGTATTCGTGCCTGTCGGGCCGCTGCGGCATCTGCCGCTGCCGGGTGCTGTCTGGTGAGGTGCTCGATGGCGGGCGCGAGCAGCAACGCCCGCTGGACGGCGTGGACGGTGCCGTGCTGGCCTGCCAGACCTATGTGACCGAGCCCTGCACCATCGAAGTGCCCGCCCCCGAAGAGGCCGTGGTGCACCGCGCCCGCGTGGCCAAGGCCACCGTGGTGGCCATCGAGCCGCTGGCGGCAGACATCCGGCGCCTGCTGCTCAAGGTGGCAAAACCCATTGCGTTTTCACCAGGCCAGTACGTGCAGCTGGGGTTCACGCCGACGCATGTGCGCCCCTACTCCATGGCAAACCTGCCGGGCGAACAGCTGCTGGAGTTCCACATACAGCTCATGCCCCAGGGCCGGGTCAGCGGCTACATCGCCGGGCAGCTCAAGGTGGGGGACAAGGTCAAGGTCAGCGGGCCACTGGGTGCGGCCTATCTGCGCCAACAGCACACGGGGCCCATGCTGTGCGTGGCTGGGGGCACCGGGCTGGCGTCGGTGCTGTCGGTGGTGCGCGGCGCAGTGGCCGCCGGGATGCGCAACCCCATTCACCTGTACATCGGTCTGCGCTCGCCGCGCGAGCTGTATGGCCTGGCATGGCTAGAACATCTGCGCGGCGTGCACCCTGCCCTGCAGGTGCATGTGGTGGTGGCATCAGGCGCCGACCCTGCCACGCAGCGGCGCGGGCTGGTGACCCAGGCCATCGAGCAGGACCACGCGAGCCTGCAAGGCTGGCAGGCCTACCTGTGCGGCTCGCCCCCGATGGTGGAGACCACCACGCTGCTGGC
>NZ_JBKBXG010000182.1:0-4075 GCF_046314175.1 Acidovorax sp. | reverse complement strand
GCCATTCGGCATCGGATTTCTGAACGGGGTAGGTCATGATGAACAGCTGATCTCGATGGAAGAGGCCCAGTCGGGCGGGAAGGCTGCGTAGGCGTCGTGCCCGGGGTGCTCGTCAAAGGGGCGCTCCAGCAGCCGCTGCAGGGTTTGGAGTTCGCTGAAGTCGCCAAGTTTCGCGGCACGGATGGCCTGCTCGCCCAGGTGGTTGCGCAAAACGAACTTGGGATTGGTATTGAGCATCAAATTGGCCGCCAGCGCTTCATTTTCAAGCGTTAATTGCTCTGAATATGATAGCAACCAGCCGTCAAAGGCGTTCCGGTCGGCGAACAGGTCGCGTACCGGCTCAAAATCGTTCTGCTGCACCGCGTGCGACAGGCGGCGCCAGAAGATGGTGTAGTCCACGGCGTTCTGGGCCAGCAGCACCAAGATGCCGTCGATCAGTTCTGGATCTTGCTCGCGTGCCTGGGCCAGCCCCAGTTTGCTGCGCATGCGGGCCATGAACGCTTCCGGGAAGACGGTTTTGTAGGACTCCAGGGCACCTTTTGCCAGCTCCGGGTCGCCGATCAGCGGCAACAAGGCCTGCGCCAGGCAGAACAGGTTCCAGTACGCCACATTGGGCTGGCGGTTGTAGGCATAGCGGCCCTGGTTGTCGCTGTGGTTGCACACATGGCCGGGCACAAAGGCGTCCAGAAACTGGAAAGGACCGTAGTCAATGGTCAGCCCCAGGATGCTCATGTTGTCGGTGTTCATCACCCCATGGCAAAAGCCAACGGCCTGCCACTGTGCCATGAGGTGCGCGGTGCGTTCGCTCACGGCCTGCAGCAAAGCCGCATAGGCGTTTCCGTCGAACAGGCTGGAAGACCGGCATTCCGGGTAGTAGCGGTCAATGACGTAGTCCGCCAAGGCCTGCAACTGCGGCTCCTTGTCGTTGGCCGAAAAATGTTCGAAATGGCCAAAGCGCACAAAGCTGGGTGCCACACGCGTCACCACGGCCGCGGTCTCGATCTCTTCACGCCGCACATGGGCAGGCGACCCGGTGATGCACAAAGCGCGTGAGGTAGGAATCCCAAGGCCATGCATGGCCTCGCTGCAAAGGAACTCGCGGATGCTGGAGCGCAAGACGGCGCGTCCGTCGCCCATGCGGGAGTAGGGCGTGCGACCGGCGCCTTTGAGCTGGATTTCGAAACCGCCAGCGGTTTCGCCGAGCAGGATGGCGCGCCCGTCACCCAGCTGGCCCGCCCACACGCCAAACTGATGACCGCTGTAGACGCTGGCCAGAGGGCGGGAGCCCGCCAGAAGGGTGTTACCTGTGAGCGCGTGGAGCGCCTCATCACTGCGCAACCGGGCTTCATCCAAACCAATGAGCTTGGCCACATTGGCGCTGGTGCCCACCCAATGGGGCGAGGGCAGGGGTGTGGGACGCAGCTCGGTAAAAAAATCGGAGCCCAGCGTGGCGAATCCGTGGTTCCAGGCCAGGCCGATATCGGCAGTGGCGGCGTCGCTTTCGGCAGGCAGGTTCATGGCGCTGATTGTCTCGCACTGCGGATGCCCCGGTGCCTGCAGGGCCTTGGAATGTGCCGCGCCTAGGCGGCCTGCTTCGACGCCTCGCGTTCGGCCTGCGGGTGCAGCACGTGCGCGCGGTACTGGCCAGGCGGCATGCCAAACCAGCGTTTGCAGGCTCGAAACAGGTTGCTCTGGTCGGCAAAACCCAGCAAATCAGCCACCTCCGCCAGACTCCGTCGTTCGTCGCTGAGGTACTGGCGGGCGAGTTCACAGCGGGTGTCGTCCAGCAGTTGCTGGTAGCTCACGGATTCAGCCTGCAGGCGCCGCTGCAGCGTGCGGTCCGTCAGGTGCAGACGCGCGGCGATGTCTTCGCGGCGGGGCTCGCCCAGGTGAAGAATGCGGGCGACCTCGGTGCGAACGCGGGTGCTGACCAGCGACTGTCCCAGGTGGTCCAGCTCGTCCTCGACCAGACGCTCGTGCATGGCCCACAGGCTGGGGTTGTGAGTGGGGATGTCGGCCAGCAGGTCGGCTTCGGGCAGCAAGAACCGGTTGGCGGCCTGTTCAAAGCGCGGCAGCATGCCAAAGGCTGTGTGATAGGACGCCTCGCAGGTGGCAGTGGGCTGCGGTGTGATCAGCTCTACGGCCAAGGGCCGGAGCTCTCGCCGTGTGAGCCAGCAGCACAGCGTGAACAGGGTGAGCAGCGCGTATTCGACCCGCTGGCGCGGAATGGGGCGGGTGGCGCCAATGTGCGCGATGGAGATCCAGTAGCCGCGTGCCTCGCGCTCCAGCGAAAAAGTGGTGCAGTCCGAAATCACCGCCATCTGGCGCGTGAGGTGCTGAAAACCCGTCAACAGGTTGCGGCCCGATGCCAGCGCATAGCCCACCACATCCACATTGCCATAGCGAGCGGTGAGCTCTGGACTGAGCCCCAGCGCCACGTTGCCCGACCGCGCAACGGCCAGCTCCCACAGGCGGCTGATGCTGTCCACGTCCACCCGGGTTTGCGGCTGTTGCAGCGCTGCCAGATCGATGCCAGCGTCGCCGCACAACTGGGCTGCAGGCAAGCCTTCGGCGGCCATCATGTCGGTGATGCCGCGCACCCAGGCGGCAGAGCTTGTGCGGGGAGTCATGGGTGGCGAATGAAGCAATGCGGAGATCAGGGTTTACGCGCGGTGGTGGTCTGAAGTCAGTGTTTTGGCGCGGTTGCGATAGTAGCCAAAGGCATCTCGGTTACCACAATCGGTCTCGAGGTTGTGCCCTGTCGTAGTGTGACTGCAGACAGAGGCCCGACCCATTCCTGAAAACCCCCAAGGAGACAAGACATGGTCAATTCGCGCTGGCGTTTGCAATGGTTGGGAGCGGTGTTTTCCGTAGCGGCGTTGGCGGGCTGCGGCGGTGGTTCTGGCTCGGCGCCCGAGGTGCGCGAGACCGTGTACGGCACCGTGCGTGGCGTGGACGACAGCGCTGCCACCGGCACCTATGCCTGGAAGGGGGTGCCGTTTGCCAAGCCGCCCGTGGGCGAATTGCGCTGGCAGCCCCCTGTGGCGCCTGTCACCTGGTCTGGTCAGCGCGATGCCACACGCTTTGGCAGTGCGTGCCTTCAGATGGGCCGCCTGTATGGCCCCGGTGCCAACAACCGATTCGACAACGCGATTGGTGAGACCCTGGGAACGCCGGTGGGCAACGAGGACTGCCTGACCCTCAACATCTGGCGCCCAGCCAGCACACAAGACAATCTGCCCGTGCTGCTGTTCCTGCATGGCGGTAGCGCAATCTCGGGCTACACGGCCGACCCGGTGTATGACGGGGCGGCCCTGGCGCGCTCGGCCAATGCCGTCGTGGTCACGGCCAACTACCGGCTGGACGTACTGGGCTTTCTGCAGATGCCGCAGTTGCATGGGGGGAGCGACCCCTATACGGGCAACTATGCGTTGCTGGACAACGTGCAGGCGCTGTCCTTCATTCAGCGCAACATCGCAAAGTTTGGCGGCAATGCGGGCAATGTCACCCTCATGGGGCAGTCGGCAGGCGCCATCAACGCGCTGGCGCTGCTCACCGCGCCGCAGGCGAAGGGGCTGTTCCACAAAATGGTTCCCATCAGTGGCGGGATCTCGCTGCCCAGCAACCTGCCTGCCGGCACGATACCGACGTTGAACCCTGCGTCGAAATATGCGGCGCAGGCGGGCGCACTGCTAGCAGCCCTGGTGCTCGCCGACGGACTTGCACCGGACTCTGCAGCGGCAGCGGCCCTGGTTGCGAGCTGGTCACCCGGGCAGATCGCCACCTATCTGCGCGGCAAGGATGGCCGTGCGGTGTTGCAGGCGGTGATGCAGAACGGCCTTACCGGGTCTGGGCCGATTCCGGACGGTGTGGTCGTACCCCCCAACCCCATCTACGAAATAGCTGCTGGCCGCTATCACAAAGTGCCGGTGCTCTCCGGCTACACCGCCGATGAGGCCAAACTCTTCGCACCGTTTCTGGCGCTGCTGGGCGGCAAGCCGGGCATGAAGATCACCGATGCCCAGCGTTTTGCGATGACGCAGAGTTTCAACCCCGATGCGCCGACATCACTCAC
>NZ_JBKBXG010000181.1:0-4329 GCF_046314175.1 Acidovorax sp. | reverse complement strand
GTCAGCATGGATTCGTCCACCTGCGTGTGGCCCTCGTGCACTGTGCCGTCCACGGGGATGCGCTCCCCCGGCCGCACCACCAGCTGATCGCCCACCAGCACCTCGGACACCGGCACATCCAACTCGCCCTGCTGGGTCAGCAAATGCACCACATCCGGCCGCAGCGCATGCAGCGCGCGGATGGCCGCCGTGGTCTGGCGCTTGGCGCGCGCCTCCAGCCACTTGCCCAGCAGCACCAGCGTGACCACCACGGCCGAGGCCTCGAAGTACAGGTGCGGCACATGCCCCGGGTGGTCTGAGGGCGCCGTGAGCCACAGCCACATCGACAGGCCCCAGCCCGCACTGGTGCCCAGCGCCACCAGCAAGTCCATGTTGCCGCTCAGCGCCTTGGCCGCATGCCAGCCCGCCTTGTAAAACCGTGCCCCCAGGATGAACTGCACCGGCGTGGCCAGCACAAACTGCACCCAGGCGGGCAGCATCCAGTGCTGGCCGAACAGGTCACCGATCATGGGCAGCACCAGCGGCGCCGACAGCAGCAAGCCAATGCCCACGGGTAAAAAGCCGGCCCAGGGCGACAAGTCCTCCGGTGCATCCTCCTGCCCCGCCGCACGCGGCTCGTAGCCCGCATTGCGCACCGCGCGGCGCAGCACCGCCTCCATGGCCGCGGCGTCAGCGCCCACCTGCGTGACAAAGGCAATGCGCGCAGACTCGGTCGCCAGATTGACCGAGGCCTCCTGCACGCCCGGCACCTTGCGCAGCGCGCGCTCCACACGGCCCACGCAGCTTGCGCAGGTCATGCCAGAAATGCCCAGGTCCAGCGAGTGCACAGACCCGGGCGCGGTGTTGGGGGGGGTGGTGATGGTGTTCATGGCCGGGATGCTGATCCTTGACGTGATGGCAAGGTCAAGCATTGATATTGATCAACCCTCACATCATGAGTGTCTTGAACGGCGTTTGACTCTGCCACGATGTCAAGCTTCAACATTCGCTTCGGTCGCATCCACGGCCATTTTTTGCAACCCCCAACAAGGACACCCCATGGCAACCACTACCACGACTTTCCAAGTGCAGGGCATGACCTGCGGCCACTGCGAACGCGCCGTCACCCAGGCCGTGCAGCAGGTAGATCCCAACGCCCAGGTGCGCATCGACCGCGCCAGCGGCAAGGTGGACGTGGACAGCACCGCCCCCCGCGAGGCCCTGGCCGCCGCCATTGCCGAAGAAGGCTACACCGTCGCGGCCTGAGCGCCGCGCCACCACGCACCCAGCGAGGGCCACACCATGACCATGCCCCATTCCCCCGATGCCGCGCCGACCACGCGCGCCAAGGCCACAGCGCCCCGCCCCATCGCCTGGCCCGTGCCCATCGGCGTCGCTGCCAAGCGCGCAGGCATCTCGGCGCGCATGGTGCGGCACTACGAATCGCTGGGCCTCATCAACGGCGTGGCGCGCACCGACAGCGGCTACCGCCAGTACACCGAGGCCGACGTGCACGCCCTGCACTTCATCCGCCGCAGCCGCGACCTGGGCTTCTCGATGGAAGAAATCGCCGAGCTGCTGGGCCTGTGGCACGACCGCAGCCGCGCCAGCAGCCAGGTCAAGCGCATCGCCCAGCAACACATCGACGACCTGAGCGAACGCATCGCCCACATGCAGGCCATGCAGCGCAGTCTGCAAACCCTGGTGTCGTGCTGCAAGGGCAACGACCGGCCAGACTGCCCCATCCTGGACGATCTGGCAGCGGGGCAGGCAGAACACCACGCACCCCGAGCCTCGCGCAAGACGCTATCAAATCAATAGCTACTTGCGCATGATCGGTTAGCGCTTGGGACACAAAGAGCTCCAAAACTGCTCACACTAGGCCCCGGCGGCTCCGCATGGCAGACTCTCAGGCGTTCCCACTGCCTGCTACTGCCTGCCTCATGCCCACCTCTGTCGCCCAGCTTCAACAATGGCTACTTGAACCCGAAGGCCAACGCCTGGAATTCAAAGAGGCCAAGCAGCGCTACGACTTTGAAAAGCTGCTCAAGTACTGCGTGGCAATGGCTAACGAGGGCGGCGGCACCATCGTGCTGGGCGTGACGGACAAACGCCCACGGAGCATCGTGGGGACCCAGGCGTTTGACCCACCGGAACGGACTGAGGCTGGGCTACACCAGCGGCTGGGGCACCGCATTCCAGTGGAAGAGCTGCTGTTGCCCGGAGGGCGCGTACTAATCGTTCACGTTCCACCACGCCTGCCGGGTACGGCGTGGGAGATCGATGGTCGCTATTTCAAGCGTGCGGGCGACGATCTGGCTGCTCTTAGTGGCCAGGAACTGCGAGAGATGTTCGCCGAAACGGGCCCTGACTTTTCAGCCCAGCCCTGTCCCGGTGCCACGCTGGCCGACCTGGAGCCGACGTCCATTGCACTGTTCCGGGAACGCTGGGCCCAAAAGAGCGGTGACACGCGCAGGCGCGAACTGAGCGACTTGCAAACGCTGCGCGATGCCGAACTGCTGGTGGACGGCGACCAAGTGAGCTACGCGGCGCTTATCCTGTTTGGCACGCGCACAGGACTCACGCGGTGGCTGGCGCAGGCCGAGTTGGTGTTTGAATACCGCTCTTCGGAATCCGCAGGCCCGGCGGCCGACCGCGAGGAATACCGCGCAGGCTTCTTCGCCTGGCAAGACGCACTGTGGAAAAAGATCAACCTGCGTAACGACCGGCAGAGTTACCAGGACGATTTCTTTCGCATGGACCTGCCCACCTTTGACGAGGTGCCTGTACGCGAGGCCATCCTGAACGCGGTGGCCCACCGCGACTACCGCCTGGGCGGCTCGGTCTTTGTGCGGCAATTTGCCAAGCGATTGGAGGTAGTGAGCCCCGGCGGCCTGCCGCCTGGCATCACGCCTGAGAACATCATCGACCAGCAATACCCGCGCAACCGCCGACTGGCCGAAGCCCTGGGGCGCTGCGGGCTAATCGAACGGTCCGGCCAGGGCTTGAACCTAATGATGGAAAGTGCTGTGCGTCAAGGCAAGCCCCTGCCCAGCTTTGCCGGCACCGCCGCGCACGAGGTGCGGCTGACGCTGGAGGGTGGCGTACGCAACCCGGCGTTTGTGCGGTTCATGGAGCGGCTGGGGGAGGAGACGCTGCGCAGCTTATCTACACTGGACTATTTGGCCCTGGAATGCCTGCAACAGGGTCGGCCCATGGCACCCCAGCTACAGGAACGATTGCCAGCCCTTGCGGAAGTGGGTGCCGTAGAAACTATTGGTAGGGGTAAGACCACCAAATACATCCTGGCGGCTGCCTTGTATGCGTCGCTGGGCGGCAAAGGCACCTACACCCGAAAACGGGGGCTGGATCATGGAACCAACAAGGCTTTGCTGCTGCAGCATCTCAAAGACCAAGGCGAAGCCGGTGCGCCACTGAGCGAGTTCAGACAAGTGCTTCCGTCCCTTCCTATGAAGGCCGTACAAAAGCTCTTGGAGGAGTTGCGCAATGAAGGGGTGATCAATGTTCTCGGTCAGCGGCGCTGGGCCCGTTGGTATCTGTCAGATGCAGCCGTCTTTAAGCCAACTGGCAATACCTAGAGGTAAAGCAATGCTTTATGCCGCAGAATATTTCATATAAATCAACGACTTATAAAACCCAAACCAGCACTAAGAACACGGTAGCGGGTTAAACAACCTGTTTAAGCAAGCCCATCACAGGAAGCCGCTGACGCACCATGCAGCAAAGGCACGGCATTGACGACAACCTGTCACGCTGAGCTTGTCCAAGCGCAGCGTGAGGTTATAAAAAGCTCAACTTAGACGGGTGCGCAAGCATCAGGGATGCAAACGCAACGCCCTGCAAAAGGCTATTAAATAGATAGCTATCAAGACATTCCCATCGCGCGGAAGAGGCCAAAAAACCTTGAGATCCTAGCCCCTGGGAGGCATCAGGCCTTGCCGGACCGAGCCGGGGTCTTGGCCTTGGCACCCCCCACCTTGCGCTGGGCGGCAGGGACAGGCACCACCTCAGGCACAGCAGCCTGGGCAGGCCGCCGCAACACCCCATCACACAAAGTCGCAATGCACTGCTGCGCGACCTGCTCGGCCGTGTACTCGCCGCCGGGCTGGTACCAGCGGCCGATCCAGCTGAGCGCACCTGCAATCACAAAGGCCGTGATCTTGGGGTCGGAGGGCTGGATCGAGCCCTCGGCCACGCCCTCGGCCACCAGGCGGCGGAACTCCTGGTCGATGGCGGACTTGAGGCGGCGCAGCTCCTTGCGGCTTTCGGGGGGCACCTGCTCGTCGCCCACGCGGATCAGGCACATGCCGAAGTCCATGGTGACGATGC
>NZ_JBKBXG010000180.1:0-4377 GCF_046314175.1 Acidovorax sp. | reverse complement strand
TATGGCCTGCCAGTGCAGAAGTGCTACCTGATCCGCCGCAACCTCAACGACAACTACGCCGTGTGGGGCACGGATGGCAGCCGCTACGTGGCGCGGCTTTGTGCCATCCGGCCGCGCGGTCCGTTCAATGTGGATTTTGAAGTTGCGCTGCTGGCCCACCTGCACGCAAAGGGCGTGGGCGTGGCCACGCCGGTGCTGGCTGCGAAAGGAGCTGCCAGCGTTACCCTGCCGTTCCCTGAGGGCCCGCGTGCGCTGGTGCTGTTTCGCCACTGCGATGGTGCCGTGCCCGATACGCCCGAGGAACTGCATCTGACCGGCGCCACGCTGGCCCAGATTCACAGCGCCGCGCAAAGCTACGCAGGCCCCGCAAGCCGCTATGTGCTGGACGGTCACCATCTTGCAGGCCGCACGCTAGGCTACCTCAGCGCCCATCCCGAGATCGACCCCACCTTGCTGGATGCCTACCGGCAACTGATTGAGTGCCTTCTGAGCGAGTTGGCGAATGTTGAGGGCACCTTGACCCGCGTGATGTGCCACGGCGACACGCATGGCTTCAACAACCATGTGACCACCGATGCCGATGGTGTGCAGCGCGCCGCCTTCTTTGACTTTGACGACGCCGGACCGGGGTTCCTTGCTTATGACCTGTGTGTGTGGCTGTGGTCGAACCTGCCGCGCAAGGCCCCCATGGAGCCCGACGAAGCCTTGCTCAAGCGCTGGCAGCAGTACCTGGCCGGCTACCGCGCAGGGGGCGGCCGTGTTACCGATGCCGACCTCGCCGCCTTGCCGCTCTTCGTGCAATTGCGGCATCTGTGGAACATGGGGGAGGGCGTGGCGCGCATCCACCACTGGGGCGCCAACATGATGTCTGCCGAATGGATTAAGAAGCAGCCCGATGTGATGGCCGCTTGGGCCCGTCTGGAGCTGCCACCCGGCTGATGCGGCAATCTCCTCGTGCAGGCCATCCCTAAATCGCAGGGTAGCTGCCCGTGCCCCCCGGCCACGCTGTAAGCACCTCAAAGCCGCTGTCTGTCACAGCCACCATGTGCTCCCACTGGGCCGAGAGCGAGCGGTCCTTGGTCACCACCGTCCAGCCATCGGCCAGCTCCTTCGTCTCGCGCTGGCCTGCGTTCAGCATCGGCTCGATGGTGAAGACCATGCCCGCCTCCAGCCGCAGCCCCTGGCCGCGCCGCCCGTAGTGCAGCACCTGCGGCTCATCGTGGTACACGGTGCCAATGCCGTGGCCGCAGTATTCGCGCACCACGCTGAAGTTCTCGCGCTGCGCCACCGTGGCAATGGCGTGGCCCACATCGCCCAGCGTTGCCCCCGGCTTCACCGTGCGGATGCCCGCGCACAGCGCCTCGTACGTGGTGCGCACCAGCCGCTGGGCCAGCACGCTGGGCGTGCCCACGCAGAACATGCGGCTGGTGTCGCCATACCAGCCGTCTTTTTCCACCGCCACATCAATGTTCACGATGTCACCCTTCTTCAGCACCTGCTGGGGCGAGGGGATGCCGTGGCACACGACATGGTTCACCGAGGTCAGCACCGTTTTGGGGTAGCCCAGGTAGCCCACATTGGCAGGCCGCGCGCCCTGCACGTTCACGATGTGGTCGTGGCACAGGCGGTCCAGCGCGTCGGTGGTCACGCCCGGCACCACATGTGGCTCGATCATGGCCAGCACCTCGGCCGCCAGCTGCGCCGCCCGCCGCGCCATCACCAGTTCTTCGGCCGAGCGGATCGGCACCCCACGGTCAGCGCGGGCCATCAGTGCGGCTGCTTTCTGGCGCGGGCGGCAGGGGCGTCTGCAGCAGGCTTGCTGTCCAGCTCACCCCGCGCCGCCAGCGCCACATCCAGCCCACCCGCCAGCTCGGCCCGCACCAGCATCTGGCAAATCTCGCGGTGGTCCAGGTCGGGGTACATCTCGGCCAGCATGCCGACGCGCATCCAGTGCTCGGCCTGGGAGTTGATGGAACGGCTCAGCGCCGTGCTGGCCAGACGCAGGTTTTCGTGCATCTGGTCGGAAATTTTGACTATGCCCATGGGGTACTGCCTTTAAGCGAAACGTATTTGAATTGTATATGTTTTGCATATTGTGGGCGCAGCATTGGCAACAACCTCCTGGGCGGCTGGTACAGCTACCGCGCCAGCAAGGCCGCGCTCAACATTCTGGTCAAAATGGCGTCCATCGAAGTGGCCCGCACCCACCCGCAGGCCGTGCTGGTGGCGTTGCACCCAGGCAACTCGGCCTCGTCGACACCGTTCACCGGCGCAGAAATTGGCCGCCCGACTGCTGGCGCGGTGGGGACATGCTGCGGGTGCTGGATGGTTTACCGGTGGAAGAAGCGGGCGGGTTTTATGCGTACAGCGGGGACAAGCTGCCGTAGTAGCCGCGCTGGTACGTGCAAGGCATTTTGCTATGGTTTTGATACTGCGTGTTCCCGTCTATCAAGCGCTGGCGGGCAATTTGGCCTTAGGTGTTTTTGACGCTAGTGAGTGCTTGAGGCAAAACGCAAGACCTGCCCCCAGCGTTGTGACCCCAGCGTGGTTAACCCCCACTCTTCCGCGACCTTCCGACAATATGGCGAATTGAACTGCACTCAGGGGCGAGTGCTTAACTGATCAATATTGGTCAGCAATTCGACGCTGGTAGCGTTAAAACCGTCCCCATACTGTCTCATGCTCTTCACGTCAGCCTTAAATTTTTCAAGATCGTCGGCGTCAAGTAGTGCTGCGACCTGTCGCCAGTAGGCGTCAGAGGATGCCCGAGCAAAAATCTCAAAAGGCTTATGCAAACCTCCTGCAAAAACGTGAGTCGCTGGATGCCATCGGACGTCCTTGCGTTGCGCTTTAAAGTAGAGAAAGAAGTCTGCTTGAAGTAGCTCGTCACGGCTTAGGGACGTGCCATTCGTGCGTTCTAGCAGGAGATCGGCAACGAGATTGGCTCGTCTGGATTGAAGCCGTTGCTTACGCCTATCCATTGATTCGACACTGCGTGCTAGCACTCCGAACGAGTGCATGACCGGTCCGGGAACGGCCGTTGAGTAGTAATCGCGATTCAAAAGGGTGTGTGAAATGTCAAACCGATGTGTCTTTAATGCGAGAGCGTTAGTGACTAAAAATAGCTCACGACAGATCAATCTGTAGTTATCAAAAGCGTCTGAATACCAAGACCCTTGCTGCTCATTTGGCCGCTCTGTATACGGAATGATTTGCTCGAAAAAATTATGGAGCACGTCGCCGAGCGTGCCAGGTTGAGTCTGGCGAATGGCGACGTTGAGAACTTCGATGAATTCGTCGCGGTAAGGCTTGAACAGCTCAAAGGACTCTACGACTTGGTCGTCAAAGTTGCGGTTTTCATCGCGGGTAATGCGTAGTCGATCAAGGTGCTTGGCAAGCATTTCGAGATACTCAGATAGCGAACCTATGGCATGTGCCTTTCCCGTGCGGAAAGCTTCCATCGTTCTACGCGCATACATATTGGTACCCAGGTCGACGCCAGTTTTTTCCAGCAAAAAGCTCGGTGTCGGGCCGTAGGTTGTTGGCCGCTCTTCTGCGTGCTTGTCGTGTACCCACCTCAGCATCTTTTCAAATTCATCGACATATTTGCTTTCATCGCTGAAGTCGAAATAGATGCGTCCCTTGTAGTAAGTCGGAAGGTACGGCTGACCTTGGTCGTCGCGTTGGCAGACCCCCAAGGCAAACTTTCTAGTCTCAACTTTGCTGTACATCTCGGGTGAAATGATTGTGGTTTCAGTACCGACACCACCCTCACGGTCGTTGGCCCGCTCAGCATATTTTTTATCTGACAGGATCAGAACTTTGGTCACATCAGGATCATTCACCATGCGTTCCATGAACCGAATGGAGTCGTCGCCAGGCCGCAGATCCCATGCGTCGATGATTGAATGCACGTTGCTCGCTTGCATGTCGCGAGCAAGGCGCAATACCCATTGCTGGTGGTCGTAGCTCGTCCATGAGTACGACAGGAAAACTCTGATTCTGGAATCCTTTGTAGCGGATTCAGCGGACGTGTCTGTATTTGCCAAAACCATTCCTCCAAGAGTATTTGCCGAGTGTTTCCCCCCGACCTTCTTCAATTATTGAGCTTTGTCAGGTGGTCAGCGGTTAGATATCGATCCCAAACTTCCTCACCCGATAAGCCATCGTAGCCCGGCTAATCCCCAACAACCGCGCCGCCAGCGCCACATTCCCCCCAGCACTCTGCAGCGCCTGCCGCAGCATCTGTTCTTCCGCCTGATGCAGCGGTGCCACCACCGGCGCAGCGGCTAGCGTTAGCCTCGCACCAGCCCGCGCACTTGCGACTGCAGCGGCTGGTGGTGTTTGCACCGTAGCACCCCCCCCCCCCCCCCCCCC
>NZ_JBKBXG010000179.1:0-4381 GCF_046314175.1 Acidovorax sp. | reverse complement strand
CGGCACCCGCTGGGACGCCCTGCAGGTCTACCGCCGCCTTCGCTGGGGGCGCCTGGCCCACATCCACCTGCTGGACAGCCGCCAGTACCGCACTTGGCAGGCCTGCCGCACGCCCCAGTCCGCCAGCGCGGGCGCTGTGCGCGCCGCCGACTGCGCCGACCTGGCCAGCCCCGCCCGCACGCAGCTGGGCGCGGGGCAAGAGCAGTGGCTGAACACCGGCCTGGCCGAAGACGCACACACCAAAGACACCACACGCTGGAGCGTGCTGGCACAGCAAACCCTGTTTTCGCCGCGCCACTACCCCTCGGGCGTCACCGCCACCGATAGCTGGGACGGCTACCCCGCCGCCCGCGCGCGCCTGCTGCAGGCCGTGGCCCAGCACGCCCCGCGCAACACCGTGCTGCTGGGCGGCGACATCCACCAGAACTACGTGTGCCGGGTGCATGCCGATGTGCAGCGCCCCGAGTCGCCCGTGGTGGCCAGCGAGTTCTGCGGCACATCGATCAGTTCACGCTCGGGCACCACACAGGACAAGGTGGACGCCATTGCCCGCCACAACCCCCACGTGCTGCTGGCCCGCTGCGACCAGCGCGGCTACGGGTTGGCCGACATCACACCCACACGCTGGACCACCACCCTGCGCGTGCTGGACGACCCGCTGCGCGCCGACAGCGCAGCCACCACGCTCGCCCGTTTTGTGGTGGAAGACGGGCGGCCCGGGCCGATGCGCGCTTGACGTTGCTCATACCCCAGATACTCCTATTTTTATAGCTTCTAGCGCTTATCCAACAAGCGCTAGAGGCCAAAAACACTCATATTTTTGGTGCGTGTAGCCTGATGTAACGCTGCGGCGCCCGTCTGCGAAGGCGCCGTACCATGGCCGCTTCTTGCACTGAAGGAGACGCCATGTCTAAAGCAACCACGCCCGCCAGCCCGTCCGCCCGCCTGTTTACCGTTGCACATTCCGCCCGATTCAGCCGGACTTTGATAGCCACCGCGGCCCTCGCCACCGTGGTCGCGATGGCGGGCTGCGCTAACGCTCCACCCCAGTTCGCCTACACCGTGCCCGCCCAGCCCGAAGGCTCGTCCGGCTACACCGAAAAGCCCGGCTGGGCCACCGAGAAATTTGCCGTGGCCGCTGCCAACCCGCTGGCCACCGACGCGGGCTACCAAATCCTCAAGGCCGGTGGCTCGGCCATCGACGCCGCCATCGCGGTGCAAATGGTGCTGACCCTGGTGGAGCCGCAGTCGAGCGGCATCGGCGGTGGCGCCTTCCTGCTGCACAGCACCGGTAAAACCGTAGAGGCCTATGACGGCCGCGAGACCGCCCCCGCCGCTGCAGACGAAAAACTCTTCCTCGGCGCCGACGGCAAGCCCGTGCAGTTCTACGACGGCGTAGTGGGCGGCCGCTCGGTCGGCGTGCCCGGCACCGTGCGCATGCTGGAGCTGGCGCACAAACAGCATGGCAAGCTGCCCTGGGCCACGCTGTTCCAACCCGCCATCACCCTGGCCGAAGGCGGCTTCAAAGTCAGCGCACGGCTCAACACCCTGGTCAAGGCCGACCCGCACCTCAAGAAGGACCCGGTGGCTGCCGCCTATTTCTACAAGGCCGACGGCGACGCTCGCGATGTGGGTGTGAACCTGCGCAACCCCGAGCTGGCCGCCGTGCTGCGCCGCATCGCCGCCGAAGGCAGCAAGGCCCTGCACGAAGGCGAAATCGCCCAGGCCATCGTCGACAAGGTACAAAAGCACCCCACCAACCCCGGCAAACTCAGCATGGCCGACCTGGCCGGCTACCAACCCAAAAAGCGCGAAGCGCTGTGCCACGACTACCAGGTGCAGACCAAAGACTTCCGCATCTGCGGCTTCCCACCGCCCAGCTCGGGCGCCATCGCCATCGGGCAGATCCTGGGCATCCTGAAAAACACCGACGCTGCCGCCAAGCCCCTGCAAGACGGCATCCCATCCGCCGACTGGCTGCACCTGTACACCGAGGCCGCCCGCCTGGCCTTTGCCGACCGCGCGCTGTACGTGGCCGACCCCGACTTTGTGCAGCCCCCCGCAGGCAGTTGGACGAGCCTGATCGCCCCCGCCTACCTGGCCGAACGCGCCAAGCTCATCGGCACGCATAGCATGAAGGTCGCCCAGCCCGGCAACCCCGCCGCCGTCAAGACCAGCTACGCCCCCATGCCCGACCAGCCCGAATACGGCACCAGCCACATCAGCATCGTCGACGCCTTCGGCAACGCCGTGGCTATGACGACGACCATCGAAGACGCCTTTGGTGCCCGCCAGATGGTCAAAGGCTTTTTGCTCAACAACGAGCTGACCGACTTCAGCTTTGCCCCCACCGACGCCCAAGGCCAGCCGATTGCCAACCGCGTGCAACCCGGCAAACGCCCCCGCTCCTCCATGGCGCCCACGCTGGTCTTCGACAAGGCCACGGGCGAGCTGCTGATGAGCGGCGGCAGCCCTGGCGGCGCGGCCATCATTCACTACACGGCCAAGACGCTCTACGGCGTGCTCAACTGGGGCCTGATGCCCCAGCAGGCCATCAACCTGCCCAACTTCGGCTCGATGAACGGCCCCACGCTGCTGGAAGAAAAACGCTTCCCCCCCGCCACGGTGGAAGCCCTGCGCGCCCGCGGTGCCGAGGTGCGCGAGATGAACATGACGAGTGGGTTGCAAGCCATCACGCTGGGCAATGCGCATGGCAAAAAGCTGTGGATGGGCGGGGCGGACCCCAGGCGTGAAGGGGTGGTGATGGGGGATTGAGGTGGGTTTGCTTTTCCTTCACCCTCAAGCCACCTGAAACCGTTCACACTGAGCTCGTCGAAGCGCCACCCAAGGCTACGACGAGCCCAATTTGAACTACATCAGGTCAATGCCATGGTCTGCACACCACTGGCGAAGGCGAGACTCGGTGGCAAACCGCTCAAATTCAAACCACGCGTCCAGCTGACCCTTGCGATCAAGTAACTCCTTGAAGCGTCCGTACCCGCCGGGCCGGTGAAAGAAACCACGGACTGTTTCGGCACTGCTGGAAAGGTACTTTTCCGTGAACTCCATCGCCAGCTCCTGGCCCAGGTCCAGCTCCCGTTTGCCCGGCAACGCCAGGTAGGGGCCGGTTTCAATATCCTCCGGCAGTTCTTCCTCCAGTTCCAGGTCGCTGGACACAATGTGCACGGTGCCGCGCTCCAGGCTGACAAAGGCTTGCGTGTCCATTAGGTCGGCGAGGGAACAAAACTCGTAGCCGTCCAGGATGTCAGTGAATTTTGCGGTGGTCATGGCGAGTGGCGGCTCCATGCTTCAACACTAACGTCAGCGTGAGAGACACAGCGCCGAGCTACGCCCTGCGCGTCACGGACAGGCGAGCCTGAATGAAAGACAGTTGGGCGCCCGCAGTCGACCAAGCATCCCTGCACCAAAACTCACCCCCCAACTGGCGTGAAGAACTTGCTGTATGCAAGATACGTACTGCCGCCGCAGAGAACCAGGAAAAAGAGCATTCTTAATGATGCGTAGAAATCCTCGGTGAACTCACCACGCAATACAGAAAGCCACTCGGGCTGAAACCAGTATCTAAGCGCTTCGAAGAAATCGTCCAACGAGCCAAAAATCGACTTCCAGAACAGGTAGTACAGCGGCACGCACGCTGCGGCGGCTTTGAACCATGGATTGATGAGGGGTTCCATCGGATGGCGTGCTGGTATCGCGAAATTAAGTGGGGTGTCCGTTGGCGCAGGTGCTGAACACATGTAAGCGCGCACTGGCGGACGGCGATGCTAAAGGTCGATGTCCGTGTTGCTGCCTCGGCGACCGAAGAATAGCTTGTATGCGGCCACTACCAACAACACGACCCCCAGGACGCGAAATGGGAGTTGCAGCGGGGGCAGCATAGCCCCCATGAGTTGACCGATTGCGAAGCAAGCTGCCGCTGAAATTGACATCCACACCGCCCACGCAAGGCGTGCCGGAAGCGACTGCGGATCGTCAGAGTTGTCGTCATCAGACGCACTATCAATGGCAACGGATGATGATTTGCCGGGTAGAAAATACACAACGGCTAGCAGCAATAAACCTATGACCGCAGCTCCCTTGCGGACGAGCGGAGTGTTTGCAGCATCCGCAATCGTTGCGAAAACCGCTATGGCACACAACAGAAAGATTAATCGTACGCGCGTTGCGCGGCGTGGATCTGGCATTTTTGGAAGGTCTGACGTTCGAGGTGAGGGGGCGCCAACGGTGGGACGCCAGGCCC
Source organism: Acidovorax sp. (assembly GCF_046314175.1). GTDB lineage: Bacteria > Pseudomonadota > Gammaproteobacteria > Burkholderiales > Burkholderiaceae_C > Acidovorax. The sequence goes on along the minus strand of NZ_JBKBXG010000179.1, from coordinate 120 downwards.
GGGCCGGTGAGAATGTACCGCCTACCACCGGCCCGGGCCGGGCGGCCCCGCCGTTGGGTGACCCGTTGAGCGGGGGGGTTGGCCACACGGTTATGATGGCCGCGAACCCCGATAACGAGT
>NZ_JBKBXG010000178.1:0-4439 GCF_046314175.1 Acidovorax sp. | reverse complement strand
GTTCGGCCGCCGCGATGCCGAGCGCCTGCTCGACGACAAGAACGCCGAGGCGTTTTGATCTTTCTGTTCTCTATTTCTCTAGTTTTCCATCCACCCTTTGAAAGGACCATCATGAAAACCACAACCCATCTCTTTGCCGCCCTGGCTCTCGCCGTCAGTGTCTCCGGCACAGCGTTTGCCGCAGGCGACCACGCCCATGGCCACGACCACAAGCCGCTACACGGGGGTATCGTCGTCGAAGCTAACGACATGGACTACGAACTGGTTGCCAAGCCCGACACCCTCACCCTGCACCTGCGCGACCACGGCAAACCCGCCAAGACCGAAGGCGTGAGCGCCAAGCTCACTTTGCTGAACGGCACCGAAAAATCCGAAGCCATGCTGGCGCCCGCAGGGGACGGCAAGCTGGAAGCCAAGGGCACGTTCAAGGTGACCGCAGGCACCAAGGTGGTGGCGCTGGTGACACTGCCGGGCAAGAAGCCGGCGAATGTGCGATTTGCGGTGAAGTAGCGTTTGACGAAAGTTCTAGTGGGGCACGCGCTGCGGTAGATGTTGCTCGTCGCAGTGCGGCAAATGCGTGCAAAAAGTAGGCCTCACGGCAGGGATTTCCCGTGCGAGGGGATCCAGCACTCTGTGTGTGTCTGCCACTGTACGCCACGCGTCATGGTCTCGTTCGCGCAGGACAAAGAATCTACATTTGCATCCCCCTTGACTCTAAAGTCACTCCAAGGTTTCTAATTCAGATATGAATTCAGATACCAGCACCCCATCCAGCGTAGTTGACACCTGTTGCTCTTCAGGCTGTTCCAGTCCTCCCTCCGCGCCCCCCGCGACCACACATCACCCGGATGAAGGCAAGCTGTTCAGAATCGCCACCATGGACTGCAGCGCTGAAGAGTCGGAGATTCGGCGGGCGTTGGAACCTATAGACGGAATACGCTCTTTGGGCTTCCAACTTGGCGCGCGAACCCTGAAGATCGATGCGGAGGATCGCGCCTTGCTGTTGTCTCTCGACGCCATCCGCAAAGCGGGCTTCGACCCTCAACCGGTGGCCGCTGCAGCTACCGCCACGGGCAGTCCGGGCCGATGGTTTCGCATTGCCACAATGGATTGCAGCGCCGAAGAAGCTGAGATCCGCCGTGCTCTTGAACTTCTGCCTGGAATCCGTTCATTGGGTTTTCAGGTCGGCGCGCGGACGCTGAAGATCGATGCTGACGAAAGCGCGTACCCGTTGGCACTCGACGCCATTCGCAAAGCGGGCTTTGATCCGCAACCCATTGCAGACGCTGGCGGGACTGAGGGTGGACACACGGCTGGGGCCGCCGAAGGAGAAAACCATGAGCATGGTTTTTCAAGTGGCATATCGCGTCTGGTGGCGGCGCTGGTGTTCGCCACAGGGGCGGAGGTTCTTTCATTCTTCGCACCCGACCAGATGGGCTGGAAAGTGGCCGGCATGGTGATCGCCGCCTTAGCCATCTGGCTGGCCGGCATCGACACATACAAGAAAGGCATGGCGGCACTGCTACGCGGAAAGTTGAACATCAATGCGCTGATGTCAGTGGCCGTCACCGGCGCGTTCCTCATTGGGCAATGGCCTGAAGCAGCAATGGTCATGGCCTTGTACGCCATTGCCGAACTGATCGAGGCCAAGGCGGTGGACCGGGCCCGAAACGCCATCAAGGGCTTGCTGGACCTAGCGCCAGAAGAGGCTTTGGTTCAAGGAGCCAATGGCGCGTGGTCCACCACCCCGGTCGCTTCTGTAGCCATCGGCGCGACCGTGCGCATCAAGCCGGGCGAACGGGTACCGCTTGACGGCAAGGTGACCAAGGGCACTGGAGCGATCAACCAAGCTCCGGTGACTGGCGAAAGCATCCCTGTGGACAAGGCGCCTGGCGATCCCGTGTTCGCTGGCACGATTAACGAAACCGGTGAACTGGAGTTCGAGGTCACCGCCTTGTCCAGCAACACCACTCTCGCCAGGATCATTCAGGCCGTTGAGCAAGCGCAAGGCACACGCGCCCCGACACAGCGCTTTGTAGACCGTTTCGCCGCCATTTACACGCCTGCGGTCTTCGCCCTTGCGGTGGCAGTGGCCGTACTCACCCCCTTCCTGATGGGCCTGACCTGGCTGGAGGCGCTCTACAAGGCTCTGGTTCTGCTGGTAATCGCCTGCCCTTGCGCCCTGGTCATTTCCACGCCCGTCACAGTGGTGAGCGGCCTTGCCGCTGGCGCTCGCCGTGGCATCTTGATCAAGGGCGGAACCTACCTGGAAGACGCCCGGCTCCTGAAGGCCGTAGCGCTCGACAAGACCGGCACCATCACCGAAGGCAAGCCAAAGCTGGTGAAGTGGCAGGTGTGGGGTGCGGGCGATGAGGCTGCCACCCAAAAGATGGCGGCGAGCCTCGCCGCCCGTTCAGATCATCCTGTCTCCAAAGCCATCGTCCAGGGACTAGAAGTGGCGGGCCCTGAGGCCGAGAACTTCAAGGCATTGCCTGGCCGCGGGGTCGGAGGTGTGGTCAACGGTGTGCGCTTGATGCTAGGCAACCACCGTCTGATTCATGAGCAAGGTTTGTGCGGTCCAGAGCTGGAGGCGGAGCTAGCCACCCACGAGAAGCAAGGCCGCACGGTAACTCTCCTGGCAGACGAGTCGCGCGTATTGGCGCTCTTTGCGGTCGCGGACACTATTCGGGAGACGTCGAAACAGGCCATCGTTGACCTCAAAGCGCTGGGCGTGACGTCGGTAATGCTGACTGGGGACAACACTGCTACGGCAAAGGCCATTGCTGCTCAATCTGGCATTGAAGACGCGCGGGGCGATCTGCTGCCAGAAGCCAAGCTCGAAGCCATCAAAGAAATGCAGAAGCGTTATGGCGCAACCGGAATGACCGGCGATGGGATCAACGATGCGCCCGCGCTCGCGCAGGCCGACATCGGGTTTGCCATGGGCGGGGCCGGGACCGACACGGCAATGGAAGCGGCCGATGTAGTCATCATGAACGATGACCTGCAGCGCGTGGCTGAGACGGTGAGGCTGTCCAAGCGAACGCACGCCGTGCTATGGCAGAACATCACCCTTGCGCTGGGCATCAAGAGCGTATTCCTTGTAATGGCGGTAGTTGGCAGTGCAACCATGTGGATGGCGGTGTTTGCAGACATGGGCGCCAGCTTGCTGGTGGTGGGCAATGGCCTGCGCCTGCTTCGGGGCGAACGTGTGGGCCATGATTCCAAGGTCGTGCGCTCGCAGCCCAAGGAGCCCGCCCATTCCCACTAGGTCCCAGTTAGTAGTCAGGCAACGTATTCAGAGAATGGGAGAGCAGGCTGCAGCTTCGCTCCTGGAGTGCGCGGGCGGATAGTCACTTGCCCAACAAGGAGAGAGATCGGCAACGACTGCTATGGGGCTAACACCGTGAATTCGGTGTGCCACGTCCACCGACTGCAATCGCTGCGGAGCTGCTGGTCGCCTTTGCTAAGACGGCGTCAGGCTGCCAGCTGCCGCTGAGTTTTGGTGTGCCGACGACGGCTGTCGTCAGCACCGGTCATTCAGCTGTTCGCAAATCGAGGGAATGCCGCTGACTACAAGAAATAAAGTTCGTCGGACCTACATAAAGTCTGTCGGAAAAATTCCGTATTGTGAAATGCAAAGTGCTTCCTCCGAGGCGCTTTTTCTCGGTAGATCGCGAAGAGTGCTAGGGATGTCCTGAACAACTCGGACTCGTAAGTGCTACAGGGTCGATGTTTTTCAGATGATGCAATTGCGGCCGTTTTCTCGCATCTTTGCGCCATTTTTCACGCCCTTTCGGGTCATTCGCGCTGCTTTTGCGGCCCCTTGCCTGTTTGCAGGCGCACTCATCCCTGCGCCGCCAGCAATTGGTGGCGCACCATCCACAGGTTCGATAGCGCAAACAGTGTCTTGAGCTGCAGCGTGTTCTTCTTGAGCCCACGGTAGCGCACCTTGGTATAGCCAAACTGCCGTTTGATCACCCTGAAGGGGTGCTCCACCTTGGCACGGATGCTGGCCTTGATCTTCTCCACCTGGTCGATCAGTGCGTCAATGGGGTTGTTTTCCTTGTCCAGCTCTTTGCGCTTGCCCGGGCGCATCGCCACATGCCAAGTGACATCTTTCCTGGCATCCGGGCGCTTGTGCGCGCCTTGTTAGCCAGCATCACCAAAGACGTCTTTCTCCTCACCATGGATCAAGCTGTTGCCTTCCACCACATCAGACACGTTGCCCGAGGTACCGATGACGGTGTGCACCAGACCGGAGTCTGCGTCCACGCCAATGTGGGCCTTCATGCCAAAGTGCCACTCGTTGCCCTTGTGGCTTGAGTGCATCTCTGGATCGCGCTTTTTGTCCTTGTTCTTGGTCGAGCTCGGTGCCGCGATCAAGGTGGCGTCCACGGCAGTGCCCGCCTTGAGCAGCAGGCCCTGGGCTGCCAGAA
>NZ_JBKBXG010000177.1:0-4445 GCF_046314175.1 Acidovorax sp. | reverse complement strand
AGCCCGCGATCTTCTTCACCAGCTGGCCATCGTCTTCAAACAGCACAAAGTAGCGCAGGTAATCGAGCAGGTACTGCGGCGCCAGCACGCCGCGCACCAGCGTCTGCAGCTCGTTGAACTGGCCCAGCGGGTCCAGCGTGGCGCCGTCAATCGTGCGCCACGCCATGAACCGCTCGGCGCTTGCGCTCAGCGACCCCAGCAGCGCCTCGGTGCCGTCCGAAATCACCAGCACCTCGTTGGTGTTAAACAGGTCCGGGATCTGCTCCTTGTACGTCTGGATCTGGTCGTAGGCCTTCCACACGCTGGCGGCCTGGTCGGCGGGGTTCTTCAGCTCCAGCAACACCAGCGGCAGGCCGTTCACAAACAGCACCACATCCGGCCGGCGCGTGTGGCGCGGCCCGCGCACGCTGAACTGGTTCACCGCCAGCCAGTCATTGCGCTCGGGCGTGGCCCAATCCACCAGGCGCACAAAGTCGCCCACCGTCTCGTTGCCGCGCTGGTACTGCACCGGCACACCGGCCACCAGCAGCCGGTGAAACCGCCGGTTGGCCGCCAGCAGCGCCGGCACGCCCAGGTCTTGCACCTGCGCCAGCGCGTCATCAATCGCCGTGGCGGGCATGCTGGGGTTCAGCCGTACCAGCGCAGCGCGCAGGCGTCCCGCCAGCAGAACTTGCCGGTAGTCGCTGCGCTCGGGCGCGGGGCCGTCGGGGGCAATGTCGGGGCCTGCTGCGTGGGTGTAGCCCACGTCCTGCAGCCAGGCCAGGGTTTCGCGTTCGAGCTGGTCTTCGGTCATGGGCTTTTGCTCGCACCTTTCAGAGTTTCATTAGCTCGATGTAGGGCTGATAGCTGTAGCTGCGGTTCTTCTTTTGTCCCGTCAACTCTGTCACTATGCCCAGCTCACTGAGCATCTGCACTGCTGCGTTTGCGGTGGGAAAGCTGGTGCCCAATTGCTGACGCACCCGCTCCACGGTGAAGCGCGGCATCATGGGCAGCAGTTCAAACAAGCGGTAGCTGGCTGGGCCCGCCTTGGGCGCTTGCAGCAGGCGCCTGCGGTCTGCGGCCACCAGGCTGGCAATCGCCACAATGCCGCGTTCAGCCTCGGATGCGGCGGTTTCCACGCCGTGCAGAAAGAAACCCACCCAGCCCTCCCAATCGCCCTGCGTACGCACTGTGGAGAGGTGGCGGTAGTAGTCGGCCTGGTGTTGTTTGAGGTAGCCGCTCAGGTACATCAAGGGTTCTGGCAGCAAAGCCCAATGCTCCAGCAGTGCGGCAATCAGCAGGCGGCCAATGCGGCCATTGCCGTCAAGAAACGGGTGAATGGTTTCAAACTGCGCGTGCACCAACGCAATCTTGACCAGCGGCGGCAATGGGCTGTGGGCTTGGTGAATGAACTGCTCCATATCGCCCAGCAGCGCTGCCACACGCTCGGCCGGAGGCGGCACAAACACGGCATTGCCCGGCCGGGTGCCACCAATCCAGTTTTGCGAGCGGCGTAACTCACCGGGTTGTTTGCCCGTGCCGCGCACGCCGCTGAGCAGCAACCGGTGGGCGTCACACAGCAGGCGCACGCTGATGGGCAGGCCGGCCGGGTCACGCAGGTTGTGCTGCACCAGCCTGAACGCGCGCAGGTAGTTGGTCACCTCTTCCACGTCGTCGGTGTTGCTCACAGCAAAACCGGCTTCGTCGTCGAACAGATCGGTGAGGGTGGCTTGCGTGCCTTCAATCTGCGATGTCAGCAACGCCTCTTTGCGAATGGCGCTGTATAGCAGCCAGTCCACAGAGGGCACCAGCCCTGCCACCCCGGCCAAGCGGGCCAGCGCCATTTCCGCCGCGTGGTTGGCCGCTGCAAACGACTCAGGGGCCAGCGGCGGTTTGGCGGGGGGCAGCGAATGCGGCACAAACGCCTGGACCGGCTCGCCGAGCGTGGCGGATGTAATGAAAGTGCCGGTGCTGCGCATCGTATGAAAGCATTCTTTAATAAGCGGCTGCGGTATTAAAGCATTCTTTAATATGAGAGCGCGGTATGCAAGCGTGCTTTCACAGAACAAGGCAACTTCTGCTGCCGCAGCCCCAAACGTCGTTGCGGCTCCAGGCTATCAATGGGCATCAGCTGCTGCCCCATTTCAGTCCTGTCCCCTCATGCACGCCCCAAGGAAAAAACCGCTATGGCGCCGTGACTGGGGAGCAGGTGAGTTGGACTTCGGTCATGGCGTCGGTGCCAGGCTCGCGCTGCCATGAAAATCTCAAGTGGAATTGCAATTAACCGATTAGGTCTTTGATTCAATTGGAAGTTTTTGACAAATTTGGTGCTAAATGGATTTGCGTTTATGCACTTTGCGCCCAAAAAGGCATCCTCGGGCGCTACCACCAACCAGCGGTTCAAAGTGTCTAAGGTCATCATCACGCAGCCTCCATATGCATTGCAGCCATTGCGTTGGGCAAGCGCAACTGGCCGGAGATCAGGCGGGGGAGCAGGGTGTCGCGGAGGGTGGAGAGGGTTTCAGCGGTTGATGAGTTGTGACTGCGCTGCAGTTCCGTTGCCGAGACGACATCTTCGAAGGCAGAAAGCAGCGCATCTGGCGGCAGGAGCACGGGAACCGAGCCAAGGATGCCGGTGTTGATATTCGGCATGGTGGCACCCACCGCATGCTGTACCAGCCAAGTGCGGGCCTGAGACGCGTCCAGTGCCATGGACAAAAAGGTTGAAGAGCGCCAACTTTTGCCTGGGCGAAGCAAAAGGCAACCTGTGCCGCACAGCCAACCCGCTTCTCTTTGTGTGATGAGCGCGTGGCGCTCGACGTCACCCCGGCGACTGAAAACAATGTCGCCCGAGATCAGTTTGTGTCTTGAAAGGCGATCAGCGTTTTCCTGGCTTACTCGTGCAACCGAGTCGGTCATGACCCGGCGGTCCTTGATGTCTTTTGGCATGACCACCGGCACGCCGGAGTCCACATAGTCCGACGCGTGGAGTTGGCTGCCAAAGGGCCCTGTCTGGATGCTCCCATGGTGTGTTGAAGTCAGGTCGGCTAGGTGGCTCATGCGCCATCCCTTCGGCACCCACCCCAACTCCGACTCCTCCAGCGCATCGGGAAACAGCGCGGCGGTGGCTTCGTCCATGCCTTCGGGTACGCGGCCTTCCATCTTGGCGCGCACGGGGTCGAAATCGACAAACCACGACTTGAACAGCGCCTGGGCAATGGCTTCGAGCGTGGCGTTGGTTTCGCGCAGGAGGGTGATGCGGTCGTCGAGAGACTTGAGCACATCCACGATGCCATCTTGTGCCGCTCGCGGCGGAATCTTGAGCGAGATCGAGTACAGATAATTTCGATTCAAGGAAGGCTGTGCGCTTCCCGAATTGAACGCGGCCAAATCTAGCGTTTGTAGTAGGTAGTAGGCGAATCTCGGGTTGTTGCCCAAAAAATCAGTCACATACAGGCAGGTGTTGTGTGGCCAGTAGTCCACTTCACTGAAATGCACCCGTCCCGCCGAGGCTCCACTTCTGCCAATTACAACGCCCGACCCGTGAGCCAAAGCCTCGCTATGCGTTCCGTTTGGACCCGCGGAACCCATGATTGGAATACTGCCCGCTTGCTGCTCCGAGGCCGTGAGATCGTGACCCCGTTGCAAGCGTACAAATTCTCCGAGTGTGGATTGGGGCCACTCAGAACTCATACCCCAACCCCCCCAACTTCTTCCGAATCACCGCATCCAGCTCCGCGCCCTTGGCCATCTGCTCACCCAGCTTTTCCGTCAGCTTGACCATCTTGTCGGCAAAGGCTTCGTCGTCGTCCTCCACCGCCTCGGCGCCCACGTAGCGGCCGGGGGTGAGCACGTGGCCGTGCTGAGCGATCTCGGCCAGGGGCACGCTGCGGCAGAAGCCGGGGATGTCCTGGTAGGGGGCTTCGACGGGCTCAGCCTGAACGGAGCTGACGGTGGGGGCGGGTTCGCCGCGCCAGGCGGCTACGGTGGCGGCGATGCGGTCGATGACTTCGTCGGTCAGCTCGCCCTGCACGCGGCTGATCATGGTGGCGAGTTTGCGGGCGTCGATGAACAGCACTTCGCCCTTGCGCTTTTTGCTCTTGGCCAAAAACCACAGGCAGGCAGGGATTTGGGTGTTGAAAAACAGCTGACCGGGCAGGGCGATCATCACTTCCACCACGTCGGCATCGACCATGGCGGCGCGGATCTGGCCTTCGTTGTTCTGGCTGCTGCTCATGCTGCCGTTGGCCAGCACAATGCCTGCACGGCCCGTGGCCTTGAGGTGGTGCAGCATGTGCTGCAGCTAGGCGGTGTTGGCGTTGCCGTGGGGTGGGTCGCCATACACCCAGCGGGCGTCGCCCTCCAAACTGGGGTGCCACCAGTCGCTGATGTTGAAGGGCGGGTTGGCCAGGATGAAGTCGGCGCGCAGGTCGGGGTGCTGGTTGCGCACAAAGGTGTCGGCGGGT
>NZ_JBKBXG010000176.1:0-4533 GCF_046314175.1 Acidovorax sp. | reverse complement strand
ATACCTCGCCCGCCGCCATCGAAGCCATCCTGACGCAGTCGCGCCAGCACAACCCAGGCAGCGGCATCACCGGCGTGCTGTGCTATGGGGGCGGTGTGTTCCTGCAAGCCATCGAGGGCGGGCGCTCTGCGGTGAGCGAGCTGTATGGCCACATCCAGAAGGACCCGCGCCACAAGAACGTGGAACTGCTGCACTACGAAGAAATTGCCGAGCGTCGCTTTGGTGGCTGGACCATGGGGCAGGTCAACCTGTCCAAGATCAACCACTCGATCCTGCTCAAGTATTCAGAGAAGCCCGAACTGGACCCGTATGCGGTGTCGGGCAAGGTGTCGTTTGCGCTGCTCGAAGAGTTGATGGCCACCGCCTCCATCATCGGAAGAGCTTAGAGATCACCCCCCTGAGGCGCTGCGCGCCTTCCCCCCGCTCTCGCACCGCTGGGCGGTGCGGGCAGGGGGACGCCACCAGTGCGGCGGGGCGGCCCTTGCACGGTGGCTCCCGGCTTGGGTCGCGCCAGTTGCAGATGCCTTGAGCGATATTCAGCCCTTCAATCGATCGACCCTTTCGCGCCCTCCAAGCCGCAGCCGCTACAGCGCTGCGGCTTTTTGCATTCAAAAGCCCTCTCTCTTTCTGAACCGTGACCTTCACCGCCTTCGCCCTCATCATCCTCGCCGGCCTTATCCACGCGTGCTGGAACATTGTGGCCAAGAAGGCCGGGGGGGACTCGCGGTTTGCGTTCTTCACCTCGGTGATCATGATGGTCGTCTGGGCGCCGCTGGGCTGGTACCTGGGGCGCGACGCCGTGCCGCAGTGGGGTGCGGTGGAGTGGGGTTTTGTCGCCGCCAGCGGGCTGCTGCATGTGGCGTACTTCGTCATCCTGCTGCGCGGCTACCGTGTGGCGGACCTCACCGTGGTCTATCCGCTGGCGCGCGGCTCGGGGCCGCTCTTGTCGTCGCTGGTGGCCATTACGCTGCTGGGCGAGCAGATCTCCGCGTTGGGCGCTTTGGGCATCGTGGGTGTGGTCGGGGGCGTGTTTCTGATTGCGGGCGGCCCGGGCCTGCTGCGCGCCGCCCACGACCCCGCTGCGCGGGCTCGGGTGCACAAGGGCATGTTGTATGGCCTGCTCACAGGCGCGTTCATTGCCAGCTACACGGTGGTCGATGGCTATGCGGTCAAGTTTTTGCTGATGTCGCCCATCCTGGTGGATTACATGGGCAACTTTGTGCGCGTGGGCCTGCTCGCGCCCGTGGTGCTGCGCGACCTGCCCACGGCCCGCACGCTGTGGCTGGCGCAGTGGCGTTTTGCCCTGGCTGTGGCGGTGGTGAGCCCGGTGGCCTATGTGCTGGTGCTGTATGCCATGCAGCAGGCGCCCCTGTCGCACGTGGCCCCGGCGCGCGAGGTGTCCATGCTGTTTGCTGCGCTGATCGGCGGCCATCTGCTGGGCGAGGGGGACCGCGTGGCGCGCATCTTCGGGGCGCTGTGCATTGCAGCAGGCGTCACGGCGTTGGCACTGGGATGACGGCTATGGCATCCGCACCCCTGCTGTTGGGCTGCGACTTCTCCAGCAGCCCCACGCGGCGCAAACCCATCGTGCTGGCGCTGGGCCAGCGCCAGGGCGCGCGCGTGTCGCTCACCGCGCTGCAGCCGTTCGACACCCTGGCCGCGTTCGGCCAGTGGCTGGCCCAGCCCGGCGACTGGGTGGGCGGGTTCGACCTGCCCTTTGGCCTGCCGCGCGAGCTGGTGCAGGCGCTGGGTTGGCCCACCGACTGGCATGCCTGCATGCTGCACTACCGCAGCCTCAGCCGCGAGCAGATCCGCGCGCAGTTTGCGGCGTTCTGCGATGCGCGCCCCGTGGGAGGCAAGTTTGCCCACCGCGCCACCGATGGGCCCGCAGGCTCCAGCCCCTCCATGAAATGGGTGAATCCGCCCGTGGCCTACATGCTGCACGCGGGCCTGCCACTGCTGCTGGATGCGGGTGTGCACCTGCCCGGCCTGCACCCTGGCGCCCCTCACCGCGTGGCGCTGGAGGCCTACCCCGGCCTGCTGGCGCGCGAGGTGCTGCAGCGCCGCAGCTACAAAAGCGACGACCGCGCCAAGCAGACGCCGGATCGCCTCATTGCCCGCAAGGACCTGATCAACGCCTTGGAACTGGGCCAGACCCGCCTGGACCTGCGCCTCAAGCTCAGCCACGCCCAGCGCGATGCGTTGGTGCAGGACGCCAGCGGCGACAGCCTGGACGCTGTGCTGTGCCTGCTGCAGGCCGCCTGGGCCGAGCAGCGCCATGCCGAAGGCGATGCGCTTTACGGCCTGCCGCCGGGGCTCGATCCGCTGGAAGGCTGGATCGTCACGGCTGAAAAGCCGTGACCAACCATTCCACCCCTTTTCCAGGCATCGGCCCGACGCAGGCTACGTAGCATGGACGGGACACGCCGGATGCTTTGTTTGCCCATGCCTTTCGCCCCCCGCCTTTTGTTCGCGCTGGTCCTGCTGGCCCCGCTGCTGGTGCCGGCCGCCCCCGCGCCCTGGTACTACTGGCGCAGCCTGGTCGATGGCCAGCGTGTGTGCGCACAAACCTCGCCCGGCCCGGGCTGGGAGCAGGACAGTACCCCCCACGAAGGCCCCGGCTGCCAGCCGCGCCGCAAAGTACTCATCGTGCCCATGCGGTAGTGTCTGCTGTTGTTTTGTTATAAAAATAATAGCTATTAAGGCTTGCTGGACGGGCGGTAGCGGCCAAAAAACCTTGCAATCGTGTGTGTACATTCGATAATGGCACGCATGACTGAATTGATCCTGATCCGCCACGGCGAGACCGACTGGAACCGCGAACTGCGTTTTCAGGGCCACGTGGATGTGCCCCTCAACGCCACCGGCCACGAACAGGCCCGCCGCCTTGCAGAGCGTCTGGCTGCAGAGCGCCCCGTGGTGCACCACCTCATCTGCAGCGACCTCATCCGCACCCAGCAGACGGCCACGCCCAGCCTGCAAGTGCTGTTTCCCCTGGCCCGCATCGACACCCTCACCGACAGCGCCCTGCGCGAGCAAAACTTTGGCGTGGTGGACGGCAAGCGCGTGGACGACGTCAAGCAGGAACACGCCGACGCATGGAACCAGTGGCTGCGCTTCGAAGCCGACTACGGCATGCCCGGCGGCGAGACCACCCGCCAGTTCCACACCCGCGTGATGGACGCCGTCTACCGCATCGCCCAGCAGCACAGCGGCCAGACGGTGATGGTGGTCACCCATGGCGGCGTGCTCGACATGATCTGGCGCACTGCGCGTGGCACCGGGCTGGACGGCCCGCGCCAGAGCGACATTCCCAACGCGGGGCTCAACCGCGTGCGGGTGCGTGGCGAGGCGGTGGAGGTGCTGGACTGGGCCGATGTGCGGCATCTGGCGGATTTGCCGGAGCAGCCGGTGTATGACCAGACGAAGTTGGTGGTGCGCTAGCGCCGGACTTGACCGGCGTACATGCATCTGTGCCGAGTAATGTTAGACAGCTTCATATTTCCGCGCGCACTCCTGCATCGATGATCTCGTCAATGAGGTGCGCTTTCCAGACGATACCGAGTTGTGCCTCGACTTCCGACCTGCCCAGACGTCCGGAATAGACGCCCACAAACATATCCCCTTCACCAAACCAATCTTCGTCGCTCGGGACAACCGCACTTAGATCATGCTTGTAGAACCCGCGGTATCGCAAAATCACTGGCGATCCCGACATACCCGAGCGCGTGGCGGTATCCAGCAAGAATTTTGGATTCGATGTGCCGGGCTCGGTTGCAACACTAGCGCGCTTCCAAATAGGCATGCCGTGGGTATCGAGGATGCCAAGCGGATAACCGAGAACAAAGACATCGTGCGAAACGCCAATTCGCATCGGTGTAGAAGGAAGCTCGTTCAGCACGACCGCGCGGAATCGGTCCGGCAGTTGAACCGGGAGTACTCCAATATCAACCTCGCTACCGTGAACAGGATGTGTAAGCCACTTTGGACCTGAGTCATCGTTGAGGGTGATAGGTAGCCATTCGCGCGAAATAGTCGCCTGATTCAGGCACGCGTAGCAAAGTACGTTGTCGGGCACTCCTGCGTGCGCAGACATTGGCTCCTTCGTTGTTGGGTTCCTCCCCGAATAGTTATGCCAGTTGGAAACTAAGTACAGAGCGCCGCCGCGCTTGTAGAAAAAGGCTGTCCCTACAGCGAGTTCAGTTTCACCGAAGCGCATCTTGATGAATATCGGCGCCTGAGAAAAGGGATCGGTTTGAATGACGGCCATGCTGTCTAATTTGAGTTGGACGACAGTCCGCAATGCTGGGACAGTCGGATAAAAAAATGATCGAGTACTTGCCCATCGCCAATGGGTCATGCCTCCCGCCTCACCTCACTGGCAACCCCAACACCCCATTCACCACCCCCACCTGCCGCGCGAGCCTCACCGACTCCGGCTGCCCATTCACCAACGGCTGCAACAAATTCTGCACCGCCGCCAACTGCCCATTGCGCTGCAGTGCATCCAGCCAGATCTGGTGAAACAAATCC
>NZ_JBKBXG010000175.1:0-4545 GCF_046314175.1 Acidovorax sp. | reverse complement strand
TCTACGCCGAGCTGGCCGCGCGCTGCGCTGCCGCCAGTGATCCACGCATCGTGCTGACCTTCCCGGTCGAACTCCCCGCCAATACATCGGCCGAGCAGGTCGAGCAATGGCTGTCCGCCAGCGGCTTCACCAAGGTGCAGGCCGAGCGCGAGGTGGCCACGCCCACCGGCCCGCGCAAGGTGCTGGATGTGGTGGCCGACCGCTTCCGCCTGGGCAACGCCGAGAAGGCACGGGTGATCGAAGCCATCGAGGTGGCGTTGAAGCGCGGAACCGGGCGCTTGAATGTGTACCGCCTGGTGGATGAGGGAGAGCCGGAACTCTGGAGGTTCTCGACAGGCCTGCACTGCCCCGACAGCGACCTGCGCTACGGCGACCCCATCCCCTCCATGTTCTCGTTCAACTCGGCCGTGGGCGCCTGCGACAGCTGCCGGGGTTTTGGCCGCGTGATCGGTGTGGACTACGGCCTCGTCATCCCCAACGACAAGCTCACGCTGCGCGCGGGCGCCATCAAGACCATCCAGACCCCCGCGTGGCAAGAGGCGCAGGACGACCTCATGCGCCATGCCGAGGCCGCAGGTATCCCGCGCGACACGCCCTGGTACAAGCTCACCGATGACCAGAAGAAATGGGTGATCGGCGGCGCCCCTGGCTACAAGGAAGGCCAGTGGAGCAAGCAGTGGTATGGCATCAAGCGCTTCTTCGAATACCTGGAGAGCAAGGCCTACAAGATGCACATCCGTGTGCTCTTGTCCAAGTACCGCAGCTACACGCCGTGCCCCACCTGCGCTGGGGCGCGGCTCAAGACCGAAAGCCTGCTCTGGCGCATCGGCCGCAAGGAAGACGCCGACGCGGTGCTGGAGCCCGGCAAACGTTTCATGCCCGAGGGCGTGCAATGGTCGCGTGAGCAACTCGAAGCGCTGCCCGGCCTGTGCCTGCACGACCTGATGCTGCTGCCCATCGACCGCCTGCGCCAGTTCTTTGCGCGCATGCAGCTGCCCGTGGGTGACGATGCCAAGGGTGGCGACGCGCAAGCGCTGAAGCTGCTGCACGAAGAGATCACCACGCGCCTGCAGTACCTGTGCGACGTGGGCATCGGCTACCTCACGCTCGACCGCCAAAGCCGCACGCTCAGTGGCGGCGAGGTGCAGCGCATCAACCTCACCACAGCCCTGGGCACCAGCCTGGTCAACACGCTGTTTGTGCTGGACGAGCCCAGCATTGGCCTGCACCCGCGCGACATGCACCGCATCACCGAGGCCATGCTGCGCCTGCGCGATGCGGGCAATACCCTGGTGGTGGTGGAGCACGACCCCGCCGTCATGCTTGCGGCCGACCGCATGATCGACATGGGCCCGGGGCCTGGAAGCCTGGGCGGGCAGATCGTGTTTGACGGCACCACGGCCGACCTGCGCAGCGCCGACACGCTCACCGGCGCCTACCTGGGCGGGCGCAAGCATGTGGGTTTTGGCTTCAAGCGCATGGTGACCGAATCGACCCCGCGCCTCATCCTCGAAGGCGCGCGCGAGCACAACCTGAAGGATGTGACGGTCGAATTTCCGCTGCAGCGCCTGGTCACCGTGACCGGCGTGAGCGGCTCGGGCAAGTCGAGCCTGATCCAGGACGTGCTGGCCCCTGCGCTCTTGCGCCACTTCGGCAAGGCCACCGACAGTCCGGGCGCGCACGACCGCATGCTGGGCGCGGACCATTTGTCGGACGTGGTGTTTGTGGACCAGTCGCCCATCGGCAAGACCGCGCGCTCCAACCCTGTGAGCTATGTGGGGGCGTGGGACAGCATCCGCGAGCTGTTTGCCGTGGCACCGCTGTCCAAGCAGCGCAGCTACACCGCCGCCAAGTTCAGCTTCAACAGCGGCGACGGGCGCTGCCCCACCTGCGGCGGCTCGGGCTTCGAGCATGTGGAAATGCAGTTCCTGAGCGACGTGTACCTGCGCTGCCCGGATTGCGATGGCAAGCGCTACCGGCCCGAGATCCTGGAAATCACCATCGAGCGGGGCGGCAAATCGCTGAATGTGGCGGATGTACTGGCGCTGACCGTGGCCGAAGCTGCGGCCGTATTTGCAAACGACCGCGACGTGATCCGCGCGCTGCAGCCCATCGTGGATGTGGGGCTCGAATACGTGGCGCTGGGCCAGCCTGTGCCGACCCTGTCGGGCGGTGAGGCGCAGCGACTCAAGCTGGCGGGTTTTCTGGCCGAAGCCGCCAAAACGGCCGCCAAGTCGCGCCAGGCCGTGGCGCGCAAAGGCACGCTGTTTCTGTTCGACGAGCCCACCACCGGCCTGCACTTCGACGACATCGCCAAGCTCATGCGCGCGCTGCGCAAGCTCATCGATGCAGGGCACTCGCTCATCGTCATCGAACACAACCTAGACGTGATCCGCGCAAGCGACTGGCTCATCGACCTGGGCCCCGAAGGCGGCGATGCAGGTGGCCTGATCGTGGCCGAAGGCACGCCCGAAGACGTGCGGGCCCATGCCACATCCCACACCGGGCAGGCGCTGCGCGACTACGAACTGGCGCTGGGCGTGGGCGGCCACTCGGTGCACGAAAAAGCTGCTGTGCTACGAAAAAAGGAGCTTCTTGGGCAAGAGGGACGCGCGCAGGAGGCCAAAAATGCCATTGAAATCGTCAATGCCAAGGAACACAACCTCAAGAACCTGAGCGTGGACATTCCGCGCGGCAAGTTCAATGTGGTCACGGGCGTGAGCGGCTCGGGCAAGTCCACACTGGCATTCGACATCCTTTTCAACGAAGGCCAGCGGCGTTACCTCGAATCGCTCAACGCCTATGCGCGTTCCATCGTGCAGCCCGCCGGGCGGCCCGAGGTGGACGCGGTGTACGGCATCCCACCCACCGTCGCCATTGAGCAGCGCCTGTCGCGCGGCGGGCGCAAGTCCACCGTGGGCACGACCACCGAGGTGTGGCACTTTTTGCGCCTGCTGTACGTCAAGCTCGGCACCCAGCACTGCGTCAAAGACGGTGCCGCCGTGCAGCCACAAACGCCTGAGAGCATTGCAGCGCAGCTGCTCACGCAGTTCCGTGGCCAGCACATCGGCTTGCTCGCGCCGCTGGTAATGAACCGCAAGGGCGTGTACACCGAGCTGGCCGACTGGGCCCGTCCGCGCGGCTACACGCACCTGCGCGTGGACGGAAACTTCTTGCCCACCACCAACTTCCCGCGCATCGACCGCTTCAAGGAACACACCATCGAGCTGCCCGTGGCCAGCCTGGATGTGTCGCCCGAGAACGAGGCCCAACTCCGCACCGCGCTGGCCGACGCGCTCACGCACGGCAAGGGCGTGGTGCATGTTCTCTCAGGCATCGCAGGCCTGCGCGAAGCCATGGAGAGCGGCCAGCCCACGGCGGGCATTGGCACGCTGCAGGCGTTCTCCACCAAGCGCGCCTGCCCCGTGTGCGCCACGAGTTATGCAGAGCTGGACCCGCGCCTGTTCTCGTACAACAGCAAACACGGCTGGTGCCCCGACTGCGTGGGCACGGGCGTCAAGCTCACCAAGGACCAGCGCAAGGTGTTTGACGACTCGGTGCAGGACGACAAGGAAAAAGGCCGCGAGCAGACCTTTGCCGAGCCCGAGGTGGAAGACCTGGCCGACACGGCCTGCCCCACCTGCAGCGGCACGCGCCTGAACGCCACGGCCCGCGCGGTGCAGTTTGCCGGTGTGGGTATCACCGACATTGCTGCGCTGTCCGTCACCGATGTGCGCCGCTGGGTGGAGACCCTGCGCGTGGAAGGCGGCATGACAGCCCGCGAGGCCGACATCGCCCGCGACCTGGTGCCCGAGATCCAGAGCCGCCTCGAATTCCTCGAAGAAGTGGGCCTGGGCTACCTTACGCTGGACCGGGGCGCGCCCACGCTCAGCGGGGGCGAGGCCCAGCGCATTCGCCTGGCTGCGCAGCTGGGCAGCAACCTGCAGGGCGTGTGCTACGTGCTGGATGAACCCACCATTGGCCTGCATGCGCGCGACAACCAGATTTTGCTCAACGCCCTGCACAAGCTCGGCGACAAGGGCAACACGCTGGTGGTGGTGGAGCATGACGAGGACACCATCCGCCGCGCCGACCACATCATCGACATTGGCCCCAGTGCTGGCAAACGTGGCGGGCGCCTGGTGGCGCAGGGTTCGGTGAAAGACCTCACGGCCGCCGAAGATTCTCAAACCGGCCGCTACCTTCTGCACGCGATGAAGCACCCGCTGCAACTGCGCCGCAGCATGGTGGCGGGCGAGGTGAGCGCCGAAGCCACGGCCGCGTTCGCGCAGGCTGAAGCCGCAGCGCCCACGGGCCGCCAAAGCGCCGCCGTGAAGAAGCGTGCCGCCCAGGCCGCTGCGCTGGCCGCCGATGCACTCACCGAGGCCAAGGAGCGCGCAGCCATGCGCTGGCTCACGGTGCACGGCGCGCAGCTGCACAACCTGCAGAACGTAACGGCCACCGTGCCGCTGCACCGCCTGGTGGCGGTGACGGGCGTGAGCGGCTCGGGCAAGTCCACCCTGGCGCGCGATGTGCTGCTGGCCA
>NZ_JBKBXG010000174.1:0-4572 GCF_046314175.1 Acidovorax sp. | reverse complement strand
AGGTTGCGCTGCTGCAGGCGGCCTACCGGGTACACCTCGCCGTCACGCGCCAGGCCGTAGGGGATGGAAATGCTGCTGTGGGCAATCTTCCAGTCGCCCTCCTCATGGCGAAACACCAGCATCAGCCGCGCGGTCTCGCGGGCAAACAGGGCGTCAGGAATGGGCAGGCGGATGTGGAAAAACGCCGTGACGGCCACCACGTCATCGCTCAGCTCCTGGGGGAAGAGGTCCACCACGTCAATGCCGATGCGGCCGGGCACCTGGGCAAAGTCCTGCAAGGTGACGTCAATCCAATCGCTACGGCTCTTGACCAGCTGGTCGCTGCTGCCCGCAAAGCCGCTGAAGTTGTCACTAAAACGGGTGACCAGCCTCCCGTCCCGTGCGGCATACATCTCGATGTATTCGTCAAACAGCAGGCGAATCAGCCGTTGGCGTTCTGGGGACATGGAAGGGGTTCCTATCGAACAGCGAAGGGGGGCGGCCCTGCTGTGCAGGCTGCGGCCGGGCGCTCTGATGAATGTAGCACTGCATGCTCTGTCTGTGCATGTGCCTTGTGCGGCTAGCAAAACTCCTCTGGCGGAGTTGCTGCACCTTGTCTCTCGCACGGCCCCCTCCCCCAGGTTGCAGGCAAGGGTTAAAACGCCAAACTCAGAATGCGTCGCCGGTAACGCGAACAAGGAGGCCGTTCGGGTCAGAGCCCTGGGGGAAGCCCGCTGTCGGGGAGATTTTCAACGCCGTTGCGCCAGGCTTGGCAAAGTGATAGATGCTGTCGTTCAGGTAGCGGGCAACGTCAAGGATGTCTTCCTCGCCCCACGCCAGCCTGGCTTCGCCCTGCCACTTGCGCACCTCGGCGCGCAAGCTAGGCCAGTCCGTGACCGCCCTGCCGGCGCGCCAATGCAATTGCACTGTGTGGCAGGCGCTGCAATGCGTCGAATAGAGCAATTCGCCGCGCCCCTGGGCCATCGCAGGGTTTGCAACCACTGCGATGCCGAACACAGTGCCAACAACCCCACGCAAGACCAATAGCTTCGATAGGTACGCTGTCATTCATCTGCTTTCAAAGGGTGAATCCCACAACGCCAGCAACGCCCGTAATGCGGATGGGTCGATGGGCCGGGCGCCGGAACCTACCGACGCGGCCACCCAGAAGTCTGCAGTGTCTCCGGACTGTCACACGATATCGGAGCCATGGCGAGCACACTGCGGGGCGCGTTCAAGCTGCCCACGCCAACGAAGCGAGTAACAGCAAAACCGCGATAGCAGCCATGGTCGTCCAAAACCGATTCGCGATGATTTCGTTCATGGCCTTGACCTCGCTTCGGAGTAAAAAAAACCGCCCGCGCGCGCGCCGACACTCCTTCACGTGCGTAGACAATTCGGCCAGTTCTGCGGGCGTCGGGCTGGGCATTTCACCGAATGCCGACGTGCTCCACTGAAGTGTTTGACGGGGAGAGGTTTGCATAAACTGCTCCAATGTTTGGGCGCAGGGTGTCCACGCCCGTGGTCAATCAATATGCGGCAGACCTGGAAAGAACGCCCATGCCAGCGCCCTCGCGCTGCACCATCCACTCACATGGTTGCGCACTTGAGGCGAGGTGTACCGAGGGCGCATCAAGTCGCTCCAGAAGTTCCAGATGCGTCCCCCTTGGGCATCAGCGGATGCTGAACGAAGGGTGCGGACCGACGCAATTGCTCCAGTGCATCCAGGCACCCGTCAAGTACATCGCCAGGGGCCTGCAACCGACAGACCGCGCCATCGGACGGAGCCCTTCCGCATGCCGTCCGCGCTAAAGTTTCGAGCACAGCCCTGAACAACAGATCCCAATCCTCCGTTTCAAGGCCTGCGGCTGCGGGCTGAGGATCGGGCGTGTTGGGGGGAGGTGGCACCGGCAAACTGGTCTCCGTCAGGCTGGGGGAGGCATCCACAAGGGGCCACGGCCTCGATAGCCCTCCCTGCGTTTCTTGCCGTTCGGTCAGAGACTTCGTGGAAAACAATGGAAAGGCTGATTGAAACCTGCTTCGCAAGGTCATCGCCTTCGACATGTCGGGTTCAGTCATTGTCATTGGATTGCTCCTATCAAAATTCTTCGCACTCACCATGCGTGCCCGTTGGGGGTGCACTTGCCACTTGCGCCAGATGGACACCCCAACAGCTTGTTTTTAGAACGCTGCCGCCTTTGCGTCTGTACGGTCGCGCACTCTGCCGAGCGCCGCAGATGTGCAGCCTGCGCGGGTGTAGGCAAAGTCGTCGATCCGTCAAAGTCGAGATTGATCGGAAACCGATAGAGATCAAACAAACAGCAGCTATTCGTGTGGTTGCGGACAACTCTTACGTTTCGGAACATGACGTTTTCTTGTGGGGTCGGATTACCGTTCTCCTGGTCGGTTTTCGATCTTTGCCGCCAGGCATCACCCGAAAGGAAAATCGTGATCTTTGATGCCTACCCCGCAGAAAACCTCTTGGTGAGCTCGCTACCGGATTCAGACCAGCGCCGCTGGCACCATCTGCTCGAACCTGTTGATTTGCAACTGGGCCAGGTGCTCAGTGAGTCTGGGCGGACGCCCAGCCACGTCTACTTCCCGACCACCACCATCGTGTCCATACTTCACGTCCTCCAGGATGGCAGCTCTACCGAGGTTGCGATGGTGGGCTGTGAAGGAGTCGTGGGCATTTCGTCCTTCCTGGGGGGCGTGACCACTCCGAGCCGCAGCGTCGTTCGAAGTGCCGGTCAGGGTTTTCGGCTCCCGGCCGGCCTGATCCAGGAAGAGTTCGAGCGGCATGCAACCGTCAAGCAGCTGATGCTGAAGTACACGCAGGCGCTGATGTGCCAAATGCTCCAAAACGCAGTCTGCAACCGACATCACTCCGTTGATCAGCATATCTGCCGTTGCCTTTTGGAAAGTCTGGATAGGCTGGGAGGCAATGAGCTGGTGATGACACATGAACTCATTGCGCAAATGCTCGGCGTGCGGCGCAGCGGGGTCACCGAGGCAGCGCTGAAGTTGCAGGCAGCGGGATTGATCCGTTACCACTCGGGCCACATCACGGTGCTTGACCGCCGTGGCCTGGAGCACCGCAGCTGCGAGTGCCACGCCGTCGTGAAGGGCGAATACGCTCGGCTGTTGCCAGACTTGAGGGCGGCTTCAGACAGCTTCTCTCTAAGGGATAGCGCCCTGGTCCCTGACCTCCGTCTTGTTCGCTCTTGAGGTTTCCAGAATTCGTCACATCCCGTCCGCCGCTCACACCATTCACTGTGCATGCCGTTTGCCCTGAGCCTGTCGAGCGGCTTTCACGCACGGTGGCCGAGTCAAAACCTGCGCGAACAAGCAGGGCTGGTGGGTGGCACTGAACCTCAACGCCCTGCGGTGCGCTGCACCGAAGGCACCGCCCTAACTAGACGGCGCAGGCGCCAGGAGCACCAGGATGAAACGACCCGAAGACACTTCCTTGTCGGCGCTGCACAGGAGCGTCCGAGAGACGCCGCCCTGTGGCAAAAAATGCAACTCGCACGTCTGAGGTGCGGCACCCGCGCGCGCTTGTGCGAGCATGCTCTGCAACTGTGCGTTGCTGGCCGTAGTCAGGAAACTGGCGAAAGACTGGCCCAGCACACCATGGCTGGCAGCACCCAGCAGCCGGACGCCAGCGCGGTTGATTTCGCACACCACAGTGGTCTCATCGATGACCAGGAACGCTGCGGGCGCGCGCTGGACAAGGTTCGTTTGGCGCGCCAAGTGGTTCTCCAGGTCGGCCCGCGAAAGCCGAAGTTCCTCGTGCTGCATATCGACCTCGACCTGGTGGACCTGAAGCTCGTGCAGCAGCGCCAGGGCGTCACCGGCAGTGGACGGCGAAGACGCGAGCTTGTACAGAACTGCCATGGCCTCTGATGTGCTGGTGCGTGCAAGGTCGCTTCGGACGCCACCCGTTAACTGCCCCGTCGCTCGCTCGCGCAAGCTCGACAGATAGGACGAAGATTCTGCGAGGTGTGACATGAATGCTCCTGAAAAGAGTGTGCTATCCGCAGTCGCTCTGACTCTACCCCTTGCGAAGGCGAGATTCGAGCTCTTTCGCCGTGGTGATGTCGATGAGGGTGATGACCACGCCCTGGATTACGTCGGCGAGCGTTCTGTAGGGCTTGATACGCACCAAAAACCAGAATCCATCGGTCGTCGTGATTTCTTTTTCCGTCAATGTCAGCGTCTTCAGGGTTTGCCTGGCGTCGTCATTGAGCGCAGGGTAGTTCAGCGTGCTGGCCAGATCGGTCAACGGTCGGCCGATATCCCCTTCTCGCAGGTGGATGATGCGTGTGATCTGCTCGGTATAACGGCGCACGTTCAAGGCGCTGTCCAGAAACAGGGTGGCGATGTCCGTGCTGTTGAGCAGGTTTTGCATGTCGCTCTGGGCCAGCGCCAGATCGTCCAGTTTGGTTTGCAGCTCCTGGTTCAGCGTCTGAAGCTCTTCGTTCATCGACTGCGACTCTTCTTTGGAAGTGGTCAGTTCTTCGTTGGCAGACTGCAGTTCCTCGTTGGTGGACTGCAACTCTTCGTTGGCCGCCTGCAACTCCTCTGCCGAGG
>NZ_JBKBXG010000173.1:0-4622 GCF_046314175.1 Acidovorax sp. | reverse complement strand
TGGCCATGAACGCCGACCGCCTGGAGCCGGGCGAGCGCTGCGCATCCACCAGCAACCGCAACTTCGAAGGCCGCCAGGGCGCTGGTGGCCGCACCCATCTCGTCAGCCCCGCCATGGCAGCTGCCGCTGCTGTACACGGCCACTTTGTGGACATTCGTCAATTTGCCTGAAGGAGTTTTGCCATGAAAAAGACCGCAACCCTCATCGTGCTTGCCATCACCTTTGTGCTGGCAGGATGCAACACCGTCAAGGGCGTGGGCCAGGACGTCCAGCGGGCCGGTGGCGCGCTGGAGCGCGCTGCCAACAAGTAACAGCAAGGTCCCCATGCAGAAATTCACCTTACTCAAAGGCCTTGTGGCCCCGATGGACCGCGAGAACGTCGACACCGACGCGATCATTCCCAAGCAATTTCTCAAGTCGATCAAGAAGACCGGCTTTGGCGTGAACCTGTTTGACGAGTGGCGCTATCTGGACCACGGCGAGCCGGGGCAAGACCCCGCAAGCCGCAAGCCCAACCCCGACTTTGTGCTGAACCAGCCGCGTTATGCAGGCGCCTCCATCCTGCTGGCGCGCAAGAACTTCGGCTGCGGCTCCAGCCGCGAACACGCGCCCTGGGCACTGGACCAGTTCGGCTTTCGCGCCGTGATTGCACCCAGCTTTGCCGACATCTTCTTCAACAACTGCTTCAAGAACGGCCTGCTGCCTATCGTGCTGCCGGAAGCCACGGTGGCCCAGCTGTTTGACGAAGTGCACGCATTCCCCGGCTACCAACTCACCATTGATCTGGAGCGCCAGGTGATCGTGCGGCCCCAGGGCGAAGAGATTCCGTTCGACGTACAGGCCTTCCGCAAATACTGCCTGCTCAACGGCTTTGACGACATCGGCCTGACTTTGCTCCAGTCCGACAAGATCAAGGCGTTTGAAGCGCAGCGCCTGGCCACCAAACCCTGGCTCGCACACACCATGGTGTCGTGAGACGGCGTGGGCATCCAAAATATCAGTCAAACTGGCCGCTAGCGCTTTATCCATAAGCGTTAGAAGCTATCAAAAACAAAGCAATTCAATGAAAATCGCAGTTCTGCCGGGTGACGGCATTGGCCCTGAAATCGTGTCCGAAGCCGTCAAGGTGCTCGAAGCCCTTGAACTCCCGTTCGAAATGGAATCCGCCCTGGTCGGCGGCGTGGCGTACGACGCCCACGGCCACCCGCTGCCCGAGTCCACCCTCAAACTCGCCAAGGAATCCGACGCCATCCTGTTTGGCGCCGTGGGCGACTGGAAATACGACACGCTCGACCGCCCCCTGCGCCCTGAGCAAGCCATCCTGGGCCTGCGCAAGAACCTGGGCCTGTTCGCCAATTTCCGCCCGGCCATCTGCTACGAGCAACTGGTGAGCGCATCCAGCCTCAAGCCCGAGCTGATTGCGGGCCTGGACATCCTCATCATTCGCGAGCTGACCGGCGACATCTACTTCGGCCAGCCGCGCGGCCGCCGTGTGGCCACCGATGGCCACTTCCCCGGCGCCGAAGAAGCGTTTGACACCATGCGCTACAGCCGCCCCGAGATCGAGCGCATCGCCCACGTCGCCTTCCAGGCCGCCCGCAAGCGGAGCAAAAAGGTCACCAGCGTGGACAAGGCCAACGTGCTGGAAACCTTCCAGTTCTGGAAGGACGTGGTCACCGACGTGCACAAGGAATACCCCGACGTCGAACTGCAGCACATGTATGTTGACAACGCCGCCATGCAATTGGTGAAGGCGCCCAAGGCGTTTGACGTGGTGGTGACGGGCAACATGTTTGGCGACATCTTGAGCGACGAAGCGTCCATGCTGACCGGATCCATCGGCATGCTGCCCTCGGCCAGCCTGAACAGCAGCAACCAGGGCCTGTACGAGCCCAGCCACGGCAGCGCGCCCGACATCGCTGGCAAGGGCGTGGCCAACCCGCTGGCCACCATCTTGAGCGCCGCCATGATGCTGCGCTTCAGCCTTAACCAGGAAGCCGCCGCCCAGCGCATCGACGCCGCCGTGCAAAAGGTGCTGGCCCAGGGCCTGCGCACGCCCGACATCTACAGCGAAGGCACCACCAAGGTGGGTACCGCGCAGATGGGGGATGCGGTGGTGAAGGCGCTGGCCGCCTGACCCTGCCGCTCAACGGTCACAAAAAAGCGCCGGTCTTCCGGCGCTTTTTCGTTGTGGGGCCGAAAGCGCACCTACAGCCAGGCGTTGTCGATGAACTCCATGATGGAGTAGCGCCGGTCCTCCAGCGGCCGCTCGCGCACGGCCGCCACGATCTGTGCGACGCCCTCTGCATACGGGGCGTCACCATAGACACGGGTTTCCAGCTTCACGCCACAGGCACCATCCTCAATCAGAACCTCGTGGTACGCGTGGCGGGCAAGATGCTCCGGGGGAATCTGCAGCACGCGCTGTTGGACTGCGGCATCGCGCACCGATCGGATCTCGTCCTGTGCAAGGCCCAGCGCCTGCGCCATGCTGACGGCCGTGCCCGGCACGGAGGACTTCTGGGCCTGGTGCGACTCGGTGAGCCCGATGCGGTAGCCGCTAAAAAGATGTCCACTGCGCTCCAGCATGGCCATGAACTTGAGCATGAGGAGGTTGGTATTGGGGCACAGGATGACCGGGAAACCTACAGCCATATGCTCCAGCGCGGACCCTGTGGCCAGTTCCACCAAGGGGGAGTGCGTGGATTCGCAGAACGCGCTGACGGCCTCCAGCTCGCGACCCGAGCCTGCGTGCACTACGACCGATTTTTTTGCACGCGGCCCTTCGCCTGCCCACGGCACAACCGCGCTACGATCCCCAGAAGGCAGCGCGCCCAGAAGCTCTTTGGCCAGCTTGCCTGACCCCACAACGATGACTTGCATTTCTACTTTCGAAGCACCACAGAAAAAGCGATGGCAGGACTGTAGTGCGACACAAGCTAAAGGCGTCGGGTCAGCACGAAGTCTTTGGCATTTTTCTGCCGCCCCAACCGGCTGGTTGTGCCGATGGCATCCCGGAGCAATAACGGAATAGAGCCCAGCGCCCGCATCCGCTACAATCCCCGCCAATGTTTGCCGCCCACACGTTCGCCCTGAACACAGCACCCGCCGCCACGGCCGGTGTGGCTGCGCGCGCAACCATCACCAAAACCACGACCATTAAGGGCTGACTCAGCCTGGTTCGTCGTGCGCCCCTCCTGGCCAGACGAGCCAGGTGAGCAGTCCGGTCTGGCACTGTTTCTTAACATGAAAGGGCGTTGAAATGAGCAGCAAGTTGGTAGGCCTGGTGGGCTGGCGCGGAATGGTCGGCTCGGTGTTGATGGACCGCATGGTCGAAGAAAAAGACTTCGATCTCATCGAGCCATTGTTCTTCTCCACATCCAACGCAGGCGGCAAGGCCCCAGCGCAGGCCAAGAACGAAACCACCCTGCAGGATGCGTTCAACATCGACGCCCTCAAGCGCTGCGAAATCATCATCACCGCCCAGGGCGGCGACTACACCAACGAGGTGTATCCCAAGCTGCGCGCTACTGGCTGGACCGGCCACTGGATCGATGCCGCGTCTTCGCTGCGCATGGAAAAGAACGCCGTCATCGTGCTCGACCCGGTCAACATGCCCGTCATCAAGAACGCACTGGCCAACGGCGGCAAGGACTGGATTGGCGGCAACTGCACAGTGAGCTGCATGTTGATGGGCGTGGGCGCCCTGTACAAGGCAGGCCTCGTCGAATGGATGAGCACTCAGACCTACCAGGCAGCATCCGGTGGCGGCGCCCAGCACATGCGTGAGCTGCTCACCCAGTACGGCACGCTGAACGCCGAGGTGCGTTCGCTGCTGGACGACCCCAAGAGCGCCATCCTGGAGATCGACCGCAAGGTCATCGCCAAGCAGCGTGCCCTGACCGGCGCCGAGACGGCGAACTTCGGCGTGCCGCTGGGCGGCAGCCTGATCCCCTGGATCGACAAGGACCTGGGCAACGGCATGTCCAAGGAAGAGTGGAAGGGCATGGCCGAGACCAACAAAATTTTGGGGCTGGGCGAAGGCTTTGACTCAGCCTCCATCCCTGTAGACGGCTTTTGCGTGCGCGTGGGTGCCATGCGCTGCCACAGTCAGGCGCTCACCTTCAAGCTCAAGAAGGATGTGCCCGTGGCCGACATCGAAGCCATGATTGCCGCCGACAACCCCTGGGCCAAGGTCGTTCCCAACACCCGCGAAGCCACCATCAAGGACCTGACCCCCGTGGCCGTGACTGGCACCATGACCATCCCGGTGGGCCGTATCCGCAAGCTGGCCATGGGCCCGGAGTACGTGGGAGCCTTCACCATTGGCGACCAGTTGCTGTGGGGCGCTGCCGAACCACTGCGCCGCATGCTGCGCATTCTGCTGGGCGCCTGACGCCAAACAGCCCCGAAAAGCGCGCGCAGCGTCCGTTGCGCGCGCTTTTTTGCGACCAACGTCTGGACACACCCGGTTACGGGTCGTTGGCAATTGGCAACATCTATACGCCCCAACTTGGGGCATGAGCACCCCGCGCAAAGCTTCGGCGCCACCTCAGCTTGTCAGTGCAAAACATTGATGCTATGGTGCTTTTTACATATTTTCACGCGCCGGGGCGGGACCA
>NZ_JBKBXG010000172.1:0-4708 GCF_046314175.1 Acidovorax sp. | reverse complement strand
GGAGGTTCGCTGTGAACTCATCGATGGAAAAAACCAAGGCAACCAGCATGTTTCATGTTTTCGGCTTGAGTGTCATCACGTGCATCGCGGCGATGTTCCCACCTGTTGCCGTCGCAGCGCCTGGTGCCCACGGCCCCAATGGTGAGCATCTGGATGCCCCCACGGCGGTCAACGCATCCGGTTTGATGCGGTTGCCAGACGGTAGTGTCAACGTTCCGATGCTCGCCCAACGGCGCCTGGGTATCCGCACACAGTTGACCCCGGAAACCCAAACCGCCGCCACCATCGAGTTGTCAGGCCGTGTGGTCGTGGACCCCAATGCGAGCGGTCGTGTCCAGGCGATCCATGGGGGACGGATCGAAGCGGGACCACGCGGTCTGCCGGTTGCCGGTCAGACCGTGCGGCAAGGAGAGGTGCTGGCCTATGTGGCCCATCACGCCGAGCCCTATGCCCTGGCCAACCAGCAGGCCCAGCTCGCCGAGTTGCGCAGTGGCCGGGAACTGGCCGCACAGCGGGTGCAGCGGCTGCAGTCCCTTGAAGGCACGGTGCCGCGCAAGGAGATCGAGGCCGCACGCGCCGAACTGCAGAGCCTCACTGCGCGCGAGAAAAGCATTGGCGCGAGCCTTGCGGCCCGAGAGGCCTTGCGGGCTCCCGTCTCCGGGGTGATTGCCAGGGCCGATGTGACTAAAGGCCAGGTGGTCGAGGCTCGCGAAGTCTTGTTCGAGGTGATTGACCCTGCACGAGTGTTGGTGGAGGCCACCACTGCAGATCCTGGCTTGCCCGCACGCACGGGTACAGCCCACTTGCAGGACGTGCCTGGCGTCAAGTTGCAGCTGATCGGCGCTGCGCGCAGCCTGCGCGATGGCGTGCTGCCAATGACCTTCAGGGCGGTTCCGGATCAATCGGGCAAGGCTTTGCCGCTGGCGGTCGGACAGCCCGTCACCGTCGTGGCCTCGTTGAACGAGCAGGTCAAAGGCTTTGTCCTGCCTGCGCAGGCCGTCGTGCGCAACAGCGCCAACGAACCGGTGGTCTTGATCAAGTCCGGTGCAGAGCGCTACATTCCCCAACCGGTGCAATATCGGTCTTTGGACGCCGCCACGGTGGTCGTCACGCAGGGCCTGGGCGCTGACAACCGCGTGGTGGTGCAAGGTGCACCGCTGATCGCACAGATCCGCTGAACGGAGCCCACGCAATGTTCAATTGGATCGTAAGGAACAGCCTTCACAACCGCCTGTTCGTCCTGGCGGTCGCGGCGCTGCTGATGGTCTACGGGGCCATCACCGCATGGCGCACGCCAGTCGATGTGTTTCCCGACCTCAACAAACCCCTGGTCACCGTCTTGACGGAAGCAGGAGGTATGGCGCCCGAAGAAGTCGAGCAGCTGGTGACCTTCCCTCTGGAGACCGCGCTCAACGGCATGCCGGGGGTCACGCGGGTTCGCTCTACATCTGGGGTTGGCCTGTCCATTCTCTATGCCGAGTTCGATTGGGGGACCGATATCTACCGCAACCGCCAGCTCGTGGCGGAGCGCCTGGCACTGGTGCGGGAGCAACTCCCCGGGGGCATCACGCCCGTCATGGGGCCAGTGTCTTCCATCATGGGCGAAGTCATGCTCATCGCACTGCCGTTGGCAGCAGGCGATGGTAAGGCCGCCGCAGCGACACCCATGCAGGCCCGTGAGTACGCGGACTTCGTGCTGCGCCCAAGACTGCTGTCGATTCCAGGGGTTTCACAGGTCATCCCCATCGGCGGCGAAGTGCGCCAGTTGCGGGTGGAGCCGGACACGGCACGCATGGCACAGTTCGGGGTGACATTGACGCAGATCGAGCAGGCCCTTCGAGGCTTTGCGGGGAATGCGGGAGGTGGCTTCATCGACCTCAACAGCCGTGAATTCCTCATCCGCCACATCGGCCGTACCAGCCGTGTCGAGGACCTGCAGGGCGTGGCGGTGGCCTGGAAGGATGGCCGAGCCATCTTGCTGGAACAGGTGGCCAATGTCCGGTTCGCTGCCGCCATGAAGCGCGGTGACGCCGGATACAGCGGCGTGCCTGCCGTCATCGTCAGTGTGCAAAAGCAGCCTGCGGCCGATACCGTCAAGCTCACCCACGCCATCGAAGCGGCATTGGGGGATCTCAAACAGGGGCTGCCCGTGGGCTTGGCTGCTCCGAAGGTGTTGTTTCGTCAGGCGGACTTCATCGAGGCGTCCATCGGCAACGTGACCGAGGCTTTGCGGGACGGCGCCATCATGGTGGCCATCGTGTTGTTCGCCTTCCTGTTGTCCGCGCGAACCACTTTGATCTCGCTCGTGGCGATACCGTTGTCGCTGGCCGTGACGGCCATGGTGTTCCGCCTACTGGACCAGTCCATCAACGTCATGACCCTGGGCGGCCTGGCCATTGCTATCGGCGAGCTGGTGGACGACGCGGTGGTGGATGTGGAGAACATCCTGCGCAGGCTGAAGCAAAACCGTGCCCATGGCAATCCACTGTCCATGCTGGAGGTCGTGCGCCGGGCGAGCGTGGAAGTCCGCTCGGGCATCGTCTACGCCACCGCCATCGTGGTGCTGGTGTTTGTGCCGCTGTTTGCGCTGCCGGGCATCGAGGGTCGCCTGTTCACGCCCCTGGGCATCGCCTACATCGTGTCGGTGCTGGCATCGATGCTGGTCTCAATGACGGTTACGCCCGTGCTGTGCCTTTACCTGTTGCCGGGGATGAAACGGTTGGACCATGGTGACAGCACCCTGGTCGCCTGGCTCAAGCGGCGGGATGCGCAAGTGCTCAGCTGGTCGTTTTCTCGCGCCAAGGTGCTGATGGCTGTCGCTGCACTGGCGGTAGCTGCAGCAGCTGCAAGCGTCCCGTTTTTTCCACGCGCCTTTCTGCCTGCCTTCAATGAGGGTTCGCTGGTGTTGGGCATGGTGTTCAACCCAGGCACTGCGCTGGCGGAAGCCAATCGCATGGGGGCGTTGGCAGAGACGCTGATCGCAGAAGTCCCCGAGGTCACCCAGGTCGGACGCCGAACGGGGCGCGCCGAGCTGGATGAACATGCCGAAGGCGTGCACTCGGCCGAGATCGATGTGGACCTGAAGCGGTCCGCCCGGGACCGGGAGGCCGTGATGGCAGACATCAGGGCCCGCCTGGCCGTCCTTCCTGCGCAGGTGGCTATTGGCCAGCCGATCTCCCACCGACTGGACCACCTTTTGTCAGGGGTGCGGGCTCAGATCGCGCTCAAGATCTTCGGCGATGACACCGACACCTTGCGGGGCCTGGCCGAGCAAATGCGCCAGGGACTCTCGGGCGTTCCAGCGCTGGTGGATCTGACCGTGGAAAAACAGGTGCTGATTCCCCAGATCACGGTACGGCTGGACCACCGCAAGGCCGCGCAGGTCGGTTTGTCTCCAGGCGAAGCGGTGCGGATACTGCAGACCCTGACGGATGGTGCCCATGGTGCGCAGATCGTGGATGGCCTGCGCCGCTATGAATTGGTGCTGCGCCTGCCCGATGACAAACGCAGCCCTCAGGATCTGGCTCGCACGCTGATCGACACGCCTGCGGGGCAGATACCGGTGTCTGCCATCGCCACGGTCCAGGAAACCGATGGACCCAACCAGATTGGCCGAGAAAACGGTCGTCGGCGCATCGTCGTTTATGCCAACACGGACGGCTCCGACATGGGCCGCGTCATTGCCGACATTCGTGCGGTGATGGCAAAGACGCCATTGCCACCGGGGACCTTTCTGAGTCTGGAAGGCCAGTTCCAGGCCCAGGAGCAAGCGATGCAACTGATCGTCGGCTTGTCGCTGGTGTCTTTGGCAATGATCTTTCTCGTTTTGTATGTACGCTACAAGTCGGCGGTGTTGGCCGGGATCATCATGGCCAACATTCCGCTGGCGCTCATCGGCAGCGTGGCTGCGATGTGGCTGGCGGGGGTGAGCCTGTCGGTGGCCTCCATGGTGGGCTTCATCACGCTGGCGGGCATTGCCACGCGCAACGGGATTTTGAAGGTCAGCCACTACATCAACCTGTGCAAGTTCGAGGGAGAGGTCTTTGGCCAACCCATGATCGTGCGCGGCTCGCTGGAGCGGTTGACCCCGGTGTTGATGACGGCGCTGGTGGCAGCCTTTGCGCTGACCCCGCTGCTGTTGGCGGCCGATGCACCTGGTAAGGAAATCCTGCATCCGGTGGCGGTCGTGATTTTTGGTGGACTCGTCAGCTCAACCTTGCTGGACACGCTGCTGACGCCCGTGATGTTCTGGCTTTTCGGCGAAAGTGCCACCCGGCACTTGATTGAGGGCGGCAGCGCACAAGCTGAAAGCGAACCGACAAGCCAGGAGGCCTTCTGACCCCAGGCTCCAGCTGAATTTTCCGCAAATTTCTGATAGGCCTGGGCGCGCTGCCTTTTGAAGCGCGCCAGTGAATCAATCTCAACAGAAGGAAATCCAAATGACCATGAAAAAGAACTTCTCCCAGCTGATGGCAGCCACCGCAATCGTGATGGCATCCCTGGCGAGTGCGCCTGCGGCAATGGCCCATGGTTCAGCCGAACCCGCTCACGGCGGCGTGGTGCAGACCGCTTCCGATCTGTCGTTCGAGCTGGTCGCCACCGCTGAAGGTGCGGCAATCTACATCGTGGACCACGACGAGGATGCGGACGCATCCAAGTTTGGCGGCAAGGTTACCGTGCTCAACGGTACCGAAAAGGCAGAGGCGCC
>NZ_JBKBXG010000171.1:0-4761 GCF_046314175.1 Acidovorax sp. | reverse complement strand
CGCGCGCATCGACGCCGCATCACACGCCGCGTGGGCGGCGTGGCCAAAGCGGGCGAGGTATTCGGTGAGCAGTGTGGTGATCTCCACATCGTCGTCCACCACCAGGATGTGTTGCATGGGCGGGCACAGGCGCAAAAGCGCCCCAGGAAGAACACCCCAAGTTTAGGCAGCAGCCCCCGCGCTCTCGGGGCAATCTGGCGGGGATTTGCCCCCCTGTTTGGGCCTTGCAGGCGCCCTTTGTATCGGCCTTGGTACAAAGCGGACAAACCCCGGAGACACGCCCCCCAAAGAATGGGCTTGGGCCATGGCCGAGGGCTTCCGCTGTGGAGGGCCCGGCAGGGCCCTCCCTTGGAACGAAAGGAACGACGATGACGACCATCAGTAGCGTCAGCAGTGCCTGGTCCAGTGCGAGCGTGCAGCGGGCATCACGCCCGGCGCCGTCGCCGGAGCGGCTGCTATCCAAAATCGATGCCGACGGCAGCGGCGGCGTGAGCGACACCGAACTGCAGGGCCTGCTGGACGATGTAGCCAAAAAGACCGGCGTGAGCAGCCAGACCAGCGCGGCCGACCTGGTGAAGCAGTACGACGCGAACGGCGACGGAAGCCTCAACGCCGACGAGCTGGGCCAGACCATGCAAAGCGTGCTGCCCCCGCCCCCCTCCACCATGGCCTTTGCCCAGTCGCGCAGTGGCGACAGCAGCAGCACCGCCACCGGCCAGGCGGGCGACGATCTGTTTGGTAAGGTGGACAGCGATGGCGACGGCAGCGTGAGCAAGACCGAATTGCAGGCGCTGCTGGAGGCCATGTCCGGCGGCACGGCCAGCCAAACGGGCGTGAGCAGCGACGAGGTGTTCAGCCAGCTGGATGCGGACGGCGACGGCAGCCTGAGCGAAGCCGAGTTCGACGCAGGCCGCCCCTCGGGCGCAGGCGGAGAAGCGGGCAGCATGCAGGCCATGGGCGGCATGCCACCGCCTCCTGGGGGGCCGGGTGGGCCGGGCGGTGCTGGCGGCGCGGCAGGGGCATCGGGCAGCAGCCAAGCCACCAGCTACGACCCGCTGGACACCAACGAGGACGGCGTGGTCTCGGCCGCCGAGCGCCTGGCGGGCGGTACCAGCAGCGTGGAGCAGGATGCGATGACGGCGCTGTTCAACGCCATCGACACCGATGGCGACGCCAGCATCAGCACCACCGAGTCCCAGGCATTCATCGACCAGCTGACCCGCCAGGCGCAGTCGGCCACCACCAGCAGCGAGTCCGGCGGCCGCAACGACCTGGCGCGGCTGGCCGACTTTGCCCGGCAGCAGTACGCGCTGGCCGCCAATGGCTGGAGCACTACCTCGTCCTCCAACGCCAGCAGCCTGAACGCAGTGGCCTGACGCAGCCCCAGCAGGCACGGCAAGAAGGAGAAGGGAAGCCGGGGGATAGAGAGCGCAACCGCCCCCCCGGGGCACGCAGTGCGATTCGCCCGTCAGTTGACGAGCTGCGTGCGCCAGAAAACCCATTAAAAATGGCCTCTGCGATCGACCATATTGCCTTGATAGCTATCAATTAAATAGCAATCAACTCCCTGCAGGTGGCAGGGCCCCAGGCAACCGGGTGACGACCTACAGCTCCTGCACCAGCGCCCGCACGGCGCGGGGGTAGATCACATGCTCCTGCGTCAGCACCCGCGCGGCCAGCGTCTCGGCCGTGTCGCCCGGCAGCACCGGCACCACGGCCTGGTCCAGGATGGGGCCCACGTCCAGCTCGGCCGTCACCTGGTGCACCGTCACGCCCGCAAACTTGCAGCCCGCATCGATGGCGCGCTGGTGGGTGTGCAGCCCGGTAAAGGCAGGCAGCAACGAGGGGTGGATGTTGATGAGCCGCCCGGCGTAGTGCGCCACAAACCCCGGCGTCAGGATGCGCATGAACCCCGCCAGCACCACCAGCGCGGGCTGGTGGCGGTCGATGGTGGCGGCCAGTTCGGCATCAAACGCCTCGCGGCTGGCAAAGGCCTTGTGGTCCAGCGCCTCGGCGGCGATGCCCTGCTCCCGCGCAAAGGCCAGCCCGGCGGCGTCGGGTTTGTTGCTGATGACGGCGGCGACGCGGGCGCCGTAGCGCTGCGCCCAGTTCTCCTGCTGGGCGGTGCGGACGATGGTGGCCATGTTGGAGCCGCCGCCAGAGATCAGAATGACGATGTTCTTCATAAATTGCCACGGATTATCCCAGTGCCCTTCGACCCCATCACACGCCCCCTCACCCCCAACGAAGCCCGCGTGCTTGCCACCCTTATGGAAAAGGCGCGCACGGTGCCCGACAGCTACCCCATGTCGCTCAACGGCCTGGTCACTGGCTGCAACCAGAAAACCAGCCGCGACCCGGTGATGAACCTCAGCGACGCCGAGGCGCAGGAGGCGCTGGATTCGCTCAAGCTGCTGACACTGGCGTTTGAGAGCAGCGGCAACCGCACCACGCGCTGGGAGCACAACTTTCAGCGCGGCGTGGGCGTGCCCGAGCAATCGGCCGTGCTGCTGGGCCTGCTGATGCTGCGCGGCCCGCAGACCGCCGGCGAGTTGCGCATCAACGCAGAGCGCTGGTACCGGTTTGCGGACATCTCCTCGGTCGAGGCGTTTCTGGACGAGCTGCAGGAGCGCAGCGCCGAAAAGGGTGGCCCGCTGGTCGTGCAGCTGCCCCGCGCGCCCGGCGCCCGCGAGCAGCGCTGGGCGCACCTGCTGTGCGGGCCGGTGGATACCTCCGCCAGCCATGCACCCGCAGGCGGGTCGGGCGCCAGCCCATCGCCAGCCCTGCAGGCCCGCGTGGACGCCCTGGAGGCTGAGGTGGCAAGCCTGCGCAATACCGTGCAGCGGCTATGCGCCGAGCTGGGCATTTCCCCTGAGATTTCCCCTGAGTTCAGTCCAATGTCGCCACCCGGACAGGAATAAAACGAACGACCGTGCTACAAATGCGGATCACTTGGAGACAAACCGATGGATCTCGCATTTACCCCCGAAGAACAGGCGTTTCGCGAAGAGATTCGCGCCTGGGTTCACGCCAACCTGCCCAAGGACATTTCGCACAAGGTGCACAACGCCCTGCGCCTGACCCGCGAAGACATGCAGGGCTGGGCCAAGATCCTGGGCAAAAAGGGCTGGTTGGGCTTTGGCTGGCCCAAGGAGTTCGGTGGCCCCGGCTGGACGGCCGTGCAAAAGCATTTGTTCGAAGAGGAATGCGCCCTGGCAGGCGCGCCCCGCATCGTGCCGTTCGGCCCGGTGATGGTGGCCCCGGTGATCATGGCGTTTGGCAATGCCGAGCAGCAAAAGCGCTTTTTGCCCGGCATCGCCAGCGGCGAGGTGTGGTGGAGCCAGGGCTACAGCGAACCCGGTTCGGGCTCGGACCTGGCCAGCGTCAAAACCCGCGCTGAGCGCGTGGGCGACAAGTACATCGTCAACGGCCAAAAGACCTGGACGACCCTCGGCCAGCACGGCGACTGGATGTTCAACCTGGTGCGCACCAGCACCGAAGGCAAGCCCCAGACCGGCATCTCCTTCCTGCTGGTGGACATGAAGTCCAAGGGCGTGACCGTGCGCCCCATCAAGCTGCTGGACGGCGAGTGCGAAGTGAATGAAGTGTTCTTCGACAACGTCGAAGTGCCTGCCGAGAACCTGATCGGTGAAGAGAACAAGGGCTGGACCTACGCCAAGCACCTGCTGAGCCACGAGCGCACCAACATCGCCGACGTGAACCGCAGCAAGCGCGAGCTGGAGCGCCTCAAGCGCATCGCCAAGACCGAAGGCGTATGGGACGACCTGCGCTTCCGCGACCAGATCGCCCTGCTCGAAGTCGACATCGTTGCACTGGAAATGCTGGTGCTGCGCGTACTGTCTGCCGAGAAGTCCGGCAAGAACTCGCTCGACATCGCGGGCCTGCTCAAGATCAAGGGCAGCGAGATCCAGCAACGCTACGCCGAGCTGATGATGCTGGCCGCCGGCCCCTTTGCCATGCCCTTCATCGAAGAGGCTATGGAAGCTGGCTGGCAAGGCAATTTCCCTGGCGGTGTCACCGCCAATGCGCCGCTGGCATCCACCTACTTCAATTTGCGCAAGACGACCATCTATGGTGGCAGCAATGAAGTGCAACGCAACATCGTCGCGCAGACGGTTCTGGGCTAAGGAGACAAGAACATGGATTTCGATTTTTCTGACGACCAGGAACAACTGCGCGACGCCGTGCGCAAGTGGGTGGACAAGGGCTACACGTTTGAGCGCCGCCGCGCTGCCGTGGCCGCCGGCGGTTTTGACCGCGCCGCCTGGGGCGAACTGGCCGAGCTGGGCCTGACGGCGCTGACCGTGCCCGAAGCGCACGACGGCATGGGCCAAGGGGCCATCGATGCGATGGTGGTGGCCGAGGAACTGGGCCGTGGCATCGTGCTGGAGCCCATCGCCCAGGCATTCATCGCCAGCAGCGTGCTGTCGCACTATGCACCGGCCGACGTGCAAGGCGCCTGGCTGCCCCGCGTGGCCAGCGGCGAAGCCGTGGTGGTGCTGGCGCAGCAGGAGCGCAAGGCGCGCTACCGCCTGGACGTGTGCGATGCAAAAGCGGCCAAGGCGCAATCAGGCTATGCGGTCACAGCTACCAAAAGTGTAGTACCCGCTGGTGACAAGGCAGACGCCTTCATCGTGCCCGCACAACTTGACGGCAAGATCGCCCTCTTCCTGGTCGAGCGCACCGCCACTGGCGTGACCACCCAAGGCTACGTCACACAAGACGGCAGCCGCGCCGCCG
>NZ_JBKBXG010000170.1:0-4850 GCF_046314175.1 Acidovorax sp. | reverse complement strand
GCGCCTGGGTGGCCATGGGGCCGCGCCAGATCATGGCTTCGTCCTGGTCCACCAGGAAGCCGATGGACATGACCTGCACGCCGTAGTTTTCCAGCGGCTCCATGGTCTTGCCGTCGTCGCTCTCGGGGCGGCGGTTGATGCCCAGCATCATGGGCTGGCTGGGGCCGTAGATGTCGGCGTCGAGCACGCCCACGCTGGCGCCCTCGGCCGCCAGGGCCAGGGCCAGGTTGGCGGCGGTGGTGCTTTTGCCCACGCCGCCCTTACCCGAAGCCACGGCAATGATGTTCTTGACCTGGGGCAGCAACTGCACGCCGCGCTGCACGGCGTGGGCCAGCACCTTGGTGGTGATGTTGACCGAGACGTTGTCGACCCCGGCCACGCCCTTGGCAGCGGCCACCAGGCTGCGGCGCAGCTCGGGCACCAGACTCTTGGCGGGGTAGCCCAGTTCGACGTCAAAAGCCACGTCGCCACCGGTGATCTGCAGGTTGCGCAGCGCACGGCTGCTGACGAAATCTTTGCCCGTATGCGGGTCCAGCACGGTGGAAAGTGCGGCCAAGAGGCCTTGTTCGGTGACTGCCATTCAAATAACTCCTGTGGGGCAGGTAGTCTATCCAAGCGATCCAACCCCGGTATCTGCAGGACAATGCGCACGCTTTGCCCCTGGCTTACCGCCGCCGCCGAACGAAAGAAAGAAAAGGACCCCCCGTGAAATTCAAGATGGCCGAAAAATCCCTGTTTGCCGTGCTGCTGCGCTCGCCATGGTGGATCAGCTTTGCGGTGGTCGGCCTCATCGTCCTGGCCTCCGGCGCGCTGCTGCCCAAGGACTATTTCATCGTGGGCGCGCTGGCCGGGTTCCCCATCTTTGTGGTGGGTTGCATCGCCGCCTGGAAGCAACTGCGCGCGCCCAGCCCCACCAAGGTGGCCGAGATGCTGGACGCCGTCAACAGCATGCCCTGGCGCACCTTTGCCGACACACTGGAGTCAGCCTGGGCCCGTGAGGGCTGCACCGTGGAGCGCCTGAAACCAGGCAGCGCCGCCGACATGGCCCTGGTTCTGGGCGGCAAGACCACCCTCGTCAGCGCCCGCCGCTGGAAGGCAGCCACCCACGGCGTGGAGCCCCTGCGCGACCTGCACGCCGCCATGAAGGCGCGCGACGCGTCATCCGGTGTGTATGTGGTGACCCAGGGGCAGCTGAGCGACACCGCGCGCCTGTTTGCCCGCGACCACGGCATCAGCGTGCTGCAAGACGAAGGCGTGGCACGCCTGCTGCTCAATCACCGATAGGTAGCAGCCCCCCCGGGTTTTCCCACATGGTGCGGCGGGCGCGGCCCTCCACACTGGAACCGCCT
The DNA here is from genome assembly GCF_046314175.1 of Acidovorax sp. Classification (GTDB taxonomy): domain Bacteria; phylum Pseudomonadota; class Gammaproteobacteria; order Burkholderiales; family Burkholderiaceae_C; genus Acidovorax. The sequence continues at coordinate 3,501 of NZ_JBKBXG010000170.1, read as the reverse complement.
CACCTGCCACGCACTGCCGATGCCATCCACAGACCACCCAGCCGCCCCCCACCCTTCCCCCAGCCCCACCACGCCCCGTCCTGCCACAGGGCTGCTGCTGACCGGCGGCGGCGCCCGGGCCGCCTACCAGGTGGGCGTGCTGGAGGCCATTGCCGACCTGCGCAACGCCTGCGGCGCGGGCAACGAGCCCAACCCGTTTCCCATCATCACCGGCACCTCGGCCGGGGCCATCAACGCCGCTGCGCTGGCCTGCGGGGCCGACAACTTTGACCGCGCGGTACGCCGCATTGCGCGGGTGTGGCGCCAGTTTCATGCGGGCCAGGTGTACGGCGCCGATTCGTTGTCGGTGATGCGCAGCGGCGCGCGCTGGCTCACGCTGCTGTCCGTGGGCTGGGCGCTGGCCCGCTGGCGACGCATGCGGCCGCGCTCGCTGCTGGACAACGCGCCGCTGGAGAAGCTGCTGGTCAAGATGGTGCCGCTGGTGCGGCTGCCGCGGCTGATCCGTAAGGGCCACCTGACCGCGCTGGCGGTCACGGCGTCCAGCTACAGCTCGGGCGAACATGTCACTTTTTTTGAATCGGCCGAGCCCGTCAAACCCTGGGTGCGCTCGCAGCGCAAGGCCGCGCGCGACCGCATCACGCACGAGCACCTGCTGGCCTCGTCCGCCATCCCGTTCATCTTTCCGGCCAAGGGCATCGAAGTGGATGAGCACGTCGAGTACTTTGGCGATGGCTCCATGCGCCAGTCCGCGCCCATTGCCCCCGCCATCCACCTGGGGGCCGAGCGCGTCCTGGTGATCGGCGCGGGCCGCATGCACGAGCCCAAGGGCGACGCCGCCGCCAACCCTACGGCCAGCTACCCCTCTCTGGCCCAGATCGCCGGGCATGCGCTGTCCAACATCTTTCTGGATGCGCTGGCGGTGGACGTGGAGCGCGTGCAACGCATCAACCAGACCTTGTCGCTCATCCCGCCCGAGGTGCGCGCCCACAGCGCCCTGCGTCCCATCGAACTGTTGGTGATTGCGCCATCGCAGCGGCTGGACGCCGTGGCCGCGCGCCATGTGGGCGACCTGCCGGGCCCCGTGCGCACCATGCTTGCCGCGCTGGGCGTCACGTCCAACATGGCCGACGTGCGCGGCGCCGCGCTGGCCAGCTACCTATTATTTGAAGCCAGCTATACGCAAGAACTCATGGCCCTGGGAAGGGCTGACACGCTGGCCATGCGCGAGGAGATCTGCGCATTCTTCGGCTGGACTGACCACGGCGCCGCCGTGAAGGAGCCGGTGACCTGAACAGGCGTCACGGCACCTCGGCAAGACGCTGGTCTTCGTGGTCTTCGGTTCGTCAGCCCCTTACTGCCGGCGTCTGCGCCACCAGCCTGCCAGCAAGATCAAACCGCTCGCCGCACCCAGCGCACCCCAAGAGTCCACAGGCACCGGCTGCGGCATTGCAGGGGCCGGCACCACGTTCGCCACGCGAAACACCTTCAGCTCATCAATACGAGCTGGATTGCGTGCGTACAGGGAAAACCGGCTGAACACAGGCGCAAACCCCGAGCGCTGTACGGTGGGCGCGGGCGGGTTCAGGTAGTCAAACCCGCTGAGGCTGGGCAACACCCACATCTGCGTGGTCTGGGCCGTGTAGTCGATGCGCAGCACCACCGCACTCAAAGTCGCGAGCGGCACGGTAGTGCACTCGAACACACCGGCCGTCGTATCAATCAACGCATAGACGGGGCTTCCGCAACCACCGTTATTGCCAACCCACACAGCGCCGAACCGAACGCTCGGCGACCCACCACCCGACTGCGTTCCAAATTGGGACAGAAACTGCACGAACACCACCCCAGTGTCCTGTTGCGGCAATGAACGGGCTGCGTGACCCAACTGAAGGGCACCGTTTAAAACGTAGACAAGCCCTCCCCCTGTGCTGGAGACGCCAGGCACTGTCAGGCCTGTCGATTCAACCTCCAGTTGCGAAAAATTTGGATTTTCAAATTCCCAAGACGTGCTCCAACCAACGCCCCCGCTTTTTCCCACCACCGATTGACCTGAGGTGTAGGCAAACGAATCCTCCGCGATCACCGTGGTGACAGGAGCCGAGTGGGCAGGCACAAGATAGGCGCAGAGGGCAAGACCCGCCAGGCGCACAGCACGACGGAACAAGAAGGTGGACATTTTTAGGTGGCGTGAAAAGAGTGGGTACGCCGATAGAGCCGCTGCAGCCAAGTGGGTGCGGAAGGTCTGCCAAAGCGGCGATTGGTCCGCACGGGACGAGACGCGCCTTTGCAGTATGCCCACTTACCTTTTCCCATCGAAAAAGGCCAGGTATCACCCTACCAATCGCTCAACCCGCCGGGATCGGTATGGGATAGCGGTAACGCCTCCGTCCCTGCCACCACGTCGGCGCCGCCATAAAATCACGGGTTCCGCCCGAGAAAGCCTCTATGACGACCTCCGCCCGCAAACTCTTCGTTACCACCGCCCTGCCGTACGCCAACGGCAACTTCCACATCGGCCACATCATGGAATACATCCAGGCCGACATCTGGGTACGGTTTCAGCGCATGCAGGGCAACGCTGTCAACTTCTGTGGCGCCGACGACACCCACGGCGCACCCATCATGATCGCCGCCGAAAAGGCGGGCAAAACGCCCCAGCAGTTCGTGGCCGACATTGCGGCTGGCCGCAAGCAGTACCTGGACGGCTTTCACATCAGCTTTGACAACTGGCACAGCACCGATGCGCCAGAAAACCACGACCTGGCCCGCCAGATCTACCGCGACCTGCGCGACCGCGCCGACGGCAGCCTGATTGAAGTGCGCACCATCGAGCAGTTCTTCGACCCCGAGAAGAACATGTTCCTGCCCGACCGCTACATCAAGGGCGAATGCCCCAAGTGCCACACCAAGGACCAGTACGGCGACAACTGCGAGGTGTGCGGCTCGGTGTACGCGCCCACCGACCTTATCAACCCGTTCTCGGCCCTGTCGGGCGCCAAGCCCGAGCTGAAGAATTCGGAGCACTTTTTCTTCAAGCTGTCGGACCCACGCTGCGTGGAGTTCCTGGAGAACTGGACGCAGGACGGCAAGCTGCAGCCCGAAGTGGCCAACAAGATCAAGGAGTGGTTCACCGTCCGCACCAACCCCGATGGCACCACCAGCGAGGGCCTGGGCGACTGGGACATCAGCCGCGACGCGCCCTACTTCGGCATCGAGATCCCCGACGCGCCGGGCAAATACTTCTACGTGTGGCTTGACGCGCCCGTGGGCTACCTGGCATCGCTGAAAAACCTGCTCGAAAAGCGTGGCGAAAGCTACGACGCCTACATGGCCGACCCAACGCTTGAGCAGTACCACTTCATCGGCAAGGACATCGTCACCTTCCACACCCTGTTCTGGCCCGCCATGCTGCACTTCAGCGGCCGCAAGACGCCCAACAACGTGTTCGTGCACGGCTTTTTGACCGTGAACAACGGCGAGAAGATGAGCAAGAGCCGGGGC
>NZ_JBKBXG010000169.1:0-5010 GCF_046314175.1 Acidovorax sp. | reverse complement strand
CCGGCGTGTTCCTGCATGCCACGGCGCTCGCCAATGGGCTCGCGGGCGACTGGATCGTGCCCGCACACCCGGCTTTGCCGCTGCTGCAGGCTGCGCTGGCGGTCGCACTGGTGGCATGGCGCACGCGGCGCTTCAGCGCCTGGCGCGCCACTGCCTGGACCGCCGCGCTGGTGCTGCTGGCAGTGCTGGGCGCAGGCGGTGCGCTGGTGGCGGGTGTGTGGTGGAGCGCACTGCCCACCGTGGCCGCGCTGGCCCTGCACCTGAACGTGGCAGCCATTGGCAGCTACTGGCGCGAGCGCCGCCGCCGCGAACAACTGCGCAGCGAATTCGGGCGCTATGTGCCGCCGGCCGTGGTCGACGCGCTGGCGGCAGATATCGAAGCCGCCGCACCCGCCCTGCGGGGCGAGCGGCGTGTGCTCACGCTGCTGTTTTCCGACCTGGCAGGCTTTACCGCGGCCAGCGAACACCTGCCGCCCGAAGCCGTGGCCCGGGCGCTGAATGCATATTTTTCGCGCATGACCCATGTGGTGCATGCTCATGGCGGCACGCTGGACAAGTTCATCGGCGATGCGGTCATGGCCTTCTGGAACGCCCCCTTGCCCGAGCCTGCCCACGCGGCCCGGGCGCTGGCCTGCGCACAGGCCATGCAGCTGGAGATGGCAACCCTGCGCGCGCAGTGGCAGGGCACACCGTTTGCCCATGTGCAGTTGCGTATCGGCCTGCACACGGGCGAAGCGGCGGTAGGGCCGCTGGGGTCGCACGAACGGTTTACCTACACCGCCGTCGGCGATGCGGTGAACACCGCTGCGCGGCTGGAGGGCGCCAACAAGGCCTTTGGCACCGGCGTGCTGCTGTCCGGCGCCACACAGGCCGCCTTGCCCGCCGGTGACCCGCTGCGGGCGCGCCTGCTCTGGCTCGACACCGTGGTGCTGGCGGGGCGCAGCAGCGGTCTGGACGTGTACACCCTCTGCGACGACCTGACCCTGGTTGCCACCAGCCTGGCGCTGCACCGCCACCTGCAGGCGGGTGAGTGGGCGCTTGCGCTCGCGGGCTGTACCGACTGGCAGGCCCATGCCCGGCTGCTGGCGCCGCAGTGGGTGGCGCACGCCGATCTGTTGTACGCACGTGTAAGGGCCGTCGCAGACACGGCTGGGGCTGCGCAGGCGAAGGGTGCGCCTGCAGGCTTCAGCGCCCGCGCGCTCGACAAATCCTGACCCCGCGATTGATGATGAAAGGCCACGCCATGCCATCCCGTCGTTCTTGCTGGTGGACCCCCGTGGGGCTGATGTTGGGGGCGCTGGGCGCCACCCCGGCCTGGGCGCAGTGCGCGGGCGTGTCGCTCGCGCCCGGAGCGTCTGCGGCGCAGATCGTGGCGCTGGCGGGCCAGGGGCAGACCCGTGCGCCAGGTGTCGAGCCGTGGTCGCCCGCCGCACTGGCCCAGCAACTGGGGGCGGGGGCCGACATGCGCACGTTGGCGCTGTCGTCGGCCGCGCTCCTGCTGGCCGACCGTACCCAGATCCGCATGTCGGCCAACGCGCAACTGCGCCTGTGCGAAGCGCAGCCCCACCGCACCCTGCTGGAGCTGGCCGCCGGGCGCCTGTGGGCCCGCACCAAAAAAACCCCCGCCACGCTGCAACTGCAAACCCCCGCCGCGCTGGCGGCGGTGCGGGGTACCGATTGGGATGTGGAGGTGGATGCCGCCGGGCGCACCACGTTCACGGTGCTGTCGGGGCAGGTGGAGCTGTCCAACGCCCAGGGCAGCGTGCAACTGGGCCCCGCAGAGCAAGGGTTTGTGGAGCCGGGCAAGGCTCCCATCAAACGGGTGTTGGTGAACCCGCGCGAGAGGGTGCAGTGGGTGACGGCCTACCCGGCAGATGCCACGCGCTGGGCAGAGTTTCAGCGCGCCGACATTTCACCCGCACTGGCTGCCGTGCGTACCGATCTGCTGGCGGGCAACTGGGGCGGCGCGCAGACGCGGTTGCGGGCGATGTCTACCCACGGCGAAAGCGCCGCTGTGGTGGAGCTGGTCCTTGCCGACCTGGAAGTTTTTGAGGGGCAGCTCGATGCTGCGCAAACCCGTCTTGCAAGCGCCTGGCAGCGCAGCCAAGATCCTCGCACCGCCGCGCGCCGCGCCGATCTGCTGCTGGCGCTGGACCGTTCTGCCGAGGCCCGTGCATGGATCGACACCACGCGAGCAGTAGCCCCCACATCGGTAGACCTGCTGCTGGCCGATGCCGACGCGCACCGCCTGGAAGGCCGGGGCGATGCCGCGCTGGCCCTGTACCGGCAGGCTGTGGTCCTCGCCGAGGTGGATGCGCAGCAGGTCGCAGCGTCAGACCCTGCAACCGCACGCCAGGCCGCCGCACAGAACCCCGCAACCATGCGGTGGGCCGCTGCACTCTGGGGCCTGGGCCGTGCCCTGCAAGAGCGCGGCGATCTGCACGCCGCCCGCGTCGCCCTGGCACGCGCGGTGCAACTGGCGCCCCAGCACCCCGGCTACCGCGCCGAGCAGGCCACCGCCGACACCGAGGCGCTGCGCCTGCCCGAGGCGCGCACGGGCTTTGACGAAGCCCTGGCGCTGGCGGGTGATGACTACACCAGCCTGGCGGGCGCCGGTTTGCTGGCCTTGCAGCGGGGCGACGCCGAGGCGGCGCGCACCCTGCTGCTCAAGGCGCTGGTGATCGAGCCGCGGTATGCGCGGGCCCAGGTGTGGCTGGCCGTGGCCGAATACCAGCTGGGCGAACGCGCTGCAGCGCTGGACTCGCTGGACCGCGCGCGCCTGGCCGACGCCAACGACCCGCTCCCCTGGCAGATCGAATCCATCCTGCGCAATGACAGCGGCGAGCCCGAGGCTGCCATGGCCGCCGCGCGCGAGGCGCTGGTGCGACTGCCTTACCTCAAGTCGCTCAATCCGCTGGTGTCTGACAGCCAGGGCTCGGCCAACCTGGGCAAGGCGCTGGGCGACTTCGGGATGGAGCATTGGGCGCGTGCCTATGCACAGCAGTCGTACTACCCGCTGTGGGCGGGCAGCCACTTCTTCATGGCCAACCGGTACGAGAGCGACTACAGCCGCAACTCCGAGCTGTACCAGGGCTACCTGGCCGACCCGCTGACGTTGGGCGTGGGTGAGCGGCAGGTGCCGGTGTTTCCCACCGAGGGGCAGGAAGCGGTGTGGGCCGCCAGCGCAGAGCGCAACCCCGTGCACACGGCCCTGGTGGGCGGCGTCACTCTGCGGGGGCTGGATGCCAGCACCGTGCCGATGGCCTGGCTGGCGCGCGCCTCCGGCTTGCGCCTGTCGCCAAGGGGCGGGTCTGGCGCTTACTGGTTGACCGCCCCCATGGCTACGCTGGGCTGGGGTGCGCGGCCTACCGACCGCCTGGGCGTGTTTGTGGTGCATGACCAGGGCTGGGACCGCGTGGGTTACCCGGGCGGGCTGGACCTGGGCTCGGCACGGTTTGACGGCGTGGCGCGCACCCACGCCGCGCGCACCGATGCAGGTGGTTCCTGGCGCTGGTCGGCCGACGCGCAGACCTGGCTCAAGCTGCACCACGTGCGCAGCACCAACACCCGGGAGCTGGACGTGGATGGCCTGGGCTTGCAGAACTCGCGGGTGCAGGAGCGCATGGATGGCGTGATGCTGCGGCATGTGGTGCAAACGCCCGGGCGGCGCATCAGCTTTGGCTGGGAGAACGTGCGGGCGCTGGGGCGTTCGGGCCTGTACGACCCGGGTGCGCCGTTCGAGGGCTCCGACGGCACCAGCACCGCACGGTTTGACATGCCCTGGCTGAACGCCGAGTGGCAGCACGGCCCGTGGGCCTGGGAGGCGGGCGTGGCCTGGCCCCAACTGCGCGCCCAGTCTGTGAACCGCTACTACAGCCTGGTCACCGACGAAGACTTTTTTGAGCCGGATACCACCGAGGGCGGCCACGCCCGGCGCCTGCGGCCACGCGCAGGCATTTCCTACCGCATCGGGCCCGGCAGGGCCCTGCATGCGGCTTACATCGAAAACGTGCACGCGCCCGCCACGCACACGCTGGCACCGGTAGCGGTGGGTGCCATCCCCATCGACCACCAGTACCAGCGCGTGGGCAGCCTGGTCCGCAAAAAGGCGGTGCAGCTGGACTGGGAGATGGACGCACGCACCTTCGCCTGGGGCATGCTCAGCAGCCAGACCATCACCAACCCCACCTTTGCCGACGGGCGCCTGTTGTTGCCCAACATGGGCAGCCTGGTGTCCGACCGGGCCGGTGTGCTGGCGCCTGTGGGGGTGTCGGGCCAGGTGGCCATTGACGCCTACAACGGCAACCCGTATTTCAGCGAGGGCCGCCTACACCAGGCCGGCGTGGCGCTGAACCGGGTGCTGGCGCCGCGCTGGAGTGTGCTTACCAGCTACACCTGGGCTGAGTCGCGCAACACCGGCGTGCAGCACGCGGGCAACCTGCTGCCGGGCGTGCCACAGCACACGGCCGTGCTGGCCAATGTGTGGAAGCATGGGGGGCGCGACCTGACGCTGGCGTCGCTGGTCTACCGGGGCTCGCGTTTTGCGGACGAGGCCAACACCGTGTCGCAGAGCGCGGGGTGGAGCTTCAACCTGGTGTTGTTCCGCGAATCCGCCGACCGCCGCTGGGCATGGACGGGCACGCTGCAAACCCCGCTGCACGGCACCGTGCGGCCCACGCTGTGGACCAGCCTGCGTTATCGCATGGATTAATGGTCTTTTTGGCCTCTGGCGTTTGCCTGGTATGCGCTAATAGCTATCAATATTGTAGTAAAGCGAAGCAATGCCGATTCACGCCGCAGCGTCCGCCAACGCCTTCAGCGCCGCAGCCACGTCGGCATCCACCACTCCATCCACGGGCGCCAGCTGGCCCGCCAGCGCGCCCAAGCCCTCGCGTTGCAGCCGCGCAATGGCCTGGCCTGCTTCCTTGGGAGCATCAAATCCGCTGCTTTGCAGCAGCAGGCGGCCGTCGGCGTCCACCAGCTTGAAGTAGAACTTGCCGTCGGCCTCGC
>NZ_JBKBXG010000168.1:0-5037 GCF_046314175.1 Acidovorax sp. | reverse complement strand
CCCCCACGCTGTTGCGCTGGCCCTGTGGTATCACGATGCCATTTACTGGCCGTGGAGCAAACACAACGAAGAGCGCAGCGCCGACTGGGCAAGCCGCTTCATCCTGGGCCAGGGCCTACCCCCCACGCTGGCGCAAACCGTGCACCAGCACATCCTCGACACCCGCCACACCCCCGGCCCACTCACCGGCGATGCACAGTGGGTGGTCGACATCGACCTGTCCATCCTCGGCCAGAGCGACGCGGTGTACCGCCAGTTCGAACGCAATGTGCGGCGCGAATACTTTTTTGTGCGCTGGCCGCGTTATGTGGCGGGGCGCAGTGCGGTGTTGCAGGGGTTTCTGGACCGGCCGCGCATTTACGGCACGGAACTGTTTTACCAACGGTACGAAGCGCAGGCGCGCACGAACCTGAGCCATGCGCTGGAGGCGCTGCGCGAAGGGCGGCTGTACGGCTAATCGGATAACCGTGGCTCCGGGGTCGGAGCGCTTGCCGTGAGCTTGGAAGAGTTGGTTATCGCGGTCGCGCCTACCGATTGGGTCCCGCAAGAATCTGCGAAAGGTAACCGTCCAACTCTGACTTCCACAAAGCAGGCAAGCTATCGATACCGTGGCCGTTCTGCCTAGGCTGCAGCGTATAGCTAACCATCTTCCCCCGCCCACCCGCCGCGCGAAACGCTTCGAAGCTTGCGCGACTGTGTGCGAGCGAATAGTAGGAATCACGCTCTCCATACAGCCACAATGTTGGCCGTTGCATGGCGGCGCCTCGCACAAATCCAGTGCGATTGATAAGCGCAGCCTCTTGGCAAGCTTCGCCCAACCAGCCGCCCACAAAATTCACGACGCCCAGGAACATGTCTGGCCGGGTACCCGCATACGCGACCGACAGCAGGCCGCCGCGCGACACCCCGCCGATCAGCAAACGCGCCTTGTCGACATCAGGGCGTTTCTGCACATGCTCCATTACCACATCCATGTCGGCCAGCGCTCGGTCCAGCCCCTTCAGTGATTGTTCGGGCTCGCAGGTGTAACCCGCCGCACGGTTGGCACCAAAACCTTCGTCGTACAAGCCATCAGACTTGCCACGCCCCCGGCGTTGCGGGAACACGACCTGCCAACCCTTGGAGGTGAAATGCTGCGCCACCTCAGGGCTGGTCCAGGTGTGCGTAAACCAGCTGGGGCGATTGCCAACGCCCGTAGAGCCATGGTTGAAGACGAGCGTGGGCAACGGGCCTTCCACACCTATGGGGCGATACGCCACAGCCTCAAGGGTCTGAGTTCGGCCATCAGCATCTTTCCAAGGGGTCGGAATACGCTCCACCCGACGCGTGTAAACCGGTACCCCCCTAGTGCTCAGCACGCCCGCAAAAAGCAGCTGCGCCCCTGCGCGCCAAACAGACATCTCCATTTCACCGGCTGCCCCCTCTCGCAGACGAAGCACCAACCGCGCACCGGTATGAAGCCGCGCGTGCAATTCATTGCCAACGAAGCTTCCCTGCGAACGGCCGGTCAACTGGGGTTGTTGATCGCTGACGCCGGCATATACGACGGTGGCACCGGTCGCGGTGACGGATTCGATAGCAACGCTGATATCGCACGCTCGGAAAATGCAGGCCCACCCCTGCCAGACACCGCTCCAGCGGGCCTTGTCCACGGGCAGCGATGCATCTGGAAGGGTGATCGCGACGTCGGCCGGTAAAACTGCCGCGACCGAGCTCTCCGAAAAGCCAGCGACCAAATCGGGCATGTAACTCGGCCATGCGGTGATGGTTGCCGGAACGGGGTCAGGCTGCTGCGCCACGGACGGTCCACACAAGATGATCTGAAGCCCAAAAAAAGCGGCGGCCCGGGCATTTTGCAAAGGCTTTTGAAATGCAAGCCTGAGACGAAAACTGAACATGGACAACCCTTGTAAAAATGGAGCAGTAACCAGCACCGTTTGCAGGCCTATCGTCAATCGCAGGGCTGAAACCGTCGGCATTCTTCCACGACATGGATGGAGGTCAACACATTCACACCATCCTCAGACCGGGCTTGGAACTTGACCCAGGCACCTTCCGGAATGTCGGCCAGAAGTGCCTTGTCGCGCACCACAAACGTCAGCGTGGAAAACGGAATCTTGGAACGCGGTAGCAACTTCAAACGCACGAGAATGCGGCCGTCCGATTCCTTGTCTACGGATACCAGCCGCGCCCGCGTGTACACCGGCTCCACGGTCGCGGCGCCGGTGCCGCCCGCCGCCGCCGGGGCAGGCGGTGCGGCAACGGCATTCGCTGCCAAGGCGCCGCACAGTGACGCTGTCGCAACCAGCTTTGCAACGTGGCCAAACGCGCCTGCAACTCCGATTCCTGCTTTCATACTGACCTTTCTCACTGACTAAGCGGTTTGACTGAGTGCCAATACAGATACAGACGCCTCCGCGCCGCCCTGCACAAACATCAAAACTGCGTCCCCACCGTGAGGTATGCGCGTGGCGTCCACTGCATGCTGCTACGACTGACCAGGGGCACCGCACCCGACGCATCCACGCGATCTCGGCGGAAATGCGCGTCGCCCACGTTGTATACCCCCAGCCGCCAATACCCCAGTCCGCGCACCAGCTGACCCACGTAAAAGTCCAGCATGGCGCTCGCGCGGTTCTGGCCGGTCAGCGCGGCGTTGATGTCCTGGTCGGCGCGCCCCGTCATGGTCAACGTGGTGCCGCCGTACCAACCGCCGCCACGTGGCATGGGCTTGGCAGCGGTCAGTGTGGCCAAGTAGCGGGCCTGCCCGGGAATGCGACGCCCTTCATTGGGCCCGCTGGTCATGCGCGACTGCAGCAGGCTGGCATTGGCCGACAGCGTCCAGTCATGCCCCAGGCCCAGCCACGCCAGCCCCGTGCGCGCATCGGCCTCCAGGCCCCAGACCATCGCGTCGCCCACGTTCGCACGTTGCTCTACCCATCGCGATCCGTTCAATGCCAGCGTGGGCGCCAGCACATCGCTCATCTGCCGCACAAACAGGTTCAGGCCTGCGTGGCCGCTGGCCAGGCGCCGCTCGAAGCCGGTGTCCAGCGTCCAGGCCACCTGCGGGCGCAGGTTGGGGTTGCCGATGGTGTCGGGGTTGCCCAGGCTGTTGCTGCCCTGACTGGGGATGACCCGGTCCACCAAGTCCCACACGCGCGGCAGCTGGGTGACGCGGGCGAGGTTCACACGCCACTGCAGGTCGTCGGACAACGGCGTGCGGGTGTGCAGCGATGGCTGGAGGATGTTCCACTGCTTGCTGCCCGCCACTGCCGAGCTTCCCCCGTTCAGCTCCACACGCTCGCCGCGCAGGCCCAGCGTGAGCGTGGTGCTGGCCGGCAGCTCCCATTCGTTCTGCCCCCAGACCACCCACCGGCGGATGCCAGCGTCCAGGCCCGAGTTCACCGGCAGGGCGCCGCTCGCGGTGGTGCTGACGAAGAGTTTGCGGTCTTCAAATTGCGCCCCGGCACTCCACAGCAGTGCATCGGCCGTGCCGGTGAGCTTGCTGCTGAGGCTCCAGACATCCTCGCGCCGGTCGTCCACAAAGCTGTAGCTGTCGGTGACCACTGCACCGCCCGCGCCAATGTTGCGCAACAGATCTCCTCTGCGGTCCACGGTGTCGCTGGCCCGGCTGGCGGTCAGCGTGGTTTCGAGCTTGCTGGCAGCAAAGCGGTGTGTCCAGTCGGCGGCTGCTTGCAGATAGCGACGGTCGTACTGGTGCGACTCCTGCGAGTTCAGGGCATATGTGCCATCGCCACTGCCCACGCTGTCGGCTGTGCCGCCAAAGTCAGCCTTGCTGAGGGTTGCCCGCAGCGTCACCTGGTCTGCCGCCCCCAGCTTCCCGCTGATGCGCGGCACCAGCGCGTAGTCGGTGCGCTTGTAGCGGGCGCTGGTGTCGGACTGCGCCACGTCAGCCCCGTCACGCTGCGTGCTGCGGTGCGTGTCTGAACCCAGCAGCAGGCCTGTTGCAGACGCAGCGACGAAGTACGACCAGGGCTGGCTGGCCTCCGCTTCGCGAGGCTCGTCGGCGCCCGTGGAAGTTGGCCCCAAGGGGCCGGTGCGCGAGAAAAACGCCTGCCCCGCATTGCGGCCCCACACGTGGTTGTCGGTCAGGCGCAGCGTGGTTTCACGCTTCACGGTGGCCTGGCGCAACACGATGTTGAGCGTGCCGCCCGTGGCGCCCGAGAACTCTGCGCTTGGCGCACGCACCACCTCGATGCGTTCGATCAGCTCGGGCGGCAGCTGGTCAATGGGCAGCTGCGTGCGCTTGCCGCCCACGCGCTGGCCATCGATGAGCAACTGCGTGGCACCGCGCTCCATGCCGCGCATGCGGATCTCCACGCTGCCGTCAGCACTTGGCGTCACCTGCACGCCTGGCAGCTGGCGCAGAACATCGGCCACCGAGAACGCGCCCATTTGCTCGATGTCGCTGCGGTCCACCACCACCAGCGACCCGGCTGCAAAAAAACGCTGCTCCAACGACCTGCGTGCCGTGACCGTGACGCCATCAAGCGATGGCGTAGCGCCGCCCGTTCCCTCCGGCGTACCCTGCGCCCATGACGAACTCCCTGCCGCAGAGGCCAAGCACGTCGCCCAGATGGCAATGCGATGGCTGTTGTTTATTGTTTGCTTCATAGATGCCCTCTTTGCGCCAGATTGTCCGAGGGCAAGGCTTAAGCGCAGCCTAAGACCTATGCCTGTGCCCCTGGGTGTCGCTGAACTGCAGCATCCACGCGACAGGTGATTCCGGAGCCAACGCACGCCGCGACTACAGCTTGGGCACCTCCAGCGGCTTGCGGTAAATCGTGTTGCGCTTGACCACCTGAAAGCCGCAGTCCGCATACACACGATTAGCGCCCGTCAGGTTCTCACCGTCCACCGCCAGCGCCGACTCGGCCATCCCTTCGTCGGCCAATAGGCGGAGGCTGCGGGCGATCAATGCCCTTGCAAGACCGCGTCTGCGCCACTTGCGCCCCACGCTGATGAACTCGGTGTAGCCCCGGCGCCGTGACAGATGGCGGTTCTCATCCTCGTTGA
>NZ_JBKBXG010000167.1:0-5107 GCF_046314175.1 Acidovorax sp. | reverse complement strand
TGACCGTGGATGCCGACCCTGCCATCGCCCCGCTGATCGAGACGCAGCACCAGGCCGCGATCCAGTACGTGAAGACGCCCATCGGCCAGACCGACTTCCGCATGAGCACGCTGTTTGCCGACGTGGGTGACCCGGGCGCGATTCAGATCGTGAACCAGGCGCAGCAGGCCTATGTGGCGGCCTATGTCAAGGCCAACCTGTCGCAGTATGCGCAGCTGCCCGTGCTGTCGGTGAGTGCGCCGTTCAAGAGCGGCTTCCAGGGCGGCGCCGACTACACCGACGTGGCCGTGGGCCCGCTGGCCATCAACAACGCAGCCGACCTTTACCTGTACCCCAACACGGTGTACGCGGTGAAGGTCAATGGTGGCGACATCAAGAACTGGCTGGAGGCAGCTGCCAAGCGCTTCAACCAGATCGACCCGGCCAAGACCACCGAGCAGCAGCTCATCAGCACCTTCCCGGGCTACAACTTCGACATGTTCACCACCGCCGACATGCAGTATGAGATCGACGTCACCCAGCCCGTAGGCAGCCGCATCAAGAACCTGACCTACCTGGGCAAGCCCATCGATGTGGCGCAGGAGTTCGTGATTTCCACCAACAACTACCGCGCCACCAGCGGCAAGAGCTTTATCGACAAGCTCGATGGCTCGGGCACGATCTGGGCCTCACCCGATGCGAACCGGGATGTGGTGATTGACTACATCCGCAAGAACCCGGCGGTAACCCGCGTGGCCAACGGCGCGGCCAAGAGCTGGCGCTTTGCCAAGGCCACGGTAGCGGGCCCGGTGGTGTTCAGCTCGGGCGCCAATGCGCTGAGCGTGGCGCAGGCGGGCGGGCTGGCCAATGTGTCGCTGCTGGCGGCCGATGATGGATCGGGCAAGGGCACGTCGAAGTACGCGATAGACCTCTCGAAGTAAGTCTGGACGGACACAAATACCGCTCTTGGAGACAAAGTGTTACGTGTTAGAGTGACTGCCATAGGCGGAGCAGGCTCCTATTCGACCCTCATCGCCCCCCAATTCTCTTTTTTGGAGTCGCTATGAACCGAACCGCTATTCGCCGCTGGGCCTGTGCAGGGCTGGGGTTGTTTTTCTCTGGGGCGGCGCTGGCTCAGCCAGCTTCCGGCGGAGTCATTAGCTTTGCACTGGCGTCCTCGATCCCGACGTTGTCTGAGTGGGGGATGCTGGCCTTGGTGGCCACCCTGGGGTTGCTGGCTTGGCATGCCTTCAGGCGCCAGGGGCAGAGCGGCAGGTTCTACTCGCTGCTGGCGGCAGCCGTGGGGGTGACCCTGGTGCTGGGCAGCGTCTTTGGTGCACGCAATGCGTACTCGAATGGCAGCATTGATGCAGCCAACTACATCGGGTCTTCGTACAACTTCCCGCCCGATATTGACGAGGTGGTCTACAACTCCGGGGACAAGGACGTGATCATCGTGAGCATTCAGGCGGCTTCGTCCGGGTACACCATCGTGCCGCCTAACACCTTGCCCCAGTGCCTGGTCGGTATGCGAATCCCTGCCCACAGCGCCATCCCCTTTTGCTACGTTCGGGTGGAGAGCAATCAGCTTTGACCGGACGCTTCGCCACGCGGCCCAATTCCCGACGCGTAGCGTTGGGATGATGTGGGAATTTTTGCTATCAAATATATAGCTTTTGGCGCTTGCCCATAAAGCGCTAGACGCTATTTTTGTAACATTTTTCGCGCTGAACGGAGCAGCACCACCAGGGCGCCTGCTCCACCTTCGTCTCCCCGGGCTTGCACAAAGGCCAGGACTTCGTTCTTCTGAACCAGCCAGCTGTGCACCCGGCCTTTGAGGACCGGGCTCTTTCCCGGTGAGCCCAGGCCCTTGCCGTGCACCACGCGCACGCAGCGCAGGCCGGTCTTGTGGGCGTGGCGGATGAAGTCGCCCAGCGCCTCACGCGCCTCGTCCACGCGCAGGCCGTGCAGGTCCAACTGGCGCTGGATGCTCCAGTGGCCCACGCGCAGGCGGCTCGTTACCTCCACGCCGATGCCGGGTCGGCGGAAGCTCAACTGGTCGTCTGTGTCCAGCAGCGTGGTCACGTCAAAGTCGTCGCTGATGGATTCGCGCAGCACGCGCTCTTCGTCCAGCCAGTGCTGCACGGGCAGCGGCGGGGGGTGGTGCTTGCTTAGTCGCGCCACGTTGGGGTTGCGCAGCGGCGTGACGGGGCCCACGCTGCGGCTGAAGAGGTGGCGCTCGGCCTCGGCCCGGGCTGCTGCTTCGCGCCGGGCTTTGTCTTCGGCCTCGCGGCGCTCCTGGTCCTCGCGCAGGCGGCGGGCCACGGTGGCCAGGTCCTGCAGCTGGGTGATGCGTTCGCCTGTCCGGCGAGGGGCAGGTGGTGCGCGGCGTCGGGGCGGTGCCGGGTTGTCACCGATGGCGGGCGGCGCGGGGGCATGACGGACAGGCCGCATCGCCGCCTTGGCCGCAGCCTTCTTGTCGGCCAAACCTGCGCGCCGGGCGGACCGGGGCACGGCGGTGGTGGTGGGGGCAGGGGCAGGCTGGGCGGCGCCCATAGGGCCTTCGGAGCCGCGCGCAGCGCGTGCCAGCGCGGCGTGTAATGCCGTCGTCGGATGGGCCGGTGCGGGCGCAGGCGCAGTCATACTAGGCCCTTTTCGGCCATCGACAGCGCCTGGCCGGGCGCCACGATCACATGGTCGAGCACGCGCACGTCCACCAGTGCCAGCGTGGTCTTCAGGGTCTGGGTCAGCGCCTCGTCGGCGCGGCTGGGCTCCACACTCCCGCTGGGGTGGTTGTGGGCCAGCACCACAGCGGCGGCCTGGTGGTGCAGGGCACGCAGCACGACCTCGCGCGGGTACACGCTGGTCTGCGTGAGCGTGCCGCGAAACAGCTCCTCCAGCGCCAGCAGTCGGTTTTGCGCATCGAGGAACAGCACCGCAAACACCTCGTGCCCCTTGGCCGCCAGGTGCAGCTGCAGGTAGTGCTTGACGGTGTCGGGTGAGTCAAACACCTCGCGTTCGCGCAGTTGCTGGGCCAGGGCGCGGCGGGCCAGCTCCAGCACCGCCACCAGCTCGGCGCGCTTGGCGGGGCCCAGGCCCTTGATGCGCTCCAGGTCGGCCGCGCTGGTGTGCAGCAAGCCGGCAATGCCGCCAAAACCGCCGGTGATGGCGCCCGTGTCCGGGTCGATGCCGGGCGGGTCGAGCAGCTCCTGCGCCATCTGCAGCACCCCCTTGCCCACGATCCCGGTGCGCAGCAGGATGGCCAGCAGCTCGGCATCGGCCAGGGCGGCAGGGCCGCGCGCCAGCAGTTTTTCGCGGGGCTGTGCATCGGCGGGCAGGTCTTTGATGGCCATGGAAGAGGAGGTGGGACGCGCCAGCAGCGGTGGCGGCGGTAGGGGTTTGCCCGGTTTTCTACAATCGCGGCAGTTTATCGGGACTCTCATGACCTCTATTTCCACCTCCCTTCCCACTGTTCAGCCGGGTTCCTTCCTCACGCTGCACTACCGCCTGGCCGGTCCGGCGGGGGATGTGATCAACACTTTTACCGACAAACCCGCCACCCTGTCGCTGGGCACCGGCGAGCTGTCGCCCGCCATGGAGCAGCGCCTGCTCGGACTGGCCGAAGGCACGCGCACCATCTTCGAGCTGCCTGCGGGCGAGGCCTTTGGCGAGCGCAACCCCGACATGCAGCAGTGGGTGGCGCGCAAGCTGATGAATGAGCTGGGCGACCCCGACGAAAAATACAACGTGGGCGATGTGGTGCAGTTCCCCACGCCCGATGGCCAGGGCAGTTACGCAGGCGCCGTGCAGCAAGTGCGTGAAGATGGCGCGGTGCTGTTTGACTTCAATCACCCGCTGGCGGGCCAGCCCGTGACCTTTGAAGTGCAACTGATCGGGATCCTGTGATGCAGGCACCGCAAGAAATCCTTCTGGCCGAGCCGCGCGGGTTTTGCGCAGGGGTGGACCGCGCCATCGAGATCGTGGAGCGCGCCATCCAGAAATTTGGCGCCCCCATCTACGTGCGCCACGAGATCGTGCACAACACCTATGTGGTGAACGACCTCAAGGCCAAGGGCGCGATCTTCATCGAAGAGCTGTCGGACGTGCCGCCCGGCGCCACGCTGGTCTTCAGCGCCCATGGCGTGAGCAAGGCCGTGCAGCAAGAGGCCGTGGCGCGTGGCTTCAGCATTTTTGACGCCACCTGCCCGCTGGTGACCAAGGTGCATGTCGAGGTCGCCAAGCTCGCCAAGGAGGGCTACGAATTCATCATGATCGGCCACAAGGGCCACCCCGAGGTCGAAGGCACCATGGGCCAGCTCGACCAGGGCATCCATCTGGTGGAAGACGTGGAAGACGTGGCGCGCGTGCAGCCGCGGCAGACCGAGAAGCTGGCCGTGGTCACGCAGACCACACTGAGCGTGGACGATGCGGCCGAAATCTCTGCCGCCGTGCGCGCGCGCTTTCCCAGCGTGCGCGAGCCCAAGCAGCAGGACATCTGCTACGCCACCCAGAACCGCCAGGATGCCGTCAAGGTGCTGAGTCCGCAGGTGGATGTGGTGATCGTGGTGGGGAGCCCCACCAGCTCCAACAGCAACCGCCTGCGCGAGCTGGCCGCCAAGCTGGGCACCACCGCCTACATGGTGGACAGCGCCGACGAGCTGAAGGGCGAGTGGTTTGATGGCCTCGCCCGCGTGGGGCTGACCGCCGGAGCCTCGGCGCCGGAAATCCTGGTGCAGCAGGTCATCGACCGCATCAAGGCGCTGGGCGCTGTGTCGGTACGCACCATGGCGGGCATCGAGGAAACCATCAAGTTCCCGCTGCCCAAGGGGCTCAAAATCGACGCGACCACCGGCTTGAGCATCACCGAGCGCACGCCAGAGACCGGGCCTGCGGGGCATTGATCTGGGGCAGCGGGCACCTCATGGGAAGGTGTTCGTTGGTTTTTGCTTCTTAATTGATAGCTGTTAGCGCTTGATGGATAAGCGCTAGGGCCTGATTTGAATCCTGTTTTGTCGCCGTGCAGGATGGGTTGCGCTACAGCGCCATCGCAGGCCCGCTCCACAAATCCAGCGGTGGGTCCGCCGCCACCGCGCGCAGGATGTCGGTGCGGGAGATAAAACCCGACAGC
>NZ_JBKBXG010000166.1:0-5145 GCF_046314175.1 Acidovorax sp. | reverse complement strand
AAGGCCCAGCGCTTCTCGTGGTGGATGACGACCATGCTGCACACCTTTCCGGATTCCATCGCGTACGACCAGAAGCTGCAGGACACGGACCTGGCGTACCTGTTCTCGTCCGAGAAGGCGCTGGGGTCGCTGGCGGAGAACTATGTGGGGTTGCCGTTCTGAGCATCCGGTAGTAGCACGCCACCGTATCGATCCGAAGGGGCGCCGCTGCTAAACAAGGCTTGGTGCAGATCAGCAAGCGATAGGCCTTCACGTGCAGCTGCCGCCTTGACCTTTTCCAGCGCCTGCTCCTTCCAATGAGTACCTGCGACCTCCAGCACCAGCGGTGCAAGCATCCTGCCCGCCTCTTCAGGGCGCTGCACAAGGATGAGTACGAGATCGCTGAACGAGCGGGCTCCAGCCTCATGCGCCAATATACGCAGGTTCTGTCGATGCTCATGTGGAATCGGCACCGTAGCCCGATAGATACCTGACTGAGCGGATGTCCGGTTTCGTCGTTGGTTCATCGGGCACCTCCTTTCGAGCCACCGTCCCAGCATGGCGTCAGCGCTGCAATAAGACTTCGCTCCGCCTTCACAAGAGCATCTTTTTCGCTAAGAGCTGGATCAATGCCAAGCGCGGACGAGCACCGGCTGCGTAAATCAGATAGCGGCACAAAGCGAAGATGAAATGGTCCCTTGCCAGATTGCAGGTCTGCAGCGATATTGAATACGCATCCGCCGCTAGGAATCGAGTGCGTCCAGTAGCGCTTGGCGGGGCCGCCATCGCCTGGACGGCTCCAGCGCATTAAGACATTCTTTTCTTCGGACTTGCCAACGTATTGAACTTCTCCGGTCTGATCCACCAGGAAGTATATGAACGGGCCTGCAACATCGTCTCCTTCCATCTGTGTCTGTCGCGGCACTTGCGCCGGAAGCGGGGCCAAGATGGGGTAATCATGATGCTTGTACTTTTGCTTCCGGCGTTTGAATTTTCCTTCAAGAACATCAGTGAAAGACCAAGCTAGATATGTAGTGAAAGGCTGGGTATGTAGATGTGGCATGTGGTGATATGGATTTCGTGTTGTGGAGATGGCCAGGACGGCTGAGTTGGTTGAACGAAACTTCAGTGGCGCCTGACGCGCTCCTGTCGATGCCCAATCGTGATGACCGAACCATCCTCGGAAACGACTGCATAGATGTCGAGGTGCTGATCGAGTTGGGCTGCAAGCGGGCCTGCATACACCTTGATCTGCTTGCGCGCAGCCTTGTTCAGAAACACCTTGTTCGCTTTACCTGGTGCCCGTTCTGTCACGCCGAACCGCAATAGAAGGTCAACGAACATGGGTGGGATGCTGCGTTGCTGGCAGCGCCTTTTGGCATGGCGGGACATCATGGTTGTGGCTCCTTGAAAATCTTCGACGGAAATCAATTGGGCAATGCAGCAGCCCAACTGCTTACCAATTGGCAGCAGTTTCGAGCTGAGTTGGATTTGTGGCCCGAGGGCCGTCGTCGGCTGGTCTAGACGGCGATGGTTGGCTTAACGGTCGACGGACTGTGTCCAATCGCCGTGTTGCTCATGCGAACGTGGTAGCCCAGACGCACGAGCTCGATGAGATCGCTTTCTGTTCGAACACGGCGTCCTTCCGGGTCGTTGCGGGAGTTAGTCTTGTGCGCCTGAAAATACCCACCAGCGTCAGTGAACCAATGCGGCCGTAACTGTGCGCCAGTGTTTTTTCCGCGCTTAACGATGTAGATGAGCTGACTCATGGGGCTTACTCCTATGGTGTATCAACTAGGTCGACTGTTGATCCTTCGTGCCCATCTCTTTAATACGCCGCTCGAAATCTTCTGCCTGACTCCTGGCATAGACAGCTGCGGACCTCAGTGCGAGCAAGTCTGACGGGAGCTGAAGCGCTCCGCCGACCATCGACATGAGTGCTGTATTGGCGTAGTCGCTTGGCTCTAAAGCCAGGTAAGGTGTCTGATCGATGAGGCGCCGCCTCAATAGACCTTCGCGCACCTCCTCCAAGGCCTTTGTGACATCTTCGGCGGCTTCAGTACCAAGCAAGAAGTGCAAACGCGAGTCCAAGCGCCAGCAGAAATCATCAAAACTGTGGAATGTTTCGTTTACCAAATCAAGTTCGGCACCTTGTCGGTCAATGTTCGCAATGGGTACATAGCGTCCTTTACTTATCAGCCACTCTTTGGCGTCAGCGGGGGAGATATAAGTATTTCTCCCATGTGAGAAAGTCTTCAGCGGCTTGCTCCGTTTTGGATTGGCCATGGTGCGCAAGCTAGCCTCAGTCATGCCAGACAGCAGCGCAATTTGGCGGAAAGTCAATCCTTCGTGACCTTCATAGCCATACCAACCCATGAAGTTGTCTCCATTTTCAATATGTTCCAACACCATGCGGGCCTGCGCTGTTTCGCAGACTTCCACCAACGCGCGAACAGCGTCCTTGCAACTTGAATAGTCATCCCATGCGTGAGCGAAGTGTGAGACCGACAAGTCCACCAGCACTCGCGACACCCACGATGCCGAAGATTCACTGTTCATGTAGTAACCCCTGCCGTAGAGCATGCCGTGATAGGCCAGTTCGTACAGCTCTTCCATAGTGGTCGCAAAAGCAGTGTTTGCGACTTGCTCGTAGGTCAGGGGAAGACCGTCTTCTTCAAACGGCCCAACGTCAGGATTGTTGATGCTCTTTGTACTGGTCATTCCCAGCAATTGGATCTGGGCTTTTTCATGGGAGTCATCTGGACGGTGGAAGATGAAGTGCAGTTGCCTTACCAAAACTAGGCTGATCGTCACGACGTGCTGACGTAGATCGTTCTTTGTCAACGGGGCCTGAAAGAGGCTAGGCGTGCCAAGCGAGGAGTTGTCGTTTATCATGGTGTTTATATTGTGTATATCAACAATGCGATCATACATCAAAACACCGAAGAAACTGTTGATGTCAACGATATCAACGGACTTGTATTTTTGCTACACGAGCTCACAAGCTTGAATGAGCAGCATTAACCTCTGCTTTGCCTCTCTTGCAGGGTGGGTGAACCGCTTTGTCTCGGCAGTGGGCCGGCTTAACGGTTGGCCTGCCTGCGCTGAATGCTTACATTTTGCTATTGAATACATAGCTTCTTGCGCATGCCCATCGCGCGTTGACGGCCTCTTTGGTTCGGAATTCAAGCGCCTGTGCAATGCCCTGGCGCAGGATGCCCGTGCGCAGGTCGAATTCGGGCAGCACCCACTGTGCAAAGGCCTGGGCTGGCGCGCTCCAGCGGTCGCGCGCAGTGTTGGGCGCGGTGCGGTGGGCGGCGCCGATCTGGCCCCAGGCCCATTCCAGGAGCACCAGTGCCACGGCGCGCAGGTAGTCGTCGGCCACCCAGTAGGGCAGTTCGGGGTCGGACTGGGCGGCAATCGCCAGGGTCTGGGTGATCTCGACCAGCGCATGGCGGCGCGCGCTGGCAGCGGCGCTGGGGGCTGCGCCGGGCAGCGTGGTCAGCAACGCTGACAGGCCCTGCCCGCCGTCCGCCAGCACCTTGCGCACCAGCAGGTCGATGGCCTGGATCTCGTTCGTGCCCTCGTAGATCATGGCCACGCGCGCATCGCGCACGATCTGCTCGATGCCCCATTCACGCACATAGCCGTGGCCGCCAAACACCTGCAGGCAGGCGCTGGCGCCGTGAAAACCCTGGTCGGTGAGCGCGGCCTTGAGCACGGGCGTGACAAGCGCGCACCAGCGTTGCGCGGCAGCGCGCTCGGCAGCGTCGGGGTGGTGCTTGGCCACGTCCAGTTGCAGGGCCGTGTGGTAAGTCAGTACGCGCCCGCCGTCGATCCAGGCGCGCTGCGTGTGCAGGATGCGGCGGATGGCGGGGTGGTCTTGAATGAGGCTGGTGTCCTTGGCGCCGGGGGCGCGCATCTGGCGGCGCTCTGCGGCGTAGGCACTGGCTTTTTGCCACGCGGCCTCCAGCAGGCCGATGCCTTGCAGGCCCACGTGAAGGCGTGCGGCGTTCATCATCACGAACATGGCGTTGAGGCCCTTGTTCGCCTCACCCACCAGCCAGCCGGTGGCGTCGTCAAAGCGCATTACGCAGGTGGGGCTGCCGTGCAGGCCCATCTTTTCTTCGATGCGCTCGCAGACCACGGCGTTGCGGCTGCCGTCGGCCAGCACCTTGGGCACCAGGAGCAGCGACAGGCCCTTGGGCCCCGCAGGCGCATCGGGCAGGCGCGCCAGCACCAGGTGGACGATGTTGTCCGTCAGGTCGTGCTCACCGCCGGAGATAAAAATCTTGCTGCCGTTCACCCGCGCGCTGCCATCGGGCTGGAGCACGCCGCGTGTGCGCACCAGGCCCAGGTCGCTGCCGGCGTGGGCTTCGGTGAGGCACATGGTGGCCAGCCATTCGCCGGTGGCGACCTTTTCCAGGTACTGCGCCTTCAGCGCATCGCTGGCGTGGTGCCTGATGCATTCGTACGCGCCGTGCAGCAGGCCGGGCGCCATGGTCCAGCCGTGGTTGGCACCGGCCAGCCATTCGTACAGCACGCATTCCAGCACGGCGGGCAGGCCTTGGCCGCCGTCCTCCGGCGCGCAGGCCAGCGCGGGCCAGCCGCCTTGCCAGAAGGCCTGGTAGGCCTCGCGAAAGCCCGGCGGCGTGTGCACCTGGCCTGCGTCAAACCGGCATCCCACCTCGTCGCCCGTGCGCTGCAGCGGGGCCACGGCGGTGTCTACAAACCTGGCGGCTTCGGCCAACACCTGGGCGGCCAGGTCGGCATCGGTGTCGTCAAACGGCGCCAGCGCCTGCCACTGCGCGGGGGCCTGCAGCACGTTGTTCAGCAAAAACTGGATGTCGGCGAGTGACTGGCGTGCGGGCATGATTGCTCTTAATGTGATAGCTGCTAGCGCATGATGGATAAGCGCTGGAGGCTGTTTTGATTGAATTTTTGAGCTGAGTCGGCGGGCCGCTCGCCTTCGGCCCGAACGGGTGATGGGGTTCGCGTTAAAAGCGCTGCCACGCCTGTGTCCGTGGATACCGGCGCGCCCCAAAGCGAGGGCCGCCGCGCAAGGGCCGCCCTGCCGCGCTGGCGGCGTCCCCCCTCCCACGCGCCAGCGTGAGAGAGGGGGTGAAGGCGCGCAGCGCCTCAGGGGGGTGACCCTCAGCTTTCCGA
>NZ_JBKBXG010000165.1:0-5178 GCF_046314175.1 Acidovorax sp. | reverse complement strand
TGATCTGCGGGCTCTTGCCGCCCAGCTCCAGCGTCACGGGGCAGTGGCGCTCGGCGGCCACCTGCTGGATCAGCGTGCCGATCTTGGGGCTGCCGGTGAAGCTGATGTGGTCGATGCCGGGGTGGCGCGCCAGTGCATCGCCCACCTCGTGGCCGTAGCCGGTGACGATGTTGAGCGCGCCGGAGGGAAAGCCCACCTCGGCCGCGAGCTGCGCCACGCGGATCAGCGACAGGCAGGCGTCTTCTGCCGGCTTGACCACGCACACGTTGCCCGCCGCCAGGGCGCCGCCCACGCTGCGGCCAAAGATCTGCATGGGGTAGTTCCAGGGGATCACATGGCCTGTGACGCCATGGGGCTCGCGCCAGGTCAGCACGCTGTAGCCGTCGGGGTAGGGAATGGTCTCGCCATGGAACTTGTCGCAGGCGCCGGCGTAGAACTCGAAGTAGCGCGCCAGTGCAATCGCGTCGGCCCGCGCCTGCTTGGTGGGCTTGCCGCAGTCGCGCTGTTCCAGCGCAGTCAACTCGTCGGCATGTTCCAGGATCTTGGCCGAGAGCTTTTGCAGCAGGCGGCCCCGGTCCACGGGCGCCATCTTTTGCCACACCGCGTGGTAGCACTGGCGTGCCGCATGCACCGCCGCGTCGATGTCTTCGGCGTTGCTGCGCTGGATCTCGTCGAAGGGCTGGCCATCGGACGGGTCGATCATGGCAATCGTGCGGCCCGAGGCGGACGGAACCGAGGCGTTGGCGATGTAGTTCAGTTGCATGGCCGTCATTTTGCCCGGAAATGGAATGTGTGCTTATTATTTGAGTAAAAAATGCCTCTGGCGCTTGTTGGTAAAGCGCTAGTAGCTACATAGTTGATAGCAATTCAATAGCAGGTGGCACGCAGCGCTGCCAGGTCCAGGATCTCCACCTCGCCGCGCTGCACGCGCACCAGGTGGCGCGATTCCAGGTCTTTGAGGATCTGGTTGGTGGTTTGGCGCGAGATAGCCAGCATCAGCGACAACTGCTCTTGCGAGATGCCAATCACGCGGCGCGACTGGCCCTCGGCCGTCCACTGGCCATAGCCCTCGGCCATCATCACCAGGCGCCGCGCCAGGCGCTGCGGCGCGGGCAGCAGCGCCAGCTCTTCCATGGCCACAAACGCCGAACGCAGCTTGTCGGTGAGCAGCAGGGCCAGCGCATGCCAGTGCTGCGGGTGGGCCTGCAGCCAGTGCTGAAGCCGCTCGTGCGGGATGTGCACCAGCGTGGTCGGCTCGGTGGCCTGCGCGTCGTGGGTGCGTGCGGAGTTGTCGAACACCGAGATCTCGCCAAACCATTGCGGCGGCTCCAGGCGGATCAGCAGCGCGGCCCGTGCCTCGTCGGCCCGGCCCCCGGTGCCCGAGATGCTGACCGCGCCGCGCACCACCGCGTACAGCCCGCACGGCGCATCGCCGCGCAGGAACAGCACTTCGCCCGTCTGCAGATGGCGCAGCTGTGCCATGGCCAGCAGCGGCTGGGCAAAGCCGGGTGGCAGGTGGGCAAACCAGCGTCCGGACTGGAGCACGGGCAGAGAGGCGGCAGGGTCGGTCATGCGGGAAAGAAGGGGCGCAAAACAAAAAAGGGAGCGGCGAGGGAAGTCCGCCAGCGTGTGTACGGGAAGGGTCTTGGGCTTGCGGGCTTTGACTTTCTTTTGTCGTGTGTCCGACAGACGCAGGCGCCGTCGCAGGGCGACCATTGATCCTGCTCAAAACAATACCAGGAGACACCCATGAAAACCCTGATCGACCACCTGGCCCAGTACGCCGATTACCACCGCGACCCGCGCAACATCCACACCCACTTTGTGGGCGTGCCGATGATCATGTTGGCCGTGGTCATCCTGCTGTCGCGCCCCACGTGGATGGTGGGCGAGTTGCCGCTGAGCCCGGCGCTGTTTGGCGCACTGGCCAGCTGTGTTTTCTACTTCCGGCTGGATGCGCGTTTTGGCCTGGTGATGGCGGCGCTGCTGGCCGCCATGCTGGCAGGCGGCCAATGGGTGGCAATGCAAAGCCTGGCGGTGTGGCTGGCCACGGGCATCGGGCTGTTTGCCGTGGGCTGGGTGATTCAGTTCGTGGGCCACTACTACGAAGGGCGCAAGCCCGCGTTTGTGGACGACCTGGTGGGCCTGATTGTCGGCCCGCTGTTTGTGGTGGCCGAGTGGGCCTTTGCGCTGGGTTTGCGCAAGGAAGTGCAGGCGGCGATTGAGCAGCGCAGCGGCCCGGTGCGGCTGCGCACCAGCCAGGCAGCCGCGTAAGCCAGGCCGGTTTCCCTTCACCGTGTTCCCTTGTTGTCAGGGTGGATCTGCCCTGCCAGACCCGTGGCATCTCAGCGGTGCCATGGGTTTTGTCGTTTTGGTTTCTGCATGAATGGAGCGCGGCAGCCGTCTGACCGTGTGTGACCCATGAGCTTTGTTTCCGTACTTCCCACCTTGTTGTTCATCGCCCTGGGGCTGGTCATGTTCGGCCTGGGCCTTTCTCTCACGGTGGGGGATTTCAAGCGCCTCATGCACCACCCACGTGCCGTGGTGCTGGCCCTGGTGCTGCAGGTGCTGGTGTTGCCTGCGGCGTGCTATGCCCTCATCGTGCTGCTGGGTGTGGCGCCACTCTACGCGGTGGGGCTGATGCTGCTGGCTGCATCACCGGGCGGTGTGTCGGCCAATCTGTTCAGCCATCTGTTTGGCGGCAACGTGGCGATGAACATTTCGCTCACCGCCATCAACACCGTGTTGTCCATCGTGAGCCTGCCGGTCATCACCAACTGGGCCATCAACACCTTTGCCCATACCGGCCAGGTGGTGCCGCTGCAGTTTGGCAAGGTGGTCGAGGTGATCATCATCGTGCTGGTGCCCGTGGTGCTGGGCATGGCGGTGCACCGGCGCGCGCCGGCTTTCAGCGCGCGCATGGAAAAGCCCATGAAGATCTTCAGCGCCGTGGTGCTGGCCGCGTTTGCGCTGATTGCGATTGCCAAGGAATGGACAGCGCTGGTCGAATCCTTCGCGGTCATCGGTCCGGCCGTGTTGCTGTTCAACGCCATCAGCCTCGCGTCGGGCTACTACCTTTCGCGCGCGGCGGGGCTGGATAAATCGATGGCCACTGCCATCAGCTTTGAGATCGGCATCCACAACTCCACGTTGGCGATTTTTATCGCGCTGTCGGTGCTGGGCAATTTCCAGCTGGCACTGCCTGCGGCGATCTACTCGGTCAGCATGTACGTCCTGGCCACGCTGTTTGGCACGCTGGTGCTGCGGCGGCAGGCCAAGGCCCTTGTGAGGGCGGTGCCATAGTGCGGACGGTGTTCAAGAGGGCACTGCTGGCGGTGCTGGCCCTGCTGCTGTTGGCGCTGGCTGCGCTCTGGTGGGCGCTGCAGCAGCATCCATCGCTCGCACCTTACGCGGACCTGCATTGGAAGGCTCCCGTTGGCAGTGGGCCGCCGGCGCCGCTGAAGGTGACTTTCCTCGGGGTCTCCACCGTGCTGCTGGACGATGGAGAAACGGCCTTGCTCACCGACGGCTTTTTCTCGCGCCCCGGCAAGCTGCAGACCTTCCTTGGCAAGGTGGAGCCCGACCTGCAGGCCATCGCCCAGGGCTTGGAGCGTGCCGGGCTGACCGGCAAGACCGGCAGGCTCGCAGCGGTGATCCCCGTGCATTCGCACTATGACCATGCCATGGATGCCCCAGAGGTCGCACGGCGCACGGGTGCGTTGCTGCTGGGCTCGCCGTCCACGGCCAACGTGGGCCGGGGCGCGGGGTTGCCCGAGGCGCAGATCCACACCGCGAAGCTGGGGGAGCCCCTGCGTTTTGGGCGCTTTACCGCCACGCTGTACCCAGCCGGCATGCGCCCACCGGCTTTACCGGCGGCGAGATCACGGAGCCCTTGCACCCGCCCGTGCGTGCCAGCGACTACAAGGAAGGCCAAAGCTATGCGCTGCACATCGAACATGGGGGCAAGACCTTGCTCATCGTGGGCAGCGCGGGCTTTGAGCCCGGGGCCCTGCGGGGCGTGCACGCCGACGTGGTGATGCAGGGCATCGGTGCCCTGGGTCCGCGGCCCGAGAGCTACCGCGACGCGCTGTGGACCGAGGTGATCGCTGCCGTGGGTGCCCGGCGCGTCATCCCCATCCACTGGGACGACTTCTGGCAGCCGCCCGGCCAACCCATGCAGCCCATGCCGCCGCCGCTCGACGACTTTGATGCGTCCATGACCTACCTGCGCGCTCGGGGCAACCGCGAGGGGGTGGACGTGCGGCTGCCGCTGGAATGGCTGCCGATGGATGTGTGGGCCGGGTTGGCGCAGAGCCGTTAAAGGCAAGTCCCTACCGATCTTGGCGGCTCACTGCGCGCCAACCGGAAAGTACTGCTCGCTGTGCTCGGCCAGCCAGCGCTGCGAGAGATCGGTTCCGTGCTGGCTGGGATGGAAGTCGCGCCGCAGGTACTCGCGCCAAGGGCGCCATGTCTCCCGCACCAGCCCCCCTTTGCCAAACAGCGTGCGCGCGGCGCTGGACCAGGTGCGCCAGTGCCAGAGCGTGCCATCGCGGCGCAGGTTGCCCACCGTCTGGCGCAGCACATCGCCCACAAACACCATGGTGATGCGGCGAAACCAGGTGATGCGCCACTCGTGATTGCCGCCGAGGGCCTGGTAAATGTCGAAGGCCGTGTTCTTGTGCTCGGACTCTTCGGCGCAATGCCATTGCCACATGGTGGCCAGGCGCGGCTCCGCCCCCTGCAGGGTCTCGGGGTGGGCCAGCAGCCATTCAGCCAGCAGGGCGGTGAAGTGCTCGTTGGCAGCCGTCACGGCCAGGGGGTGGCGGGGGTCGGCTCCGGCGAAAAGCTGCATGCGTTCCTGCGCGCGGGATGCCCATTCGTTGACCAGGCCCTGCTTTTCGAGGTGCCCATTGAACAGCGCATGGATGCGGCGGTGGGTCGCCTCTTGTCCGATGAAGCCCCGGACCTCGTCAGCGAACTTCGCGTGTTGCTCGGGCGGCATGGCCTTGTGCCCGCCCTTCACCGCGTCGATGAAGAATTGTTCGCCCACCGGAAAACTCATCGACAGCGCATTGAAGAACGCCGTGCGAAACGCATCGCCGCCGCACCAGTGGCGGTCAAAAGGCGTTTCCAGGTCAATGAGCAGGCGTCGCACGACGAGTTCGGTCATGGGGATGG
>NZ_JBKBXG010000164.1:0-5248 GCF_046314175.1 Acidovorax sp. | reverse complement strand
CGTTCGTGGCGGCGCAGGACCCGTCGCTGATCCCGGTGCTGCCTGGGCTGGCGCGGTTTCAGCGAACGTTCTGGATGTCGATGCCTGCAGAGAACAAACACGTTGCACGCATGCAGGCCACGTGGGCGTTCTTGCGCGAAGCCGTGGCAGCGCAGCAGGGGCTTTTGATCCCTTCTGCCTAGGTCTAAATAGCTATAGCATTGATAGCTTGTGGCGCCTGAATTATTGGCGCCTCCGGCACTTTTGCCTGCAATCCTTTTGGCATGTGACAACCAAGCTCTCAAATCCGTCTGCACCTGTCCCACGCGTGCGTCAGCGTGTGGCAGCGCTTATCACCGAGCAGGGCCGGGTGCTGCTGCACTGCGCGCAAGGTGACCCCTTCTGGGCGTTACCGGGGGGTGGTATTGAGCCAGGAGAGACTGCAGCGCAGGCGCTGGTGCGTGAGTTACAGGAAGAGCTGGGGCAGGCGGTGGAACCGGGGGCGCTGTCTTGCGTGGTGGAGAACTTCTTCTTTCATGCAGACCAGCTGCACCATGAAATTGGACTGTGCCTGCATGCCAGTCCGCTGCTGGATGGCCCCTTGGCAAACGGGGAGGGACCGTATGAAGGAGTGGAAGGAGGGCGCAGGCTGGTGTTTGCTTGGTTTTCCAGCGATGACCTGGCGCACATGGACATCCGCCCGACCATCCTGCGCAGCTATTTGCGTGAACTCCTGGCGTGTGGCTCAAGGGGCGTGGCTCACCTTGTGCACCGGGAGGAGCCTCTGCCCTCCATACCGGCTACTTCGCCCGCATAGAGGACTCACTTGGTTGCCCGTGCCTGCACCAGCGGGAACTTGGGGGAGCCAGGGCCGGTTCAGCGGCGTGGATGGTGCCCAGTCGTTCGCCACTGCAGTGGCACTAGGTCATACAAGGGACTTGGCTCCCGCTGCCAGCCATTGGGTGGCGCCGAGTGGCGTGCGCTGGCGGACGAGCCGTTGATGCCCATGTGGAGACCTGCAAGCTGCTGCATCCATGTGACGTCGATGGTGCCGCCTTGCAAAGGCCTGGAGAAAATCAGCTCTAGCATCTTGCGGGCCTGCGGGTCGCCGCTGCTGGCTGCCACCTGGTACAGGCGCACAGCCTCGGTGTAGTTGGCGGGTACACCGTCGCCTCGGTGGTACCGCTGGGCCTCCACGTACCAGTCCGCAGCGCTGTAGCGGGCTGATCGGATGCGGGCGTCGGGATCGCTGTGGAAGCGGCGGGCCAGAAGGCTGGCGTTGGCGGCAGCGGCCTCAGACTTTGCAGATGCTGATTGAAATTGGGCCATCGCCTGTTCGATATCGCCGCTGGCGATGAACTCCAGCCCCAGTTCGTTGCTGGCCTGCGCACTGCCTGCACGCACGGCTTGCGTCAACAGTTTTTGCAGCGGTGGGTTGGCCGCCGCTGGCGCCACCGAACCGGGGTACCGGTCCGGTGAGGGCGAACGGGGCTCGGCCAACGGGGCCAATGCCTTGGCCGCATGCCATTCGAGGTATTTGGCAAGCCCTGGATCGGTACGGCCCACCAGCGCAATCCAGTGCATGGCGGTTGAAGGATTGGGCGCTGCCACACAGCCGCTGAGCTGGCACCATGCGAGGCCCGCAGGAGCCAGGGGGTGGCCGAGCAGTTGCGCACGTTCAAACCAGTGCTGGGCCTGCGCCGGGTCTGCGGGCATGGCCAGGCCGTGCAGCGCCAGCAGTCCCAACAGCCACGCCGCATCGGCAGGCGATAGGTCGCCCGATGATCGCGTTGTGGAGACAGGGGGGGAGCGCGGCTTGCGCATAAGCGCCCCGTCGCGTTGCGCGGCGCTGCGAAGTTTTTGCAACATCTTCTCCTGCATGGGGTTGTCAGACCCGGGCACCTGGGGGGACGCCGCGTTCAGGGTGGCGCGATCGATGAAGGTGGTCTCAGCGGGCGTGGGAAGCGCACGCACCGAGGCCAGCACGGGCGCCGCAGTCACCACCGCCAAGACCAGGCACGCTGTGCCCGAGGCCTGCGCCACAGCGCCGTGGAGTGCGCGCCAAGTGCCGTGTGGCGTGCGCAGCCCATTGATAGTGGACTGCGGGCGCGCCGTGGTGGTCGATGGGGTTGTGGTCATGGCGTGTGCGCGCACAGTGCTGTGCCTGTGGTCTTTCACTTGCGCGGGGCGGGTTGTGCAGGCGCAGTGGCTGCAGCGGGCAGGGCCCGGCGCGGAACGACCTGCCAGTACACCGCGTTGCCGGTGTAGCCCTCGCTGCCCCAGGCGGTGGCGAAGGCTTCGTTAAAGCGCTCCAGCGCCCGGTAATTAGGGATGGGCTTGAGCGGCGGGCCGCGCAGCGCTTCGGGCAAGCGAGGCGTGCTGTCCTCGTCGGTGGCAAAGCAGGCCACGCCTTCAGTGCCGGGGCTGGCTGCGTCCATGATGAAGCCGGGGTTTGGGCTCATCCAGTCGGGGATGCGTATGGCCTGGTTGGCGGACACCCAGCCGGTGGTGTTGGCCTGGTTGGGCAGCAGGCGGATGACCGTGCCGGTGGCATCGGCCAGAAAACACTGCAGGTAGGAGGCGCGCGACACCGTGGCCGACAAGAAGACCTGTTCACCCACCTCGAACGCGGTGCGCTCCAGCAATACGTTCTCAATCTGCAGATCGATGCTGCGGGCAGGCGGCGGGTCTCCGTACTTTGCTGCACCCGGATTGTTGCTCACCACGTTGACTGCGGCATCGGGCGTGGCGGGCCCGACTGCGATGTGCTGCACGGGTTCTGAGTGCGTGCTGGCCCAGCCAATGCGGGCCAGGGTCCCGTCTGCGGATAGGCCGACAAAGTGGCGCAGCGCCCGTTCGTAGGTCGCAAAGTCCACCACGCCCGTCACCACCATGCCGTTGTCGGCCTGAAAGCGCGCCAGGGCTTTACGCAGCGCTGGGTCGTTGTCCGGCAGGGGTTGCGCAACGGGGGCGAGGTAGCCCCGGCTGACCAGCGAGCGCGCAATGAGCTGGGTGCGCACGGCGGGCGAGCCTTCGTCAAACCAGTCGCGCAGCTGCCGCTGAAAGTCGGGGTGGTTTTGCTCCAGCGTCAGGCATTGCCAGTAGGGCACGCGGGCCCATTTACCAATGAGTTCGATGGTGGCCAGGTCCACCAGTGTGCGCACTGCGCTGCCAGAGCCCTGGGTGTAGTCGCGCCCCACGTTGAACTGCACGCCATAGGTGCCAATGCGCCCGGCCAGATCAACGCCTTGGCCGCCGTTGCCGATGATGACTTCATTGGCGGAATCCAGGCCGGGTATCAGCGTGCGGGTGCGAAAGTCGCCCAGGTGCATCTCCAGCCCGATGATGGTGGCGTTGCGGCTTTGGCTGTAGCCCATGTCGATGCGGGGGCCGGAGAGCCCGGTGTCAAACCGGTTGTTGATCACGTTCTGGTCCACGAACGAGATGGCGCCCGACAGGTACAGCGCGGGCCGCTGCAGCTGCATCTGGTTGTTGTTGAGCAAGATGGTGGTGAGGTTCTGCACCGTGTCCTGGCGCGCGATGTCTACCTCGTAGTCCACAAAGCGGAACGCATTGCTCAGGCGCGACATCTGCGACAGTGCGGTGATCACCATGTCCTTGGTGGCCACGGTGACGCGGGTGGAGTAGTCGGGGATCTGCTTGCTGGTGATCAGTGTGGTGGGCAGCTGTGCGTCGCGCAGCATGTGGTCCATGCACATCAGCGAGTCGGAAAAGCTGGAGATGGAACGGGTTGGGCGCACCACAGGGCGGTCGGTGATGGAAGCGAGGCTCTGAAATTCCTGGTCCTTGCGCGGGTCCCTGGGCGTGGCACAGCCGGCCAGTCCGAGCCCGATGGCAAGCCAAAGCACCCCACGGATCGCGCGCGCCAGGGGGCGTGGGGTGCGGGGGCGTGGGGGGCGAGAGCATGCGGGCATGGCGGGGCTCAACGGGGTGGGCGGCATGTTCTCTCTCCTGGCGGCCGGGCGCTTGGCGCCAGGCCTGTTACTTGCAGATATTGACGAGATCGCCACGCAGCACCACCACCTGCGGCGCCTGGTTGGGTCCGTACTTGGCCGATCCCGTGGTGTTGGCGGACACGGTGTTGCTGCCCACCTCTTGCACACAGGTCTTTTGCATGCCCTGTGCGTTGGCGGTGGTGACCACGTCGTTGTTGGTCAGCACGCCGGTGGTGTCGTCCGAGAAGGCCTTGGCTTCGTAGCGGGCGATGCGGGCGCGCAGCCACGATGGCATGGTGTTGCTGCCGTCCAGTCCCG
The DNA here is from genome assembly GCF_046314175.1 of Acidovorax sp. GTDB lineage: Bacteria > Pseudomonadota > Gammaproteobacteria > Burkholderiales > Burkholderiaceae_C > Acidovorax. Next base: position 995 of record NZ_JBKBXG010000164.1, on the reverse strand, counting down.
TCGAGGCTGCCACTGGCCCTGTGGGCTGCATCTGGACCGAGAGCTTCTTGGTCAGGACGACCGGGTCCTCCCCGGGGGCCTGCGACCGCGCGAGGCCCGGCATCAGGGCACAGGCCATCAGCAGGGTTGCGCATGGCGCCAGAAAACGTGTGTTCATGGAACACCTCCTATGGTGAGAATGAGGGGCCCACCCGCGCTGCTCTTTGCAGCCTTGCCGGTGTGCCCCTGGCACGAACTCATCCGGGCACTGATGTGCTGCCGGAATCAGGCCTTCGCAGGCCTATTCACCAGCCATGCTGGTGGCGATCTCAGTGGGGCCAGCCAGCGGTCTTGGTGGGCTGGCAGGTGAAGCAGGCGTTGTTGGAGGCAATGTTTTGCACAGCCTTGCTGTTGCTGCCGCTGGAGAGGTTGTTGACCGACGAGTTGATCATCGAGGTGAATTGGCTGGAGTTGCCAATGATGGTGACTTCGCCCACGTTGGAGGACAGATTCTGGCTGGCGTAGGCTTCGCTGCCGCTGGCGGTGTTGGTCACGTTCCCGCCGGAGCCCGTCACCGTCTGGGTCGAATTGCCACTGATGGTGACGTTGCCGGTGTTGGAGGCGAGGTTCTGGAAGGCTTCGCTCTTGGAGCCCGTCGAGTTGTTGTTGACGGACACCGATGTCAGGGACACCGACTGCGTGGAATTGCCGGTGATGGTGATGTCCGGAGTGGAAGGGACCGGACCGGTGGCCATGGCGGCGGAGGCGATGACGCTGAGCGTGATGAAAGCAAGGGTTTTCATGACAGATCCTTCAAGGATGACTTCTACACTGGCTGCAACCGCAGCGAACCTGCGATGCAGAGGGGGTTGGACGGCGCTGTCTGGTCTGGTCTTTTGAGGGGCCGGTGGCCATGGGGCGCTGTCGGGGTTCAGTGTCTGGTCCGATGCGATTTGTGCGAATACGCCGAGCGGGCTACCTCATACAGCGGAGCGGTTCAACCCTTGGGCCCGCGC
>NZ_JBKBXG010000163.1:0-5341 GCF_046314175.1 Acidovorax sp. | reverse complement strand
CGGTACCACTGGCGTAGTCGTTCTGCACCTCGTGGTCGTCCCAGGTCACGGCCCAGGGGCAGGCAGCGTGGGCGGCTTGCAGGGCGGGGTCGCTTTTGTGCAGGGCGTAGCGGTCTCGAAAATCCGCCAGCGTGGTGGCGTGGCGCAGGTTGTGGGTGCGCGCCAGGTCGGTGGTGTTTTTCGGCGTCGCGTATTCGTAGATGTAGTCGCCCAGAAACAGCACCAGGTCCGGCTGGTCGGCCGCCAGGTGTCGCCAGGCGGCGTAGTGGCCGTGTTCCCAGCGCTGGCAGGAGGCAAAGGCGATGCGCAGCGTGGCGGGCAGGTCGCCGGGAGCCGGAGCGGTCCGCGTGCGGCCCTTGGCGCTGACGGCATCGCCCAGCATGAAGCGATAGTGGTACCAGCGACCGGGCGCCAAGCCGCGCAGTTCTACATGCACGCTGTGGCCAAGCGCAGGCTGCGCACTGGCTTCGCCTTTTTGCACGATCTGCGCAAAACGCGCGTCGTGTGCCACCTCCCACCGCACGGTGTGGGTGGCCTGCATCAGCGCCGGGTCGGCCAGCACCAGCCGCGTCCACAGCACCACGCCGTCGGGCGACGGGTCTCCACTGGCAATGCCCAGCGCGAAAGGGTTGGACTGCAGCGACGGCGGGGTGCTCCAGGCCCAGCGGGGCAGGGCAGCCGCTGTTGCCGCGTATGCTGCGTGTTGCAAAAAGGCGCGGCGTTCCATGGGCGGTGGAGTTTCAGGAGGTCGGCAGCAGCAGACCGAGCCAGGGCTGCCTTGGAGAATCTCTCACATCAGGCGGCTACAAGGCGCCAACCGACCGTCGATACCGGCGCGCCCCAAGGTCAGTGCCACCGTGGAACTGGCTCTGCCAGGCCACGGGTGGCGTCCCCCTCCGGGGGAAGGCGCCGCAGGCGGCACAGGGGGGCTTCTTGTCACGCCGCCATCACACGATTTTTGCCAGACCGCTTGGCCAGGTACATCGCCTGATCAGCGCGGATGATGGCATCCGTACTGCTCTCGGTGCCCTGCAACTGGGCCACCCCGGCGCTGAAGGTGATCAGCACTTTTTCGGAGCCCTGCAAAAAGAAGCGTGTGGTCAGTTCGCGCTGCAGCCGCGTCATGGCGGCCACACCGCTTTCGACGGTGGTGTCGGGCATCACCAGCACAAACTCTTCGCCGCCGTAGCGGGCCAGCAGGTCTTGGGGGCGCATCACTTCGCGGGTGACCTGCGCAAGATGCACCAGCGCGGCGTCGCCACCGGTGTGCCCCACCCGGTCGTTGAGGGCCTTGAAGTTGTCGAGGTCGAGCAAGGCCAGGCACAGCGGTGAGCCCAAACGGCGCGAACGGGCGATTTCGCGCTCCATGGCTTCGTCCAGGCCCTTGCGGTTGAGCGTGCCCGTCAACGGGTCGTGCCGGGCCTGTGCACTGGCGCGGTCGAGTTCTTCCTGCAGCTTGGCCATTTCTGCGCGTTTGGCTTCGGTGCGCTCGCGCAGGTCGTGCAGCTCGTCGTGTGTGACGCGGCTGTCCAGCGCCATGGCGCGGGTGGCGCTCATCACCTCTTGCAGCACGGGTGCGATTTCTTCCAGGGTATTGGCCTTGCCAATGAGGTCAGCGCACCGCTCCATGGTGCCCTGGTACGTCGTGCTGGACGCGGTGATCAGCGCCAGCCGTTCAATGAAGGTGGCCAGCATGTCCTTCATCTGCTCTTGCGCTTCTACCGTGCGGGCCCGGGCTTCGGTCTGCTTGAAGATCACGTCCTTGAGCCTGCGCTGCACATCGTCCAGCCGCCGCAGAGTGAGCGGCGGGGTAGATGCCGTCATCAGCGCCTCGGCCTGGCCCTGCAGCCAGCGGTCGTCAGCGCTGAGGACGGCGATGTTCTCAAACACCATGTGCAGCAGTTCGAGCAACGTGGCGCGAATGGCCGCCTGATCCTCGGTGGCAAATGACACGCGGTACGTGAAATTGCCCAGCATGAGCTGCGTTGTGGCGACAGCAGGGGGTTTGGGGTCTCTCAGAAAGGTGATCAGCTGCCGTGCCATGTCGAGCACGCGGACATCGTCTTCGCCCAGGGCGGGCAGGGTGTTGTCGATGAGGCGGGCCAGGGTTTCGGCGAACTCTGCGGGCAGGTCGCTCAGGGCGGCCGCCGCGTCAATCGTCTCGATGACCTCGATGGGTTTTGCGGGGGTGTTGGCGGGGTTGAGGCCCAGGTTGGCGTAGCCCACCATCACGCTTTGCAGCGAGGTCCAGTCCTTGGTGATGATCGCCCGCTCAAACTGCCCGAGTAACCGCTTCTGGGCGGGGGTCTGGCCGGGCAATACGCGCTGGATGCTGCTCAGCGGCCCCTCGGGAAAGGGCTGCGGGCTCTTAGAGCCCGCTATTTCATCGTAAAGCGCCAGGTAGTTGTCGGGCGTGGGAGCGAGCCGTCGCGCTGCCAGTTGCTTGAGCGTTTCGCGGGCTATCTCGGAAGGTGGTCGGTCGGCCATGTAAGGGCACCAGTGTCAGGGGGCTGAGATGCGCGAGTGTGACACAGCGGCTTACATTTTTGTACGGGCATCACGGCCTGCAGAGACGGCCCTTGGGGGATGGTGCCGCGCCGGCGTCAGTTCACCATCACCAGCTTGCCCATCACACCGCGTGATCCCATGTGGGCGTAGGCGGCGGGCAGCTCGGCCATGGGCATGGTGCGGTCGATCACGGGTTTGATCTTGCCCTGGGCATACCACTGCCCCAGTTCGCCCATCATGGCGGCGTTGGCCTTGGGTTCGCGCTTGGCGAAGTCGCCCCAGAACACGCCCACGATGGACGCGCCCTTGAGCAGTGCCAGGTTGAAGGGCAGGGCCGGGATGGGGCCGGAGGCAAAGCCCACCACCAAATAGCGGCCGCGCCAGGCGATGGAGCGGAAGGCGGGCTCTGCAAAATCGCCGCCCACGGGGTCATAGATCACGTCCGGGCCCTTGCCGTCGGTCAAGGCCTTGATGGATTCGCGCAGGTTGTCTTTGCTGTAGTTGATGGTGGCGTCTGCACCGATGGAGGTGCACAGCGCACATTTTTCGTCGCTGGAGGCGGCCGCAATCACGCGGGCACCCATGGCCTTGGCGATCTGGATGGCAGCTGTGCCGACACCACCGGCAGCGCCCAGCACCAGCACCGTCTCGCCCGCCTTGAGTTGGGCGCGATCCACCAGGGCATGGTGCGAGGTAGCGTAGATCATGATGAAGGCGGCGGCATCGACGTGCGAAAAACCGTCGGGCAGCGGCATGCACAGGGCTGCTGGCGCGATGGTGTGCGTGCCAAAGCCGCCGGTGCCCGACAGGCAGGCCACGTTCTGGCCGACCTTGAGGTGGGTGACGCCTTCGCCCACGGCTGCCACCACGCCTGCGTACTCCGAGCCGGGCACGAAAGGCAGCGGTGGTTTCATCTGGTACTTGTTCTGCACGATCAGCAGATCGGGGAAGTTCAGGCTGGCAGCCTTGATCTCGATCAGTACCTCGCCCGCCTTGGGTACAGGCGTGGGCAGTTCGGTCCAGGTGAGCGCTTCAACGCCTGTGGGGTTGGTGCAAAGCCAAGCGTGCATGGGGAGTCTCCTGAGTGTCTGTCGGGGCGGTCAATGATGGGCCGCATGATAGGTGGGGGCCGCGGACATGGGTTGTCCCACGAGCGACGGGTGGCTATGCAGCATAGGCGGCACTGCGCACCCTGGGAGGCCCCACCTACAATCCGTTGCAACCCTCTACTGCAATCATGAAAATCCTCATTTCGAACGACGACGGTTATCAGGCGCCAGGCATCGTGGCTCTGCACGATGCACTCAAAACCCTGGAAGGGGTCGAGGTGGAGGTGGTGGCCCCGGAGCACAACAACAGCGCCAAGTCCAACGCGTTGACCCTGCATTCGCCGCTGTATGTACACAAGGCTTTTAACGGATTCCGGTATGTGAACGGCACGCCGGCCGACTGTGTGCATATCGCCCTCACCGGGCTGCTGGGGTATCGGCCCGATCTGGTGGTGTCTGGCATCAACAATGGCGCCAACATGGGCGACGACACCATTTATTCGGGCACCGTGGGCGCCGCGATGGAGGGGTATCTGTTCGGAATCCCGGCGATTGCGTTTTCGCAGGTGGACAAGGGCTGGGGCGAGATTGAGGCGGCGGCCGCCAAGGCCCGTGAAATCGTGGCGCAGATGCGGCAGCAGAGTCTTGTCACTGAAACCCCGTGGCTGCTGAATGTGAATATCCCCAACATGCCGCTCGCGGCAATGCAGCCTATCAAGCTGTGCCGCCTGGGGCGCCGCCATGCGGCGGAGCGCGTCATCGTGCAGGAGAGCCCGCGGGGGGAGGCGATGTACTGGATCGGCGGAGCCGGTGCCGCCAAAGACGATGCCGAGGGTACTGATTTTCATGCGACAGCGCAGGGCCATGTCTCCATTACGCCGTTGAAGGTGGACCTGACCGATCACGACAACCTGGGTTACTGGGCGCAGACCGCGTCGCGGCTGGTGGCGGGGGCGGCTGTCGCCTCTGTCGACTGATGCAGCGCCGCCCCGGGTTCCCAGCGCGGCTGCCGGGCTCTGGCCCCGCGCCAGCGCATACGCCACCGAAGGCGCTGGCACTGGCGCAGTCCGCCCGCAAGGTGGTGGCGGCATCCCCGGCTGGGGTGGGGCTGGATTCTGCCGCGGTGCGGGCGCGCATGGTGCAAAAACTGGCGGCGGGCGGCATCACGTCTGCGGCGGTGCTGCAGGCCATGGGCGCCGTAGAGCGGCACCGCTTTGTGGACAGCGCCCTGGTCAACCAGGCCTATGAAGACACCAGCCTGCCTATCGGGCTGGGGCAGACCATTTCCAAGCCCAACGTGGTGGCGCGCATGTGCGAGCTGCTGCTGGGGGCCGAGGGCGCCAGGGCGCAGGGGCTGGGGCGCATTCTTGAAATCGGGACGGGCTGCGGCTACCAGGCCGCCGTGCTGAGCCGTTTGGCGCGCGAGGTGTATTCGGTGGAGCGTCTGCGTGGTTTGCACGAAAAGGCCCGCGACAACCTGCGCCCGTTTCGGTTGGCCAATCTGCACCTGCTATTTGGCGACGGCATGCTCGGCTACGCCAAAGGGGCGCCGTACGCGGCCATCATTGCAGCCGCGGGCGGCGACGCTGTGCCCCAGGCCTGGTGCGACCAATTGGCGGTGGGCGGGAGGCTGGTGGCGCCCATGGCGCTGTCGGGCGGGCAGCAAATGTTGCTTGTGATCGACAAAACCCCACACGGATTGAAACAAAGCGTGCTGGAGCCTGTGCATTTTGTCCCTCTAAAATCGGGGATTGCCTGAAGGGAATTGCTTATGTTCGTATCGC
>NZ_JBKBXG010000162.1:0-5535 GCF_046314175.1 Acidovorax sp. | reverse complement strand
TATGTGGCGAAGGCGCATGGGCTAACAATGCAAGGAACAGGCCCGATGCGCAATCCTTGCATCCACCCATTGCGACTAAAACGGGGACTGGAGCAGCGCGATAGTTAGAGCGACATCGACGGCCGCTGCGCCATGGCTGCACGCCAGCGTAGCAGGTGCGGGTGCTGCTCGCCCGGCTTGTGCTTGACCACACGCGCAAAGTCCACCGCCACCACCGCCGTGATGTCGGCCACGCTGAAGCGGTCGGTGGCAATGAAGTCGCGGTCCGCCAAGCGCTCGTTGAGCAGCAGAAAGAACTGCCCCACCCGCACCAGCCCGCGCTCGGCCAGGGCCGGGATTTGCGGGTAGTCCACCGCGCCGGGCAACGCTCGGTTGGCCATGGCGGGCGCGCTGTTGCGCAGCGCCTCGGCAATGGCCAACAGGCCCTCGAACTCCATGCGCCAGTTCCAGCTCGCAATCTCGGCCTTTTCTGCGGGCGTCTCGCCCAGCAGTGCGGGCTGCGGGTAGCGCGCCTCCACATAGGCAGTAATGGCCGCGTTGTCGGTCAGCAGCAAACCGTCTTCCGTGCGCAGCGCGGGCACCGTGCACTGCGGGTTGATCTGACGGTAGGCATCGCCCAGTTGCTCGCCATTGCGCAGGTCCACCTGCACGGTGTCATGCGTCACGCCTTTCTCAGCGAGCAGGATGCGCGCGCGGCGCGGGCTGGGCGCCGTGGCGCAGTCGTACAAAGTGATCATGGTGGGGCCTTGCAAAGCCATCAGGGGGCAGGCGAGGCAGCAGCCGCCGCCTCGATCTTGTCCTGCGTCTTGGTGTCAAAGTCGCTGGCCTCGTGCCGCTCGCGCAACTGGCTGGCCAGGTCGCCCTGAACACGGTTCACCTTGCGCCCACGCTGCACCGCCGGGCGCTTGGCCACCTGCTCGGCCCAGCGCACCACATGCGTGTATTCATGCACCTGCAAAAACTCGCCCGCGTTGTAGGCCTGGCCTTTCACCAGCAGGCCATACCAGGGCCAGATCGCCATGTCGGCCACGGTGTACTCATTGCCCGCCACGTATTCCGTCACGGCCAGGCGCTGGTTCAGCACATCGAGCTGGCGCTTGGCCTCCATCGCATAGCGGTCGATCGCGTACTCGATCTTGACCGGCGCATAGGCATAAAAATGCCCGAACCCTCCCCCCACAAACGGCGCACTGCCCATCTGCCAGAACAGCCACGACAGGCACTCGGCCCGCGCCGCGCCGTCTTTGGGCAAGAAGGCGCTGCCGAACTTCTCGGCCAGATACATCAGGATGGCCCCGGATTCAAACACCCGCACCGGGTTGGCGGGGTCGGTGCGGTCCAGCAGCGCCGGGATCTTGGAGTTGGGGTTTACAGACACAAACCCGCTACCGAACTGCTCCCCCTCGTTGATGCGAATCAGCCACGCGTCGTACTCCGCCCCGCTGTGGCCTTGGGCCAGCAGCTCTTCCAGCATCACCGTGACTTTGACGCCATTGGGCGTGCCCAGCGAATACAGCTGCAGCGGGTGGCGGCCTACGGGCAGCTCTTTGTCGTGCGTGGCTCCGGCAATCGGCCGGTTGATGCTGGCGAACTGGCCGCCGTTTTCTTTGTTCCATTGCCAGATGGCGGGGGGGGTGTAGGGGGTGAGTGTGGACATCGGAACTCCAAGCGTAAAAAAGGAGGCTGACAGCAACCTCAGCGATTGCAGAATTAGGGTGGCGACCGGTTTAACTTACATGCGTTGACGCTGCTGCCTTAATGACAAACACTCGCATGCCGACCTTGGGTCGAGCAGATGAAGTGGGCCAAGGGATTCCCGTTTTGTCTCCAATGACCGCTTCGGCTTTCGAAGCGTTGGCGACCTGTAAGGAGGCCACGGATGTCTCCTCAAAGTAGATATCGAACTCAAGGGCAATAGCGTCGCCCACTTTCACTGAGGAATTTTCAATATCCACCCCAAATGCATGAGACCAGACTTGTGCAATTCGCCCAAGCAAACAATAGTGTTTGGGTACAGGCTCAAGGCGACCATGACCGTAGAGCACCGGTTTCACGTCATCCGGTTTCCATGAATGCCTGCGCTTGTTGACTACCATCCGGTAGAGATCCCAGGTTGTCAGAAGGCCCTGGAAATTTTCAATTGCGACATCAACCAACTCTCTTCTGAAAGGCACGGAGTTGTCACGCTGCAGGGGAGGGAGATGCCGTTGATGGTTGATGATTGAGAGCCCAACCACGTCGACCCTCTTTTGCTCGCGCATAACCAGCGTCGCATGCTTGAACGCTTGCATTGCATCCTCGTCTCCGGGGAAATTGTTGATCCCTTTAATGTCAACGACGAGTGTTGGACTGCAATCTTGTATTTGGAGGTCCTCACGGCGCGCCTTTCTTTCGCGGTCGCGAATCTTGTCCATGTCCACGACGGATTGAAAACCTAGCTCGCGGAGAGCAATCACGACCGCCTCTACGAGAGGGTCACCGGTCTGAGTCAAAAGATCGTGCAGCCATCCTTCTTCGGCACGAGCGGCGGTAATATCTGCCGCGATACGTTCCATTTCGGATTCATGCCGCTTTACAAGCTCATGGCGTTCGCTTTGCAACTTCGTCACTTTGGCCAACTCATATTCGGACAGGTGAGTCCATCGGCCTTTCTCGATCCCTGGAAACAGGCCAGGGAACATTTCTGGAAAAGCGTCCGTCAACAATCTCTTGATGAACCCCGCTTTGTGTTGCATTTGGGGCAGGATCAGAATTGCACCGTTTGACGACAAGGTCCTCGCTAATGCAACAGTTTCGCCAAACTTGTTTTTCGCCAACACCCTCCATTTCTCTTCGTCATATCTTGGTACGAGAGTGCATTCGAAACGCATGTCGGGAAGATACTCACTGAGAGCTTTGCTCAATGGAGTTCGCTCTTCACAGATAGAAATCTCTTCGCCGTGCGATTCGACAACGCGGATGTAGTCGAGATCGGAGAGGAACGACCACTCATCAATGGAAAGCTCTTGTTCAGTCCGAACTACACCGCCGCGCGTCTTTCCATAGCTCATCGTCATCCCCGTTTTGGGGGATGCGAATACGACGACAACGCCTCCGGTGGACACTATACGGCTGAAGCCGTCTCGCACCTCCATTGCGGCCACCGCCCGTGAATCAACGAGGCCTCGAGTGCATTCGATCCAAATTCCCGTCACATCCTCACCGGAATACTTCTCACCCACGGCGCTCGATGCCGCATCGAAGCTGAGGTCGATGAAGATGATTTCTTGTTCTGCATAGCCCGCAAGCTGCGATGAATTTCTCGCAGGAATCCACCGCGAGGATGGCTCCACTTGAAATGGAGTTCCTAGTGACCCAGAGGTAGTGTTTATGCCAGCATCAACCAAAACGGCTTGGACTGAGCGATCAAGGTCCATGAGAAGTACCTTGGGCTTGACATTCTTGACCGGCGATGCTTTGGCAGGGGATGCAAGTAGTGGCGCCTCAGAGATAGAAAGGGAGGCTGCGGGCGTTTGCTTTTTCTTAAACATCAGCGAATCACTTCAGAAATTAATATCTAGAAGGGCTGGGTGCATTGCTGTTGAGTAGGCCAGCTGTCCAGAACTAACTTTGCGAGGAAAGCGTACTTGGCGGAAACCGATGTATCCCTCAAAGCTATCTCCCAACCTCAGTGCGCCTTATCCCAATTAGCCCCCACTCCCACCTCCGCCAGTAACGGCACCTTCAGCGCCGCCACTTCCGCCATCAGGCGCGGGATGTGGGTCTTGAGCCAGTCCACCTCGCTCTCGGGCAGCTCAAACACCAGTTCATCGTGCACCTGCATGATCATCTGGATGCTGGGCTTGTGGGCATCCAGCTCCTTCTGCACCGCCACCATGGCCAGCTTGATCAAGTCAGCCGCCGTGCCCTGCATGGGTGCGTTGATGGCGGCGCGCTCGGCCCCGGCGCGGCGGGGGCCGTTGGGGGAGTTGATTTCGGGCAGGTACAGGCGGCGGCCAAACACGGTTTCGACATAGCCCATGGATTTGGCGGCGGCCTTGGTGTCGTCCATGTACTGCTTCACGCCGGGGTAGCGCTGGAAGTATTTGTCGATGTACGCGGCGGCGGCCTTGGTCTCGATGCCCAGGTTCTTGGCCAGGCCAAAGCTGCTCATGCCGTAGATGAGGCCGAAGTTGATGACCTTGGCGTAGCGGCGTTGCTCGCTGGTGACCTGATCGACCTCCACCCCAAACACTTCGGCAGCGGTGGCGCGGTGTACGTCCAGCCCGGCGTGGAAGGCGTGCAGCAGCGAGTGGTCGCCGCTCAGGTGGGCCATGATGCGCAGCTCGATCTGGGAGTAGTCGGCGCTGGCAATCACCCGGCCTGCGGGCGCCACAAAGGCCTCGCGCACGCGGCGGCCTTCTGGGGTGCGGATGGGGATGTTCTGCAGGTTGGGGTCGTTGCTGGACAAGCGCCCGGTCACCGCCACGGCCTGCGCGTAGTGCGTGTGCACGCGGCCGGTGCGCGGCAGGGCCAGCTGGGCCAGCTTGTCGGTGTAGGTGCCTTTGAGCTTGACGAGGCTCCGGTGCTCCAGCAGCTTGGCGGGCAGGGGGTAGTCCTCGGCCAGCTTTTCCAGCACTTCTTCGTCGGTGCTGCGGGCGCCAGTAGCAGTCTTCTTGACCACGGGCATGCCCAGCTTGTCGAAGAAGATTTCGCCCAGCTGCTTGGGGCTGCTCAGGTTGAAGGGCTGGCCTGCAATCTCGTAGGCCTCGGTTTCGAGCTGCAGGATGCGCTGGCCCAGTTCGTGGCTTTGTGCGGCCAGCGTGGGGGCGTCGATGAGCACGCCGTTGCGTTCGATGCGGTACAGGGCTTCGCTGCTGGCAATTTCCAGCTCGTAGATGAGGCGCAGTTTGTCGTCGGCCTGCAGCAGCGGCCACAGGGCGTTGTGCACGTCCAAGGTCTGGTCGGAGTCTTCGCACGAGTAGGCGGCGGCTTTGTCCACCGGCACCTGGGCAAACGGGATCTGGTGCGCGCCTTTGCCGCACAGGTCTTCGTAGGTGATGCCTTTGCGGCCGGTGTGGCGCTCGGCCAGGCTGGTCAGGTTGTGGGGCTTGTGCACTTCGAGCACGTAGCTTTGCAGCATGGTGTCGTGCGCGTAGCCCTGCACTTCGATGCCGTGGTTGGCGAACACATGGCGGTCGTATTTGATGTGCTGGCCCAGCTTGTGGTGCTTGGGGTTTTCCAACCAGGGCTTGAGGCGGGCGAGCACCTCATCCAGCGGCAGTTGCGCGGGCGCGTCGGGGCCTTCGTGGCGCAGGGGGATGTACGCGGCCTCGCCGGGCTGTACGCTGAAAGAGATGCCGACGATTTGCGCACGCATTTCGTCGAGGGAGTCGGTCTCGGTGTCGATGGCCGTGAGCGGGGCTTTGTGCAGACGCTCCAGCCACTGGTCAAAGTCCGCCCAGTTCAGGATGGTGTCGTACACCACGGTGCGGTGCTGGGCTTCTTCGGCCACGGTGCTGGCGGAGTGGTCGGCAAACAGGTCGCCGCTCTGGC
>NZ_JBKBXG010000161.1:0-5659 GCF_046314175.1 Acidovorax sp. | reverse complement strand
TACAGGTCAAAGTCAGCGAGAAAGGCGTCCATGCCCACGGTGTCGGTCAGCGCAATGCCCAGGTCGCCCCGGTATTCCTGCACCCAGTCTTCGAGTGCGGCTTTTTGAAAGTCGCGCAGCCGCACGCCCAGGGCCTGGTAGGTCTGCAAATACTCGTGCGCCATGGTGCCGATGGGCACCAGGTTCAAATCGCGCGCCAGCAGCACGTTGCTGGTGCCCCTGAACCACTGCGGAGCTTGCTGCGCAAAGGTCTGCACCACCTCGCGCTGCCAGGCGCCGCTGTAGCGGCGGCGCAGGCCAAAGTCGAACAGCTCGAAAGGGTGGCGCAGCGCGGCCTGCCGGGCCAGGGCCTGCAGCTGATGCACTTTGGCGGCCAGCCGTGCACGGCCGCTGGCGAGGGCCTGGGCCGCGTCAAAGCGGCGAAAGTACAGCTCGTTCACGATGGCCAGCACGAAGATCTCAAACCCCATCACATGCACCTGTGGGCCTTGCGCCACGATGTGCAGTTGCTCGCCCTCGGCCCAGGCGCTGATGAAACTGCGCTGGAACTGGAAGATGCGCAGGAAGTCCACAAAGTCGCTCTTGATGTAGCGCAGGCTGCCCACATAGGCCAGCTCTTCGGGCGTGAAGCGCAGGCTGCACAGGTGGTCCAGCGCAGCGTTCACCTCGGGCAGCAGCTCGGCCAGCGGGTAGGCTGGGGTGTTGCGGCACACAAAGCGGTATTCGCTTTGTGTTTGTGGGTGGCGGTGCAGCAGGGCCTGCCACATCGTGAACTTGTAGAGATCGGTGTCGAGCAGGCTGGTGATGACGGGGTTCATGATGATGCTCTTAAGTTGATAGCTGTTAGCGATTTATGGATAAGCGCTAGAGGCTGATTTGACTACTATTCTCAAGCCGCACACCCTGTGCGCGCATGGTGTCCAGAAAAGCCAGGTGCTCTGCCTCAAAGCCACCCACCGGGCTCATGCAGTCGGTCAGCAGCACGATGTGTTCGGGCCGGGCGCCGGTCTTCCTCAGGCGGGGCAGGTGCTGCACGATGTGCTCGGTGGTGGCGCGTACGCAGTGGCTGCTGGCTTCGCCTGCAATCAGCAGCAGGTCGGCAGTGTCGAGCGCTGCCAGCAGGCGGGTGTTGAGCATGGTGCCGGGGTCGTCGGCATCCACCACCTCGGCCTCAATGGCGCTGTAGTGTTCGGTCCAGGGGTTGGTGCCCTTGAACACGTTGTGCACCGCGCGCTGGCGCTGTAGCTGCCACTCGCCGCATGCGGACAGCACATCGGCATGCACGCCATGGCCCCAGCTGCCAATCTCGCAGTGCACGGGCCAGACCATGAGCGTGTAGCGGCCCTTGGCCTCCAGCGCATCCAGATAAGCCAGCGTGCGCGGTAGATGGGCTGCGTTGCGGGGCGCAAAGTCGCCTGCGCGCACCTGGGCGGCGGTGATAGGCGTGAACGGAGCCACGGCACATCCGTCAGCCTGTTGCCAGAAGCCGGGGTGCGCAATGTCGATGCGCTGGTGCGAATCGAGCGTGATGGTGATCTCATCGAGCTGCGCCGCGTGGGCGCGGATGAACGCGGCCAGCCGCTGCAGATCGGCGTGCGCGCCGGCCACCGGCAAGGTGGGGGCCATGCGCGAGCCGGTCAGCGGGTGCGTGGGTTGCCAATCGCTGGGCAGGTCGCAGAAATCGTTCTGCGGATCGATCACCAGAAGCTGGATGTTGCGTGCCATGGTCTTCTCCTTTGCGTTGGTGTCAGTGTAGTTTTGTTAAGTCAAAAATGCAACTAACTAGATTGCAACTGAATATCTTGCTGTCTCGTAGACTGTCAAAAGAAAGAAAAGGCGCTTTTGATTCCGCCCCCGTGGTGGTAGCCTTGTTTGTCCAAATCTGCACTGAACACTTGCCTGCCGACTCCCCCCATCCATGAAAGAAGCTCCCGCCGCACCCATCCTTTGCACGGTTGACGTAGTGCTGCTCACGCTGCAGCAGGGCAGCCTGCACGTTGCACTGCTGCGCCGGGACAGGGCGCCGTTTGCCGGGGCGCTGGCATTGCCCGGCGGCTACATCCATGCGCAAGAGGACGCCGATGCGCAAGCCAGCGCGGCGCGGGTGCTGCGCGAGAAGGCGGGCTTGAAGAGCCCGTACCTTGAACAGCTGGGCACGTTCTCGGGCCCGGTGCGGGACCCGCGGGGCTGGTCGGTGGCCGTGGTGTATTGCGCATTGGTGCCGCCCGATGTGCTGGTGCCAGCGGCCGACCGCGTTTCGCTGGTGGATGTGAATACGCTGCCGCCGCTGCCCTTCGACCACCGGCAGATCATCGACACCGCCGTGCAGCGCGTGCGCAGCAAAAGCCAGTATTCGTCGCTACCGGTGCATCTGTGCGCCGAGCCGTTCACTTTGCCGCAACTGCAGGCGGTTTACGAGGCGGTGCTGGGCGAAGCCATCAACAAGGTGAGCTTTCGCCGCAAGGTGGACGAGCTGGCCATGCTGGAGGCAGTGCCCGGCGCGCTGCAGACCGGCGGCGCGCACCGGCCCGCACAGTTGTACCGGGTACGCGCGGCGTTCCGTCAAAAGCTGTCGTTGAGCGCCCGGGGGTTGTAAAGCACCCCAGCGCCTGGTGGTGCGGCAGAAAAAAGTTGGACCCTGTCACGGAAATCTGGCACAAACGCAGCCGATGTGTCCCATGATCGCGGGGCTTGCACGGGCTTTGTCCGGGCAGGCCGGTCTGGGACAGGGCAGAACGGGTCGTGGCCGACCCCTGCGGTTCGATTCAGCGGCCGTTTGCTCCACCAACAACACGCCAGCCCACGGCTGGCCCTCGAGGGAGACTCATGTCTTTGCGGCTCAAATTCAATCTGGTGCTGGCGGCGGTGCTGCTGCTGGCAGCGGCCGGTGCGGGAATCTACGTGCACCGGTTCCTGCAGCAGTCGGCCATCGAGGAGGTGCAGCACAACTCGCAGATCATGATGCACTCGGCCATGGCGATTCGCGACTACACCACCGAGCTGGTCAAGCCGCACCTGGACGTGACGCTGGCTGAAAAGTTCTTGCCGCAGACAGTGCCCGCCTATGCTGCCACCGAGACCCTGCGCCGCCTGCAAAGCCGCTTTCCAGGCTACGAGTACAAGGAGGCAGTGCTCAACCCTACCAACCTGCGCGACCGCGCCAATGAATGGGAAGAGCGCGTCATCAACGACTTTCGGGACGGCAAGGCGGATTTGAAAAAGGAAGTGACCGGCGAAGTGGGCGACGGAATGCACCGCACGATGTATGTGGCGCGTGCCATCACCATCAAGCAGTCGCAGTGCCTGGCCTGCCACAGCACGCCGCAGGTGGCGCCGCCCACCATGATCAAGATCTACGGTGACAAGAACGGCTTTGGGTGGGGCATGAACGAAACTGTGGGCATTCAGGTGGTGAAGGTGCCGATGTACTTTCCGCTCGAAAAAGCGCGCCTGACGTTCAACACCGTGATGGGCGCGTTGGTGGCGAGCTTCGTGCTGCTGTTTGTGGTGCTCAACCTGTCGCTGTCGTCGCTGGTGATCGAGCCCATGGCCCGGCTCAACCGCAAGCTCGAAGACCTGGCCACCAAGGACTTTTTGACCGACCTGGTCAACCGCCGCCGTTTCTTTGAGAGGCTGGAGGCCGAGATGGCCGAGACGCGCATCAAGAAGAGCAGCCTGTCGGTGGTGATGCTGGACATCGACTTCTTCAAGCGCATTAACGACACGTTTGGGCATGACTCCGGGGACGTGGTGCTCAAGGCCACCGCACTGCGCGTGCGCGAGTTGCTGCGGTCATCCGACTGCGCCGCGCGGTTTGGGGGCGAGGAGTTCATCTTGCTGCTCAAGGAAACCCCGGTGGACGCTGCCATGGCCATGGCCGAGGCCGTGCGCGCCCGTATCGCCAGTGTGCCGTTCGACGCGGTGGGCCATGTCAGCGCCAGTTTTGGCGTGGCCACCTGGGACCACAAGGAAGACAGCCACGCCCTGATCAAGCGGGCCGACACGGCGCTGTATGTCGCCAAGTCCCGCGGCCGCAACTGCGTAGTGCAGGCCGAGGACTCTGTTTAGTCCTCTTGATCGCCAATAGGAAAGGTAGAAAAGGTCAGGCCGTGGCGGCCTTGACATCTTCGTAGGCCGTGCGGTAGCTGGCGGCCAGCGCCGTCTTCTGCTTTTCGGTCAGCAGCTTGCCCGCCATCTGGAAGAAGCGGTGTTCTTCTTCCTTCAAATGGTGCTCCACCTTGTCAGCCAGCTTCTTGGCCAGCGGCAGCCAGGTGGGGCTGGCGGGGTCCGCTTCTTCGAGCGATTCAATCAGCTCATCGAGCTGGTGATGCTCTGAAATGGCGTGGCGCGAAAGATCAATGCCTGCGTCGTGCGCCATCAGCGGAATGTAGAAGTGCCGCTCTTCCGCGAGTTCATGCGCTGTGAGTTCCTGTTTGAGCTGAGCAAAAAGCTCTTGCCGTTCAGGCGTATCGCCACTGGTTTCGACGAGCTGGCGGTATAGCGTGCGCTGCAGCTCATGGCTCTCGCGCAGGGTTTCAAAAATGTTGGCGGTCATGGGGGCTCCGGGGGCTGGTATTCGTCGGGTGTAAGGCGTTTAAAAGCTGTGGGCAGCGGTTACTTCAACACCTTGCGCGCAGCACCCACGCCGATGGCAGCAAGTATCACAAACAGCACGGCCAACACCAGGAACAGCACGAACAGCACCTTGGCGATACCGGCGGCACCTGCGGCCACGCCGGTAAAGCCCAGGGCGCCAGCGACCAGGGAGATAAGGGCAAAAACAATGGCGTACTTCAGCATGGGGCGCTCCTTGCGGTAGAGGGGCAGCAGGGTGCTGCGTTGGGGACGGATGCAGGCAACGATACCCAGCGCGCGCAAATTGCACCGTCGGCAAGTTTGGTAAGCGTTCGTAGGAGGGCGCCGATGGTGCAGGTTGCAGCCATGCCATGCAAAAGGCCCACGGGCCGTCCATTTTTGGACGAGCCGTGGGCCTTTTTGGAAGCTAGACAGTTTCGGGCGCTGGTCGCGCGGCTGGCTTACAGCCCCGCTGCAGCACGAAGTACTGCAGCTTTGTCGGTGCGTTCCCAAGTGAACTCAGGTTCTTCGCGCCCAAAGTGGCCATACGCTGCCGTCTTTTCGTAGATCGGACGCAGCAGGTCCAGCATCTGGATGATGCCCTTGGGGCGCAGGTCGAAATGCTCACGCACGAGTGCAGCAAGGCGCTCGTCCGACACCACGCCGGTGCCTTCGGTGTACACCGTGATGTTCATGGGCTCGGCCACGCCGATGGCGTAGGCCACCTGGATCTGGCACTGGCGCGCCAGGCCCGCGGCCACGATGTTCTTGGCCACATAGCGGGCAGCGTAAGCGGCGCTGCGGTCCACCTTCGTTGGGTCCTTGCCGCTGAAGGCGCCACCGCCGTGGGGGCAGGCGCCGCCGTAGGTGTCCACGATGATCTTGCGGCCGGTCAGGCCACAGTCGCCTTGCGGGCCGCCAATGACGAAACGGCCGGTGGGGTTGATCAGGTAGCGCGTGTTTTGCAGCCATTCCTTGGGCAGCACGGGCTTGATGATCTCTTCGATGATGGCTTCGGTGAACGAGGCCTTCATCTTGGTTTGCGTTTCGCTCTGGTCGGGGTGGTGCTGGGTGGAGAGCACCA
>NZ_JBKBXG010000160.1:0-5847 GCF_046314175.1 Acidovorax sp. | reverse complement strand
GGAGACCATTCATGACCGAAGCCTATGTATTCGATGCGCTGCGCACCCCGCGCGGCAAGGGCAAGAAGGACGGCACCCTGCACGAGGTCAAGCCCATCGACCTGCTGGCAGGCCTGCTGACGGAGCTGCAAGCGCGCCACCGCTTCGACACGGCGGCAGTGGACGACGTGGTCATGGGCATCGTCTCGCCCGTGGGCGAACAGGGCTCGGTGCTGCCGAAGGTGGCCGCCCTCAAGGCCGGGTGGGACTTTCGCTGTGCGGGCGTGCAGGTCAACCGCTTTTGCGCGTCGGGCCTGGAAGCCGTGAACCTGGCCGCGCAGAAGGTGCGCAGCGGCTGGGAGGACCTGGTAGTGGCCGGCGGCGTGGAGAGCATGAGCCGCGTGCCCATCGGCTCCGACGGTGGCGCCTGGGCGCAAGACCCCGCCACCAACTCCGCCACGCTGTTCGTCCCCCAGGGCATCGGCGCCGACCTGATCGCCACGCTGGACGGCTACACCCGCGCCGATGTGGACGCCTTCGCACTCGAATCGCAGCGCCGCGCCACCGCAGCGCGCGCAGCGGGCTATTTCAAGAATTCGGTCGTGCCCGTGCGCGACTTCATCGGCCAGACCATCCTGGCGGAAGACGAATTCATCAAGCCCAAGACAACCCTTGAAGGCCTGGGCGCGCTCAAGGCCTCGTTCGAGCAACTGGGCGGCATGGGCTTTGACGCCGTGGCGCTGCAGCGGTACCCGCAGGTGGAGCGCATCCACCACGTTCACCACGCGGGCAACTCGTCAGGCATTGTGGATGGCGCCGCCGCCGTGCTGATCGGCAACGAGGCCGCCGCCAAGACCCACGGCCTCACGCCCCGCGCGCGCATTGTGGCCACGGCGCTTAGCGGCGCCGACCCCACCATCATGCTCACCGGCCCCGTTCCCGCTGCCAAGAAGGCGCTGGACCGTGCGGGCATGACCATCGACCAGATCGACTTGTTTGAAGTCAACGAAGCGTTTGCCGCAGTGCCCATGCGCTTCATGCGCGAGCTGGGCGTGCCGCACGATAAGGTCAACGTGAACGGCGGCGCCATCGCCATGGGTCACCCGCTGGGCGCCACGGGCGCCATGATCCTCGGCACGCTGATTGACGAGCTGCACCGCCGGGGCCAGCGCTATGGGCTCGCCACGCTGTGCGTGGGCGGCGGCATGGGCATCGCAACGATTGTTGAACGCATTTGATGGACTGGGTAGGAGACAAGAACATGCAAACCATCCGCTACGAACTCATCCCCGCCCAAGGCACCGAAGGCCAGGTCGCCGTCATCACGTTTGACGAAACCAACTCCCCCGTCAACACCATGTGCCGCCAGTGGCAGCAAGAGCTGGGCGAGGTCACGGCCCAGGTGCTGGGCGACCGCGAACGCCTGGGCGCCGCGCTCAAGGGCATCGTGCTCGCGTCGGCCAAGACCAGCTTCTTTGCGGGCGCCGACCTCAAGGCCACCATGCGCCTCACACCCGCCGATGCACCCAACGCGTTTGGCGAAATCGAGCGCATGAAGAAGCACTTCCGCACGCTCGAAACGCTGGGCATCCCCGTGGTGGCCTGCCTCAACGGCGCCGCGCTGGGCGGCGGCTGGGAGGTGGCCCTGATCGCCCACTACCGCATCGCCGTGGCCGACCCCAAGATCCAGTTCGGCCTGCCCGAGGTGACGCTGGGCCTGATGCCTGGCGCCACCGGCGTGACCAAGATGACGCGCCTGCTGGGCCTGATGGGCGCACAGCCCTACATCCTGGAAGGCAAGCTATTCAACCCCGCCGAAGCGCTGGAGCTGCAACTGGTGCACGAACTGGTGGCCACGCGCGAACAACTGCTGCCCGCCGCCCTGGCCCACATCGCCACCCACCCGCACGCGGTGCAGCCGTGGGACGACAAGAACTACAAGATGCCCGGCGGCACACCCGCCAACCCCAAGATTGCAGGCGCCCTCACCGTTGCGCCCGCCATGCTCAAGAAGACCACGCGCGGCCGCTACCCCGCGCCCGAGGCCGCGCTGGCCGCCATGGTCGAAGGCGCCATGGTGGACTACGACACCGCCCTGCGCATCGAAAGCCGCTACCTCGCCCGCCTGATGACCGGCCCCGTGGCGCGCAACATGATCAACACCTTCTTCTTCGACATGAACGCTATCAAGAGCGGCAAGTCACGCCCCGGCAATGCGCCGCGCTACAAGCCGCAAAAGGTCGGCATCCTGGGCGCCGGCATGATGGGCGCAGGCATCGCCTGGGCCCAGGCCAGCCGGGGCATCGCCACCGTGCTCAAGGACGTGAGCGCGGAGAAGGCCGAGGCGGGCAAGGCCTACAGCGCCAAACTCACGCAGGCCCGCGTGGACAAGGGCCGCATGACGGCCGAGGCGCAACAAGCACTGCTCTCGCGTATCACGCCCACCCCCAGCGCGGCCGACCTGGCGGGCTGCGACCTCATCATCGAAGCGGTTTTTGAAAGCCGCGACCTCAAGGCCAAGGTCACGCAAGAAGCCGAGCCGCAACTTGCGCCCGGCGGCTTCTTTGCCAGCAACACCTCCACCCTGCCCATCAGCGGCCTGGCCACGGCCAGCAGCCGGCCCGAGAAGTTTGTCGGCATCCACTTCTTCAGCCCCGTGGACAAGATGAAGCTGGTGGAGATCATTCGCGGCAAACAGACAGATGACGAAACCGTGGCCCGCGCGTTCGACTACGTGCAGGCCCTGGGCAAGGTGCCCATCGTGGTCAATGACTCACGCGGCTTCTACACCAGCCGCACCTTCGGCACCTTTGTGATGGAAGGCGCCGCCATGCTGGGCGAAGGCATCCCCGCCGCCGCCATTGAAAACGCCGCCATGCAGGCCGGCCTGCCCGTGGGCCCGCTGGCCGTGCTGGACGAAACCGCGCTAACCCTGAGCGTGCACGTGCTGGAGCAGACCCGTGCCGACTACGCGGCCGAAGGCAAAACCTACACCGCCACGCCCGGCGAGCTGCTGGTGGAGCGCATGGTCAAGGAGCTGAAGCGCCCCGGCCGCGCGGGTGGCGGCGGCTTTTACGACTACCCCGCAGGCGCCAAGAAGCACCTGTGGCCAGAGCTGAAACCTCTGTTCGAAAAGCCCGGCGTGGAATGGAGCGTGCAGGAGATCCAGGATCGTTTGCTCTACCGCCAGGCTATCGAGACTGCGCGTTGCCTGGCCGAGGGCGTGTTGACCAGCGTGCATGACGCGAACATCGGGTCGATTTTTGGGATCGGGTTTCCGGCTTGGACGGGGGGGGCGATGCAGTTTGTCTACGGCACTGGAATCGACTCGTTCTTCAAGCGCGCTGATGAACTGGCGGCGAAGTACGGGTCGAGATTTGTTTTAGACGCAAGAGCCCGGGACGTCACTACGCGATTCCGGCCGGTGTTTGACCAATGAGGCGAGGTGCATGTGCTGTTCTCGACTCGTCCGGGCCTAATATGACTGTCATTGAACAGCCCACGCAACACCACCCATGTTGCTCATACTGGTGACCTTGACTCGGCGATCAACTGCGCCAAGGCGCTGCTGCAACTTCTGCTTGATGTCGGCGCGATCCACCACTGGCCGGTGCGCTTGTGGCTGTTCCAGGTGCGCGATCACTTTGAAGCCTGTGCAACCAAGAACATCAGAAGCTAGCGCCTGCTCACCAGGGTCATTCGCGTGAAACTTTGCAGGCAACAACGCCGCCAAACTCATCAAGACCTTATTGGCGATCGCGTCCGCTAAACCTGTGGGCTTGACTGTATCTGGGTGACGGTAGTCTTTTACCTCAATAAAGTAAGCCACTCCGTCAGGATCCAAAGCTAACAAGTCAACCGCTTTGATGCCATTCATCTGCTTGGAAAAGTGCCCACGATAGAAATTCCAATCATCAAACTTATCTACTTTCCATCCATCGGGAAAGGTGAACGTCAGCCTCTCGACTTGCTTAACCACCGGCATGCATTTCCTCACAATTCCATATATCGATCGGATTGCGCCAAGCTCTCCTCAAGTGATGTGATTGGACCGACACCATTTACATCATCAGACTGACGCAACGTGATCACTTCATTTTCAACACTAAGCCCAAAATAGCGAGCAGACACAGGCTCATCCTCGCCTCTTCTACCCAGCAAAATTTCAAACTCGCGCAGCAAAAATAAACTGTGCGTCGCAATGAAAACCTGAATTCCCTGAGCCGACAATTCAACAATACATCGTGCTAGCGTTTTGATTAGCTTGGGATTGAGGTTGGTTTCGGGCTCATCCCAAAACAAATACCCCTTGCCTAGCAGCACGCCTGTATTTATGAGGCGCGCCAACATTGCAAATTTTCGTAACCCTTCTGCGACCAACGGCATTTCCATGCGCCCTTCTCCGGTGACTCGAAGATAGAAGCGCCCGCTGGAGGCATCCATTTCCACCTTGCCCCCCAGTTCTTCCTCTAAAGGTTTCAGAAGCTGAGCAGCACGATTTTCCCGAGGCCCTTTTACAGATGGAGCCCCAAGCAGAGAAACCGTGTCACGCCATGTCTCTTCAAACTCCAAGTGATAGTTGTCATAAAGATTCAAGAACCACGGGCACAACGTCACCAATTCTCGGGTCGGAAGATAAACGGGCGACTGAGTAAGAGCACTTTCCGGCACTTGAAGCACATCAACCTGGGACTTCGCGTTCGTAGCAAATCCAATCGCGCTGTTGAGCCCTCCCTGCTTCATGCTCAGTCGGATCTCGCACCGATCTCGCCCTTGCTTACGCTTAACCAATCGCCCTAGGGATTCTGGCCTCATCACCCGAGAAAGCTTCTCTGCATATGCCTTCTCCAAGCTCGTCTTCGTCAACTCCTCAGAGCGACCAGACTGCACTTTGAGCATGGAATAAAGGGCTTTTAGAACATGTGACTTACCAAGTCCGTTTTCTCCGATGATGACGTTCAGTCCATCAGCAAAAGACCACTTGCCATTTGGGACTGTAGTCAAGCTTTGAAATGTTGCAGACTTGAGCATGAATGTTTTTCCATTCGGATTTCGGAGGAATTTCACGCAAAACTCAGCTTGCTCGAAGAATTCAAAGACGAAGCGAGGTTATGCGAATTCACAGCACGTCCATCTCAAAGCCTAGCCTCAGCATCTGGGGGTAGAACGCGCGATTCCGCGGGAGGATACCATCCGAGGAGGCTGGGGCTAGAGGAAAAATGATTCCTGTTATTAGCATAACAAGCCTGAATTTGACTATTTCCGACGACGGCAACTGACACTAAGTGCACAGCGTCTCAACAAGCTCAAATGCGTGCACGTAGATGACAACCAGTCACTACGACGATAGCGTCAACCCAACATCCTGAAGTCCCAACATCCCCCGCGCCTCCTGCGGCGAAGCCACCTCCCGCCCCGCATTCCGCGCGTACTCCGCCAGTTTCTCAACCAGCGGCCCGTTCGAATCTGCCTTCGTCCCATCCGGCAGATAGAACGTATCTTCCAGCCCCGTGCGCAGATGCCCGCCCAGCTCGGCCACGCGCTGGTGCACGGGCCAGATCTCGCTACGGCCAATGACGGTGGCTTGCCAGGGGGCGCCCTTGATTTTTAGCTTGAGCAAGATGGGCAGCAGGTCGGGGTCGGCAGGCATGCCGGATTCGACGCCCATCACAAAGTTGTATTCGGGCAGGCGCTCGGTATACATGCCGGTCTGCACATACATCTCCACGCAGCGCACGATGCCCACATCGAAGCATTCGAACTCGGGCAGCGTGCCGGTTTCCAGCATCACGTCGATGAAGTCCTTGACCTTGGCGGGCTGGTTGTCGAACAGCATGGGCGGCCAGGCCCAGGTGCCGTTGCTGCGCA
>NZ_JBKBXG010000159.1:0-5962 GCF_046314175.1 Acidovorax sp. | reverse complement strand
GTGCGCACAACCCGGCCTTCTTCCCGACTGGCCCAATTGACCGTACCATCCATGGCCCAGGCAGTGGCCTCGACCGCTGCCAAAGCCAGTTATCTACACACCATGCCCACGACTGCGCAAGCGCACCCGACATTTACGGCTGCGATAAAAGACCCCAAGCTGGCGAACAACTGGAAAACCAAGTCCGCCGCAGAGTTGACCGACGCTGAAGTCACGTCCATGCCTGACAGCGAGTACATGAACGATAAGCAGATGGCGTTTTTCCGCTTGAAGCTCGTTCACCTCAAGCAGGAAATCCACAACAGCGCTGGCGAGACGACGGAGCACCTGCGTGAAGACACCGTGGTGGTGCCCGACCCTGCCGACCGCGCCACCATCGAAGAAGAGCACGCCCTGGAGCTGCGCACCCGCGACCGCGAGCGCAAGCTGCTCAAGAAGATCGAGCAATCCATCGCCCGCATCGACTCTGGTGACTACGGGTACTGCGACGAAACCGGCGAACCCATTGGTGTGGGCCGCCTCATTGCACGCCCCACGGCCACTTTGTCGCTGGAAGCCCAGCAACGCCGCGAACTCAAGCAGAAGATGTTTGGTGATTGATTGGGCCACCCGGCCTGATCGCACCGCGCACCACTCTCACCCCGAGCCATGAGCAAGGAAGAAACCACCCCCGGCGGCCTGCTATCGAAGGTGGTTCGGTTCGTGAAGAACCCGACGGTGAACTGGACTGAACTGGACTCTATCCAGAACGACCGGGATAGCCAGTACAGCAAGCAGATGCTCAAGGAGATGATCGAGCGCAAGCGCCGCAACGACTTTGTGCGGCGCCGTGAGTTCGATCAGCTGCGCAAACTGCGCCAGCGAGAGGTGCTGCAGGGCCAGCGTGTGGAAGACGCTGCGGGCCGGCCCTCGTTCTTTCAGAGCAGCATGGCATCGCCCGACGAGCGCGCCGTCACGCTCAAGAAGATCGACGAGATCGAGGCGCAGATGTCTCAGCAGTGGTGGAAGAGCAAGCAGGGCGCTGATGCCCCCACCCAGCCCGGGGTGATGCCCGAATCCAGCCGAGAAGGCACCGAGTCAGCCCACGCCCGGGCCTACGCACCCACAGCACCTGGCAGCTTGCCCGCGCCACTGGAGAACAAGCCCGCTGTTCAGCCGCTGTTTGCAGATGACAGCATGGCTGTTGGCCGGTTTGGCGGCACCGATGCGTCCATGAGCGGTAGCGGCCCGAACGAAGCATCCTTCATCCCTGCGGCACTAGCAGCAACAACTCCCGCGCCCGCATTCGAACCGGAGGAATTCGTGCACGAACCCGACCTAGAAGAAGCCGCCATCCGGTTTGCCAATGGTGACCACGCAGGTGCAGAGTCTGGCCTGCTGGACGTTTTGGCCCAGCACCAGCAGGATCCGCCCGAGCAGCAGCTCGAAATCTGGATGACGCTGTTCGACCTGTACCGCGCGACCGGGCAACACGACCGGTTTGACACCCTGGCCATCGACTTTGCGGCGCAATACAGCCGTTCTTCGCCGCTGTGGTTCTCGATGCCGGAGCAACTGGGCATGGCGGTGGATGTGACGTCCGCAGCTGGGGCAAGTGCCCCAGCGGGTGCCGTGCGCAAGGATTTCAGCTGGAACGCACCGCCCACGGTGGCCGTGTCTTCTGTGGCGGCTCTGCAGGCTTCACTGACTCGCGCGGCTTCGCCCTGGACGTTGTCCTGGGCGCGCCTTACCTCCATTGATGAGGCCGCTGTGCCGCTGATGGCTGACCAGTTCACCCTGTGGGCGGACCGTGATGGCCAGCTGGTGTTTTCGGGGGTCGAAAAGCTCAATGCCTTGCTGGACGCCAAGGCGCAGTCGGGAGACCGGTCCACCAGCCCCGAATGGTGGCGCCTGCGCATGGCAGCGCTTCGCTTGATGGGCAAGGCGGACGAGTTTGAGCTGGTGGCGCTGGACTACTGCGTGACCTATGAGGTGTCGCCCCCGTCGTGGGTGTCGCCGCGCTGCGGCTATTCGGACAACGAAGGCGCCACCTCGGGCGCGGCTCCGCTGGCGGCCGACAGCGATTTCGGCCCTTCGGACCTGGGTGATGTGTCTGCACCGGCCCCGCTGGACACGGACCCTGCGGCCCAGCTCAGCGGCCATATCGATGGCGACGCTACACCGCTGCTAGAGCCTTTCCAGGCGCTGATGCGTCCCGGCGTGCCGCTCACCATCGCGTGCGACAAGCTCATTCGCGTGGATTTTGCAGCAGCGGGCTCGGTGCTCAACTGGGCGGCAGAGCAGCAAAGCCAGGGTCACGTCATCCAGTTCCACAACCTGCAGCGGCTGGTGGCGATCTTCTTCAACGTGATCGGCATCAACGAACACGCCTGGGTGGCGCCCCGGAAGAATTGACACCCGGTTGAGTCGCTTCGCAGCTCGTGCCCTCAGCGCGCGCAGGTGAGGCGCCGCATCAACGGCATGGCAGCCCTTGCGCCGGTCCTTGGCGTGGTCCGCCCCCGTTTCATGGGTGCCTTCGGTGGATTTGCTTGTTGCATGTGGCGCTGCATTGGCTTGAAAGTGGTGCCTGCGGCCTCATCTGCCGCAGCTATGGATTCATCACAAGACAACCATCCGGTGTTTCACGGCACCACCATCCTGAGCGTGCGCCGCCAGACGCCGCAGGGCGTGCAAGTGGCCATTGGCGGAGACGGCCAAGTCACCCTGGGCAACATCGTCGTCAAGGGCACCGCGCGCAAGGTGCGCAAGCTGCACCACGGCAAGGTGCTGGCGGGTTTTGCGGGCGCCACGGCCGACGCATTCACCCTGTTCGAGCGCTTTGAAGCCAAGCTGGACAAGCACCAGGGCCACCTGGTGCGGGCGGCCATTGAGCTGACAAAGGACTGGCGCACCGATCGCGTGCTGCGCCGCCTCGAAGCCATGCTGGCCGTGGCTGATCTCGAAGCTTCACTCATCATCACAGGCAACGGCGATGTGCTGGAGCCCGAGCAAGGCATTGTGGCCATTGGGTCAGGCGGTGCCTATGCGCACTCGGCCGCCAAGGCGCTGCTCAACCACACTGACCTGTCTGCGCAGGACGTCGTCAAGAAGTCGCTGGAGATTGCAGGTGAGCTGTGCATCTACACCAACATGAACCACACCATCGAGACCCTGTAGGTCGGGTGGCATATGGTTTGGTAGATCGTTTTGATATGTTTTTGATAGCTGCTAGCGCTTGATGGATAAGCGCTAGAGCCCAATTTGACTGGAATTTTCGCCATGTCGTCCATGACCCCCCAGGAAATCGTCTCCGAACTGGACCACCACATCGTGGGCCAGGCCAGTGCCAAGCGCGCTGTGGCCATCGCGCTGCGCAACCGCTGGCGCCGCCAGCAGGTTGAAGGCAGCCTGCGCCAGGAGATCACGCCCAAGAACATCCTCATGATCGGCCCCACGGGGGTCGGCAAAACCGAAATCGCCCGCCGCCTGGCCAAGTTGGCCGATGCGCCCTTCATCAAGGTCGAAGCCACCAAGTTCACCGAGGTGGGCTATGTGGGCAAGGATGTGGATTCCATCATCCGCGACCTGGCCGAAATGGCTGTCAAGCAGACGCGCGAGTCGGAGATGAAGAAGGTGCGTACCCGCGCTGAAGACGCGGCCGAAGAGCGCATTCTGGATGTACTGGTGCCAACGGCCCGCGCCGCTGCGGGCACCGAACCCGTGGCCGACAACACCGCACGGCAGGTGTTCCGCAAGAAGCTGCGCGAAGGCTTGCTGGACGACAAGGACATCGAGATCGACGTCGCCGAAGGCCGTCCGCAACTCGAAATCATGGGCCCGCAGGGCATGGAGGAGATGGCCGAGCAACTGCGTGGCATGTTCAGCCAGATGGGGCAGGACAAACGCAAAACCCGCAAGCTAAAGATCGCTGAAGCCCTGAAGCTCATCACCGACGAAGAGGCGGGTAAGCTCGTCAACGAGGAAGAGATCAAGACCCGCGCCATTGCCAACGCCGAGCAGAACGGGATCGTCTTCATCGACGAGATCGACAAGGTGGCCGCCCGCCAGGAAACCAGTGGGGCCGATGTGTCTCGCCAAGGTGTACAGCGCGACCTGCTGCCGCTGGTGGAGGGCACCACGGTGACCACCAAATACGGAATGATCAAGACGGACCACATCCTGTTCATCGCGTCCGGGGCGTTCCACCTGTCCAAGCCCAGCGACCTGATCCCGGAGCTGCAGGGGCGCTTCCCCATCCGGGTCGAGCTGGAGTCGCTGTCGGTCAAGGATTTCGAGGCCATCCTCACGCAGACCCATGCGTCCCTGGTCAAGCAGTACCAGGCCCTGCTGGCCACCGAAGGGGTCACACTCGAATTTGCGCCCGAAGGCATCACACGGTTGGCGCATATTGCGTTTGAGGTGAACGAGCGCACCGAAAACATCGGCGCGCGCCGGCTGTCGACGGTGATGGAGCGCCTGCTGGACGAGGTGAGTTTTACCGCTACACGCCTGTCGGGCCAGACGATCACCATCGACGCCGCGTATGTGGACGAGCGCCTTCAGGCACTGAGCAAGGACGAAGATTTGTCGCGCTACATCCTGTGACACTCGATGGGGCCTTGAGAGGTCACTTTCATAGGCTTCTGTAAGTTCTTATTTTTCAACGACTTTTGTTTCTTTGCAGGCTGCAGAGTCACGCCTAAGTTGTTGATTTCATTACAAAAGTTTGTTGGGCACCCCTTGCTCGGCGTGCTTTTCCTGCTACAGTGCAAAAAAGTGCAATTAAGTGGTGAAAAGTGCCTTCCAAGCCCATTGCACGGGCCCGGGAGGATCAAAAAACCGAGTTGG
The DNA here is from genome assembly GCF_046314175.1 of Acidovorax sp. Taxonomy (GTDB): domain Bacteria; phylum Pseudomonadota; class Gammaproteobacteria; order Burkholderiales; family Burkholderiaceae_C; genus Acidovorax. Next base: position 1,135 of record NZ_JBKBXG010000159.1, on the reverse strand, counting down.
GAATCTGTCCGTGTTTCAAGGTGCCTCGTCGCTCAGTCTCGATGCGAAGGGTCGGCTGTCTGTGCCGACCCGGCATCGTGACGTCCTCGCGGCCACGGCATCGGGCCAACTCACCATTACCAAGCACCCGCACGGCTGCCTCATGGTGTTTCCCCGCCCCGAGTGGGAGAAGTTCCGCGAGCGCATTGCCCAGTTGCCCATGTCCGCCCAGTGGTGGAAGCGCATCTTTCTGGGCAACGCCATGGACGTGGACATGGACGCCACCGGCCGCGTGCTGGTTTCTCCCGAGCTGCGCGAAGCGGCCGGTATCTCCAAAGACACCATGCTCCTGGGCATGGGCAACCATTTCGAACTCTGGGACAAGGCCACCTACGACGAGCAGGAAGCCAAGGCCATGCAGGGCGACATGCCGGATGTCTTCAAGGACTTCTCCTTTTAAGGCCCCCGTGACATCCCCTTTGCAACACACCACTGTCCTGCTCAATGAGGCTGTGGACTCTCTCCTGGGCGGTGCAGGCCCACAGCCTGCTGGCACTTGGGTCGATGCGACCTTTGGGCGTGGCGGGCATTCACGCCTGATCCTGCTCCGGCTGGGGCCACAAGGCCAGCTTGTGGCCTTTGACAAAGACCCTGAAGCCATCGCCGAAGCAACGCGCATCACCGATGCGCGTTTTTCCATTCGGCACGAAGGATTTCGACACCTCGCCGATCTGCCTGCGGGCAGTGCGGCGGGCGTGCTGATGGACCTGGGCGTGAGCTCGCCCCAGATCGACAGCCCCGAGCGGGGTTTCAGTTTCCGTTTTGACGGCCCGCTGGACATGCGCATGGACACCACGCGCGGCGAAAGCGTGGCTGATTGGTTGGCCACGGCCGAAGTCGGTCAGATTGCGGAGGTGATACGTGACTACGGTGAAGAACGGTTTGCTGGCCCCATTGCAAAGGCGATTGTTGCGCGGCGCGAAGAGCGGGGGGCTCTTGCAACCACCGCAGAACTGGCCGATCTCGTGGCTGGCACGGTCAAAACCCGCGAAGCGGGCCAGAACCCTGCAACGCGCACATTTCAAGCTCTTCGGATTTTCATCAACGCCGAGCTTGAAGAGCTGCAACAGGCGCTAGAGGCCAGCCTCTCGGTGCT
>NZ_JBKBXG010000158.1:0-5995 GCF_046314175.1 Acidovorax sp. | reverse complement strand
CCAACAACGGTGCCGAATACGGCGGCATGACCCAGCAGCAGTTTGCGGGCATGGTCAGCAGCGAGGTCAAGCGCTGGGCGGCGGTGGTGAAGGCCTCTGGCGCAAAGCTTGATTAACCCCCCCAGAAGGTGTGAATGAACCCGCCATGCCCGCTCGTCCCGCAAAAACCCGCCCCGTCGTTGTTGCAAATGCTCGCCATAGCCGCGCTATGGCTGCGCTTTGCGCCTAGACGGAGCGCGTTTGTGCGGTCCGCTCGGACACGCCGGATTCATACACACCTTCCGCGCTTCGCGCCTTCCCCCTGAAGGGGGACGCCACCCGTGGCCTGGCAGAGCCAGTTCCACGGTGGCGCTGGCGATGGCGCTGCGCGAGTTGTTGCGGGCAGGGGACTTTGCAATCGTGATGGGCAACGAATATGTCGGGTGAAGTGTTAATGGAATCGGGTGAGCGTGGAGTGGCGCACGTCACCCTGCGCCACTCTGGGCGGCTGAACGCCATGTCGCGTGGCATGTGGCGGCAGCTGCGTGCGGTGTTTGAAGACATCCAGCAGCGCAGCGATGTGCGCTGCGTGCTCATTGCAGGGAAGGGCGATGCCTTCTGTGCGGGCGGTGACATTTCGGAGTACCCCGGCTTTCGGTTTGATGTCGCTGCCTTGCGGGACTTTCATGAGAACGACGTCTGGGGTGGGCTCAACGCCATGCTCCAGTGCGACGTGCCCATCGTGGCGCAGATCCGTGGCGCCTGCATGGGTGCCGGGGTGGAGATTGCCAGCTGCTGCGACATCCGCGTGGCGGGCAGTGGTGCGCGTTTTGGCGCGCCGATTGCCAAGCTGGGTTTCCCGATGGCCCCGCGCGAGGCGCAGTTGGTGGCCGGGGCCGTGGGCGATGTGACCGCACGGCAGATGCTGTTGGAGGCCGCCACCTTCAGTGCCGCTGACATGCTGGCACGCGGCTTTCTGAGCCGTGTGGTGGCCGACGACATGGTGGCCACCGAGGCCCAGGGAAGCGCACTGCGCATCGCCGCACTGGCGCCGCAGGCAGCCCGCATGAACAAGCAGACATTTCGGGCATTAAAAATGCCTCTGGCGCTTGATGGTAAAGCGCAAGCAGCTATGAAAAATATAGTAAACGGGGCGCCTGACCCCTATGCCTACGCGGACAGCGCCGAGCACCGCGAAGGCATCACCGCGTTCCTAGAAAAACGCGCGCCGTTGTTTTGACGGGCCCCGCCCGCCTTGTTGATCCAAACCTTTAAAACCGTCCAACTGCCATGAGCCAAAACAACCTCTTCAGCGCCCTGCGCGCAGCCTTCCCGTCTGACCTGGACAGCACCGCCGTCGAGACCATGGCGGCAGACGGCACCCCGCTGTTCTACACCTGGCGCGACCTGGACCGCGCCAGCGCCCGCATCGCCAACCTGCTCGCATCGCTCAAGCTGCCCCAAGGCAGCCGCGTGGCCGTGCAGGTGGAAAAGTCCGTCGAAGCCATGGCCCTGTACCTGGCCACGCTGCGCGCGGGCTACGTGTTCCTGCCACTCAACACCGCCTACCAAAGCGCCGAGATCGAATACTTCATCGGCAACGCCGAGCCCGCGGTGGTGGTGTGCTCGCCCGGCAACTTCGGCTGGGTCAGCAAGATTGCCTTCACGCTGGGCACGCAGCATGTGTTCACGCTGGGCGACGACCGCACCGGCAGCCTGCTCGAGCGCGCCACCCACCACAGCGATGAGCATCAGGCCGTGGCACGCAGTGCCGACGACCTGGCCGCCATCCTCTACACCAGTGGCACCACCGGCCGCAGCAAGGGCGCCATGCTTACGCACGGCAACATGCTGAGCAACGCAGTCATGCTCAAGGACTACTGGGGCTGGAAGAAGGGTGACGTGCTCATCCACGCACTGCCCATCTTCCACGTGCACGGCCTGTTCGTCGCCATCCACGGCGCGCTTATCAACGGCAGCAAGATGATCTGGATGGCCAAGTTCGACCCGAAGGCCGTCATCGCCGCCATGCCCCGCGCCACCGTGTTCATGGGCGTGCCCACGCTCTACGTGCGCATGCTGGCAGAGCCCGGCCTGACCAAAGAGGCCGTGAAGAACATGCGCCTGTTCATCGCAGGCTCTGCACCCCTGCTGATCGAAACCTTCAAGGAATGGCAGCAACGCACCGGCCACACCATTCTGGAACGCTACGGCATGAGCGAAACCATCATGCTCACCAGCAACCCCTACGCCGCTGACAAGCGCTACCAAGGCCAGGATGAGCGCCGTGGCGGCACCGTGGGCTTCCCCCTGCCGGGCGTCAGCCTGCGCGTGCAGGGCGACGACGGCAAAGACCTGCCCGTGGGCGAGATCGGCGGCATCCAGGTCAAGGGCCCCAACGTGTTCAAGGGCTACTGGCGGATGCCCGAGAAGACGGCGGACGAGTTCACCAAAGACGGCTACTTCAAGACCGGCGACGTGGGCAAGATCGATGAACGCGGCTACGTCCACATCGTGGGCCGCAGCAAAGACCTGATCATCAGCGGCGGCTACAACGTCTACCCCGCAGAGATCGAGGGCTACATCAACGAAATGCCCGGCGTTGCCGAAAGCGCCCTGGTCGGCGTGCCCCACCCCGACTTTGGCGAAGTGGGCGTAGCTGTGGTGATTGCCAAGCCCGGTGCCAAGCTGGATGCCGATGCCATCGTGGCCCAGCTCAAGTCGCAGCTGGCCAACTTCAAGATTCCCAAGAAGTGCTTTGTGCTGCCGGAGCTGCCGCGCAATACGATGGGGAAGGTGCAGAAGAATTTGCTGCGGGATCAGTACAAGGGGTTGTTTATGTGACGAGCGAAGGCTTGTCTCACGGGCGCCTTTGCATTCCCGCTCGAACGCTCCCATACGGAAAAGATCGAATGCGGCGAGTGCATGGTTTTATCGCTGGTGCGCTCTTCGCTGGTGCGCTCTTCGGTGGTGTGGTTGCGGTGACTTGTGAGGCCACAAGCCAACTCGCAGCATCGGCCTTGCCGCCAGTGTGCGTCTAGCCGACTTGGTGACATCTTGACGGAGACTGAAGATCAATGGCATTGCTTAAGAACGATCCTATTACCCAACTTGCGTTTTCCGCTTACGAGAACAGAGGCGTCTTTGCTGTGCTGCTGGGTTCGGGCCTATCTCGCTCAGCTGAAATTCCCACTGGTTGGGAGATCACTCTGGACCTCGTGCGCCGCGTGGCTGAAGCTCAAGGTGTCCCTGCGCAACCCGACTGGGCTGAGTGGTATCGCGAGCAGACAGGCCAAGATCCGAACTATTCCGTGTTGCTGGAGGAGATCGCCAGCTCACCCGATGAGCGTAGGGCGATCCTGCATCGCTACATCGAGCCAGATGAGCAGGATCGAGAGGAAGGTCGGAAGACGTCAACCAAAGCACACCACGCCATTGCGCAGTTGGTTCGGGCTGGGTATGTGCGGGTCATCGTCACCACCAATTTCGACCGGCTCATGGAGAACGCCCTGCGGGAACAGGGGATCGAGCCGACGGTCGTGGCCTCTGCGGATGCGCTCGCGGGTGCTGAACCTTTGACTCACAGTCGCTGTTATGTGCTCAAGCTGCACGGCGACTACAAGGACGCACGTATCCTGAACACCGATCAGGAACTGAGCACCTATCCCGAAGGCTACAACCGGCTGCTGGATCGCATCTTTGATGAGCATGGCCTCATAATCTGCGGCTGGTCGGGCGAGTGGGATCATGCTCTGCGTGCAGCCTTCCTTCGCGCCCCCAATCGGCGCTATCCGGTCTATTGGGCGGCGCGCGGAACGCTGGGACCGGGCGCGCAAGAGTTGGCAACGCACAGGGCCGCAAGGGCCATTCCAATCACTGGTGCCGATGAGTTCTTCCAAACTCTTCAGCAGCGAGTGGAGACCCTTGAGAAAAGCCAGCGTCAGAACCCTCTAAGCGTAGAACTGCTGGTTAGCAGCGCTAAACGCTATCTAGCCAAGCCTGAGCATCGCATTCAGTTGGATGAGCTTTTCGCACAGGAAACAGATCGGCTACTCGACCAATTGGACGGAGATACATTTTCCGCGCAGGAACAGTGGAGCCCAGAGAGCTTCCGTGCAAGAGTCCAGTTGTATGAGTCCATAACCGAGCCGCTGGCTCGCATGGCGGGCGTTCTCGGGCGATGGGGCGACGGCAAGGACTTTGACGTGGTGTTGGACGTGCTTCGCAGCCTGTACCACCACGCTGGCAAGATCGGTAACGGTCAAACTGCCTGGCTGAATCTCCGCGCCTATCCCGCCGTTCTGATCTTCACAGCCTATGGGATCGCGCTGACCAAAGCTGCGCGATGGGACGCGCTGCTCAAGCTGTTTTCGTCAGCGCTAGCCACGGAACATCGCGAACCGCAGCGGATTGTCTCGACACTTTTCCTCTGGTCGTGGGCAGGCGGCGAACAACAACTCTGGCAACAGCTCGAAGGTATGGATCGTCGCAAGACCCCGCTGAGCGATCATCTTCTGGAAGTGATGACGCATTGGCGCAAGAGCTTCGCAGGCGCAGGCGCAGATGCAAATTTCGAACTGCTATTCGAGCGTTTCGAGTTGACGGGATCGCTTGCTGCGTTCCATGAGAACGATGAGGCGCAGTTGGAGAAAGCGATCGAGGCATCAGCAGCGCGCAATGATGTGCTTGCCTGGATGCCAGTTGGCCGACCCGGCTGGCACGGCGCCGGGGCACGAACGCTGCTTCAAGAGCTTGAGGATGAGTCTCGGATTGCTGAGCTTTTGAAGGCAGGCTACGCCAAGGGAAGCCGACGCTTTCTTCAACTCTTCGCCGAAAACTTCAGGCTGTATGCCCGACGTATGAGCTGGTAACGCAGTTGCTTACCCGTGCAATCCGGTCCACCATCGCGTTGGCGGCATCAACCCGCTGTGGCTGCAACAGTGGCGACGACGTTGGCACCACCCACGCCTTGCTGCGGCGCGCAAAAGATACAGCCCGACCCTGCCTCTGCAGCCGCAGGCGCAGCCGCCCCTTCTGCATGGTTGCAGCAATGCTCCAGCCACCCGGCCACCAGCCGGTACACCGACAAGTTGGTGCGGGCCGTGGGCGCGCACAGGTAGTAGCCCAGGGGGCTGTCAAAGCGGTCTTTCAGCGGCTCGACCAGCGTGCCCGCCTGCAGTTCGTCCTCCACCAGGCAGGTGGGCACGATGCCCACGCCAAAGCCTGAGACTGCCGCGCGGATGATGAGCGAGTAGAGGTTGAAGCCCGGCCCGAAGCGGCTGGCGCTGGTGTCCAGGCCGTTGGCCTCCATCCAGTCTTGCCAGGCCAGGGGTACTTCGATGTGTTGCAGCAGCGTGGCGCGCATCAGGTCTTGCGGGGTGTGCAAGGGCAGGGCGTCGCGCAGTTGGGGGCTGCAGACGATGCTGGTTTCCTTGCCAATCAGGTAGCGCGCATTGGCGCTGGGCCAGTTGCCGTAGCCGTACTGGATGGCGGCGTCGAACTCGTGCGGCGTCGCAAAGTCGTGCGCGTGCTGGTAGCGCACAAAGTTCAGCGATACCTGCGGCAGCGTGCGCTTGAAGTGCCCCAGGCGCGGGAACAGCCACTGCGCCGCAAACGTGGGCGGCACGGACAGGTTGAGCGAGCCGCCATCGCCCCCGTACGACATGAGCTGTGCTGTGGCCGACTCCAGCGCGGCCATGGCGGGGCGGGTGGCGTTGAGGTAGGTGGCGCCCGCCTCGGTCAGCTCCAGCCCCGTCGCCTTGCGGATGAAGAGCTTTTGGCCCAGGTAGTCCTCCAGAGCGGCGATATGGCGGCTGATGGCGCTTTGCGTGACGCACAGCTCGCGCGCGGCCATGGTGAAGGCCTGGTGCTTGGCAGCGGAGTGGAAGGCGTTCAGTTCCGAGATGGTGGGGCACAGGCGGCGCATGGGTGTGACTTAGATGGTATGAGTACAGCTCATGGGATGGTGAGATTTTAGGCGTTGCGGATAAGGGCAATTGGCCCGATAAATGCGTCC
>NZ_JBKBXG010000157.1:0-6042 GCF_046314175.1 Acidovorax sp. | reverse complement strand
TTCCGAGATATCGACGGCACTCTCGGTCTGCACGTAGCGCAGTTCTTCAATTTTGGATTCGAGTTCGGCGATGGGCTGCTCGAAATCCAGAAAGGTCTTTTTCGCCAACGTTTTTCTCCTAAGGGATCGCGCCGGTTGTGGCTGCCACGAATGGCACGCACTGTAACCGACGGTTAACGAGTTTTATAAAGCGACTCAGGCTGTGTCAGCCGTTCAGTCCGCCACCGGCAAGGGGTCGAGCGATCGCCAAATATACCAAGTCGCCACACTGCACCATGGCTTCCAGGCGTCTGCCACTTCACGTGCGTCACTGCGGCTTACCGGGTCGCCAGAGAAATAGTTGTGACTGATTCCAGCGATCAGACCAGGGTCATCCAGGGGCAAAACGTTGGGACGCATCAGATAAAAGATGAGGAACATCTCTGCCGTCCAGCGGCCGATGCCCCGTATGGCGACCAACTCGGCAATGATGGCTTCGTCGTCCATCGCCGCCCAGTCCTTCACGTGCAGCTTGCCCTCATCAAAATGAATAGCCAAGTCCACCAGGTAGTCGACCTTGCGCGCCGACAGGCCTGCTGCCCGCATGTCGTCGATCTTGAGCTTGAGCACGTTGGCAGGCTTCATGCTGCGGGGCAGCGCAACAAAGCGCTCCCACACCGTCTGCGCGGACTTGACCGAAATTTGCTGGCCCACGATGGAACGCGCCAGCGTGGTGAACGCATCACCCCGAACCTGCAGGGCCGCGTCGCCGAACTGGGGGATCAGGCGCTTCATCACCCGATCCTTCTTCACCAGGTGCTTGCAGGCCTCGGTCCAGTAAGGGGGTGTAGCCGGTGCACGCACCCCATCCACGCCCTCCACCCCAACCGACGCATCCAAAGCTATCTTTTTAGTAGCTGCCACCGGTCGTCCTGTCTGCCCAAGAGGCGTTTTTCATCAAATAGACAGAAATCACTGCGCCGCTTCCCATGTGGTGCCTGTCGCAGAGTCTTTCAACACGATGCCCTGCGCCAGCAAGGCATTGCGAATGCGGTCGGCCTCGGCGAAGTTCTTTGCGGCCTTGGCGGCAGCGCGGGCAGCGATCTGCGCCTGAATGTCGGCCTCATCCACGCCACTGGCACCCGCTTGCAGAAAGGCTTTGGGGTCACCTTGCAAAATGCCAACGCAGCCACCGAGGGCCTTCAGCAGGCCCGCCATCTCGGCAGAACCTGTCTTGTTGACTTCACCGGCCAGGTCAAACAACACCGCCACCGCCTCGGGCGTGCCAAAGTCCTCGTCCATGGCCGCCTTGAAGCGCGCGGCGTAGGAGTCGGCCCAGTTGATGGCCGCTACTTCGGCAGGTGCCACCAAGCTCAGGGCGGTGTACAGGCGCTTCAGAGCCTGGCGCGCGTCGTCCAGGTGCGCATCGCTGTAATTAAGCGCACTGCGGTAGTGGGCCCGCACGATGAAAAAGCGCACCGTCTCGGCGTCGTACCGCTGGAGCACATCGCGGATGGTGAAGAAGTTGCCCAGGCTCTTGGACATCTTCTCGTTGTCCACACGCACAAAACCGTTGTGCACCCAGAACTTGGCCAGCGGTTTGCCCGTGGCGCCTTCACTCTGGGCGATTTCGTTCTCGTGGTGGGGGAACTGCAGGTCTGCTCCGCCGCCGTGGATGTCAAAGGTTTCACCTAGAGTGGCGCAGCTCATGGCCGAGCATTCGATGTGCCAGCCGGGGCGGCCCGCGCCAAATTCGCTGTCCCATTTGGCTTCAGGAGGCTCCTCTGCCTTGGCGGACTTCCACAGCACGAAGTCGAGCGGGTCTTCCTTGCCGTCGAGCACCGCCACGCGCTCGCCTGCACGCAGCTCATCCAGCGACTTGCCAGAGAGTTTGCCGTACCCGTCAAATTTGCGCACCGAGTAGTTCACATCGCCGTTGCTGGCGCGGTAGGCCAGGCCCTTGCCTTCGAGCTGGCCGATCAGCGAGAGCATCTGGGGTACATATTCAGTCGCACGGGGCTCGGCAGAAGGCGGCTCTATGCCCAAGAGGCCGATGTCATGGTGCATCGCGGCGATCATCTCGTCCGTGAGTGCACGGATGGTGATGCCGCGCTCCAGTGCGCGCTTGATGATCTTGTCGTCAATGTCCGTGATGTTGCGCACATAGGTGACGCGGTAGCCGCTGCTTTTGAGCCAGCGCTGCACAACGTCAAACGCCATCATCATGCGGGCGTGGCCGATGTGGCACAGGTCATAAATGGTCATGCCGCACACATACATGCGCACATGGCCAGGTTCGAGCGGGGAAAACTCCTCCAATGCACGCGACAGCGTGTTGTAGATGCGCAAACTCATGGGATTTCAGTAACGGGAGAAGGGATGGGTGGGTGAGAGGTTTCACCCGGCAGCTGCGGGAGGTGGCCCCAGTCAGGGGCTGGCCCGGCGAGGGGCGTCCAGCAAAATCAGCAGCGGCAACAGCGCACCGTCATGACAACCCCCTCAGCTACAATTCGGCGAAGTATAAGCTCCCGCCCTGCGAGACGCTGCCCAACACTCCTGAACCCCCATGAAGCAAGTCCGAAGCACCATCCCACGACTTTTGCGCCTGCTGGCACTGACCGCACTGCTGGGCACTGGCGTGGTTCACGCCGATGACTATGCCGACATCACCCAGTTGCTCAAAGCAGGCAAGGCCGCCGAAGCGCTGACCAAAGCCGACCAGCGCCTGGCCGCCAATCCCAAGGACCCGCAACTGCGCTTTTTGCGTGGCGTGGCGCAGGCTGACAGCGGCAAGCAAGGTGACGCCATCACCACCTTCAACAAGCTGACGGAAGAATACCCAGAGCTGCCCGAGCCCTACAACAACCTGGCCGTGCTGTATGCCAACCAGAACCAGCTGGACAAGGCCCGCACTGCGCTGGAGATGGCGATCCGCACCAACCCCAGCTATGCCACTGCTCACGAAAACCTGGGCGACATCTATGCCAAGCTGGCTAGCCAGGCCTACAACAAGGCCCTGCAACTGGATGCCACCAATGCCAATTCGGTAAAGCCCAAGCTGGCACTGATCCGCGAACTGTTCTCGGCAGACGCTACTGGCAAGGCTGGGCGCCCTGCGGCAGCAGCCCCAGCACCGGCCATCGTTGCAACCCAACGCCCCGCCCCGGCGCCTGCAGCCGCTCCGGCAACGCCTGCGCCAGCCCCAACTCCGGCTCCGACCCCGACACCTGCAGCGGCCCCTGCACCTGCCGTGGCTGCCACTCCGGCCCCCGCACCCGCACCCGCACCCGCCCCTGCAGCTGCCAGCGACGCCTCCATTCAGGCAGTGACATCTGCTGTTCAGGCCTGGGCGGCAGCATGGTCTGCCAAGGACATGAAAGCCTATCTGGCGGCGTACGACAAGTCTTTCTCCCCACCAGGCCGCCAATCGCGCAGCGCATGGGAAAAGGAGCGCGAATCACGCATCGTGGGCAAGTCCAAGATCAGCGTGCAACTCTCGGATCTGACGGTTTCCGTCAACGGCGACAAGGCTTCGGCCCGCTTTCGCCAGGCTTACAGCGCCGACGCACTGAATGTGGCCAGCCGCAAGACGCTGGACCTGGTCAACAACAATGGTCGCTGGACCATCGTCCGCGAATCGACCGGCGGCTGATCATGACTCCCTCCACCGCGCCTGCGCATAAAGCGCGGGCGTTTTTTTTGCTCCGCTGAAGCCGCGTGACGAAACCGATGCGACGCAACCCAGCATCTGCGTACCTGTCCGCACGCCGGGCAGTGGCGGGCACGCTGGTGCTGGCTGCGCTCATGCAGGCGGCGCCCGCGCCGGCGCAAAACAACAAGCCGCGTCGCCCCCTGCAAACGGCGCCCGCCGTCGCCACGTCCGCCACGTCAGACCTGCGTGATGGCCAAGCAGAAACCCGCCTGTTGGCGGTCTACAAACTCATCGCAGAAGGCCGCGGACGCGAAGCCCTGCATGCGGCCGAAAGCCTGGCGCGCGACTACCCCAACTTTCAGCTCGCGCAGCTGGCCGTGGGCGACCTGCTCACGGCCCGCACCCGCTCCATCCGCCATCCGGGTGACTTGGGCGACCTGCCCGAACCCGATTCCGCGCGCAGCATCCAGGCCGCCACTACGCTCGAAGAGCTGCGCAACGAATCGCGCCAGCGTGTAGACGCGCAGCGCAGCCGCCCTCCGGCCAACACCATTCCCGCACAGTTCCTGGAGCTGTCTTCCCGCTCGCGCCACGCGATTGCGATTGATGCGTCCCGCTCGCGGCTGTATCTTTTCGAGAACACCCCCAAGGGCCTGCAACTGGTGGCCGACTACTACGCGTCCGTCGGCAAGCTGGGCATCGAAAAAATGGTGGAAGGCGATCAGCGCACGCCATTGGGGGTGTACTTCATCACCAGTCGCCTGGACCCCGCCACGCTCAAGGATTTTTACGGCGTGGGCGCGCTGCCCATCAACTACCCCAACCCGCTGGACCTGAGTCGGGGCAAGACCGGCAGCGGCATCTGGCTGCATGGAACACCGCCCGACCAGTTTGCGCGCGCCCCGCTGGCCACCGATGGCTGCCTGGTGCTGGCCAACCCCGACCTCGAACGCATCCTGCGCACGGTGGAGCCACGCTCCACCCCGGTAGTGATTGCGCGGCAACTGCAGTGGGTGGCGCCGCACAGCATCCAGGCAGACCGCAAGGCGTTTGATGCGGTGCTCAACGCCTGGCGCAGCGCCAAGACCGAGGGCGACATGAAACGCCTGCTCGACTTTTATGCGCCCAACTTTCAAAGCCACCGCAAAAAGCCGCTGGCCGAATGGGCCCCGGTTCTGCAGGCCGAGACGCGGGCCCTGAAGGGCCGGGAACTCCACCTTAAAGACAAGTCTTACCTGCGGTGGACCGACTCGGCCGACACCATGGTGGTAACGTTCGGCGAAGTCGCCGAAGGCGCCCGAACGGGCCCCGTCAAACGCCAATACTGGACGCGACGTGGCCAAACTTGGCAGATATTTTTCGAAGGAGTGATTGGATGATTTCCAGAAGAAATTCGACTCTGGCGCTTGCCAGTATTGCGCTAACAGCTATGTTTTCAGTAGCAAATGTGCACGCACAGACTGCCCCCAAGGTCAAACTGACCACCTCGATGGGCGACATCGTGGTGCAGCTGGACCCCGCCAAGGCCCCCAAGACGGTCGAGAACTTTCTGGCCTACGTCAACGACAAGCACTATGACGGCACCGTGTTCCACCGTGTGATGGACGGGTTCATGATCCAGGGCGGCGGCTTTACGGCCGACATGCAGCAAAAGGCCACCAAGCCACCGATCGCGCTGGAAGCCAGCAACGGCCTCAAGAACGACACCTACACCATCGCGATGGCCCGCACGAGCAACCCCAACTCGGCCACCTCGCAGTTCTTCATCAACGTGAAGGACAACGCCATGCTCAACGCCCCGCAGCCTGACGGCCACGGTTATGCCGTGTTCGGCAAGGTCGTTGAAGGCACCGCCGTGGTTGACAAGATCAAGGCCGTGGCCGTTGGCAACAAGGGCGGCCACCAGAACGTGCCCAACACCCCCGTCACCATCACTTCCGCCACGCTGGTGAAGTGATATTGAAGTCTCTTATCTGAAAGAACCATTGCCATGAGCAACCCCCAAGTCGAACTGCATATCACCGACTACGGTGTCATCACCCTCGAACTCGACGCCGCCAAGGCGCCCAAGTCGGTCGAGAACTTTCTGGCCTACGTGAACAAGGGCCACTACAACAACACCATCTTTCACCGTGTGATCCCCGGGTTCATGGTGCAAGGCGGCGGCTTTGAGCCCGGCATGACGCAAAAGTCGTCCGACGCGCCCATCGAGAACGAAGCCAACAACGGCCTGAAGAACGCCAACTACACCGTGGCCATGGCCCGCACCAGCGACCCGCACTCGGCCACCGCGCAGTTCTTCATCAACGTGGCCGACAACGGCTTTCTGAACCACACCGCACCGTCAGCCCAGGGCTGGGGTTACGCCGTGTTCGGCAAAGTGGTCGGTGGCGCCGATGTGGTGGACAAGA
>NZ_JBKBXG010000156.1:0-6186 GCF_046314175.1 Acidovorax sp. | reverse complement strand
AGCAACTCAGGGCCCAGGGCCCGTGGCACTGCATCATTCACGCCGCTGGCCTGCTGCACGGCCCCCACGGCATGCCAGAAAAGCGCCTGAGCCAGTTGAACTACGCGCAGATGGAAGCCACCTTCCGCACCAACACCTTTGGCCCCGCGCTGGTGCTGGCCCACTTTGCACCGCTGCTGCCCAAGCAGGGGCGCGGCGTGCTGGCTGTGCTCTCGGCCAAGGTGGGCAGCATTGGTGACAACCGCCTGGGCGGTTGGTACAGCTACCGTGCCAGCAAGGCCGCGCTCAACATGCTGGTCAAGACGGCGTCCATCGAAGTGGCGCGCACCCACCCGCAGGCGGTGCTGGTGGCGCTGCACCCGGGCACCGTCAACTCGGTCTTGTCGGCCCCGTTCAATGGCGCGGAGATTGGCCGCCCGGCAGCCGATGCGGCGGGCGACATGCTGCGGGTGCTGGATGGGTTGCCGGCGGAGGAAACGGGGAGCTTTTACGCCTACAGCGGCGACAAGCTGCCGTGGTGATGGCGACGTGGATTGCTATTGTTTTGATACCGATGGTGCAATACCAGCGGGCGGTAGCAGCCCTTTCAAGCAATTTCTCGTGATGTGGCTGTTTTCCCGCTTGCACCAGCCTGGGTGGTTCAGCAAAAAATTCTTGACGCAACCGCATCGAACCAGGTCGCACGGGTGTTTCATGCTGCATCCATGGAGAATGCCGCATGCTTTCACCCACCTCCCGTGACCTCAACCTGTTCGTCTCCCACACTACAGCCGCAGCCTCTTCCGTGAGTGATTGGGTGGCGCGGCACTATGGCCTGCCAGTGCAGCAGTGCTACCTGATCCGCCGCAACCTCAACGACAACTACGCCGTGCGGGCCACGGATGGCAGCCGCTATGTGGCGCGGCTTTGTGCCATCCGGCCGCGTGGCGCGTTCAATGTGGATTTTGAGGTTGCGCTGCTGGCCCACCTGAACGCGCAAGGTGTGGGCGTGGCCACGCCGGTCTTGGCTGCGAATGGTGCTGCCAGCATTACCCTGCCGTTCCCCGAGGGGCCGCGTGCGCTGGTCCTGTTTCGCCACTGCGACGGTGCCGTGCCCGATACGCCCGAAGAACTGCACCTGACCGGCGCCACGCTGGCCCAGATTCACAGCGCCGCGCAAAGCTACACAGGCCCCGCAAGCCGCTATGTGCTGGACGGCCACCACCTTGCAGGCCGCACGCTGGACTACCTTGCCGCCCATCCCGAGCTGGACCCTGCCGTGCTCGATGCCTACCGGCAACTGATTGAGCGCCTTCTGAGCGAGCTGGCGGAAGTTGAGGGCACCTTGACCCGCGTGATGTGCCACGGCGACACGCATGGCTTCAACAACCATGTGACCACCGATGCCGATGGTGTGCAGCGCGCCGCCTTCTTTGACTTTGACGACGCCGGGCCAGGGTTCCTGACCTATGACCTGTGTGTGTGGCTGTGGTCGAACCTGCCGCGCAAGGCCCCCATGGAGCCCGACGACGCCTTGCTCAAGCGCTGGCAGCAGTACCTGGCCGGCTACCGCGCAGGCGGCGGCCATATCACCGATGCCGACCTCGCCGCCTTGCCGCTCTTCGTGCAGTTGCGGCACCTGTGGAACATGGGGGAGGGCGTGGCGCGCATCCACCACTGGGGCGCCAACATGATGTCTGCCGACTGGATCAAGAAGCAGCCCGATGTGATGGCCGCTTGGGCCCGTCTGGAGCTGCCACCCGGCTGATGCGGCAATCTCCTCGTGCAGGCCATCCCTAAATCGCAGGGTAGCTGCCCGTGCCTCCCGGCCATGCTGTCAGCACCTCAAAGCCGCTGTCTGTCACCGCCACCATGTGCTCCCACTGGGCCGAGAGCGAGCGGTCCTTGGTCACCACCGTCCAGCCATCGGCCAGCTCCTTGGTTTCTCGCTGGCCTGCGTTCAGCATGGGCTCGATGGTGAAGACCATGCCCGCCTCCAGCCGCAGCCCCTGGCCGCGCCGCCCATAGTGCAGCACCTGGGGCTCATCGTGGTACACCGTGCCAATGCCGTGACCGCAGTACTCGCGCACCACGCTGAAGTTCTCGCGCTGCGCCACCGTGGCAATGGCGTGGCCCACATCGCCCAGCGTGGCCCCCGGCTTCACCGTGCGGATGCCTGCGCACAGCGCCTCGTACGTGGTGCGCACCAGCCGCTGGGCCAGCACGCTGGGCGCGCCCACGCAGAACATGCGGCTGGTGTCGCCATACCAGCCGTCTTTTTCCACCGCCACATCAATGTTCACGATGTCACCCTTCTTCAGCATCTGCTGGGGCGAGGGGATGCCGTGGCACACGACATGGTTCACCGAGGTCAGCACCGTCTTGGGGTAGCCCAGGTAGCCCACATTGGCAGGCCGCGCGCCCTGCACGTTCACGATGTGGTCGTGGCACAGGCGGTCCAACGCGTCGGTGGTCACGCCCGGCACCACATGCGGCTCGATCATCGCCAGCACCTCGGCCGCTAGTTGTGCGGCCCGCCGCGCCATCACCAGTTCTTCGGCCGAGCGGATCGGCACCCCACGGTCAGCGCGGGCCATCAGTGCGGCTGCTTTCTGGCGCGCACGGTGGGAGCGACGTCTGTAGCAGAGGTAGCAGGCTTGCTGTCCAGCTCACCCCGCGCAGCCAGCGCCACATCCAGCCCACCTGCCAGCTCGGCCCGCACCAGCATCTGGCAAATCTCGCGGTGGTCCAGGTCGGGGTACATCTCGGCCAGCATGCCGACGCGCATCCAGTGCTCGGCCTGGGAGTTGATGGAACGGCTCAGCGCCGTGCTGGCCAGACGCAGGTTTTCGTGCATCTGGTCGGAAATTTTTACTATGCCCATGGGGTGCTGCCTTTAAGCGAAACGTATTTGAATTGTATATGTTTCGCATAATTTGAGAGTGTGCGGCACCCAGGTACCGTCAGTTCAACTTTTGCAACCCTGGTCAACGGTGCCGAGATTGGTCGCCCGACTGCCGGTGCCGCTGGAACAAGCTGCAGATGCGGGAAGGGTTGCCAGTGAGAAGAGTGGGCAGTTTCTACGTTTACACCGATGACCGGCTGCTATCGTGAATGCGGCGTGGTTTGCTATGATTTTGATACCGCATACGCCGATCTATCAAGCGCTAGCAGGCATTTTGGCCAGAACTCCAATGCTGGCTTCGTCAGACATGACTACCGCAGCGTGGAGAGATTGCTGCAAGTACGAGAAGGCGTATTACTCCGTTCCTTCAGATTTCTTGGCACACCATTCAGAGTATGGGAGTTTGGACTTGCTGCTGCGGTACTCGGCCATGAGGTCGAGCTGTCGATCAAAGCCGACTTCTTTACGTTGCAACGACAAGAAGCGGTCCTCTTTCTGCTCTCTGGTTTGAAGATAGGCGACTGAGCGAAAGCCGTTCATCTTCCACTCCCCTTTTCTCAAGGGATAGGGGCCCGGAGTGCCTTTTCGTCTGGGCATGTGGCCAAGTTGAATGAAGGACATCTCGATCATGGTTCCAGCCAGTACCCCAACGATCTCATCTATCGAATCTGCCAGATCCACATCCTCTTTGCCGTTTTGTAAACATCGAGACACCTCCTGCATCCATTCGTCGTCATAGATCTCTACGGAGTCTCTTACGGATAGCTCAACCGCTTTTAATGTCCGGTCTGCATATTTACGCCAAGTTCCGAGGTGATTGGATTCTTTCAGTGCGTACCACGCACCACTTCCAAAAAGATCTTCGAGCGCAGATTTCACGGAGAGATATTTGGTGTATTCGTTCATGACGAGGCTGCAATGGTTGGTTAGTTCTCTCAACACGCCATTCGACGGGTCGACCCATCGTTCAAGTCGAGCAGTTGTACCGCTAGTTGTTCTGAAGGCAGATGCGACCTTTTTGGACCGTTGAAGATGGGTTTTCGCAGTCGCACTTGTGCAGCCCGACTTCGCGTCATCGCCACCCAATCCCAAACTTCTTAACCCGATAAGCCATCGTCGCCCGGCTAATCCCCAGCAACCGCCCAGCCAGCGCCACATTCCCCCCCGCGCTTTGCAACGCCTGCCGCAGCATTTGCTCTTCCGCCTGGTGCAGCGGTGCCACCACCGGCGCAGCGGCTGGCGGTAGCGCCACACCAGCCCGCGCACTCGCTGGCGCAGCGGCTTGCGGAACCTGCATCGGAGCAGCCCCCGCACCCCTCACCCCCTGCGCATGCAGCGTTCCCCCGCTGTTCCCCTGCAAGTGCAGCGACATCACCCCGCCGCCACTTTGCTCACCGCCCGCAAACAGGTGGTGCGGTTCAATCGGTTCGCCATCCGTCGCCAAGATCACCGCGCGTTCAATCAGGTTCTGCAACTCGCGGATGTTGCCGGGGAAGGGGTAGTGAAACATCGCCTTCACGGCCGCCTGGCTAAAGCCGGGCACCTGCCGCTGGTGTTTGCGCTGGTAGTGGGCCAAGAAGTGGCTCATCAGCAAGGGGATGTCGTCGCGCCGGTCGCGCAGTGGGGGCAGGTGGATGGGGAAGACGTTGAGGCGGTAGAACAAATCCTCGCGGAACGTGCCTTCGCGCACGGCCTGGCGCAGGTCCACGTTGGTGGCGGCCACCAGGCGCACGTCCACGCGCACGGTGCGGGTGCCGCCCACGCGCTCTACCTCGCCTTCTTGCAGGGCGCGCAGCAGCTTGCCCTGGGCCACCAGGCTGAGCGTGCCGATTTCGTCGAGGAAGAGGGTGCCGCCGTGTGCACGCTCAAAACGGCCGGGGCGCGCTGTGCCTGCGCCGGTGTAGGCACCGCGCTCCACGCCGAAGAGTTCGCTCTCCACCAGCGTCTCGGGGATGGCCGCGCAGTTGATGGCCACAAAGGGCTGGCTGCTGCGCGGGCTGATGCGGTGGAGCATGCTGGCAAACATCTCCTTGCCCACGCCCGATTCGCCGGTGAAAAGCACCGTGGCGGCGGTGGGTGCCACGCGCTGCAGCATGTGGCAGGCAGCGTTGAAGGCAGATGAGGCGCCGACCATGGTGGCGCTTGCCGTGGGGTCGGCGGCGGTGCCTGCATTGCCGGATGCCGCCTTGCCCGGCGGTACGCCCAGGTAGGTGGTGCGTGCCTTGGTCCGCGCGCCTTCTGGCATGGAAGTGGGCAGCGAAGCGGGCGGGGTGCCCACAAAGTCCTGGGCGTTCAGGTAGAACAGGTCTTGCTCGGGGTCGTCCCACAGTTCGGCCGATTTGCCCACCACGCGGCAGTGCGCGGCGCCGGAGGATCGGCAGTCCACCTCGCGGAATACGATCATGCGGCCAAACAAGGTGCTGACGTAGCCCGTGGCATAGCCCACCTGCATCCAGCACGCGGGCGAACCGCCCACGCCATAGGCGGCGATGTGCTCGTCGTCTTCGCTGGAGTTGTGCCAAATGAACTCGCCGTCGTATTCGCCCAGCTCGGCGTTGTAGCGGGCGTGCACCACCTCCACCTGCACCACGCCCTCCAGCGCGTGCAGGCGCGTGCCTGCCATGGCGGCGGCGGTGGGCTCGGCATCGGGCCATTGCTGGCGCACCAGGCGGGCGTCGCGCGCACCGCTCACATAGCCCGCACGGGTCAGCAGGCCGCGTGCCTTGTCCAGGCCAATGCTGTCGATCAGCTCGCGCCGCAGCGAGCCCAGGGCCTCGGAGTGCAGCAGGATCATGCGCTGGTCTTGCAGCCAGATACGCCCGTCGCCGGGGGAGAAGAACAGGCATTCGCTTATGTCGGCCACCGTGGGGTGGGTGTGCTGGCTGATGCCATGGGTGTCAAACCCGCCCAGGGCGCGGGGGGCTTCGGCAGGCACGGTGCCCAGCAAGGCCTGGCCTTGGCCCACGGCGGTGCGGTGCAGGTCGGCCAGAGAGACGCGGCGCTTCGGCATGGGGGCCTCCGGTAGTGGATCAGAAAGTGATCAAAAAGTGATCATTTGATCAATCTTTGTAGTGCCATTTGTTTATGAATGGTAACTATTTGGTGGCAAAAAGTCGCCGTGCCAGCCGTGTTTTGGCCTAGGGAAAGTCCGTAGCGCTCCCTCTCAAAAAGCCCGTGTTTTATGCGTTTTGGTGCTTGGTGGCAGGCGGGGCTGGTACGCCCGTTGCAATTTCAGACCACGCCGCTGCAGCCATGCGGTGGGTTTTGATTTCAACCAAGGAGCAATGCAATGGGTGTTTCAG
>NZ_JBKBXG010000155.1:0-6322 GCF_046314175.1 Acidovorax sp. | reverse complement strand
GGCAGGTTCCAGGCCTCGATCTGGTTGTCCACCGCCAGCTTCTGGATGCGCGGCACCAGGCCCCAGTGCCCACCGATCACGCGCTTGAGCAGACCCGCGTGGCCCAGGTGGTTGAGGCCACGCTGCTTGCCATCGCCCTGCCCTGCGGCGTAGACCAGCGTGAGGTCGCGCGGGGTTTGCGTGGACTCCCAGCGCTGGGCCAGCGCCACGGCGATGCTCTCGGCAAAGCCGATACCCACAAAGCCGCCGGTGGCCACGGTATCGCCGTCGTGGATGAGCTGCACCGCATCGGCGGCGCTGACGATCTTGTTCTTGTAGGCAGCATTCAGCGCGCCAGCGGCCAGGGGTGCCTGCATGGATTTGTCTCCCGGTGGGGTTATTTTTATGAGCCAGGTCACGGCCTCGCAATAGGTTGCGGGGCCGCCCTGGCTCTTCGCGCAGCGTAGTGCTTAACCGGCCGGTGCGCCATTCCGTGCAACTACGGACTGTCGCCAGTTTTGCGTAAAAGTCACTGGTTTCGAGCTTTTCAGCGTATTTATGTGGGCAAACATTTGCAATACAGTCTGTCCATGGCCTTCTCGCCAAGGTCCGACATTTCTTTGATCCACGTTTCAACAACTCAACTCTTTAGGCACCCTCATGACCGACCGCACCGCAATCCACGGCCTGCAAGTGGCCACCTCCCTGTACCGCTTTGTCGAAGACAAGGTGCTGCCCGGCACGGGTGTCGATGCCGTCGCCTTCTGGAAGGGCTTTGACGCCATCGTGTCCGACCTGGCTCCGCGCAACATCGCCCTGCTGGCCGAGCGCGACCGCCTGCAGACCGAGCTGGACACCTGGCACAAGGCCAACCCCGGCCCCATCAAGGACATGGTGGCCTACCGCAGCTTCCTCGAAAAGATCGGCTACCTGGTGCCCCAGCCCGCCGACGTGAAGGCGACCACCGCCAACGTGGACGACGAGTTGGCCACCCAGGCCGGCCCGCAGCTGGTGGTGCCCATCCTGAACGCACGTTATGCACTCAACGCCGCCAACGCGCGCTGGGGCAGCCTGTATGACGCGCTCTATGGCACCGATGCCATCAGCGAAGAAGGTGGCGCCGAAAAGGGCAAGGGCTACAACCCCGTGCGCGGAGCCAAGGTGATTGCGTTTGCGCGCCAGGTGCTGGATGACACGGCGCCGCTGGCCAGCGGTTCGCACAAGGATTCGACCGGCTACCGCGTCGAAGGCGGCCAGCTGGTGGTGGCGCTCGCCAATGGCAGCACCACGGGCCTCAAGGACGTATCGCAGTTCAAGGGTTACCAGGGCAACGCAGCCGCACCTTCATCTGTACTGCTGCAGCACAACGGCCTGCACCTGGACATCCAGATCGACCGCAGCACGCCCATCGGCCAATCGGACGCAGCGGGCGTGAGCGACCTGGTGCTGGAAGCAGCTCTCTCCACCATCCTGGACCTGGAAGACTCCGTGGCCGCCGTGGATGCCGAGGACAAGGTGCTGGGCTACAGCAACTGGCTGGGCATCATCCAGGCCACGCTGACCGAACAGGTCGCCAAGGGCGGCAAGACCTTTACGCGCGGGCTGAACCCTGACCGCGTTTACACGGCACCCGCTGGCGGCGAAGTCCGCCTGCACGGCCGCTCGCTGATGTTCCTGCGCAATGTGGGCCACCTGATGACCAACCCGGCCATCCTGTGGACCGACGCGCAGGGCACGCAGCGCGAGATCCCCGAAGGCATCATGGACGCAGTGGTCACAACGACCATCGCATTGCACGACCTGCAGGGCCGTGGAGCGAACGGCATCCGCAACTCCCGCAAGGGCAGCGTCTACATCGTCAAGCCCAAGATGCACGGCCCTGCCGAAGTGGGCTTTGCCGCTGAACTGTTCGGCCGTGTCGAGAAGCTGCTGGGCCTGCCCGACAGCACCGTCAAGCTGGGCATCATGGACGAAGAGCGCCGCACGTCGGTCAACCTCAAGGCCTGCATTGCCGCTGCATCGAGTCGCGTGGCGTTCATCAACACCGGCTTCCTGGACCGCACCGGCGACGAGATGCACACCGCCATGCACGCCGGCCCCATGGTGCGTAAGGGCGACATGAAGACCAGCGCCTGGATCCAGTCGTACGAGAAGAACAACGTGCTCGTGGGCCTGTCATGTGGCCTGCGCGGCAAGGCGCAGATCGGCAAGGGCATGTGGGCCATGCCCGACCTGATGGCCGAGATGCTCAAGCAGAAGATCGCCCACCCCAAGGCCGGTGCCAACACCGCCTGGGTGCCCAGCCCCACGGGCGCCACGCTGCACGCGCTGCACTACCACCAGGTGAAGGTGAGCGACATTCAGATCGAGCTGGAAAAGACCGACGTGAACGCCGAGCGCGACAACCTGCTGACCGGCCTGCTCACCGTGCCCGTCAGCGCCAACCCGAACTGGACAGACGCTGAAAAGCAGCAGGAGCTGGACAACAACGCACAGGGCATCCTGGGCTACGTGGTTCGCTGGGTGGATCAGGGCGTGGGCTGCTCCAAGGTGCCCGACATCCACAACGTGGGCCTGATGGAAGACCGCGCCACGCTGCGCATCAGCAGCCAGCATCTTGCCAACTGGCTGCACCATGGCGTGGTGACCGAGGCGCAGGTGCGCGCCACGTTCGAGCGCATGGCGGCCGTGGTGGACGGCCAGAACGCTGGCGACCCGCTGTACCAGCCCATGGCCGGCCACTTCGACACCAGCATGGCCTACAAGGCGGCTTGCGACCTGGTCTTCAAGGGCATGGAGCAGCCCAGTGGCTACACCGAGCCGCTGCTGCACGCATGGCGCCTGAAGCTGAAGGCCGCGCAGGCGGCTTGATCCAACGCCCGATGGCCCTGTGGTGAGCGCCCAGCAGGGCGTCACACCATATCACTACATATTTGATAGCTGCCAGCGCAATACCAACAGGCGCTGGCAGCTATTTTTATTGGTTTTTTGGTCCGCTGGGTCATCACAGCGCGCCGCACTCCACACAACCTCGCATCGCGCGCACGGCCGGGCCCTGGCAGGTTGGTGGCTGGCGCCTCACCACCCTTTGCACATCGCCGTACACTGGTTGCCCCACGCCGCCACCGGCCCGGCACCATGTCCACCCCGCCTCTCTCCAGCCCCTCCTGCTGCCCACTGTGCGGCGGGCCCAACCAGTGCGCCATCGCAGCCGGCCGCCCGCCAGAAAGCTGCTGGTGCATGGCGCAGCGCATCGCGCCCGCCGCCCTGGCGGCCGTGCCCGAAGCCCAGCGTGGCCAGGTGTGCATCTGCCCGTCCTGCGGCGCCATCTCTGCCGACGCCCAGCAACCCTTTGCCGACCCGCCAGGGCCTGCGCCGATATGATTTCCGCTTTTTGCGGCGATACGCCCTGAAGGAGTCTGATATGCCTACGTACCACGTTGAAATGATGGAAGGCCGCACGGTCGAGCAAAAGCGCAAGCTGGTGGAAGAGATCACCCGTGTGAGCGTCGAGGTGCTGGGCGGCTCGCCCGAGTCGGTGGACATCCTGATCACCGATGTGAAGCGCGAAAACTGGGCCACTGGCGGCAAGCTGTGGCTGGAGCGCAGCTGACCTGAAGCATGGTCCGCCTGCGTGGGGCGACGCCCCCTGGCCGTGCTGAATCCCTGCCCCTTTTAGCCTTTTCCACCCGTTGCGTACGGTGATTCGCCCATGACCACCGCTCCCGGCTCCCTGTCGGTGCTGCGTGAGCGCTATGGCGAGCGCTACCGCTGGCTGCTCTTGCTGTCGGTCATGGTGGGGACCATGGCATCGATCATGTCCTCCACCATCGTGAATGTGGCCATCCCGGACATGAGCCACTATTTCACGCTGGGACAGGAGCGCGCGCAGTGGGTCACCTCGGGGTTCATGGTGGCCACCACGGTCTCCATGCTCACCACGCCCTGGCTGCTGTCGCGCTATGGCTACCGCGCCACCTATGTGGGCGCCATGTTGGTGTTGCTGCTGGGCGGCGTGGGCGGCGGGCTGGCGCAAGACTTCGGCCTGGTGCTGGCCGCGCGGGTCGCCGAAGGCCTGGCCGCCGGTGTCGTCCAGCCCATTCCCGCAGTCATTATCCTCTACGCCTTTCAGCCGCACGAACAGGGCCGCGCCAGTGGCATCTTTGGCATGGGTGTGGTGCTGGCCCCTGCCATCGGACCCAGCGTCGGGGGCCTGCTGGTGGACTGGTTTGGCTGGCGCTCCATCTTCTTCATGGTTGTGCCGTTGTGCCTGGCCTCGATCTGGCTGGCCTACAAGTTTGTGCCCGTCACGGCACCTGGCGGCGTGGAGGTCAACCGCCAGGGCGAGCCACTGGACTGGCGCGGGCTGCTGCTGGGCACGGTGGGCACGCTGTGCCTGCTCAATGGGCTGGTGTCGCTGCATGGTGGGTCCATGGTCGAGGCCATTGCGCTGCTGGTGGGCGCAGCCTGCGCGGTCAGCGCATTCATTGCCTGGCAGCGCCGGCTGATCCACCGGGGACGCAAACCCCTGATGGACCTGCGGCTGTTCCAGTACCGACAATTTGCCATGGGCAGCGTGGTGGCGTTTATCTATGGCACGGCCTTGTTCGGCTCTACCTACTTGCTGCCGGTGTTCATGCAACTGGGGCTGGAATTGTCTGCCTCGCATGTGGGCACGCTCATGCTGCCTGCAGGGTTGGTGCTGGCAGCCACCATCGCCTTCGTGGGGCGTCTGGCAGATCGCCAGCCCACACATTTCCTCGTGAGCACGGGCCTGGGCCTGCTAGCTCTGTCCTTCGGGCTCATGGTGTGTGTGGGCCTCGGCTCGCCGCTGTGGATGCTGGTGGCATTTGCCATCCTGGGGCGCATCGGGCTAGGGTTCATCCTGCCCTCCCTCAACCTCGGGGCGATGCGGCCGCTGGACAAGTCGCTGATCTCCCAAGGCTCCAGCGCCATCGGGTTCCTTCGCATGCTGGGGGGTGCGGCGGGCGTGAGCTTGTGTGGCATCGTCCTCGAATGGCGGCTGGGTGCCCATGGCGCTTCGCTGGCACCTGGTGGCAGCAATCTGGACCGCATCGCAGCCTTTGGCGAGACCTTTTTGATGCTGACCCTTTTGTGTCTGCTGGCCTTGGTGGCAGCCTGGCAGCTGCGTGAGGCCAAGCCCCGCTGAACTGCAGAACCGTCTTCCCGCGGCGGTCCAGATTCAGGCATCATCTATCGCCCCACACGACACCCTAGAAACGGAATTCCCGCCATGTGCCAACTGCTCGGCATGAACTGCAATGTCCCCACCGATGTGACCTTCAGCTTCACGGGGTTTGCACAGCGGGGCGGTAAAACCGACCACCACGGCGATGGCTGGGGGATCGCTTTTTTTGAGGACAAGGGCCTTCGGCATTTTGTGGACCACCAAGCAGCGGTGGACTCCCCCGTCGCCGAGTTGATCCGTCGCTACCCCATCAAAAGCAAGAACGTCATCGCCCATATCCGCAAGGCGACCCAGGGCGTGGTCAGTTTGCAGAACTGCCATCCCTTTGTGCGGGAGCTCTGGGGGCGCTACTGGGTGTTTGCCCACAACGGAGACCTCAAGGATTTCCGCCCCCGCCTGCACTCGCACTTCCGCCCCGTCGGCGATACCGATAGCGAACATGCGTTCTGCTGGATCATGCAGGAGCTGGCGAAGTCCCACGCCACGGTTCCACCCATCCCCGAACTGACATTGACCCTGAAGGAGCTGGCGTCCCGGATCAGTCCCCACGGCACGTTCAATTTTTTGTTGTCCAACGGGCAGGCGCTGTGGGCACACGCGTCCACCAATCTTTATTACATCGAAAGGCGCCACCCGTTTGGATCCGCCCAACTGAGCGACGAAGACGTGTTGCTGGACTTTTCGAAGGAAACGAACGAAAAAGATGAGGTGGCGGTGATCGTGACCAGCCCACTGACCACCAACGAGCAGTGGACGGCCTTTGGCAAGGGGGAACTGCTGGTGTTCGAACAGGGTCGGCGACTACCGGTCTGAGCCCATTCAGTATCCCGATACTCTTCAAAAGGTATTCGCGTGTAGATCGTCTTTTCGGGATGCCGGACACACCACGTCACTGACCCACATGTGCAATCAAACCAGTGGGCCCATCCAGAAAGTGTCGGCATGAATTGGGGCGAACACCCTTGCCCTCCGCGACGCCCCAGGATCAATCATGCGCATTTCAGCGCACCCCGAAAGCAAAACGCCCCTCTACTCGATTGAGCAGAAGGGCGATTTGGGCTGTAAGAGCCTGACGATGACCTACTTTCACACGGGAACCCGCACTATCATCGGCGCAAAGTCGTTTCACTGTCC
>NZ_JBKBXG010000154.1:0-6401 GCF_046314175.1 Acidovorax sp. | reverse complement strand
AAATGGTGCGTGTGGCCTTCAGCCTGTTCAAGAACCACAAACGGTTTGATCTCGCATTGGTCTCTGGCAACGCAGTTAATGCTTGACTGGAACCATAGAACCTCAGCCCGAACGGTCGAAAGGGGAAACTCAGCGACTATAAAAACAATAGCTGCCAGCGCTTGATGGATAAGCGCTAGAGACCAAAAACACCCAAAAAATCAACACCCAATCTCCTCCAGACAAGCCGACATCACCCCCGCATCAAACGCCATCTGCACATGCGCCACCCCCTCCACAAACCGGTTGTCCGCCCCCGGCAAACTGGCAGTGCTCGCTGGGAAAACAATGTTGTCGCAGTTCGAATACCAGCACGTAAACAAAGCAGCCCGCCCCGCAGGCTCCGCCTTCTGCAACGCCCCCACCCACTCCCCCGCCAAACTCATCTGCCGCCCATTCACCGCGCGGCTGAACCGCCCCAGCCATGTGCCGCCGTGCGGCGTACCCAGCGTCAACACCCGATGCACCCGCGCATCCGCCTGATGCGCCCGCAACCACGCCCGCACGGCCAAGCCCCCCATGCTGTGGCACAGCAACACCGGCGCCAAACCCGTGGCAGCGGTTACCCGCGCCACGGCCTCTTCAATGATGTCGGCATAGTCGTCGATGGAACCCATCACCGGCTCCAGGTTGACCGCCACATACGCATGGCCAGCGCCCTGCAAGCGCGCAAACCACGGCAGCCACAAACCGCGGTTGCACATAAAACCGTGCACCAGCACCACACCACGCTTACCCGTGGGCTGCGCGGGCAGCCAGTCGGGCAGTGACTGGTGGCGAAACGGCTGGCGCCAGCAAAAGACCATGAGCGCCACCCACACCTCGGCCCACCAGGCTGCCAGCACCTGCAACCAGCGTGCACGCGGCGCTGCGTCTGCGCGGTTGGTGATGTGCATGAGGACAAACTCCACCGCCATCACCATCAGATACAGGCACAGCGGCAGCAGCGCGCCCAGCACCGCACGCATGGGGGACTGCGGCCACTGCCACACCAGCCAGGCGGCCATGGTCAGCAGGATGAACAGGAGCAGGATTCGTTGCCAGCGCGCGATCATGGTGGTGTGGGGCAGATGTTGTAATTAACCAGCCGCATTGTGCGGTCTGGGCCCAGCCCCAACGCCGCCTCTGCGCAGAAAGGACCCCGCCCCATGGACGCCGCCCAGACCATCCGCGACAGCATTGCCGACGTGACCGCGCTGCGGCTGCACCGCACGGGCGCCCCCGCACTGGGCGCGGCAGTGGGCACGGTCAAAACCCTGCAGGCACGGCGCTTTCGGGGCACTTACGCAGACCTGATGGGCTCGCCCTCGTTCGGCCCCGCGGCCCGGTTCTTTCTGGAAGAGCTGTACAGCGACACCGACTACACCGACCGCGACCTGCAGTTTGGCCGCATCGCGGGTACCTTGCAGACCATGTTTCCCCAGCCCGCAGTGACCACAGCGGTGGCCCTGGCGGTGTTGCATGCCCAGACCGAGGGGCTGGACCAGGACATGGGCCGCGCGTGGCTGGTGCATGCCGACGCGGCCAGCGACGCCGCCCGCTACACCGCCGCCTGGCGCACCGTGGGCCAGCGCTATGCGCGGCAAGAGCAGCTGCAGCGCGTGCTGGCCATGGGCACCGACTTGGCACGCCTGACCCGTACGCCCGGCCTGCGGATGATGCTGCGCATGATGAGGGGACCGGCCCACGCGGCGGGCATGGGGGCGTTGCAGAAGTTTCTGGAGGCCGGGTTTGACACCTTTGGCCAGCTGGCGCGCCAGCGTGGCGGGGTAGAGCAGTTTTTGACCACCATCGAGGCGCGCGAGCGGGCGTTGATGGATCAACTGTTTGACGCCGAAACTGTCACCTGCGAGACCCAGCTTGCGCGAACCCTAGGACAAGCCCGATAGCCCATTGCGCCCCCGGATTCCACAATCTGTGCCCACCCTGCGTTGGCGGGGAACCCCCTCTAAGTGAGCACAAGGAAAAAGCGCATGGAAAAGATCTGGCTCAAGAGCTACCCCCCGGGCGTCCCGCATGACGTGAAGCCCGAGCAATACCGCTCTGTGGCCCACCTGCTGGAAGAGTCGTTCCGCAAACACGCATCGAGTCCGTTTTCGGTCTGCATGGACCAGTGGATGACCTATGGCGAGCTGGAACGCCGCTCGGCAGCTTTAGGCGCCTATCTGCAAAGCATCGGGCTGGAACCTGGTGCGCGCGTGGCCATCATGCTGCCCAACATCCCGCAGTTCGGTGTGACCATGGCTGCCGTGCTGCGAGCAGGCTACACCTGCGTCAACGTGAACCCGCTGTACACCGCGCGCGAGCTGGAGCACCAGCTCAAGGACTCGGGCGCCACGGCCATCGTGATCCTGGAGAACTTTGCGCACACGCTGGCCGATGTCATTGACCGCACGGCCATCAAGCAGGTGGTGATGACGTCGATGGGCGACCTGCTGGGCTTCTGGTACGGCCAGTGGATCACGTTTGCTGTGCGGCACCTGGCCAAGATGGTGCCCGCCTATGACCTGCCGCTGTCCAACGGCCGCAAGGTCGTCACGTTCAACAAGGCGCTGTCGCTGGGCGAGCACAAGTCCCTGGCGCCCAGCCAGGCCACGCTCGACTCCATCGCCTTCTTGCAGTACACGGGCGGCACCACGGGTCTGTCCAAGGGTGCGGTACTCACCCACCGCAACATCGTCGCCGCCACGCTGCAGGCCGAGGCCTGGTTCACCCCGGCGTTGTCCAAGGTCGGCGACATCAGCAAGGCCAACTCCATTGCCGCGCTGCCGCTGTATCACATCTTTGCGCTCACGCTATGCCTGCTGGCCATCCGCCAGGGCTCCAGCATGACGCTGATCCCCAACCCGCGCGACATCCCCAAGTTCATTGCCGAGCTGAAGAAGCGGCCGTTCCACATGCTGCCTGCGGTGAACACGCTGTTCAACGCGCTGCTGCAAAACCCGCAGTTCAAGACGCTGGACTTCTCACACCTGTGCGTGTCGCAGGCAGGCGGCATGGCGGCCAGCGAGGGCACGGCCAAGCAGTGGCAAAAGGTGACCGGCAGCACCATGATCGAAGGCTGGGGCATGAGCGAGACCTGCGCCATCGGCACCAACAACCCGGTGATCAGCACCACGTTCAGCGGCAACATCGGCCTGCCACTGCCGGGCATCGACATCGCCATCAAGGACGACGAAGGCAACAGCGTGCCCCAGGGTGATTCTGGCGAGATCTGCATCCGCGGCCCCAACGTGATGACCGGCTACTACAACCAGCCCGAAGAAAACGCCAAGGCCTTCACGGCCGACGGCTTCATGCGCACGGGCGACATCGGCATCATGGACGCCGCTGGCTACACCCGCATCATCGACCGCAAGAAGGACATGATTCTGGTGAGCGGCTTCAACGTGTTCCCCAACGAGCTGGAACAGGTCATCAGCCTGTGCCCGGGCGTGGTGGAATGCGCGGCCATCGGCATACCCGACGAAAAGCAGGGCGAGGCGATCAAGGTGTTTGTCATCAAGAGCGACCCGGCCCTCAGCGAAGACGACGTGGTGCGCTTTTGCCACGACAACCTCACCGGCTACAAGCGACCCAAGTACATCGAGTTCCGCGACGAACTGCCCAAGAGCAATGTGGGCAAGATCTTGCGCAGGGAGCTGCGCAAGGCATAGCTTTTTCCCCGGGCGGCGGCACCTCAGACGAGTGCGGCACCGGGTGTTTCTCCAGGGCGCTTCGGCGCCCTTTTTCTTGTGCGCAGGGCCTGTTCGTCATCGGAGTGAGACCGCTGCCGCAACCATCACCAACGCCTAGCGACACCCTGGAACTTCGGGTTTTCACTGATTAGCAAACGTTTGCGCAAACGTTTGCTTTCGATATGATCCGCTGGCGACAAGGCACCGGGCTGCGCGCATCCGTGGTTTTTGATCGTGTTTTCGCGCACTTGCACGCCGCTGTGCGGCCGCCTTTCTCGTCCACCATTCCAACAGGAGACAACCATGCAGTTCACCCGCCGTTCCGTTCAGACCGCCGCCGCCCTCGCCGTTGTGGGCAGCCTGCTGGCCAGCCCCGCGTTTGCGCAGGACAAGCCCAAGATCGCGCTCATCATGAAGTCGCTGGCCAACGAGTTCTTCCGCACCATGGAAGACGGCGCCAAGGCGCACCAGAAGGCGCACGCCAAGGAATACACGTTGGTGGCCAACGGCATCAAGAACGAGACCGACACCGCTGCGCAGATCAAGATGATCGAACAGGCCATGGCGCAGAAGGTCAGCGCCATCGTGCTGGCCCCGGCCGACTCCAAGGCGCTGGTGCCCGTGGTCAAGTCCGCCATCGACAAGGGCATCATCGTGGTCAACATCGACAACCAGCTCGATGCCGATGCCCTGAAAGAAAAGAACATCACCGTGCCGTTTGTGGGCCCGGACAACCGCGTGGGCGCCAAGCTGGTGGGCGACCACCTGGCCAAGACGCTGAAAGCGGGCGACAAGGTCGGCATCATCGAAGGCGTGTCCACCACCTTCAATGCGCAGCAGCGCACGCTGGGCTACCAGGACGCCATGAAGGCCGCCAACATCACCGTGGTGGGCGTGCAGTCTGGCAACTGGGAAATCGAAAAAGGCAACACCGTGGCCGCCGGCATGATGCGCGAGCACCCCGACCTCGTCGCCCTGCTGGCCGGCAACGACAGCATGGCCCTGGGCGCCGTGGCCGCCGTAAAGGCTGCGGGCAAAACCGGCAAGGTGCAGGTGGTGGGCTACGACAACATCGGCGCCATCAAGCCCATGCTGGCCGACGGCCGCGTGCTGGCCACTGCCGACCAGTACGCCGCCAAGCAGGCCGTGTTCGGGATTGAGCTGGCGCAGAAGGCGCTGGCGGCCAAGACGCCCCAGGCGCAGTTGCCTGCAGCGGTGAAGACAGACGTGGTGCTGGTCACCAAGGGCAGCAAGTAAGCCGGAGCGGCGAACAAAACTCTTCTGGCGTTGTTGCCGTGTGTTGCCGTACTTCCAGTACTGCCCGCGACACGGCGCCTCGCCAGACCGCTTCCCTGAGCTTTGTTCACCGCTCAAGAGATAAAGCCCGCTCTGCAGTCAATCCCCATCACACCACCATGCTCAGTCCCTCCACCGCCCCACAAGCAACGCCCCTGCTCGCCATCCGGGCCGTAGGCAAGGACTACACCGCCACCGTGCTCGATGGCGTGAACGTGGAGCTGTTTGCGGGCGAGGTGCTGGCGCTGACCGGGGAGAACGGCGCGGGCAAAAGCACGCTGTCCAAGATCCTGTGCGGGCTGGAGCAGCCCACGCGCGGCGGCATGCAGCTGGCGGGGCAGACCTACGCCCCCACGTCGCGCCGCGATGCCGAGCGCCACGGCGTGCGCATGGTGATGCAGGAGCTGGGCCTGGTGCCCACTCTCACCGTGGCTGAGAATTTGTTGATGGGCCGCCTGCCGCACCGGCTGGGCTGGCTACAGCGCGATGTGCTGCACGCCGCCGCCCGTGCGCAGCTGGCCAAGATCGGGCTCGACAACATCGACCCCGCCACCCCGGTCACGCAGCTGGGCATCGGCCAGCAGCAGATGGTGGAGATTGCGCGCAACCTGCAGGACGACACGCGCATCCTGGTGCTCGATGAGCCCACGGCCATGCTCACCCCGCGCGAGACCAATTACCTGTTCGAGCAGATCGCCCACCTCACGGCCAAAGGCGTGGCCATCATCTACGTGTCGCACCGGCTCGAAGAACTGCGCCGCATTGCCGACCGCGTGGCCGTGCTGCGCGACGGCCGCTTGGTGGACGTGCGCCCCATGGCGGGCATGAGCGAAGACGACTTGGTGCAGCGCATGGTGGGCCGCGTGGTGAGCGACCTGGACCACCGCCCGCGCCGCCCTGTCGGCCCCGTGGTGATGAGCGCCCAGGGCCTGGGCCGGGACACCGCCGTGCAGGACGTGAGCCTGGAGCTGCGCGCGGGCGAGATCTTCGGCATTGCCGGGCTGGTTGGATCGGGCCGCACCGAGCTGGTCCGCCTGCTGTTTGGCGCCGACCGGGCAGACCGTGGCAGCGTGACGCTGCACCCGAATTCAGAGCAAAAACAGCCGCAAGCGCTAGTAGATCATGCGCAAGCAGCTACACAAAACATAGCAAAACCATCCACTCCAGCGCCCACCGCCCCCCGCACCTGGCAACGGGGCTTTGCCTCGCCGCTGCAGGCCATTGCCGCCGGTGTGGGCCTGGTCACCGAAGACCGCAAATCGCAGGGTCTGCTGCTGTCGCAGCCCATCCGCATCAACGCCACGCTGTCCGACCTGTCGGCCGTGTCGCGCGGCGGCTGGCTGCAGCGCGGGCTCGAAAGCCGCCTGGTGCAGGGATTCATCCGCACCC
>NZ_JBKBXG010000153.1:0-6480 GCF_046314175.1 Acidovorax sp. | reverse complement strand
GCGCGCTCGATGCCACCATCGACCAGATGATGGGCAAACACGGGATCCAGTTCGACAAAGCCCACGCGCTGGACGCCGCCGCCCTGCAGCGCATGCCCGCCGTCACCATCAAGCCAACGCTGGAATACGACAGCAAGCCCCACACGCTCAAAGGCCCCCTGCTCACCACCGTGCTGGCCGCTGCCGGTGTGGCCGCTGGCAGCCCCGTGCAGCTGGTGCTGCGCGCGGTGGACGGCTACAACGTGACCATCAGCATGGCCGACGTGCAGGCCTACCGCATGATCGTCGCCACCCACATCGACGGCCAGCCCATGGCCCTGGGCGGCCTGGGCCCGCAGTGGGCGGTGTACGACGCGGACGTGCTGCCCGCCTTCAAGGACAAGCCAGTGAAGGAACGCTTTGGCCTGTGCCCCTGGGGGCTGTATCACATTGAAGTGAAGAAGGTCTGAGGCCACCGGCAAGGTAGCCCAGCAAAAAAGAAAGAGCGGCTTCCTGGCCGCTCTTTTTTTGATAGCTGCTAGCGCTTTCCCATCAAGCGCTAGAGGCATTTTCCATTCAAATCACCGTGTCCGCCCCGCGATCCGCACCGCCAGTGCAGCCAGCGACCCCGCGGTAGCCAACGCCACAACGCCCAGCCAGCCCCACTGCGCCAGCACCAAGGCACCCAGCGCCGCACCGGCCGACATGCCGATGAACATGCCCGTGAACAGCAGCGCATTGAGCCTGCTGCGCGCCGCAGGGTCGATGCCGTACACGATGGTCTGGTGCGCCACCAGCGTGGCCTGCACGCCAAAGTCAAAGCCGATGGCGCTGACCACAATCAAGCCCAGCTGGGCCTGCGCAGGCAGCAGCGGCGCCAGCGCCATCACTGCAAACGACACGGCGGCCAGCCCGGCGCCGTAGCGCGTCACCACCTCGGGCCCGCGCTTGTCGGCCAGGCGCCCGGCCAGCGGTGCAGCCAGTGCACCCGCCGCCCCGGCCAGGCCAAACGCACCTGCCGCCGCAGTGCCCAGGTTGAACTGGCTGTGCAGCATCACCGCCAGCGTGGACCAGAACGCACTGAAGCCCACCGCCAGCAGCCCCTGCGCCCAGGCCGCACGGCGCAGCGCTGCGTGCTGGCGCCACAGTGCCACCATCGAGCCGATCAGCGCGCCATAGCCCAGCTGCGTGGTGGGAGCAAAGCGCGGCAGCCCGCGCCACACGGCCACCGTCAGCAGCGCAATGGCCACCGCCGCCGCCACATACACCGTGCGCCAGCCCCACTGCTGCGCCACAAAGCCGCTGACCACGCGCGACAGCAAAATGCCCAGCAACAGCCCCGTCATCACCGTGCCCACCATGCGCCCGCGCTGTGCGGCCGGGGCCAGCGTAGCGGCGGCGGGCACCACGTCTTGCGCCACCGTGGCCGCCAGGCCCACGGCCAGGCTGGCCGCCAGCAGCGCGCCCATGCCGGGTGCCAGGCCGCTCAGCAGCAGCGCCAGCATCAACGCGATGGACTTGATGACGATGATGCGGCGCCGGTCAAACCGGTCGCCCAGCGGCGCCAGCAGCAAGATGCCCAGCGCATACCCCAGCTGCGTGAGCGTGGGCACCAGCCCCACCACGCGGCTGTCGGCCTGCATGTCGGGCCCCAGCACGCCCAGCATGGGCTGGCTGTAATACAGCGACGCCACGCTCAGCCCCGCCGTGGTCGCCAGCAGCAACAGCAGCGGCGCGCTCACCGCGCCTGCCGCACTCTCTTCAGCCAGCGCCACCGGGGCCCGCCCCGCCACACCCCTTGCATGCACATTTTGAATGGAAGACATCACAACACCATCGGTTTAAAAGGAATGGGGCGATTGTTCTATCCCGTCGCCGCGCTGGGTAGTAGGCTGAATTGCAAATTCGTTATACGCTTTGCGTATGACCAACACCCTCCAGGCCCTCCCGACCCAGCCGCCCGGCGCCGACCGCATCGAGCTGATGCAGACCTTTGTCCGCATCGTCGAGGCCGGCAGCCTGTCTGCCGCCGCCCAGCAGTTGGGCACCAGCCAGCCCACCGTGAGCCGCCGCCTGCAAGCGCTGGAGCGCAGCCTGGGCGTCAAGCTGCTGCAGCGCTCCACCCATGTGATGAAACTGACGGAAGACGGCGACCGCTGCTTTGCCCACGCCAAAGCCCTGCTGGAAGACTGGCGCGCCATGGAAGACGACCTGCGC
The DNA here is from genome assembly GCF_046314175.1 of Acidovorax sp. Lineage (GTDB taxonomy): Bacteria > Pseudomonadota > Gammaproteobacteria > Burkholderiales > Burkholderiaceae_C > Acidovorax. The sequence goes on along the minus strand of NZ_JBKBXG010000153.1, from coordinate 4,284 downwards.
GGCACGGCCGACACACCGCGCGGCACCTTGCGCGTGCTGGCGCCCCACGCCTTCGGGCAAAACCAGCTCATCCCCCCGCTGATGGACTACCTGCGCCGCTACCCCGATGTTTCGGTGGAATGGATGCTGCACGACCGCCGCCCTGACTTCATCGCAGAAGGTATTGACTGCGCCATCCAGGTGGGTGCGGTGGAAGACCCCTCGGTGGTCGCCATTCGCCTTGCCGAAGTGCCGCGCATCGTACTGGCATCGCCCGCCCTCATGGCAAGTCGGCCCACACCGCAACACGCGCAGGATCTGAAGGATCTACCCTGGCTGGCGCTCAGCACCTTCTACCAGCGCGAAGTCACATTGACCCACCAGCACAGCAGCGAGGCCAGCACCTTCGCCATCACCCCCCGACTGGCCACCGACAGCCTGTACGCCCTGCGCAGCGCCGCCCTGGCCGGGCTCGGCGCGTGTATTGCATCGGCGTGGATCGTAGATGCGGATCTGCGCGCAGGCGGCTTGCTGCACTTGGTGCCCACCTGGCAGGCCCCCTCGCTACCGGTGTATCTGGTGTATCCACATGCGCGGTTTTATCCGGCGCGGTTGCGGTTGTTTTTGGAGGGGATGCGGGGGGCGATGCCGGGGTTGGCGGGGATGCGGGGGGTGGTGTCTTGAACGGACGACGACTGCCGGCCAGGAGCGGAGATACGCCCCGACCTTCCTATTGAAAGCACCCTGTTGTTGTACGTGGCCACTTCCCCTGAAGGAGGTAAACGATTGGTTGAACAATCAGCCACCGTACGAGGTTCACCGTCAAGAAGTACGTCACTTCAGCGCGTGGCAATAGGACGCAGCCAGTGAGGCTGAGTCGGCTTACAGTTGCTAGCTGGACATGTTCTCTGGCTTTGGAGATGCGAATTGAGATAGACCAGGTGATCGATCGACCTTCCTGACAGAGAGGAATTGGGGCTGGGGATGATGCATGAACGATGTTTTTGATTTTCTAATCAAGCGCCAGATGGTGTTCGTCTTTCTGGCTGTATTGGGGGGCGCAACTCTGTTTTTCTACTTCGCCATGATTGAAGGCTTGGGGTACTACCGAACTTCCCTCTTGTCTGGTGTGATCATGGCCGTCGGGCTGGCTGTTGTGACCACTATCAGTGGTGCTGATCTATTTTTTATCCAGATTTTCCAATGGAGATTCTGTTAAAGATCAGTCGCGAAAGTTTGACGGCTCAGTTGCTGCACGGGTTGATTTCACTATTTTTCTGTTGAAATTCATTGGCATACATGCCATCGCCTTTTGCTTTTCCTTAGGAATTTTTTCGATGTATTTTTTCATCCTAAAAAGATGACATCGCCCACGTGAGAAATGCCGGGCTGCATGCCTACGCTCCATGGTTTTAAGGTCCAATCGAGCGTGCTCTGCATTGAAGAAGTACTACGGCGGCGCACGAAGGCCGGGCATGAGATGGGCCTTAAAAAAGGCTGGGCGCGCAGGTGAGGAACGCGTAGAGAAAATCGAAAGGCTGCAATAGTCCCGAAGGCGACGTTGAGCGCAACTCTCCAATCCGGTCATTTGTTCTGCTTGCGCCCCAACCTTAAGCGCCGCCACCCCTGCCTTTGCGCGTTCGCAGGCTATAGTTTGCTCAGCTGAAGCTTGCGGGAGTTGCAGAAATCTCTATACCTGAACGTTTCCATAGCTCTAGGCATGAAAACCCAGGCTGCAAGCCACTTCCAGGAGAAATCAGTGTCCAGAATATCCCGCACGGTCCAGCCTATCCCGCAAGTTCTGCGAGATACATTGCGGTAGGCCTCAGATGGAACAACCAACTCCTTTCCACCAACTCGGACGCTTTGTATTCCTGTTCCAGCATATCGAAGCGACGTTGACCGATCTGCTAGTGCGCATGTCCCGTGGAGACAGCGAAGCGGTTCTGATACTTGTGAACGAGCTTGAGTTTGGCAAGCGGGTCAAAACCACTGACGTTATGTTCGCTCGTCACGTCGATCTGCTTCGCCCGCCGCAATCCGTCGAGAAACCTGAATTCCACAAGCTCATGGTGGAAGTATTAAAGCTGGCCAAGAGGCGAAATGAAATCGTTCACTCCAAGTACATGCGTTGGTTCAACGTCGACGGCTTGGAGGGCCTCATCCGGTATAACTCCGAGCTCAGTGGCAAGAAGGGCATAAGAGAAGAGGTAGAGGAGGAAATGCTCCCCGAGAAATTCGAAGAAGACTGCAGCCGCTGCGCCCTGACCTTGATGGCACTGGAGAAGTTCAGAGTCAAGCTTGTTGACTGGGAGTATCCGGATGCTGCCGCCTAACCAGTGGATCGACACGGACACACACCGGCAGCACGCGGGTCACCTCCAACGCTAGCTTGCAGATTGAAGCGCCTGTGCGAGTTCGAACGCTCTTGATTGCCGCTGCCTTGGGCGTTGGCGTGGCATGGCTCGCGCTCAACGCTTTCGGACTTTGGGTGGCATTCCATCCTTTTGGGCGCGGTGCGGAGCGGACCGCTTGGCTTGCCCCGCTCCTTCACGTCCTTTCCTGGTTGCCCTTTGTGGCCCTTGGAACCATCCTCACGTCCTGGTTGCTTGGCGAGCTTTCAGTGGGTTTTGCCGCCGGTCTGGCCGCCTCGGCCACCGTACTCGGCGCTTCCTTTTACTATGCACCAGGAGAGAGCCTCGCGGACGTCGCTTCTCTCATGTGGCTCCACCTACTGTGTCCCTTGGCCCTCTTCCCCGCTTTTGTCGGTCTGCAGGCTCACAGGTCGTTCAAGCAGACGCCGCACAGCGGCTCCGCTTAACTCCAACGTTAGGCGTTAATGGGAGAAGTATGAACGACTCACAACTACTCGAAGACTTGCGGACCCGCTTCAATGCTGGACAGAAGCTGAAGTTCGTCTTCTTCTGGGGCCACCAACCCAGCAAGCATGGCGTCACCGCATCCTGCTTCAGCCAATGGTACGGAGCCCCCTTCGTCGTAGATGGGCAGCAATACCCCACGGCGGAGCATTTCATGATGGCTGAGAAGGCTTCGCTCTTCGGCGATCAGGCAACCAAAGAGCAGATTCTTCGAGCTCCAAACCCGGGAGCCGCCAAAGCCTTGGGGCGCCAAGTGCGCGGTTTTGATGAAGCCACTTGGCTTCAGCATCGCTTCTCCATCGTTGTCCGCGCCAACCAAGCCAAGTTCACACAAAACGTTGAACTTGGGCAGTTTCTCCAGCAAACTGGCGATCGCATCCTTGTTGAAGCGAGCCCAGTCGATAGAGTCTGGGGCATCGGTCTGGCCCAGGATGACGAGAAGGTCAACAATCCCAATCAGTGGCGAGGCCTCAATCTCTTGGGCTTCGCGCTCATGCAGGTACGCCGTGACGCCTAACCCCTCCGTCAAGGGGACGTCTTGCGGCAAGCCGCAAGCCGCCCCTTAGGTCGAACATTAGGCGTCATGGAACTCATCGAACACATTCAGCGCGCCTGGGGCTGGACAGGCATCAATCCCGTCAAAGTCGTCGGCGAGAACGACTTTGGCAATCTCATGGTTCGAGATGAGCAGGGGCAGTACTGGCGCATATGTCCAGAAGATCTGTCTTGCAAAGTAGTAGCCGCTGATCGAACGGCACTCGATTCACTAACCAAGGATGAAGAGTTTCAGCAAGACTGGAACATGTTTGCCCTCGTCGAGGAGGCTAAGGTAAAGGTCGGACCACTCGAGCCAAGTCGAAAGTACTGCTTCAAGATTCCCGGGCCATTCGGTGGTGAGTACGGCGGTGACAATCTGGCTTCAATTGCCTTCTCAGAACTCATAGAAGTCACAGGCGACATAGCTCACCAAGTCAAAGATCTGCCCGAAGGCTCGCAGGTACAACTTCGAATCATCAAATGACGCCTAACCCTTCCATCGAGAGGACTTGCCCCGGCAAGCCGGGTCAAGCCTCTCATCTCAAACGTTGAGCGTCCGCTTTCGGTAGCCGCCACCGACTGCTCTTGGCCGATAGTACGCGTTCAACGACGAAGCGCGGATGACAGCAATCGCTGCTGGGCGATCATCTGCCGGATCTCCTCCATAGGCCGTTCCGGGCCGAAAGCGCCCCTCCTCTACCCTTCGTCAGAGAGCCCTCTTACCCAGCCACCACCCGATTCCGCCCCGTGTTCTTCGCTTCATACAGCGCCGCATCCGCCCGCGCCAGCAGCTTGTCCATCGAGTCGTTCTGCGGCAGGCTCAGGGTGACGCCGATGCTGACGGTACAGCCCACCTCGTTGCCTTGGGGCATGCAGGCGGCGCGGATGC
>NZ_JBKBXG010000152.1:0-6523 GCF_046314175.1 Acidovorax sp. | reverse complement strand
CGCCAGGCGCGGGTCGGGGATGACTTGCAGGTGCTGCAGCAGGGTCACAGGGGCTGGTTGGGTGATCAAACGCTGCAGTTTCGCCGCAAATAGCGGCCCTATTTAGATGCGATTGCCCTGCGGGCAGAACCTATTTACTATCAAATAGATAGCAACAAATGAAACCCATCAAGCGCCGGAGGCATTTTCACCCAAGCTTTCACCGGCCACCAGCGCAGCCAGCCTCCGCGCAGCGGCGCTGGCCCCACGTGAGCGCCTCAGAGGCTGAGAGTTTTTTAGCCGAGCCCGAAAGGCGCGCGAAAACGCCTCGGATCTAGGCGCAAAGCACAGCCATAGCTCGGGTTATGGCGAGCATTTGCAACGACGAGCCGGGGCGTTTTCGCGTGCAAGGCGGGCATGGATAAAAGACTCTCAGCCTCTCAGTCCGTGACGAGCCGCGCCTTCACGGTCTTGCCCTTCACACGGCCCTGGTTCAGGCGCTGGGCGGCCTGGGCACCGATGGCGCGGTCCACCGCCACATAGGTGGAAAAATCGTTCACGTTGATCTTGCCGATTTGCTCGCGGGTGTAGCCCATCTCGCCGGTCAGCGCGCCCAGCACGTCACCTGCGCGGATCTTCTCCTTGCGGCCACCGATGATCTGGATGGTGACCATGGGCGGCACCAGCGGGCCGCTGCCGGTGGGTGTGAGGTCCGCCACCGGGAACCAGCGCGACTCGCGGCCCTGCAGCACTTCGATCTTGCCCACAAAACCCATCTCGTCCATGCTGGCCAGGTTCAGCGCCAGACCGTCAGCATCGCCCCGGCCTGTGCGGCCGATGCGGTGGATGTGCACTTCGGCGTCGGGCGTCACGTCCACATTGATCACGGCGGCCAGATTGGCAATATCGAGCCCGCGCGCAGCCACGTCGGTGGCCACCAGCACCGAGCAACTGCGGTTGGCAAACTGCACCAGCACCTGGTCACGCTCGCGCTGCTCCAGTTCGCCAAACAGCGCCAGTGCGCTAAAGCCCTGGGCCTGTAGCACGCCCACCAGATCGCGGCACTGCTGCTTGGTGTTGCAGAACGCAATCGACGATTCGGGCCGGAAGTGGTTGAGCAACTGCGACACCGCGTGCAGGCGCTCGCTGTTTTTCACCTCGTACCAGCGCTGCTCAATCTTGCCTTCGGCATGCTGGGCCTGCACCGTGATCTGCACGGGCGTCTTCATGAACTGGGCGCTGAGCTTGGCGATGCCTTCGGGGTAGGTCGCCGAGAACAGCAGCGTCTGGCGTTCCTTGGGGCACTGCTTGGCCACCACCACGATGTCGTCGAAGAAGCCCATGTCGAGCATGCGGTCGGCCTCGTCGAGCACCAGGGTGTTCAGGGCCTCCAACGACAGGTGCTGGCGCTCCAGGTGGTCCATCACGCGGCCGGGTGTGCCCACCACGATGTGCGCGCCGTGCTCCAGGCTCAGCGTCTGCGCGCGCAGCGGCACGCCGCCGCACAGGGTCACGACCTTAATGTTTTCTTCGGCGCGCGCCAAGCGGCGGATTTCGCTGGTGACCTGGTCGGCCAGCTCGCGCGTGGGGCACAGTACCAGCGCCTGCACCGCAAAACGGCGGGGGTTGAGGTTGGCCAGCAGGGCCAGGGCAAACGCAGCGGTCTTGCCGCTGCCGGTGCTGGCCTGGGCGATCAGGTCCTTGCCCAGCAACGCGGGCGGCAGGCTGGCCGCCTGGATGGGGGTCATGGTGGTGTAGCCCAGCTGCTGCAGGTTGGCCAGCGTGGCAGGGCTCAGGGCCAGCGCGCTGAAATCAGTGCTGGCTTGGTTTTCTTTGGAGGTCATGGGCGGATTATCCGGCCCCGCCTGCGCTGCCCCTCATTACTGGAGGGCCAGCACCCCTACAAAGGCCAGGGTGTGCGCCAGGACGCCCGGGGCCACGGCCAGCGCATAGCGCCAGCCGCCGCTGGCCAGGGCCACTACACACTTGCTACCCGCATGCACCAACAGCGCAGCCATCAGGGCCTGTGCGATGGCGGGTGCTGCCGCGCTGTCCGGGCCGCCGCGCACCAGCACCGCTGCCGCGGCGGCATGCACGTCGGCCAGGGCCGCCAGCAACGCGCCCACGAGCATGCCCGCGTCGCCTTGCCACGCCGTCAAACCCTGCACGCCGGCCTGAATGCCGGTGAGCAGCGCGGCGATCAGCAAGGCGTCGCGCAGCTTGAACATGGGAGTATCGAAGGACTCTGCGGACGAGGTACCCTCCACAGCCCCAGCCCCAGCCCCAGCCCCAGCCCCAGCCCCCGCCACAGCCACCGGCGCGGACGAGTGCGCAGCGCCCCGCCCGCCCCACCACCCCACGGCAGCGGCCACACACCCGCCCGCCAGCGCGGGCAGCGACAGCCGCGCCAGCCATTGCGGCTGCACGGTGGCCGCCACCACTACGATCTGGGCCATGGTGGCCACGCACGAAAGCACCGCAGCCCCCGCCTGGGCGCGTGCCGTGGCGCGGCCCGCACGCACCTCCATGCCCAGGCTGCCAATGGTGGCGGTGCTCGACACAAAACCCGACGCCAGCGCCGACAGCGCCACGGCATGGCGCGCCTGCATCAACCGCTTGGCCAGGTGCGCCAGCGACTGGATCACCAGCAGCACGATGACCAGGCGCACCACCACCTGCGGGTTCAGCACCTCTTGCCACAGCGGCGTGTTGGGGGCCAGTGGGTATACCAGCAAGGCCAGTGCGGCCAAGATGAGCCCACTGCGCACCTCGCCAGGCCGCAGCCACTGGTTGGAGAACTGGTGCAAGACATCCCGCAGCGCCAGCAGCCCCGTCACCACCACGGCAAGGGCGGCGGCCAGCAACTGGTCGTGGGTGCAGGTCACTCCGATCAGATAAGCCAGCAGCAAAGCGATCTCGGTGGTGATGCCAGGGTCGCCGGAGCGGTCTCGTGCATAGGCCACCACCGTGAGGGCCGCCACCAACAGGGCGCCAACCACCACGAGTGCAGTAATCCCCGTCAGCGCAGCGGCGGCGCCGCTCATGGAGACCAGGGTGAACGACCGCACTCCCGCCAGCGCACGGTGTGGACCCACCCCTTTGCGGCGCTCGCGCTCGATACCCATCAGCAGACCGCACCCCGCCGCGCTCGCAAGCACGGCCAGCGCCCTGGAAAAGTCTCCGAACTCCTGCATGGACTGCCGCACCTTTCTTGCATTGACTTCTGGCAACACCCATGGTGACAGAAAGAAAGGCCGCAAACCGCCCACCTGCGCACCTGTCTAGCAAGCATGCGGATTTGCCCCAAGCCTGGCTGTCAGGTCTATCGGCTATAACGAAACCACCAGCGCCAGCCCATGCAAAAACCCAACGTCTCAGCCCCCGGACCGGGCCCCAGTGGCTCCAGCGATGCATTGCTGCGGCTGATTGCAGATTCAGTGCCCGCGCTGATGGCCTACTACGACGTGCCTAGCCTGCGCTGCCGGTTCGCCAACCAGGGCTATGCGGCTTACAACGGGCACACCACCGAGTCGCTGCTCGGCCTCACGGTGCAAGAGGTCATTGGCGACAAGGCATGGCAGGGCATCGAGCCGCATGTCGAACGAACGACTCGCGGCGAACGAGTGAAATACCTGCGCGAGCAGGTGCTGCCCAATGGCGAGACGCGCATGATCGAGGTCAACCTGATCCCGCACTTTGGCGCTGACACCACCCTGCAGATCGGCTCGTTCGTGCTCATCACCGACATCACTGAGCGCTGGCGCGCGGAACGCACCGTGCGCCAGAGCGAAGAGCGCATGCGCAAATTCACCGAGGCCACGGACGAAGCCATCGTGTTCCACCGCGACGGCATCATCACGGACGGCAACGAGGCGCTGACCCGCCTCACGGGCTACGAGCTGCACGAGGTGATCGGTCTATCGATCTTCAACTTCATCAGCCCCGAATGGCGGGCGGTGGCACTGGACTACGCCCGCGGCCGCCGCGAAGACCCTTACGAAGTCACCATCTGCCACAAAGAGGGCCACGCCATTCCCGTCGAGGTGGTCGGCAAGACCATGCCCCTGCACCATGCTGACTACCGCATCGTGGTCGTGCGCGACATCACGGCCCGCAAACAGGCGCAGGAGCGCGAAGCCTTCATCGCGCTGCACGACACCCTCACGCAGTTGCCCAACCGGCACTTCCTGATGGAACAGCTGTCGCAGGTGCTGTCACTCGCCCGCAGGCGCCATGGCCGCGCGGCCGTGCTGTTCGTCAACCTGGACCACTTCAAAACGGTGAATGATTCGCTGGGCCACCATGCGGGCGACCAGTTGCTGTGCAACGTGGCCGAACGCCTGCGCCTGGGCGTGCGGGATGCTGACGTAGTGGCGCGCCTGGGCGGCGACGAGTTTGTGGTGGTGCTGACCGACGTCAAAAGCCCGGACGACGCAGCGTTGGTTGCCGACAAGCTGCTGGCATCCATGCATGGCGTGTTCACGGTCGAACAGTTGCCGCTGACGATCTCACCCTCCATCGGCATCGCGCTGTACCCCGAGCACGGCAACAGCGCAGACCTGCTGCTGCGCTGCGCCGACGCCGCCATGCACCATGCCAAGGAGAGCGGACGCGGCAACCGCCAGTTCTACGACCCCAGCATGGACGCCAGCGCGCTCGACATCCTGCGCCACGAACGGCTGCTGCGCGAGGCCATTGCCAACAACGCCTTCGAGCTGCACTACCAACCCCAGGTGCGCCTGGCCGACGGCGCACTGCAGGGCATCGAGGCCCTGGTGCGCTGGCGCCACCCCGAACGCGGCCTGGTGGGGCCCAACGAGTTCATCACCTTCTCAGAATCCCGCGGCCTCATCACCCCCATCGGCCGCTGGGTCATGCGCGAAGCCTGCCGCCAGCTCAAGGAATGGCAAGACCAGGGCCTTGCCATGGTGCCGGTGGCCGTCAACCTGTCCGCCATAGAGTTCCGCCAACGCGACGTCGCCGCAGAGATCGCCGCCGTACTGCGCGAGACGGGCCTGGCCCCGCATTACCTGGAGATCGAACTGACCGAGTCCGTGCTGATGCACCAGACCGGCCAGGTGTTGGACACGCTCAACGCCCTCAAGGCGCTGGGCGTGGGCATCTCGATTGACGACTTTGGGACAGGCTATTCATCCCTGGCATACCTCAAGCGCTACCCCATCGACAAGCTCAAGATCGACCGGTCATTTGTGGCCGATACCCCCGGCAACGCAGACGACGTTGCCATCGTCACTGCCATCATTCAGATGGGACACAGCCTGCAGTTGAAGACCGTGGCGGAGGGGGTGGAGACGGCGGAGCAGGTGGGGCTGTTGGCGGGGCTGGGGTGCGATTTGATTCAGGGGTTTGTGGTGTCGGTGCCGATGGGGTCGGGGACTGCGCGGGATTGGCTGGAAAGGCGTCGAGGGGGTGACGGCAGCGCCCTCGCGGCCTAAATTCCTCGCCCTTCTTTTATCAGCGACGCTTCAGCCGCCCCGGCCAAAAGCTTTGTACTCTGATCTCTGGCGCCTGACAATATATTCATTGAATCATCAAATTCATTCCTTATCTCTCACACGAAAATATATACTATAAATAGCCAACGCGCCAGAAAAACCAACTCCAAAATTAAGGTACATGTTTAGTCGATCATGATGGCTGGAAGAATAGTCATAAAAACCAATCATCCCCACGATCGAAAAAATGTGTAATATTGCAATTAGACCGATGTTATCGGGCGATATTTTTCTATTTGAAACGACAATCACTAATACAGCCAATGCCACCACAACGATTACAAGCAACTTTGAGAAGGGATGAAAAAAATTCCAAATCATTAGAAATATGAAAACAAATAAGTACAAAAACCAGCCGGAAACAATATTTTCATGGATTTCTTTATTAATTTTCATTGTTTATTTATAATCAGATTTTTTACAGGATTTGGCGCCCCCCCCGGCGACGCTTTTGACTCCACTGCAGACTGCACGCCCGCGCCAACTGATATTAACTTCTTAAACGCGGTCAAAGCCACATCTTTGAAAAATCCGCCAGGAGCGCCAGCCCCCACGATGTCAATTACGGCATCAGAAGCATGCACAATATTCGGCGGAGGCATGAGCATCTTCGACCCTGCATCGGCAGCAGCCCCAATAACCGCAGCAACGGGAGCAGCAGGTGCAAAAACTCCCGAATAAGTCATTCCAATAGATGCTACCCCAAAGTAGTCTGCTTGTTGCCCCAAGTAATTTTCCCACCCCTCTCTAGAACTTGGAAATGCGTTCTTAACTGCCGCTGCTATCGATCCAAAAGCAGACGTATTGCTGGGCTCGCAGCTGTTATCTGGGCATTGGCCAAAAAGCCCTAACGAATCGTAGCCGCCTAGAGGATTGGGGGGTACAAAAATTTATTAACACCACCAACAAGACCAATAGGATCCTGAGTCACATACTGCCCCACCATCGGGTCGTAGTACCTGAACCTGTTGTAGTGAAGACCCGTCTCGTGGTCCAGCTGCTGCCCCTGGAACCGGATCGGTTGGTGG
>NZ_JBKBXG010000151.1:0-6536 GCF_046314175.1 Acidovorax sp. | reverse complement strand
CATGCTGCACTTCAGCGGCCGCAAGACGCCCAACAACGTGTTCGTGCACGGCTTTTTGACCGTGAACAACGGCGAGAAGATGAGCAAGAGCCGGGGCACGGGCCTGGACCCGCTCAAGTACCTGAGCCTGGGCATGAACGCCGAATGGCTGCGCTACTACCTGGCCGCCAAGCTGTCGGCCCGCAATGAAGACATCGATTTCAACGCCGAAGACTTCATGCTGCGGGTGAATAGCGATTTGATTGGCAAGTATGTGAACATTGCCAGCAGGGCGGCGGGCTTTTTGACCAAGCGCTTTGACGGCAAACTGACCAGCGACTTCGGCGCCACAGGCGGCGCCCTGCTGGCCGAGGTGCGCGGTGCGGGCGATGCAATCGCGCAGATGTACGAAACGCGCGAGTACAGCAAGGCCACGCGCGAGATCATGCTGCTGGCCGACAAGGTCAACGCCTATGTGGACCAGAACAAGCCATGGGACCTGGCCAAGAACCCCGACAACAACGAAGCCCTGCACCAGGTCTGCTCGGTGCTGATCAACACCTTTGCCGCCCTTACGCGCTATCTGTCACCCGTGCTTCCGGGCATGGCCCAGGCGGTGCAGTCGTTTGTGGGAGTGGACATGCAACGCTGGGATGCGGCGGGCGATGTGCAGGCCATCCAGCCCTACCAGCACCTCATGCAGCGCGTGACCCCCGAACAACTTGAAGCATTGTTTGAGACCCCAGCGCAAGCAGAGCAAGCGCCAGCAGCTACAGAAAACGTAGCAGCCAACTCCCACCCTGGTGGCGAAGAACTCGCCCCCACCATCACCATCGACGACTTCACCAAGATCGACCTGCGCATTGCGCTGATCGTCAACTGCGAGCCGGTAGAAGGCTCCACCAAGCTGCTGCGCCTGACGCTGGACGTGGGCGAAGGCCGCCACCGAAATGTTTTCAGCGGCATCGCCAGCGCCTACCAGCCCGCAGACCTGATCGGCAAGCACACCGTGATGGTGGCCAACCTGGCCCCGCGCAAGATGAAGTTTGGCATCAGCGAAGGCATGGTGCTGGCCGCCAGCCATGGCGACGAGAAAGCCAACCCCGGCATCTACGTGCTGAACCCATGGCCCGGCGCCACGCCTGGCATGCGGGTGCGCTGAGCGCGGCTACGCACTATGCGATGCCGCATGACCTGTGTCGTGGTGAGCGCTGCGCTGGCAGTGCCACAACTGCTGGCAGGCTGCGCGGTGGTGACCGTGGCCTCCACAGCCGTTAGCGTCACCGCATCGGCCGTCGGCCTGGCCGCAGACGCCGCCGTGGGCACTGTGAAGGTGGTGGGTAAAGGTGTGGGAATGGCCGCCAATGGCCTATCGGGTGGCAGTGCAGCGCCAGACCACAGTGGCATCCAGATTCGCGAATCCATCCGGCCAGCGCCCACTGAGGACTAGCGGCACGCCTGTGGGCCCAGTGCTCAATCGCCGGTGTAGCGCCCCGGCCGGTGGCTGATCCACAAAAAGCCGCTCATCACCAGCACGGCCAACACCGAATACGCCACGCGGTCCACCGGCACGATGAACAACGCCAACAGCACCACGGTGCCGTCGATCATCATTTGCACCTTGCCTGCGCGCATGCCGTAGCGGGCCTGCAGGTACAACGACACCACGGTGGCGCCGCCCAGGCTGGAGCGGTGGCGCGCCAGAAACAAGCAGCCCGTGCCCAGCAGCAGGCCGCCCAGCAACGATGCGAACAGGGGGTTGAGGTAGTCCACGCGCATGACATGCGGGAACAGCTCGGTCAGCAGCGACAGCAAGGCCACGCACACAAAGGTCTTGATGGTGAACTCACGCCCCATGCGCGTCCAGGCGAACCAGTAGAACGGCAGGTTGACGGCAAAGAAGAGTTTGCCAAACGAGATACCGGTGACGTAGTGCAGCAAAAACGCCACACCGGCGGTGCCGCCCACCAGCAAGCCCGCCTGGTTGAACAGCATGAGCGCCATCGCCACAAACAGGGTGCCCGCGAACAGCGCCTGCGCGTCTTCAAACATGCCGTGGCGCAGCGAGGGCGTGGGGGGAATGACGGGCGGTTGCATGGCAGGGGGTGGAGTGTCGTGCATGGGGGCGGGTTGTGCGGTGCCGGGCGGTATCTGCCTTCACTTGCGGCTAGCAAGCAACGCGCCAATCAAGGTAAGGGGTGGTCGGAGGATATGCGACGCCTGTAGGGCATGCCGAGGGGTTTGCAAGGGCTGCCGGTCAGCCACTCCATCGATCATCCTTTTTGAACAATTTTCAAGTGTTTTAGGCCTCTAGCGCTTATCCATCAAGCGCTACCAGCTATCAATTATGTAGTGTCTACCGTACAACGCTGACACTACGCTGAAGCCACTACGCGGGTTGTGGCGCTCGGGTGCCGTAGGGTTGCAATCGGTTGCACTTCAAGAAGTGCTCACTACACTGAACGCCTCCATGCCTGAACTCACGTTCTTAACGCCCTGCTGCAAACCGTGCGCACGCGGGGGCAGCCCTCCGAGCTGAACGCACCGCGCCCCACACGCCCACCGTTCACACACCCCGGAGCCTTCATCCATGCAGTTTTCGACCGCCTTTCGCCCCCGCCTGATCGACGCCCTGCGTGGCTACACCAAGAGCCGCTGGCTGGCCGACGTGGGCGCTGGGGTGACGGTGGGCATTGTGGCACTGCCGCTGGCCATGGCGTTTGCGATTGCGAGTGGCCTCAAGCCCGAGGCCGGGCTGTGGACGGCCATCATTGCGGGTTTCTTGATATCGGCCCTGGGTGGCACCAACGCGCAAATCGGCGGGCCTGCGGGCGCGTTCATCGTCATCGTCTACGGCATTGTGGAGCGCTACGGCGTGGCCAATCTGCTGATCTCCACCGCCTGCGCGGGCATCATTCTGGTGCTGCTGGGGCTGTTTCGCTTGGGCACGCTGGTACGGTTTGTGCCGGTCAGCATCGTCATCGGGTTTACCAACGGCATTGCGGTGCTGATTGCGCTGTCGCAGGTCAAGGACTGGCTGGGACTGTCGATTGACCGGATGCCGGGCAATTTCTTCTCGCAGGTCAGCGCGCTGGCGCGGCACATCGACACCTTCAACCCCTACGCATTCGGGCTGGGGCTGGCGTGTGTGGCGCTGCTGGTTATTTGGCCGCGGCTGTTCCTCAAGGACTCGCCCGTGATCCGGTTGCTGGAAGGCCACAAGGTGCGCCAGTTTGCGCGCGTGCCCGCGCCCGTGGTGGCGCTGGTGGTGCTGAGCCTGCTGGCGTGGGCGTTCAGCTTTCCGGTAGAGACGATCGGGTCGCGGTTTGGCGGCATTCCGCAGGGGCTGCCGGTGTTTGCGCTGCCCGCTTTTTCGTGGGAGACAGTGCGGCTGCTGGTCACGCCCACCCTGACGATTGCCCTGCTGGGCGCCATCGAATCACTGCTGTGCGCCCGCGTGGCCGACCAACTGGCCACCGACCCGCACCACAAAAAGCACGACCCCAACCAGGAGCTGATGGCCCAGGGCGCGGCCAACATGATCGTGCCGTTTTTTGGCGGCATGCCCGCCACTGGCACCATCGCGCGCACGGTGACCAATATCCGGTCAGGCGCCACCTCGCCCGTGGCGGGCATGGTGCATGCGGCCACGCTGGCGATCATTGTGCTGGTGGGGGCGCCGCTGGCGCTGCACATTCCACTGGCGGTGCTGGCGGGCATCTTGCTGTTTGTGGCCTGGAACATGGGCGAATGGCACGAGTTCGTGCGCCTCAAGCGCTTCAGCAACCACTACCGGCTGCTGATGCTGAGCACGTTCTTCCTCACCGTGGTGTTTGACCTGACCGTGGCGGTGGAGGTGGGCCTGTTCATGGCCTGCGCGCTGTTTGTGCGCCGCATGAGCGGGCTGTTTCGCGCCGTGCGCCAGCCCGATGTGGCGCCCACTCCGGGCGCAGACCTGTTCGCGCAGGTTGCAGCCACCGCGCGCCCGGTCGCCACATGGCGGCTGCACGGCGCGCTGTTTTTTGGCGCCGCCGCCAAGATCGATCCCATCATCCAGGCGGTGGAAACCGGCCCGCCCGGCATGGATGTAGAACTGGACGCCTGCGAACTGGTGGCGCTGGACACCACTGGGCTGGACGCGCTGGAGCAGATCCTGAAAGCCGTGGCCGCGCGCGGCGGGCGCCTGAGCGTCACCCATCTGCACGAGCAGCCCCGCTCGCTGATTGAGCGCTCGGGCTTTGCCGACCGGCTGGCAGCGCAGGGCGGTGCGTCGGTGGACGTCTAGTTCCGCCGCTCCGCTACTTTCCGCCCTTGAACTCCGGTGCCTCCGTGTCATCGCCCGTCTGGGTGCGCAGCACCACCTGCCCCGGCCCGTACACCACGGTGAACACCTGTGCCTGGTTCGAGCCCTGCATGAACCGCCAGTCCGCCCAGGTCTCGTTCTTCAGCTCGTAGGGTGTGACCTTGGCGGGCTTGCCCAGCAGGCGGCGCACCTCGTCCATGCGCATGCCGGGCACCACGCGCGCAAAGTTCTCGGGCGTCAGCACCTGGCGCACGGCGGTCAAACGGCCATCAGCGCCGATGGTGATCATGTAGTTGACCTGGCCTGCGGGCTGGCGGTTGTATTCAAAGGTGCGGGCGCCGCCGGGCTCGTCCCACACGTTCTCGGGAGCGCCAAAGCGGTCGCGCACGTCGGCCTCGGTCGAAACGCCCGGCTGCAGTTCGCTGATGCGCTGGGGGTCGCATGCGGTGAGCGCCAGCAGGGAAAAGGCGGCGGCTGCGAAGGCTGCGGCGCGATATATCAAGGGCATAAATTCGTCCCGGTAAAATCTTGGACCTTTGGTGCGTCACTGTGCCTGACGCGAACCAAGAAAGAGATTAACAGTCCATGTCCATCTTCCGCCGCCCCGACTACCAGTCCGACACCACCCAGTTCATCAACCAGCTCAAGGCCGACAAGCCCGGGCTGGAAGCCGAACAGCTCGCAGGCCGCGCCCTGCTGTGGGACAAGGCGGTGGACCGCAAGATCTGGGTCGAGTACCGCGACGGCCAGGTCGAACAAAAGCCATACGTCTACCAGACAAACGCAGAATAAGCATCAAATTGGCCTCTAGCGCTTATCCAATAAGCGCTAATAGCTACATTTAGCATAGCAATTCATGACCACCGCGAGCCACGCCAAGGCCGCCGACTCGCAAGGTGCGCAAGCGCTGGACGCGGGCGGCATGCCCGTGGTGGTCGACCAGGTGGCGCTGGCCCGGCTGTATGGCGAACCGCTGTTTGCCATGCCAACAGACCTGTACATACCGCCCGATGCGCTGGAAGTCTTCCTGGAAGCCTTTGAAGGCCCGCTGGACTTGCTGCTGTACCTCATCCGCAAGCAGAACTTCAACATCCTCGACATTCCCATGGTGGGGGTCACCAAGCAATACCTGGCGTATGTGGACGAGATCCGCAACCGCAATCTGGAGCTGGCGGCCGAGTACCTGCTGATGGCGGCCATGCTGATCGAGATCAAGTCGCGCATGCTGCTGCCGCCCAAGAAGCAGGCCGAAGGCGAAGAGCCCGAAGACCCGCGCGCCGCCCTGGTGCGCCGCCTGCTCGAATACGAACAGATGAAGATGGCCGCGATGCGCCTGTCGCAAGTGCCGCAGTACGGGCGCGACTTTTTGAAGGCACAGGTCTACATCGAACAAAGCCTGCAGCCGCGATTCCCCGACGTGCACGTGGTGGAGCTGCAGGACGCGTGGCGCGATATTTTGAAGCGCGCAAAACTGGTGCAGCACCACCGCATCACCCGCGAAGAGCTGAGCGTGCGCGAGTACATGAGCATGGTGCTCAAGACCTTGCAAGGGCGCCGCTTTGTGGAGTTTGAAGAACTCTTCGAGCCCGAAAAAGGCAGCACCGTGCTGGTGGTGACCTTCATCGCCCTGCTAGAGCTGGCCAAAGAGACGCTGATCGAGATCACACAGGCCGAGGCGTTTGCGCCGATCTACGTGCGTCTGGCATATACCCCGGCGTAGCCGCCCGCCCGCCATTCACCGCCCTGGCCGGTGGCCGTGGCCCTTCATCCATTCACACGTAAGCCATGGCATCCCACGACTTTGACGTCCTCATCGTAGGCAGCGGCCTCGCTGGCCTCTCGGCCGCGCTGCACCTGGCGCCCACGCACCGCGTGGCCGTGATCACCAAGCGCACGCTGCAGGATGGATCGAGCGGCTGGGCGCAAGGCGGCATTGCCGCCGTGCTGGCCGACGATGACAGCTTTGCCGCCCACATTGAAGACACGCTGGTCGCAGGCGCGGGCCTGTGCGACCTGGCCACCACACGCTTTGTGGTGGAGAACGCACCGGCATCGATTGCCTGGCTGCGCGAGCTGGGCGTGCCCTTCACGCTCGAGGGCGACCAGCTGCACCTGACGCGCGAGGGCGGCCACAGCGCACGCCGCATCGCCCATGTGACCGACGCCACGGGCGCGGCCGTGCAGCGCACACTGATCGACGTGGTGCGCGCCACCCCCGGCATCACGCTGTTTGAGCAACACACGCTGGTGGACC
>NZ_JBKBXG010000150.1:0-6542 GCF_046314175.1 Acidovorax sp. | reverse complement strand
TCAGCGAGGAAGTGCAGATCGTGAGCCAGCGCC
Organism: Acidovorax sp.; assembly: GCF_046314175.1. Taxonomy (GTDB): domain Bacteria; phylum Pseudomonadota; class Gammaproteobacteria; order Burkholderiales; family Burkholderiaceae_C; genus Acidovorax. Next base: position 6,509 of record NZ_JBKBXG010000150.1, on the reverse strand, counting down.
TGGTGGGCGAATCCAAAAATCACCTGTCGATCAAGCTCATGCACCAGGGCAACCCGGTGGACGCCATCTGGTTCGGCCACACCGAGCAACTGCCCGCGCGCGTGCTTCTGGCCTTTCGGCTTGATGTGAACGAGTGGAAAGGCGAGCGCAAGGTGCAGTTTTTGGTGGAAGGGGCGCAGCTGTAGGTCGGAGTCGCCGCCGAAATCAGGGGCCAAGCCGCCTGATTGCGACCTGTCGCAGATGCACCCCCCCGTCCGTTCGGGCTGAGCCTGTCGAAGCCAGGCACTGTGCACGAACAGCCCCTTCGACAGACTCCAGGCCAACGACCTGCCTCCGGCTGCCACTTATCAAGCCAAATTGGCCTCTAGCGCTTGATAGTCAAGCGCAAGCAGCTACGCTTTCAGTAGCAAAAGTAAATGCTTGCTCAAACACCCTCACCCCTGCGGTGACAAAAACTGAATAGGCCGCAGCGGCAACCGCCGCCGGGCCTGGTCCGTCAGCTTGCCGTAGTGCTCCACCCACAGGTCAAACAAGGTATCAAGCCCAATCAGCGTGATGCGGCGCTTCTCCTGAGTGCGCGCCTCGGTAGCAGCATCCTTGGTAAAGCCGCCCGTGCACACAAACAGCCCCACATCGCTATCGCCCAGCAGCGCCATGAACGAGCGCAAGCCATCCACACTGACAGCCTCCTTTTGCCGCTTCACCTGCACCTTGATGCGCGGCGGCCGGGTGCCCAGCACATCCGGCTGGGCCAGGATGTCAATGCCGCCATCCTTGCCCGGCGGCGACACCCAGCTCACGTAATAGCCCATGGCCCGCAGCAGGTCGGCCACCAGCTCCTGAAACTCATAGGGCGGCATATTGCGCAGGTACTGCGCAATCTCGGCCCAGGCGTGCTCCTCGGCCTCTTCAAACGTAATGCTCACGGCCTTGGCGGTGTTGTCTTGGGCCAGTGGGTCAGGGTCTGGCGAGGTGCTGGGCGATGGGGCAGCATCTGCATCGGGCTGCGCCGCCTTCCACTCGGCATACAGCTTGCAAGCGCGGCGGTAAAAAGCCTCTGGGTCAGTCAGCTCGGCATGGGCCTTGCGGCCCTCGTCAGTGATGGTCCAAATGCCCTTTTCCTTGACCAGCCAACCGGCCTTCACACAGTCCACCGTGGCAAACCGCACAATCTTGTCAAAGCGCCGCCCGCCAGATTCGTAGTTGTCTGCTTCGTAGGGGGTCAACGTCACGCGCTCCGCCAGTGCAGCCAAGGCCGCACTGGCCTGCAAGCCTTCAGGCGCGGCCATCAAAAGCTTGAACAGCTCGCGCAACAGTTCGCCGGTGCGGCGGCGGGTGATTTCAGCCATTCATTGCCTCCGTTTAACTCGTGTTCGTCTCACACCAACAGCGTCACCACCAGCTCCTCACCCAGCATGTCGATGACTTTCACCGCCACGGTGCTGCCTGCGAGCGGCGCGGGCAGCTCGTAGCGGCCTGCCACCAAGTCTTGCTTGCGCTCGGGCACATCGGCCAGGGCCACGTTGAACACCTGGCCGTTGTACGCGGGGTCGATCAAGATGCAGTCCACTACCGCCCGCCAATCGGTAATCTGCGCACGGAACACGCCTTGCTCCAGGTTCAGGCGCTGCATGATGGTGGGCGACACCACGTCCTGCACCTCCACCACCAGTTGATCGCCCTCGCGCCGGGCGCTGGCCTGCACTGCCAGGGGTTCGTGTTTGATGATGCCGCCCAGCTTGCGGTCGGTGCGCAGCTCCACCACATGCAGCTTGTTCACCGGGCGGTTGCGGTTGTAGGCGTCCACCCAGGCGCGGGCGTCCAGCTGCCAGCCCAGGCACACCACCATCACATCGCGCTCTTCGCTGGGGCGGGTTTTTACCTCGTCGCGCACAGCCTCCAGGTCCAGCGGGGTCAGGGGGTGGTTAAAGGGCACGATCTTCACCAGCCGCCCACCCTGCGTACCGTCAAAAAACGCATCGGTGCGCGTGCGCGCCACACCCAGGTGCTGGCAGGCCAGCTCCACCGCCTCGTTGTGCTGGATATGCAGGTCGTAGTCGTTGACGCGGTAGGTGGCAAAGCCGAGCTGACTGGGGCGCTGCGGGGTGTCAATATTGCCTGCTAAGTCTCCCTGGCGCGGTGCGGCTGCGGCCTGGGCCTGCATCAAGTCCTGCAAGCGCTTGGCAGTGGTTTGGATTGCACCTCTGTTGATATCGCAGCAAATCCATCTGCGTCCGAGACGTTGTGCTACGGCTGCGGTAGTACCAGATCCAGCAAAACAATCCAGGATGAGATCCCCTGGCTTTGAGGAGGACTCCACGATGCGTTCGATTACACGCTCAGGTTTCTGAGTCCTGTAATCCAGTTTCTCTGTCTGATCCGCTGGCATGAGATACGGCAAACGCCAAACATCGTCAATCGTGCGCTCGGTATCTTCGTAATAAATCAAGTTCCCTTGCTCATCTCGCGCCTGCTTAAGACTCTTCGATTCAGGATCCCAAACTCGCTTTTGCTGAGTCTTTGGCTTGTCTCGCTTTTCACGGAGAGTGGTAAAGCTGAATTTCTCCCCGTTTTTGTACGAAAGAATCACATCATGATTCGAAGCGAATCGCCCAACATTACCTTGCATCTTGTTGTAGTAGTGCCAGACGATTTCATTGACGAATCGATCTGGCCCGAAAACTTCGTCGAGGATAAGCCGAAGGTAACTGTTCCGGGATGAGTCGCAATGAAGGTATAGAACACCATCCTCGGCAAGTAGCTCCTTGAGCATCAACAAACGTTCATACATGAACTGCAGATAGTTGTCGTTTGCCCAAATGTCTGTGTACTGCACCTGCTCGCCCAGCGTGTAGTCCTCACCGTCAATCTTCGTTGTACCCTTGACGCCGCGCAGTTGCACCTCGCGCACATAGTTGGCCCCGCTATCAAACGGCGGGTCGATGTAGATGAGCTTGACCTTGCCGCGAAAGCCGTTGGCCAGCAGGTGGGCCAGCACGTCTTTGTTGTCGCCGTGGTAGAGCAGGCCGCCCTGGGGCAGGTCTTGGGGCCAGTCGCTCCAGTCGGCAGCGTGCAGGGCTGCGCTTTGGGTCTGGTGCTGGCCGCTGGTGGCGTCAAACCGCTCAATGGCCTGCGCCGGGTAGGCGCGCACGCGGGCCAGGGGCTTTTTGCCCACCCAGGTGAGCATGGGGCGGCCCTTGGCCTTGGTGATGGTGACGTCTTTGGGCTTTTGGGTGTTTTCGGTCATGTCGGGTCGTGTTCGGGTGCGCGGGTGTACGGGTGCCTGGCTGCAGCGGGCGTTCAAGCGCCGCGAATGAAGTCGCGCACCTGTGCGTAGCCCTCGGGCTTCAGGTCGCTGCCGTCGGCAAACATAACGTGGTAGGCCAGCTTGTCGGGGTTCAGGCCCTCCCACTGCTTCAGGGCCACGGCTTTTTTGCCTTCCAGCGTTTGCGGGGCTTCGCCCCGGCCCAGGCGGGCCATGTCGGCGGTGATGTCGGGGCTGAAGCCGTCGCGCTTGATCTCCACCACCAGGTGCTTGCCATCGGCGCGGCGCAGCACAAAGTCAGGGGTGTAGCGGTGCCAGCGGCCATCGTCGCCCAGGTATTCGGCGTACAGGTCGGTCTTGGCGGGGTCGGTGATGCCGCCGGTAAACCACACGCCTTCGATGTGGTGCCCCCCCTGTTGTAGCTGGGTCAGCGCCCATTTCAAAAACTCGGCCTCGGGCTGGGAGTCGAAGTTGTAGCCCTCGTAGTGAAAGCTGTGCGCCAGCGCATGCGCGGCGTTGGCGGCATCTGCCGTGTCAGCGGCGCTGAGGTAGAGCTTGTCCTTGTCTTTGGCAAAGCTGATGCGGGCGGTGTACACGGTGCAGCCGCCGCGCTCAGTGCGGTCAAAGCCGTCGGCCTTCACCAAGGCAATGGCCACGTCGATTTCTTCAAAGTGGGCTTCGTACTGCGCCCGCTGCGCCTCGATTTGCAGGCCCAGGGCGTCGAGGTGGTAGTTGGGCACGTCGGCGCCCGCACCGTAGGCTTGGCGCAGGGCGGCCAACACTTCGGCGGTGGGCAGGTGGTAGTTGGCGGCCAGCTCGGCGGCTGCGGTGTAGGCGTCCAGCTCGGGCGGCGGGGCGGGCAGCTGGTCACCACCGCCGTCTACCTTTTGCAGCGTGGTGTTGCCCGATGCGGTTTGCACGGGTGTCAAGGTTTCTACCGTGATGCCTGCGGGGGCGGTCACATCGGTGGGGACGGTGAAGTGCAGCGGCGCGGTACTGGCGGGGTCGCCCACCTTGCGGCGGTAGCGCAGCACACGCTTTTTGATGAGCAGCGGCGGCAGGTGCGGCCGGTGCAGCACGATTTCGCGCTCCACCCGTTCGGCCTGCTGGGCGCCCAGGTCTTTGAGCGATGTGCCGTAGGTTTCGGCCAGTTGGGATTCGAGCGTTTTTTTGTTGCTGTCGGTCAGGTACACGCGGGCGGGCACGGTGTTGCCGGGCACCTGGCGCAGGCAGCGGGTGGCGGCTTGCAGCACAAAGTTGTTGCTGTTGGCCAGCTTGCGCACCAAGGCGGTGGCAAACAGGCTGGGGCAGTTCCAGCCCTCGGTGCCCATGTTGACCAGCAGCAGCACGCGCTCGGGGGCCTCGGGGTTGCGAGCCACGGCCTCAAACTGGCGGCGCGTGGCTTCGCTGCTCTTGCCGTCCACCGCCAAAATGGTGTCGGTACCAATGCCTCGCAGGGCCAGGGCCGACTCCACCGCACCGCGCAGCTCGTCGCGTGTTTCGATGTTGGGAAAGTACAGGGCCAGGCGTGCGGGTGCGCCGGGGTTGCCACCCACAGGCGGCAAGCGCACGGCCCAGTAATCGCGCACAAAGTCCTCAATCACCTTGGCCACCAAAGTGTTGGCCTCGCCGTCGCCTAAGTTCAACAACATGATGTTGTTGGCCAGCTCTTTCAACACACCGTCGCGAATGCCTTCGCCCAACCCGTACCACACCACCACGTCGCGCAGGGGCTGGCGTTCAAAGTACGGCGTGCCGGTGGCGTTGATGACGACGACGAGGTTGGTCTCGGCGGCCAGGTAGTCGATGGTGCGGCGCACTTTTTTAATGCCGTCGTCCTTGAACACCAGTTCGCCGGTTTCCTTATCCTTTTCCCACTTGCCCAGCAGTTTTTGGCCGTAGGTGTGGTGGGCTTCGTCTGAGAACACGGCCAGGTGCGGCAACGAGGCCACGGCCTGCAGGCGCAAGTTGGCCAGCTCAGTTTGCTCTTCGACCTTGGTGCCCGTGAACAAAAGCGCTTGGTGGCTGTTGGCGCGCACGTTGGGCTTTTGGATGCGGATTTTTTCGGTGTTGGTGATGATGACGTTGAACGCACTGCCCCAGACGATGGGGATTTGCTTGTCGCCATCACGGGTGAAGGTGAGCTTGAGGCTGGCCGCAAAGGGCTTGTGCATGCGGGGCGGCAGCAGCTTGTCGTAAGGCACATCGGCCAGCTCTCGCAGCGCGCTCAGGATGGTTTTGCCGGGCGCAAAGATGAGCGCGTTTTGCACGAACGGGCCTTCGGGGTATTCCATGGCCATGGCAAATTCGGTGGCGACGATGGAGCCCATCAGGATGGTTTTGCCCGCGCCCATGGCCAGCGCCAGGATGTAGCTGGCGTAGTCGAGCGTGAGGGATTCGCGCAGACTTTCGAGGTGGTTGTCGCGCACAAACTGGTTGTCTTCGCGCACCCGCTGGATCAAGGCGTTGTAGTTGTACTTGGCTTCCTTGAACAGCTTTTCGTTGACGCCCATGGCGTCTAGGCGGTCGGGCAGGTCGTCAAACAGTTGCTCGTACAGCTCGGGCACCTTGGGGGTGCCCAGCACCAGGCGCAGATACCAGTAGGTTTCCAGGGCGCGCAGTTGCGCACGGCGCAGGTAGCGCAGTTGGCCTGATTCGCCCTCCTCCAATGCAAATTCCAAGATCTCGCGGATGGCAGGAAACCCGTCGCACGGATAGTTGGCGGCGCGCCATGCGTCTACGCGCTGGGAAAGCGCTTGGTACAAATACGTCATTGGCTTTGTGTTTCTACGGAACTCATGATTTTCACCGCTTGCCCAACAAGGGCGAGCGGCCGATTTTTTCTTGTGGACTCACCAGCTTGGGCGGCGTGGAGAACCCATCAAACGCCTCCCCCGCGTTCCAATCCCCCACCGCATACACCCGCGCATCTCGCAGGCCCTGCACGCCTTCGGCCCACGCCATCAGCATGCGTTTACCGATGTCTTCAAACCCCGGGTGTAGCACCATGGCCTGGCGCACCCGGGGCGCCACGTCGGCCACGGCGTCGCTGATGGCTTGCACCATGTGCTGTTGCTCTTTGGGCTGGATGCCAAACGTGGCGGCAATGAACTTTTGCAGGTTCTTGCCGGGCGCCCAGGTGCGTTTGCCCATGAAGTCGATGGCGGGCGGGTTGTGCTGAAAGCCTGCGTACACGCTGGTGGTGAGCATGTCGTAGGCGGGTGACAAGTGGGCATTGGCTCGG
>NZ_JBKBXG010000149.1:0-6659 GCF_046314175.1 Acidovorax sp. | reverse complement strand
TGTCCACCATCGGCTTTGGCGACACCCCCGACGTGGCGCGCGACACCCTGGGCCAGGTGTACGAATACTTTCTGGGCATGTTCGCCAGCGCCGAAGGCAAACGCGGCGGGCAGTTCTACACACCCGCCAGCATCGTCAAAACCCTGGTGGCCGTGCTCAACCCGCACACCGGCAAGGTGTACGACCCGTGCTGTGGCAGCGGCGGCATGTTTGTGCAGAGTGAAAAATTCATCGAAGCCCACGGCGGCAAAAAGGGCGATGTCTCCATCTACGGGCAAGAGAGCAACCCCACCACCTGGCGCCTGGCCGCCATGAACCTGGCCATTCGCGGCATCGACTTCAACCTGGGGCGCGAACCTGCCGACACCTTTGTACGCAACCAGCACCCCGACCTGCGCGCCGACTTCATCCTGGCCAACCCGCCCTTCAACATCAGCGACTGGTGGCACCCCAGTCTGGAGGGCGACGCCCGCTGGGTGTATGGCGATCCACCTCGCAGCAACGCTAACTATGCGTGGCTACAGCACATCCTTCACCATCTCAAACCCGCGGGCCGCGCAGGCATCGTGCTGGCGAATGGCAGCATGAGCAGCAATCAGAACAACGAAGGCCAGATCCGCGCAGCTATGGTGCAAGCCGATGTGGTGGAAGTGATGATCGCACTACCCGGCCAGCTGTTTTACAACACGTCCATTGCAGCTTGTATTTGGTTCTTCAACCGAGAAAAGAGCAGGGCGTTTGATCGAAAGGGGCAGGTTCTTTTTATCGACGCGAGGCAGCTATCGCTAGAAAGCCCGACGAGAACGACGCGCGCATTGAGCAACCACGCAATTCAACGAATTTCACACACAGTAGATTCTTGGCGTGCAGGGGATTTCAGCGATATACCGGGGTTCTGCCATTCTGCGTCTTTAGAAGAGATGGCTGCACACGACTACAACTTGAGCCCCAGTCTCTATGTTGGCTCGAGTGGCAGCACAGACACGAATGATGACTCCTTTCATACTTCAATGCACAGGACGACGACAAAGCTCAAGGAAGAAATTTTGAGGTCAGAAGAGCTTGTTTCTAATCTTCGTCAAGTACTCGCGAAGTTGGGCTATGACATTTGATGTTCGATTGATTCGACTAGGGGAAGTGATCTCAGAGAGCCGAGAGCGATACGGATCCAAGACGACAAGGCTCCCGGTGTTCGGAGTAGATCGTGATGGCCTCACGAACCAGACCAAATATCAATCGGCTGATCTATGTCGCTACAAGATTCTGCGGCCAGGCATGTTCGCGTACAACCCCATGCGCTTGAATATCGGCTCAATCGGCCATTTACCGACTGATCAGTCTGAAGTTCTGGTGAGCCCCGACTATGTTGTCTTCGCATGTAGTGATCAAATTCACTCCGAATTCTTGGCTTATTTAATCCAAGGTGATGACTGGAATAGTTGGTGCGTCGCAGCCGGCCGTGGTTCTGTTCGAACACGAATTTACTTTAAAGATCTTGCGACGTTTCCATTGAGATTGCCACCGCTCCGGTATCAATTTGCGGCGACCAATATTTTGGGAACAATCGATAAACTCATAAGTTCTCTTCGCTCTCAAAACAAGTCGCTTGAAGCAATTGCCCAGGCGCTGTTCAAGTCGTGGTTTGTCGATTTCGACCCCGTGCACGCCAAGATGGAAGGCCGCGCCCCCGAAGGCATGGACGAAGCCACCGCCGCGCTGTTTCCCGATGCGCTGGAGGAGTCGGAGTTGGGTTGGGTGCCGAAGGGGTGGCGGGTTGGCACGTTGACAGACGTTGCTTTACTGAATGCGCAGTCGCTGTCGCCGCGCAACCCGCCGCCAGAGATTAACTACATCGATTTGGCGGGAGTCAAAGCCAATGTTTTCGATGTGCCGCAGTGCTATTTATTCGTCGATGCACCGAGCCGCGCACGGCGGGTGCTTCAGGAAGGTGATTGCATCGTCGGCACGGTGCGGCCAGGAAACCGCTCCTTCGGGTTCATTGCCACCGCTCAAAACCATCTAATAGGGAGCACGGGTTTTGCTGTGCTTTCACCCAAGCAGCACTGGATGACCGCTTTCACCTACCTCTGCGCGACGCGAGATGACAGTATCGAGCGGCTTGCCTCGCTGGCCGACGGTGGCGCGTACCCTGCAGTCAGACCTGACGTTGTCGCGTCAACTCCTTGCACATTGCCACCTGACGAAGTGATGAAGGTATTTGACGGTGCGGCCCGGCCACTACTGGACGCAATCGGGGCAAATAGTGAGCAAGCCCAAACCCTCTCCACCCTCCGCGACACCCTGCTCCCCCGCCTGATCTCCGGCCAGTTGCGCTTGCCCGAAGCGCAGGCGTTGATCAACGAGGTTTGAAACTGCAAACGCTATGAAGATGTTCTTTAACAGCGGCCCGGCCTATTAAAGAGTTCTTTCACAGCTCGCCGGACGACAGGCTGGGCGTCGCCGACATGGTTAGAAAACCGCGTTTTCTAACCATGCCGCAGCCCACATGCTTAAAAATTCGTGTTTTTTGTACAGATGCTGGCTAACATGGTGAAGCCATCGCGATTCTTCGCCATGTTCACCCTCCCAACCAAGGATGCACCGGCATGCCTTTTGACCGCAGCCAACCCCACAACGATCTGCCTCTGTTGCCGCCCGCGGTAGAGCTGGAGAGCAAGGCCGTGCTCAAGCAGGCGATTGCGGCCAACCGGGTGCTGGCCAACCTGCGCGGGCTGGCGGCGCAGATTCCGAACCAGGGCGTGCTGATCAACAGCATCGTGCTGCAGGAAGCGCGCTTGTCGTCGGAGATTGAAAACATCGTCACCACCAACGACGAGCTGTACCGCGCCGACGCGGACGCTGACGGCAAGGCCGATGCCCATACCAAGGAGGTGTTGCGCTACCGCGAGGCGCTGTACCACGGCTTTGCCGCGCTGAAAGACCGCCCTTTGAGCACCAATCTGTTCATAGAGATTGCCCAGCGCATCAAGCAGATGGATTTGCAGGTGCGCGCCGTGCCTGGCACGGCTTTGAAGAATGAGCGGGGCGAGGTGGTGTACACGCCGCCCGTGGGCGATGCGGTGATTCGCGACAAGCTGTCCAATCTGGAAAAGTTCATCCACGCTGACGACGACTTGGACCCGCTGGTAAAGATGGCGGTCATGCACTACCAGTTCGAGGCGATTCACCCGTTCCCGGATGGCAACGGCCGCACGGGGCGCATCCTGAACCTGCTGTTTCTGGTGGAAAAGGGCTTGCTGGACATTCCGGTGATGTTCCTGTCGCGCTACATCATTGCCCACCGTGCGGCCTATTACGAGGGTTTGCGCCGGGTGACGGAAGAGCAGGACTGGGAGAACTGGCTGCTTTACATGCTGCGTGCGGTGGAGAGCACGGCCCAGCAGACGTTTGATCAGGTCAACCGCATCCGTGACTTGATGGAGCAGGTGCGCGAGCGTGTGCAGCGCGAAGCACCCGGCGTGTACAGCAAAGACCTGATCGAGGTGATCTTCAAGCAGCCCTATACCAAAATCCAGTTTGTGGTGGACGCTGGCATTGCCAAACGGCAAACCGCGTCCGGCTACCTACAAACCCTGGCGGGCCTGGGCGTGCTGCGCGAAAGCAAGCACGGGCGCGAGAAGTACTACATCAACGACGCCTTGTTGGCAGAGCTGGTGGGTTGACCATATGGTGATGGCATCGACAGATCACGATAACGTGTCGATTTTTTGTGTTTTTTTAAACATATTCTCCCCATCTGTCGATGGCATCGACACATCCGCCACCTCTCAGCCCAGGGCCTGACCGCATGACCGAAGACCAGCTCGAACGCGAAACCCTGGCTTGGCTGCAGGACCTGGGCTACACCCACATGGCAGGCCCCGACATTGCGCCCGACGGCCCCGTGCCCGAGCGCAGTGACTACCGCCAGGTGCTGCTGGCGGGCCGCCTGAGGGCGGCGCTGATGCGGCTGAACCCTGCCGTGCCCGTGGTGGCCATCGACGACGCGCTGGCGCAGGTGCAAGACCTGGGCGTGCCCGCGTTGCTGGCGGCCAACCGGCGGTTTCACCGGCTGCTGGTGGCGGGCGTGCCGGTGCAGTACCAGCGCGGCAACGAGACAGTGGGCGACTTCGTGCGCCTGGTGGACTGGGCTGCGCCCGAGCGCAATGAGTGGCTGGCGGTGAACCAGTTCAGCGTGCGCGGGCCGCGCCACACGCGCCGGCCCGACGTGGTGCTGTTTGTGAACGGCCTGCCGCTGGTGCTGCTGGAGTTAAAAAACCCCGCCGACCAGGCCGCCAGTGTGTGGAAGGCGTACGACCAGATCCAGACGTACAAAGAGCAGATCCCGGACCTGTTTAACACCAACGAGGTGCTGGTGATTTCAGACGGCACCGAGGCACTGCTGGGGTCGCTGAGCGCAAGCGCCGAGCGTTTCATGGCGTGGCGCACGATTGACGGCGCCACGCTGGACCCGCTGGGCCAGTTCAACGAGCTGCAGACACTGGTGCGCGGCGTGCTGGCGCCGCAGTACCTGCTGGACTACCTGCGCTACTTTGTGCTGTTTGAGGACGATGGCCAGCTTGTGAAAAAGATCGCGGGCTACCACCAGTTTCATGCGGTACGCGCCGCCATTGCCCAGGTGGTGGCCGCCGCCACGCCGGGCAGCGGTGCAGACCCGGCCATCAAGGGCAAGGGCGGCGTGGTGTGGCACACGCAGGGCAGCGGCAAGAGCATCACCATGACCTGCTTTGCCGCCCGCGTGATGCAAGAGCCCGCGCTGCAGAACCCCACCATCGTGGTCATCACCGACCGCAACGACCTGGACGGCCAGCTGCTGGGCGTGTTTGGCCTGGCGCAAGACCTGCTGCGCGAGCAGCCCGTGCAGGCCCGCACCCGGCAAGAGCTGCGCACGCTGCTGGCCAACCGGCCCTCGGGCGGCATTGTGTTTGCCACCATCCAGAAGTTCATGCCCGGCGAAGACGAAGACAGCTACCCCATGCTGTCGGACCGCCACAACATCGTGGTGATCGCCGACGAGGCGCACCGCACGCAGTACGGGTTTGAGGCGCGGCTGAAGGTGCGCAAGGCTGATGTGAAGGCCGATGGGAAGGAAAATTTCAAGCCAAATCAGGCTCTAGCGCTTGATACACAAGCACAAGCAGCTACTAATACAGTAGCAAACCCCATCACCACGGGCAGCGGCACCGCTCCCGCACACCGTGCCGAGTTTGCGCCGCCCACTTACCGGGCGGGCGCTGAAGCCAACACGGTGGAGCCCACCCGGGAGCACTACCAGGTGGGCTACGCCCAGCATCTGCGCGATGCGCTGCCCAACGCCACCTTTGTCGCCTTTACCGGCACACCCGTGAGCGGCACAGACCGCGACACGCGCGCGGTGTTTGGCGACTACATCCACGTGTATGACATGCAGCAGGCCAAGGAAGACGGCGCCACCGTGGCCATCTACTACGAAAGCCGCATGGTGAAGCTGGGCCTGAAGGCCGACGAGCTGCCCAGCATTGACGCCGAAGTGGACGAGCTGGCCGAGGACGAAGAAGAGAGCGTGCAGTCGCGGCTGAAAAGCCGCTGGGCCGCGCTGGAGCAAGTGGTGGGCGCAGAGCCCCGCGTTGCCCGCGTGGCGCAAGACCTGGTAGCGCATTTTGAAGAGCGCAACACCGCCCAGCGCGGCAAGGCCATGGTGGTGGCCATGAGCCGCGACATCTGCGCGCACCTCTACAACGAGATCGTGCGCCTGCGCCCCGACTGGCATAACGCCGACCCCGAACTCGGCGCCATCAAGATCGTGATGACCGGCAGTGCCAGCGACAAGGCCCTGCTGCGCCCGCACATCTACAGCGCGCAGGTCAAAAAACGGCTCGAAAAGCGCTTTAAAGACCCCACCGACCCACTGAGCATCGTGATCGTGCGCGACATGTGGCTGACCGGCTTTGACGCGCCCTGCGTGCACACCTTGTATGTGGACAAGCCCATGAAGGGCCACAACCTGATGCAAGCCATTGCCCGCGTGAACCGCGTGTTCAAGGACAAACAGGGCGGCCTGGTGGTGGACTACATTGGCATCGGCAACGAGCTCAAAGCCGCCATGAAGGAATACACCGCCGCCCAAGGCCGCGGCCGCCCGACGGTGGACGCGCACGAGGCCTTCAGCGTGGTGCTGGAAAAGATCGACGTGCTGCGCGCCCTGCTGCACGGGTTTGACTACAGCGGCTTTCTGACGGGAGGCCACCGCGTGCTGGCGGGCGCGGCTGATCATATTTTTGGGCTGCAACGTCAGGCTGGACAGGACGGCAAAAAACGTTTTGCCGACACGGCCCTGGCGATGAGCCATGCCTTCACGCTGTGCTGCACGCTCGACGAAGCCAAGGCGGTGCGCGAGGAGGTGGCCTTCATGCAAGGCGTCAAGGTGATCCTGACCAAGCGCGACATCACCGCCAAACAGCGCACCGACGAACAGCGCGAGCTGGCGGTGCGCCAGATCATCAGCCAGGCCGTGGTGTCTGAAAGCGTGGTGGATATTTTTGACGCCGTGGGGCTGGAGAAGCCCAACATCGGCCTGCTGGACGAAGGCTTTCTGGCCCAGGTGCGGGCGCTGCCCGAGCGCAACCTGGCGGTGGAGCTGCTGGAGCGCCTGCTGGAGG
>NZ_JBKBXG010000148.1:0-6702 GCF_046314175.1 Acidovorax sp. | reverse complement strand
CATCGGCGGCCAGCCCACCTCGCTGCCCACGCAGATCCCGACCACCATCGAGGGCGTGACGCGCGAGCAGATTGAGCACTCGATCAACGCCACCGACAGCGAAGACGCCCTCAAGTACCTGCCCAGCCTGCTGGTGCGCAAGCGCTACATCGGCGACTACAACCACGCCGTGCTGTCCACGCGCGCATCGGGCACGGGCAACCCGGCGCGGTCCATGGTGTTTGCCGACGGCATTTTGCTGAGCAACTATCTCGGCAACGGCCCCACCAACGCGCCGCGCTGGATGCTGGTCACGCCCGAAGAGATCGAGCGCGTGGACGTGCTCTACGGCCCGTTTTCGGCCGCCTACGCAGGCAACTCGGTGGGCGCGGTGGTGGACTACGTCACGCGCATGCCCACAAAGTTCGAGGCGCACGGCAAGGTCAGCTTCCAGCACCAGCCGTTTGACCTGTACGGCACCAACACCAGCTATGCGGGCAAACAGGTCAGCGCCTCGGTGGGCAATAAGAACGGCGACTGGTCGTGGTTCCTCAATTTCAACAAGACCGACAGCGAAGGCCAGCCGCTCACCTTCCCCACGCGCCTCGTTTCCGCTGGCACCGTGGGCAATGCGGGCACGCCGGTCACGGGCGCGGTGCCCGGGCTCAACCGCAACAACCAGCCCTGGGTCCTGCTGGGCACGGCCACGCAGTACCACACGCAGCAAGACCACATCAAGGCCAAGATCGCCTACGACTTCTCGCCTACCGTGCGCGCGGCCTACACCCTGGGCTGGTGGCACAACGAATCCGAAGGCCGCCCCACCAGCTACCTGCGCGATGCCAATAGCAACGCGGTGTATGCGGGTGCCGTCAACATCAATGGCCGCTCGTACACGCTCGCGCCCACCGACTTCAATGTGTCCAATGAAGACCTCACGCATTTCATGCACGGGCTCTCGGTCAAGAGCAACACCAAAGGCGTGTTCGACTGGGAGGTGGCTGCCAGCCTGTACGACTACCAGACCGACACCTTGCGCGCCGCCACCGTGGCGCTGCCTGCCGCGCTGAACGGCGGGGCAGGGCGCATCGTCAACAGCAAAGGCACAGGCTGGAACACCCTGGCTGCCAAGGGCACCTGGCGGCCCAGCGGAATGCAGGGCGCCCACATTGTGGACTTTGGCCTGCAGCGCGACAGCTACCGGCTGCGCACCGTGGAGAACGCCACCAGCAACTGGATCAACGGCGCTGCAGGCGCCCGCAACCAGGCCTTCAACGGCGACACCCAACTGCTGGGCCTGTGGGCGCAAGACACCTGGAAGATCGCGCCACAGTGGAAGGCCGTGCTGGGCGCCCGCGCCGAACGCTGGAGCGCTAGCAACGGCCAGACCGGTAACGCCACCACCACTGTGACGCACCCTGAGCGCAACGAAACCTACTTCTCGCCCAAGGCTGCCGTGGCCTACCAGGCCAATGAGCTGTGGGTGCTCAAGGCATCGACGGGCCGCGCCGTGCGCATGCCCACGGTGGCCGAGCTGTACCAGGGCGGCATCAACGGCAGCGGCACGCTCACCAACAACGACCCGAACCTCAGGCCCGAAAAGAGCTGGACCACCGAACTGACGGCCGAGCGCGACATGGGCAATGGGCTGCTGCGCCTCACAGCGTTCTTTGAGCGCACGAAAGACGCGCTGTACTCGCAGACCAATGTGCTCGTCACGCCCAACGTGACCAACGTGCAGAACGTGGATGCCATCCGTACCAAGGGCATTGAGCTGTCGTACCAGGCCGCCAACGTCTTTGTGCGCGGCCTGGAGCTGGGCAGCAGCCTGACCTGGACGGATTCCAAGATCACGAAGAACGACAAGTTCCCGGCCAGCGTCGGCAAATGGCAGCCGCGCATCCCTGAGTGGCGCGCCAGCGCCGTGGCCACCTACCGGCCCGACGCCACGTGGTCATACACCCTGGGCGCGCGCTACAGCGGCAAGCAATACAGCACGCTGGACAACACCGACGTGAACGGCTTTGCCTACCAGGGCGCCAGCCGCTACTTCACCACCGATGTGCGTGTGCGCTACCAGATCACCAAGCAGGTCAGCGCCGCCGTGGGCATCGACAACCTGAACAACTACCAGTTCTGGAATTTCCACCCCTACCCGCAGCGCACCTACATGGCTGAACTCAAGGTAGATCTTTGAAAGGAACACATTTCATGTCATTGAATACTATGAAAACTATAGCTGTTGGCGCTTGCCTGATAAGCGCTGGATGCCTTTTTGGCACTGCATCTGCCCATGTGGTGCTCGAATACCAGGTCGCCCCGGCAGGCGCCAGCTACAAGGCCACGTTCAAGGTGGGGCACGGTTGCGGCGCGTCGCCCACGCGGCAGATCGCGGTGGACATCCCTGCCGGCATGCGCGGCGCGCGCCCCATGCCCAAGCCGGGCTGGGCACTGGAGGTGCAGCGCGAAAAGCTCGCCCAGCCGTACACCAGTCATGGCCGCAGCATCACCGAAGATGTGGTCCGCGTGACCTGGACTGCCAAGACCGCAGACGACATGCTGCCCAATGCCCACTACGACGAGTTCGTGCTGGTGGCCACCACGCCCGCGCAGGCGGGCACGGTGTACTGGCCCGTGCGCCAGGCCTGTGCCGAAGGCCGCAACGACTGGGTCGAGGTTCCGAAGCCCGGACAAAAGCTGTCGGACCTGAAGTCCCCAGCCGCTGCGCTGGAAATCCTGCCCTCTGGTGGTGCTGCTGCCCACAATCACTGACCATCACGGCCTGAGCCCGTGTTCACCGTACTTCCCGCACTAACCACAGAAAGATACAGAAAGATCACCATGCAAAAAATCATTCGTACCGTTGCCCTCGTTTCCACCCTGGCTGTGGCCTTGGCTACCAGTAGTGCCATGGCGCAGGATGCAGCCGTCAAGGCCGAGGGCGCGTGGGCCCGTGCCAGCGTGCAGGGCCAAAAGGGCACCGGCGCCTTCATGCGCCTGACGGCAAAAGACGGCACCCGCCTGGTGCGCGCCGAGTCGCCCGCTGCGGGCGTCACCGAAGTGCACGAGATGAAGATGGAAGGCGACATCATGAAGATGCGCGCCATCCCGGCCCTGGACCTGCCTGCAGGTAAGACGGTGGAACTCAAGCCCGGCGGCTACCACGTCATGCTGCTTGACCTGAAGGCCCCGCTGGCCAAGGACACTTCGGTGCCCATCACGCTGGTGTTCCAGGATGCCAAGGGGGCAGAAAGCAAGCTCAAACTGAACGTTCCGGTGGCCACGTCCGCCCCCGGTGGCGCCACCGCAGGCAGCATGATGGATGGGCACAAACACTGAGGACACCGCTGCCGCAGCGCCTTCGCGGGCGCAACGCATTGGAGTAAGCTGTGACTCCGCAGAACCTGCACAGGGTTCTATAGAACCACCTCGTCCACCTTTTGCGGAGCGGCCATGAGCGACACATCGAATTTCGGTTTCGGCAAACTTGTCCCCGGCTTTGACTTTTTGCAGAGCCTGGCCAAAGGCGCGTCCAGCAGCATTCCGCAGTTGCCCAACCTCGGCAACTGGGTGGCGCCCACCATCAGCGTGGAAGAGCTGGAGAAGCGCATTGATGAGCTGAAAGCTGTGCAGTTCTGGCTGGAGCAGAACTCGCGCGCTCTGACCGCCACCATCCAGGCGCTGGAGGTGCAGAAGATGACGCTGGCCACCCTGAAGGGCATGAACTTCAGCATGGGCGATGTGGCCAATGCGTTCAAGCTCAAAACCGCCGACACCGTGATGGGCAGCGTGCAAAAGGCCGCCAGCACCATGACCGGTGCGGCCGACGCCATGACCCAGGCCGCCGCCCGCGTGACGGGCCGGGCCGCTGCCGCAGAGGCTGAACCCGAAGAGCAGGAAGACGACGCAGAGCCCGCGCAGGAGCCAGCGGCTGCGCCTGCCAAGGCCAAAGCCAAAGCCAAAGCCAAAGGCGGTAAAGCCAGCGGTGCGGCCGAGCCCACGGTGGTCGACCCCATGCAGTGGTGGGGCGCGCTCACCGGCCAGTTCCAGCAGATTGCTGCCAACGCCATGAAGGACGCGGCCAAGCAGACCGCCATCGACACCACCAAGAACATGGCCACCGGCCTGGCTAAAGAGGCCCTGAAAACGGCCACCGGCATGGCCAGCCAGTTTGCTGCCAAGGGCATGCAGACCATGCAAGGCGGCGGCAAGCGTGCCGCCAGCGCTGCTGCGGCCAAAAAGCCCGCCGCCACCGCGAAGAAGGCACCGGCTAAAAAGGCCGTTGCAAAAACTGCCGCCAAGCCAGCTGCAACAGCAACCGCAACAGGCAAGGCAGCAGCCAAGAAATCACCCTCCACCCGCAGCGCCCCGCGCAAACCGGCGCGCTGACTGGGTGGCTTAGCGGGCCCGCAGCACCGCGTATTGCGCCCACCACCGCCCGAACAGCCCGCCAGAGACGACTGTCATGAAACTCTTCCCTACCGGCCACGCCACCCACCCGCAGTGGCGCATGGCCGCCGCCCTGGTGCTGGCGCAACTGCGCGCCCAGATGGCCTTGCCCGATTACGCGTCGGCCCCCACGCTGGGGCTGCTGTACATCACCGACCACTATGCGAACGAGGCGCAGGCGTTGCTCGACTACCTCAGCGACGAACTGCCCGAGGTGACCGATTGGAGCGGCACGGTGGGCGTGGGCGTGTCGGCCAACAACGCCGAGTACTTTGACGAGCCCGCGCTGTCGGTCATGCTGCTCGATGTGCCCGCTGACCACTACCGGGTGTTCTCAGGTGTGGCGCCACTGCCCACCCATGCCAACCACCCGGGCAGCGGGTTTGTGGCCCACACGGCGCTGGTGCATGCTGACGGGCGCACGCCCGAACTGACCGAGCTGCTGGCCGAGATGGCAGCGCGCACCGACACCGGCTACCTGTTTGGCGGCCTTTGCGCCAGCCGCACCAGCAGCGTGCAGTTTGCAGTGGGGGGCGACGGCAACATCGCCGGGCAGGGTGGGGCCACGGGCGTGTTTGACGGAGGCCTGTCGGGCGTGGCGTTTGACGCGGGCGTGGCGCTCGTGTCCCGCGTCACGCAGGGCTGCCAGCCCGTGGGCGCGCTGCACACCATCACCGAAGCGCAAGAGAACGTGGTGCTGCAGCTCGATGGAGAGTCGGCGCTGGATGTGCTGCTGGACACGCTGGAAGTCTCGCTCGACGGTGACCCGCAGCCTGCCTTGCGCAAGGTGCGCGCCACGCTGGCCGGTCTGGTCAGCGCAGGCGAGCAGCCCCAGGGCCAGCGCCGCACGGGCCACTTTGGCACCGACACGCGCGTGCGGCACATCGTCGGGCTGGATGGCAGCCGCCGCGGCGTAGCCCTGGCCGACCACGTGGAAGCGGGCATGCACCTGGCGTTCTGCCAGCGCAATGTGGCTGCGGCACGTGCCGACCTGATGCGCATCTGCGCCGAGATCCGCGAAGAGCTATCGCCCGAAGAACTGGAGCCTGCGTTGCTGGTGTCCCCGTCCAGCACGGACGGCGAGATGGGCGACGCGGTCGACGCCTCCAGTGCCAGCACAGTGCCACAAGCCGGGCGCCGCATCTGTGGTGCCATCTACGTGAGCTGCTCGGGCCGCGGTGGCCCGCATTTTGGTGGCCCCAGCGCCGAGCTGCAGATCGTGCGCCACGCGCTGGGCGATGTGCCGCTGGCCGGCTTTTTTGCCGGAGGCGAGATCGCGCACCACCACCTGTACGGCTACACCGGTGTGCTGACCGTGTTTGTGGACAGCGAGCCTTTGCCATCCTGACCCCCGCTGGGTGGTTGCGTAGCTGCGTGCCGCAACCCCCTGCGGGTCTGGTCAGCCCGCGCCGTTGTCGTCGGACTCGGCTTTTTCTTCAGGCGTCAGGCGCGTGGCCAGGATCTTGTCGATGGTCTTTCCATCCATGTCCACAACTTCCAGCTTCCAGTCTTCCCACTGCACGGCGTCGGTCACCTTGGGCAGGCGGCCGGTCAGCAGCATGATCATGCCGCTCAGGGTGTGGTAACGGCCGCGGTCCTCCTCGGGTACGGCATCCAGGTTCAGGCGGTCCTTCAGCTCGGGCACGGGGATGTGTCCGTCCAGCAACCAGCTGCCGTCTTCGCGCTGCAGTGCCCACGAGGTTTCGGGGTCGCGCGGCTGAAACTCCCCCGTGATGGCCTCGATCAGGTCCTGCAGCGTGACGATGCCTTGCACCTCGCCGTACTCGTCGATCACAAACGCCATGTGCACGTCCGACAGGCGAAAGTTGTCCAGCAGTTCCATGCCGGTGATGGTCTCAGGAACATACAACGCGGTTTGCAGCGGCTGATCCGCCAGGCCGTGCGTCTTGTCCCGCAAAGTGCGCGACAGCCACTGGCGTGCGTTGATCACGCCCAGGATGTTGTCCATGCCACCGCGTATCACCGGGAACCGCGCGTGGTCCGACTCTTCGATGCACTTGAGGTTTTCTTCAAATGGCGCATCTACATCCAGGCACACCACATCCCCGCGCGGCACCATCAGCGACCCGATCTGCCGGTCATCCAGCCGGAACACATTGCGCACCATGGTGTGCTCGTGCGACTCGATCACACCCGCAGTGGTGCCCTCGACCAGCATGGCGTGGATCTCTTCTTCCGTCACCGGGCTGCCGCTGGTTTCCTTCACGCCCATCAGGCGCAGCAGCGTGCGGGTGGAGGTGGACAGCAACAGAA
>NZ_JBKBXG010000147.1:0-6727 GCF_046314175.1 Acidovorax sp. | reverse complement strand
TTGATCGGCGAAGACAAGAAGGCCTGAGGTAAATCGACATGGCTGAATTCAAGGAAATCTCCCCCAACGCCTCGGCAGGCGCCAAGGTCACGAACTGGTTCGAGAACCGCTTCCCGACCGCGTTTGACGCCTACAAGGTGCACATGTCGGAGTACTACGCTCCGAAGAACTTCAATTTCTGGTACATCTTTGGCTCGCTCGCCTTGGTCGTGCTGGTGATTCAGATCGTGACCGGCATTTTCCTGGTCATGCACTACAAGCCCGACGCCAACCTGGCGTTTGCTTCGGTTGAGTACATCATGCGCGATGTGCCCTGGGGTTGGCTGATCCGCTACATGCACTCCACAGGCGCCTCAGCGTTCTTTGTGGTGGTGTACTTGCATATGTTCCGTGGGCTCATCTACGGCAGCTACCGCAAGCCGCGCGAACTGGTCTGGATCTTCGGCTGCGCCATCTTTCTGTGCCTGATGGCCGAAGCCTTCATGGGCTATCTGCTGCCCTGGGGCCAGATGTCGTACTGGGGCGCCCAGGTGATCGTGAACCTGTTCGCTGCCATTCCTTTCATCGGTCCTGATCTGGCCTTGCTGATCCGTGGCGACTTCGTGGTGGGTGATGCCACGCTGAACCGCTTCTTCAGCTTCCATGTGATCGCTGTCCCGCTGGTGCTGCTGGGCTTGGTGGTGGCCCACTTGCTGGCGCTGCACGACGTGGGCTCCAACAACCCCGACGGCGTGGAAATCAAGGGCCCCAAGGCGCCCAAGGATGCCAACGGCAAGCCTCTCGACGGCGTGCCCTTCCATCCCTACTACACGGTGCACGATATCTTCGCGCTGAGCATGTTCCTGATGGCGTTCACGGCCGTGGTGTTCTTCGCGCCCGAGTTCGGTGGTTACTTCTTGGAGTACAACAACTTCATCCCGGCCGACCCGCTGGTGACTCCGTTGCACATTGCGCCAGTCTGGTACTTCACGCCGTTCTATTCGATGCTGCGTGCTATCACCAGCGAGATGATGTACGCGCTGATTCTGTGTGTGGTGGGCGCAGCAGCCTTCGGCGTCTTCAAGGCAAAGCTGCCCAGCTTCGTCAAGATTGGCATCGTCGGTGCGGCTGTTGTGGCCTGTGCGCTAATGCTCGCCATTGACGCCAAGTTCTGGGGCGTGGTCGTGATGGGCGGCGCTGTGATCATCCTGTTCTTCCTGCCTTGGCTGGATTTCAGCCCCGTCAGGTCGATCCGCTATCGCCCTGACTGGCACAAGTACCTGTACGGCATCTTTGTGATCAATTTCCTGATCCTGGGCTACCTGGGTGTGCAGCCGCCATCGCCGATTGGCGAACGCGTGTCGCAAGTAGGGACGCTGTTCTACTTTGGCTTCTTCCTGCTGATGCCCTGGTGGAGCCGTATTGGCGAAGCCAAGGCTGTGCCTGACCGCGTAACGTTTGTCGCGCACTGAGCCCCAGGAGATAACAACAATGAAGAAAATCATCCTCACGCTGGCAGCTGTCCTCGGGCTGACCATGGGTTCTGCATTTGCCGCAGGCGGTGGCATTCCCCTGGACAAGGCTCCGGGTAAGACCAATGACCTCGCGTCCCTGCAAAACGGCGCCAAGATCTTCGTCAACTACTGCCTCAACTGCCATTCGGCAGCGTTCATGCGTTTTAATCGCCTGAAAGACATCGGTTTGACGGACCAGCAGGTCAAGGACAACCTTCTGTTCACCACCGACAAGGTGGGCGAAACGATGAAGGCGGCCATTGACCCCAAGCAAGCTAAAGCCTGGTTTGGTGCCAATCCTCCAGATTTGACGGTGATTGCCCGGTCGCGTGCTGGCGCTGGGGGTCCCGGTGCGGACTACTTGTACACCTATCTGCGTACCTACTATCGCGACGAAAACAAGCCCACGGGCTGGAACAATCTGGTGTTCCCCAATGTGGGTATGCCCCATGTGCTGTGGGAGTTGCAGGGTGATCGCCGCCCGGTGTTTGAAGAACACGAAAGCCACGGTAGCAAGACCCAGGTTTTCAAGGGCTGGGAGCAGGTTCGGCCTGGTCTCATGACGCCGCTTCAATACGACCAGGCCATCGGTGACCTGGTGAACTACATGCAGTGGATGGCAGAGCCCGCACAAAACACCCGCAAGCGCGTGGGTGTGTGGGTCCTGATTTTCCTGGGGGTGTTCACCATCATCGCCTGGAGGCTGAACGCAGCCTTCTGGAAGGACGTGAAGTAAACGCCAGATCCATCGAAAAGCACCCTTCGGGGTGCCATTGGGTTTTTTGTAGAGTGGGCGCTTTTGGCGTCCCACTCTTTTGATTTTTAGGAGCCTCCCACCATGATGGTGCTTTACTCGGGTACGACCTGTCCCTTCTCCCACCGCTGCCGCTTTGTCCTGTTCGAAAAGGGCATGGACTTTGAAATCCGCGATGTGGACCTGTACAACAAGCCCGAAGACATCAGCGTGATGAATCCGTATGGCCAGGTGCCCATTCTGGTGGAGCGCGACCTGATCCTGTACGAGTCGAACATCATCAATGAGTACATCGATGAGCGTTTCCCGCACCCACAACTCATGCCCGGCGACCCTGTGGACCGTGCCCGCGTGCGCCTGTTCCTGCTGAACTTCGAAAAAGAGCTGTTCGTGCATGTGAACATCCTCGAATCGCGTGCCACCAAGGGTAACGAGAAGGCGCTGGAGAAGGCGCGTGCGCATATCCGCGACCGTCTCACGCAGCTGGCCCCGGTGTTTCTCAAGAACAAATACATGCTGGGCGACAACTTCTCGATGCTGGATGTTGCCATTGCACCGCTGCTGTGGCGCCTGGACTACTACGGCATCGAGCTGAGCAAGAATGCGGCTCCGCTGCTTAAGTATGCAGAACGCATCTTCTCGCGTCCTGCCTACATCGAGGCGCTGACACCTTCTGAAAAGGTCATGCGCAAGTAAGCTCCGGTCTATCTGCTCATTTTTCTATTCACTGCAGTCGCCGCGAGCTCTATTCATGAACGCCCAGGAATCCACGTCTACACGCCCCTATCTCATTCGTGCTCTGTACGAATGGTGTACTGATAACGGGCTGACGCCCTACGTAGCGGTGCGTGTGGACGATTCCGTGCAGGTGCCGCGTGAGTATGTGAAGGATGGCGAGATTGTTCTGAACATCAGCTTTGATGCCACCAGTTCGCTGCAACTGGGCAATGACTTCATTGAGTTCAAGGCACGGTTTGGCGGCAAGCCGCGTGAAATCCTCGTCCCGATCGGGCGCGTGATTGCAATCTATGCGCGCGAAAATGGCCAGGGAATGGCGTTTCCTCCACCGGTAGACAACCTTTCTGGTGGCGATGTGGTAAACGCCCACGCTGCCATAGCGGATGTGCTGGCGTCAACGTCGGATGCCGCCACTACCAGTGTCGTGCCGGCCCCTGAAGACCGTGTAGTGCAGCTTGTGACCGCCGAAGATGGCAAGAAGGACGATGGCGGTGATGCGCCACGGCCGCCGCCCACAGCGGGCGGTGCGCGACCTTCGCTCAAGCGCGTCAAATAGGCTGAATTTCAAATTTCAACGCTGTTTTTTCACTTAGAATCCAGCGTTCGCCGGTTTAGCTCAGTTGGTAGAGCACCCGCCTTGTAAGCGGTAGGTCGTCAGTTCGATTCCGACAACCGGCACCATTTCTCTTGTTTCTCTCGCATTCCCAAGTTCAGGCGCAAGCCGTTAAGTTTGAACTTTCAGGCGAATCGCGTTAACCTCCCACCCCCGGCTGCGCAAATGCGCCTGCAACGCAGGCAGCAGCTGGCGTATTTTTGCCGCTGCGGCGTTGCTTTTTACCAGCAGGCACCAGCTGTCCCCGTCAATGGGGCCAGCTTGTACGGCGGGTCGCAATGCCGCAGGGATCAGCAACTCAATGGCCTTGAGCCGGTCGCTGGAGTCGCGTGTCAGTGCTGTCAGCTTGGCCAGCGTGGGAGATTCCTCGCTGGCTTGCTGCAGGGTGACGGCGTAGTGGCGGCGGTTCATGGTGTGGCGTCTTCGGGCGTGGAGAACTAGGTGTGCATCTGATTATCACGGACGCCAGACTGGCGCGTAGCCGGGCCATTCATTTGTCCGGTACGCGTTTGCTGCTGGCGGGGTTTGCGGTTTCGCTGTGCCTGATGCTGGTGGCTGCGAGCCTCTACCACTGGGTGTTCTTGAAGGGCGCACGCGAGGGGTGGCCCATCGTGGGTTCGCTGGTGCGCCTGGTGGTGAAGGATGAGTTTGCAGAGCGTGATCGTTTCATGCGCGCCAACCTGGATGCCATGGCGCGCCGGGTGGGAGAAATGCAGGCGCGCATGGTGCAACTTGAATCTTTGGGTGACAGGGTGCTGGGGCTGGCGGGCATGGCGCCTGCCGACGTTCAGAAGACCGATGGGCGCGGTGGCGTTCTGATCGGTGCACGCCGCCTGTCGGTGGAGGAGTTGCAGTCCACCCTCGATGAACTGGAACGCGTCACAAACCAGCGGGTGGATTTGATGACTGTGATGGAGTCACGTCTTTTTGATCAGCACATCCGCAAAAAAATGATTCCCACCCACGCCCCCGTCACGGGCCGCACTGCGGGCTCAGCTTTTGGGTGGCGTGTGGACCCGATCACAGGCCAGTCGGCCCTGCACACGGGACTGGATTTTCAGGCCGATACGGGCACCCCCATCCTCGCGGCCGCCGGCGGTGTGGTGGTTACGCAGGAATACCACTCTGCTTACGGCAACATGATCGAGGTGGACCATGGCAACCAGCTGATCACCCGGTATGCCCATGCATCACGCACGCTGGTTAAACAAGGCGACATCGTGCGCCGTGGGCAAAAGATTGCAGAGGTCGGTTCGACGGGGCGCTCTACCGGCCCGCACCTGCATTTCGAGGTACTGGTACAAGGGGTTTTTCAGGATCCCCAAAAATTCCTGAGCGCTGGTGGCACCCCCACCGAAGCCCAGGTGGCGGCTGCCCAGCCGACTGCCTTGCCCGGCCATACGGCCACACCTGCAGCAGGCAGGTAAAATCGCTGGTCCGGCGTCTGCCGCCCGGGATGGCAATGCTTGCAATCCCGAAACGCGGACCCACCTGAACTCAATTCATCTTAGGGATTTCGGTCGCTTGACGCGCTGTTAGCAACAATGCAGCGAGGCAAGCGGTTCTGTTCGCATGGCCACCAACTTCCTCACCAAACTATTCGGCAGCCGCAATGATCGGCTCCTCAAGCAGTACCGCAAGACGGTGACACGCATCAATGCGATGGAGCCCGACTACGAGAAGCTGTCCGACGAGCAGCTTCGCGCCAAGACGCAGGAGTTCAAGGAGCGCGTGACCAAGGGCGAGTCGCTGGACGACATTCTCCCCGAGGCGTTTGCTGTGGTCCGTGAGGGCTCCAAGCGCATCATGAAGATGCGGCATTTCGATGTGCAGTTGCTCGGTGGCATGGCGCTGCACTTTGGCAAGATCGCCGAAATGCGCACTGGTGAAGGCAAGACCCTGACCGCCACACTGCCCGTGTACCTCAATGCCTTGTCGGGCAAGGGCGTGCATGTGGTGACGGTCAACGACTACCTCGCCAACCGCGATGCGCAGTGGATGGGGCGTCTGTACAACTTCCTGGGCCTCACGGTGGGTATCAACCTGCCCAACATGCCGCGCGAGCAGAAGCAGGAGGCCTACCGTGCGGACATCACGTACGGTACCAACAACGAATACGGCTTCGATTACCTGCGCGACAACATGGTCTACGAGGCTGCAGACCGCGTGCAGCAAGGCCTGAACTTCGCCATCGTCGATGAGGTGGACTCCATCCTGATCGACGAGGCCCGCACCCCGCTCATCATCAGCGGCCAGGCCGAAGACCACACGGCGATGTACATCGCCATGAACAAGGTGGTTCCGCTGCTGGTGCGTCAAGAGGGCGAAGCCGACCCGCGGACGGGCGAAGGCGTCACCAAGCCCGGCGACTTCACACTGGACGAAAAAACCCACCAGGTGTTCCTGACCGAGCAGGGCCACGAAAGCGCCGAGCGCATTCTGGTCAGCCAGGGTCTGATTGCTGAAGGTGCTTCGGTGTATGACCCGGCCAACATCACGCTGATGCATCACCTGTATGCAGCGCTGCGGGCCAACCACTTGTACAACCGCGACCAGCACTATGTGGTGCAAGAGGGCGAGATTGTCATCGTGGACGAGTTCACCGGCCGCCTGATGTCGGGCCGCCGCTGGAGTGAAGGCCTGCACCAGGCTGTGGAAGCCAAGGAAGGCGTGAACATTCAGGCCGAGAACCAGACGCTGGCCTCGATCACGTTCCAGAACTATTTCCGCCTGTACAAAAAACTGGCCGGTATGACCGGTACGGCCGACACCGAAGCCTACGAGTTCCAGGAAATCTACGGCCTCGAAACCACCGTCATTCCACCCAACCGCCCCAGCCGCCGTGACGACCAACTTGACCGCGTCTACAAGACCACGCGCGAAAAGTACGAAGCGGCCATCAAGGACATCCGCGAATGCCACGAACGTGGCCAGCCGGTGCTGGTGGGTACCACGTCGATCGAGAACTCGGAAATCATCGACCAGCTGCTGAACAAGGAAGGCCTGCCACACCAGGTGCTCAACGCCAAGCAGCACGCCCGCGAAGCAGACATCGTGGCGCAGGCCGGGCGCGAGGGCATGATCACCATTGCGACCAACATGGCCGGTCGGGGCACCGACATCGTGCTG
>NZ_JBKBXG010000146.1:0-6891 GCF_046314175.1 Acidovorax sp. | reverse complement strand
CAGTTGTGATGGGGTTTGAATGAAATCAGGTGCTGGCGCTTGTGGGTAAAGCGCCAGACGCTATCAATAGTGTAGTTTTCTGCGTCTGATGCGGGGGCGAAGACGCCGCCTGGATTTTTCAACCCAAGCAGGCATTTGCCCCTAGTCCACTGAAACCGAGAAATCGGCTGTGCGCCGGGGTGGCAGCGGGTGCAGCGCAAGGCTCGGGCTGCGGCCAAGGCTGGCCGCCTTGGCAAAGCCCGCAACGCAGCGATGCGCCTGCTACCACCCTGGCCCGAAGGGTGAGGGCCTGGCAGGGCCGCCCTCGTCGTTGCTGTGCTCGCCGGGTGTGCGCCCGCCGCCTAGAGTGCGGCCCTGCCAGACCCTCACGCACAGCCGATTTCTCGGTTTCAGTGGACTAGTGTCCCAAGTTTCTAACTCGGGACATTCGCCCATCAGTGCGTCACAAACTCGTACGTCACCGCCTCGCTGTCCACCATGTCGAGGATGTCGTCCAGCACATCTTCATCTTCGGTGCTGGCCCACAGGTCTTCAGGGTCTGCCGCAAACAGGGGTTCGATGGCAATGTCCATGAACTTGCCGTCGGGCAGCTTGATGACAGGCGTGCCCTCCGAGGTGTCGACCAGCTCCCAGTCGTCGGGCACGGTCATTTCGAGTTGGATGGTGACGTTGAGTTTTTTCATGGCGATTCCTTGTTGCTAACCGGGCAGGGTAACCTGATTTGTTCTGCTGTGCGGGCTCCGGCGCCGACCGAGCGCGGATATGTGCCTGCTCATCGTGTGTCTTGGTTCCACCACAGCCGCTCCCTTAGAATTTTTGGCATATCAAGAGGGGAAGTCCGTTGGATCTCGCACAAACAGTCACAGACGCGGCACAGCAGTGCGCGCGCACGGCACAAGCCATCGTTCACAACGTTGAAAAAGTTCTGGAGGGCAAGCATCAGCAGGTCGAATTGGCGCTCGCAGCCGTCGTGGCTGGAGGGCACCTGCTGATTGAGGATGTGCCCGGCCTGGGCAAGACCATGCTGGCGCGCGCGCTGGCGGTGTCGGTGGGGCTGTCGTTCAAGCGCATCCAGTTCACCGCCGACCTGATGCCTTCAGACATCGTGGGCGGGCCGGTCTACAACCCCAAGGACGGCAGCTTCACGCTGCGCCCCGGCCCCGTCTTTGCCAACATCGTGCTGGCTGACGAGATCAATCGTGCCAACCCGCGCGCCCAGTCGGCCCTGCTCGAATGCATGGAGGAGGGGCAGATCACGCTGGACGGGCAAACCCTGCCGCTGCCAACACCGTTCGCCGTGCTGGCTACGCAAAACCCCATCGACATGGCGGGCACTTACCCGCTGCCAGAGGCGCAGCTCGACCGCTTCCTCATCCGCCTTTCGCTGGGCTACCCCGACGCGGATACCGAAGCGGGCCTGATCCAGAGCCAGCAGTTCTCGCACCCCATCAGCCGATTGCAGCCGGTGTGCCGGGCCGGCGAGTTCGAGCGGCTGGTGGCAGGGGCGCACGAGGTGTCCATCACCCCTGAGGTGGCGCAGTTCATTGCTGCCATCGTGCGGGCCACGCGCAAGCACCCCGACATCCGCTTCGGCGCCAGCCCGCGCGGCACGCTGGGCCTGGCGCGGATGGCGCGCGCGCTCAGCTGCATCCGCGGGCGCTCTTATGTGGACCCGGCCGTGGTGCGCGAAGTGGCCACGCCGGTGCTGGCACACCGCATCATTGTGCAGGGGCAGGGCGCCCAGGCCAAGGACCCCCACGACATCATCCAGGCCATCCTGATGTGCAGCGCACGCCCCAGTAGCGCCCATGGAGCGACTGCTGACCCGATCACGCGTACTGCTCGCGTTCTGCTGCACGCTGCTGCTGGCGGCGCTCAACCGCCGAGACCCCATGGTCTACGGCATGTTCCTGTTCCTCGCCACCGTGACCGTGATGGGCTTCGTGCTGCCCTGGCTTTCGCTGCGCGGCATGGCCGTGCGGCTGCGGGCCGATGGTCTGGGTGGGGAAGTGATCGAAGGCGCTGGGTGCGACATTGGCATCGTGGTGGAGCGCAGCGTGCGCTGGCCCGCCTTCATGGTGGACGTGGAGACCGAATGGGAATGGGCCGGGCGTCACCTGACACTGTGCCAGACGATTCCCGTAGTTCGCGCAGGCAAGGCCGTTGAACTGGGCCGGCAAGTGCGGTTTGCATGCCGGGGTCACTACCGGCTGGTTGCCGTGCGTCTGGCCTGTGGCTTCCCGCTGGGCCTGGTGCAGGCCCGGCATGCCATGCAGCACACCGGTATCGCAGTGCATGTACTGCCCAAGCCGCAAGCGATGTATTGGCCGCTGCCCTGGAATGTATCGCCCGACCCCTCGGGCACGCTCGCCACCCGCCACACGGGCCAATCGTTCGAGCTGGGCCTGTTGCGCGAGTACCAGCAGGGCGATTCAGTAGGACGGGTGAACTGGCGCGCTTCAGCCCGGGTGGGCGAGTTGGTGATCCAGCACTTCCAGCAACTGGGGGCCGTGGTCCTGCGGGTGGCTGTGCATGCGCCTGCGGCGCCAGCCTTGGGCAACCCCGCCAGCGCGGGGGAGCAGGCCATCCGCCTGGCGGCGGGGGTTTTCGATGCAGCCCAAGGACACGGTGCACAGGCATTTCTGTATTTGGCGGGCGATGGCGAGCCTGTGCAGGGCGCTGCCCTGGTGCGCACGGCCCTGGCTGCGGCGCAGCCAGCAAGTCCTGCCCAGTTGTGCGAAGCCTGCATGCGCGTGGCTGCGGTTGCAAGGGTGGGCGATCAGATCGCGCTGGTCGTGCCGGGCGACATGGTGCAGGCCGACCTGGCAGCAGCGCTGGCAGAGTTGAAGGGCGTTGCCTGCGCAGTGGTGGTGTGCATCGCCTTGGGACATGTTGTTGGTCCGGCGCAATTGGTAGCTGCCCAGGGCCTGCAGGCCGTGGCCCAGCGGGCCGGTGCAGTCAGCTGGAGGGAGGCACCATGAGGTCTGGCAGCACACCCGGCAATGCATCCGCCCTGGCCTCCACCGGCGTGCAGCCCGTACCCACCAGGGGCAGCACCCGCCGGGCGGACAAAGAACCGTCGGCCCCGCTGCAGAGTCGGGGCGCCATCGTGTTCGCAGGGCTTAGCTATCTGTTCACAGCCTTTGCGTTCTCTTACGTGGAACGGAGCTATCGGGCCTTCGGTTTTGCCTGTCTGCTGTGGCTGGTGTGGGCGGCACTTGGCTTTGGCGCTGGGGTGTTCAACCAGCGCGGCCCCGAGGGCGCAGGCCGCAGGCAGTGGCAGGTGCTGGGTCTGTTGGGCTTTGTGCTGGCGGTGTTCCCTGGCATCCTTCTCTTCTCCTTCCCGCGCTGGGTGTGCATGGTGCTGCTGGTCGTGATGGGCGCGCGGGCCGCCCAGCTGCGCACGCGGCGTGACCTGTACCTCACGATGACCGTGATCTTCACGGTATGTTTTCTGACCACCACGCACTACGCTGCCGACTGGAGCCTGTGGTTCTACCTGGGGCCGGCCTGGCTGTGCGGTGCGCTGACGCTTGCTTGGCTTCATGCCGAAGGCGTAGACCTGTCGCGCTGGACCAAGCTGTCGATGACTGCAGGTTTCGTGGCGGTGTCCTTTGCCATTGCTACCACACTGTTCCTGTTTGCCCCCCAGCCGCCGGTGCTCGGTTTTGGCTTCCTGCCAGGTGGCGATACGCCGGGTTTGTTCGAACCGCCTTTCGGGAAGCAGAGCGACCCTGATGCGGACCAACGCGCCCGGGGGCAGGGCGGTCAAGGTGGTGCGGGTAGCAAGGGCTCCGGCTGGGGGGCGCCTCCGCGCCAGGGGCAGTCGCGGCTACAGCCCGGTACGCCCCCATCGCAGTGGGATCGCATGCTGGATTCCATGCGGGACGCTGGCCGCGACCCGTTCGCTCCACAGTGGCAGCGCGGTGCTATCAATGGGGCGCTGGACGCGGCCCAGGCGCTGCGCAACTGGTGGAAAGGCAGCGGCGGTCCAGGTGGCGCGGTGGGGACTGGCGGGCAGGACGACACGTCCATGCAGCCGCCTCCACCGGGCAGCGGCGGGGCAAGCAGTCTGCTCGGTCTGTTGCTATGGCTGGTCTTCGTGTTTCTGGCATGGCTGCTGTGGCGTCGGCGCCATCGATGGGGCGTGCGCCTGGCACTGGCTGTGGCGTGGGGCCTGTCGCGGTGGTTTCCTGCACGGTCCATGCAGCTGTCTGCCCGTGCCATGACTTGGTGCTTGCGCGCCTACCGGCACCCGCCGCTGCGCGGGCAGTCCGTGCGCGAGCACTGGTCTTCTGCGAAAGGGCTTGCGCCACTGGCCCACACCTGGCTGAGTCGGGCGCTGGAGAACTACTGCGCCATGCGCTTCGGCGGCCTGCCTGCGACTCAGGAGCGGGCCCGGCGCCTGCGCGAGGACGTGCTGGGCGCCACCGAGGTCATGAGCGGCACCGTGCCCGAACTCAGCCGCTGAAGTCAGGCAGCCCTCCGGCGTCGCTGCGCGGCGGGGTTGAGTCCCTGCTGCTTGGCCGTCGTCTTCATTTGCCACGCTGACCGCAGCCGCGCGCGGTTCAATTCAAGGCTGACGGCAGTGTGCAGACTATGGATACGGGTGCGGCGTGCCTTGAACTGGTGGACCTCATCCGGCCGACTCGCTGGGCACGCTGCGTAGCGAGGGGCTGCTGTATCCTTTTGTTGCGCACCGCTCACGCAGATGCTTGCAGTTGCACAGCGTATCCCTCTTCCTTCGGAGTCTCGCCCAATGATCGCCAAAAAAGTATTTGCCCTGGCCGCCGTGGCCGCCACCCTCGCCTTCAGCCAGGCCGCACAAGCCGGCCCCCGGCTCGACAAGATCATGGAGGCCAAGGTCATCCGCGTGGGCACGCCCGGCGACTACCGCCCGTTTGCCATCAAGACCGACGCGGGCTACAGCGGCCACGACATCGATGTGATTGAAACCATGGCCAAGGAGCTGGGCGTGAAGATCGAATACGTGCCCACCACCTGGCCCAACCTGGTGAAGGACCTGCAGGGCGACAAGTTTGACGTGGCCGTGGGCGGCATCACCCGCAACGTCAACCGCATGCGCATTTTTGACATGCTGCCCGGCTACGCTCCCTTTGGCAAAGTGGCCCTGGTGCGCACGGCCGACAAGGCCAGATACACCAGCGTAGATGCCATGAACCAGCCCGCCGTGCGCGTCATCAAGAACCCCGGCGGCACCAACGAAACCTATGTGCTGGCCAACCTCAAGGCCGCTCAGGTCAGCACGCACGACAAGAACGCCGAGATCCCCGCGCTGATCGCCGAAGGCAAGGGCGACGTGATGATCACCGAAACCTACGAAGCCCTGCACTACGCCAAGGCCGACCCGCGCCTGCACGCCGCGTTTGTGGATGCGCCACTCACGCCCAAGAACTACCTGGGCTTCATGTTGCCCACCGACGACGCCGACTATGTGCGCGTGATGGGCTTTGTGTGGGGCCTGGTGGACAGCCGGGGCACCGTCAAGCAGGCGGCTGACAAGTGGTTGAAGTGATCAGGGTCTGAGGCTATGGGCGTCTGAGTTATTCGCCCGGAATCTCTGGCTCCACCAGCAGCGCCAGCAGCTGCAGCGACTCCTGCCAGCCCACGTAGCACATCTCGTTGGGGATCACCGCCGGGATGCCCGCCTGCACGATGGACACCTCGGTCCCCGCGATCACCTTTTTCAGCTGGATCGTGGTGCGCATCTCGCCCGGCAGGTTGGGGTCGTCAAACCGGTCGGTGTGCACGATGCGCTCGCCCGGCACCAGCTCCACATACTCGCCGCCAAACGCATGCGTGCCGCCACTGCTGAAGTTGGTGAACTGCATGCGGTAACTCCCGCCCACGCGTGCGTCCATGCTCAGCACCCGGCCGGTAAAACCGTGGGGTGGCAGCCATTTGCACATGGCGTCTGGGTCCAGAAAGGCGCGGTAGATGCGCTCTGCGGGGGCGCGCAGCACGCGGTGCAGGGTGACGGTACCGGTGTTGGTGTTGGTCGTCATGCTCGGGTCTCCTTGGGGTGCAGTCCTGTGGTGGATGAAAGCGTGAACCGCCAAACCATATCGGTTATTCAACGTGTTCACACCCCTACGACGAACGGGCCTGCGCGTTTTCGACACGCTGCTGTTGTAACGGCCAACTTTTTGGCAAAACCTCAGCCTTTCAGGCCACAACCGTCCGCACCCCAAAGCTCTCGCTGCCCTGCGCCCGGGCCAGCAGCCGGTCAATGTTGGGGTGCTTGCCAGGGAAAGTGCGCGCATCGGCTACATGCTCGGCATACCACTCCAGCCCCAGGGTGGCGGCCGCAGGCGTGATGCGGCCGCCGTATAAGGCCGCCAACGCGGCATACACCACCAGCGACCCAGTCTGTCCGGGCTTGTTCTCGATGGTGGCCAGCACTTGCCCATCCGGGCCCAGCAGGTGCAGGGCGGCGAGGTGGCTGGCGGAGGGGAGTTGCTTCAAGCGGTCTGCGAAGTTCATGGTTGTCAATGAAAATATGAATGAAATTGGTCTCTGGCGCTTTATGGGTAAGCGCTAGTAGCTATGAATAGATGAGTATTTTGGCGGTTGATTGCATCAAGCCGCTGCGGCCGCGGTGCAGCTTCACAAGGGAGGTGTTCGATGGAGCCACCAACTTGCCCGGCATGAGGGATTGGTGGAGTGCGCTGCCATACCCATATTGGGGTAGATCATTCCTTTTGGGGTTTCTTCGGGTCGGAATGAACCCAGACTTCCTAGCACGCATCACGCCTGCCACACCCCAAACCCCGCCGACCGCAGGTCGATGCCAATCTCGATCTCGCGGTCCACTGCATCCTCGTAGCTCATGGGGTTGAAGCCTTCGTACAGATCGGGCAGCAGGCGCAG
>NZ_JBKBXG010000145.1:0-6893 GCF_046314175.1 Acidovorax sp. | reverse complement strand
ACTGCACCGCAGGCAAGGACCGCACCGGCTTCGCCGCCGCCCTCATCCTGCTGACACTGGGCGTGCCGCGTGACGTGGTCATGCACGACTACCTGCTCACCAACGCGCTGTACCAGCGCCCCGAAGGCATGGGCAGCCACGCGCCGGAAGAAGTGCTGCGCGTGCTGTGGCGCGTGCAAGAGGAATTTCTGGACGCCGCCCTGCACTTGGTGGACAACGACTTTGGCGGCGTACACCCGTATCTGGTGGATGTGCTGGGTGTGGACGCCGCCGCCCAGAAGGAGCTGGCGGGGCGTTACCTGCAGTCGGCTTGAGCTGCCGATGGCGCCTGCTGGCCGCGCCTGCCCGGTTTACCCCGGGCTTTGCTGCGGCTGCGCCGTCACGGCGCGCGGTTGGCGCACGCGCCAATACAGCCACCCCACAATCGACAGATTCAGCAGATTCCACCCCATGCCGTTGATGAACGCCGCCTGGTAGCTGCCCGTTACGTCAAAAATCCAGCCCGACATCCAGCCCCCCAGCGCCATGCCGATCAGCGTGGCCATGATCACCGCGCCCACCCGGGCACCAGCCTCCTGCGGGGCAAAGTACTCGCGGATGATGATGGCGTAAGCCGGCACGATGCCACCCTGGAACAGCCCGAACATCGCCGAGATGACATACAGCGGCACCAGCCCGTCAAACGGCAGAAACAGCGCCAGCCCCACGCCCTGCAAGGCCGAGCCCAGCAGCAGCGTGCGCACGCCGCCAATGCGGTCGCAGATCACGCCCGACACCAGGCGGCTGACAATGCCGCAGGCCAGCATCAGCGACAGCATCTCAGCGCCACGCGCCGCGCCAAAACCCAGGTCGGTGCAATAGGCCACGATGTGCACCTGCGGCATCGCCATGGCCACGCAGCACGCCACACCCGCCACACACAGCAGCAACTGCGCATGCACCGGGCGCAAGCCAAGCGGGCGGCTGCGGTCCAACGCCACAGGCGCGGGTGCGGGTGCGGAAGCCGCCGCACCCCCTGGCGATGCAGGCACCGCAGACACATCCAGCAGCACCATTGGCGCCCGCTGGCGCATGCGCAGCGCCAGCAGCAGCATGCCCACGCCACACACCAGCCCCATCAGCACATACGTCTGGCGCCAGCCAATGGTGTCGATGCCGTGCTGCACGATGGGCGGCCACAGCGCACCCGCAATGTAGTTGCCGCTGGCGCAAATCGCCACCGCAATGCCGCGCCGCCGGTTCCACCACAGCGCCGTGTCTGCCAGCAACGGCGCGAACGTGGCCGACGCACCAATCAGCCCCATCAACCCGTGGGCCAGCCCAAACCCCCAGATGCTGCCCGACAGCCCCGCCCACACAAAGCCACCGCACACCCCCACCGCCCCCACGCACAGCACCGGCATCAGCCCATGCCGGTCGGCCATGCGCCCCGTCCACAGCCCGCCGATGCCCAGGCACACCATCATCAGCGTGTAGGGCAGCGATGCATCCGCGCGGCCCACGCCAAACTCGGCCTGCACGGCGGGCAGCACCACCGACACCACATACATGCTGCTGTTGCCCAGCACGACCAGGCCCAGGGTGATCAGCAGACGCCAGGCGGCTTGGGGGGAATCGATGAGGGAGGCGGGGGCGGCGGTGTTGGGCATGCGGGGCAATTTAACTGAAGGGCCGCAAGGGCGGGCTCGTTGGCGCTGCCCGATGCAGGTTGCCGCGATTCTTTGTATCGGTCGATATGGTTTTGATAGCTGCTCGCGCTTGATGGATAAGCGCCAGAGGCCAATTTTGCTTAAACCCATGACCGCTGGGGCATCTCAAGCCACCGCCCCGCGCAGGCTCGCTTTATGCATCCGCCTTGACATACAAAGGTTGCACCCCAGCATCACACACCCTACAGTGCATTAACAAATGCACACATAACCAAGCAGACCACGGGAGGCAACCGGAGGCATGGCGACATTGATACCGGCGATAGTTTCGTCCGCATTCGATTCCACGGGCGAGCGACGCCTGGCCGAGCGGCTGGAGCAAAAGCTCGATGCCGACTACCTGCTGTGGCACAACGTGCCCATCGGCCTCAAGCAAACCCACCCCGACTTTGTTGTGCTGCACGCCCGCAGGGGTTTGCTGGTGCTGGAGACCAAACACGACGACGGCATCCCCCTACTCAAACCCGTGAGCTGCGGGCGCTAGAGGCTAGCCCCCCGTCATCATCAAACTGCTCACCCTGCGCGACAAAGCCTTTGCGATAGCGGCCCGCTTGGCCAGCGCCCACAAAGAAGGCCACGCCTGGGGCGACATGGCCGTGCTGTGCGCCGACTGGAAAACCATGGACCTGTGCGCCAGCGCCCTGGCCCAACGCAAGCTACCACACCGCGTGCGTAAGAAGAGTGGCGAATACCGGCCTGGCACAGACGCGATATAGTGCAAGCAGCTAGCTCGTATCAACGGGTGTGATGTGGTCGGGAACACTTGGTCTCCCCCTAAATTTAAGCAGCGAGAGTGATATGGCTACTAGCCTCCCAACAAAACTTAGAGACGAACCATTGATCGATGCAATTTTCGAGGTTCGCTTCGTCGGAAGCATGCCTGCCTCAGTTGTTCTTCCCGGTATTTTTTTTGGAAAATTACTTGGCCAAAAAAATATCGAACAACTTCCTATTGCGCAAATTCCTAAACCTTTGAGAGATGCGGATCAAAATCTAAAATTTGCGCCTATTAGCAGAATTGATTGGGATGCTTATTTTATTAACATTGGCGATTTCAGCTTATCTGTTAGCTGCAAGTATCCTTATCCCGGCTGGAGCAAATTCCGAGACGCCATTACCCAAGCGATTGAAATACTGAATTTTTCGGGGATTGTTGGAAAAGTCGAACGCTATTCGCTTAAATACGTTGACTTATTCCCTGCGGCCACTGATCGGGAAAAAATTTCCATGCTGAACATGAAGGTAATGATCGCGGATCACGAACTAAGAGAAGAGCCTTTTCAAATGAGAATGGAAATTTCTAAGAATGGATTGATCCACGCGGTTCAAATGGTGTCCTCAGCAAACGCTGTATTGCATAACGGCGTCACCAAAGACGGTCTTGTTGTGGATGTTGATACGCTTGCTGTTCTCGATGGCATTTCTATGCAAACTTTACAGGATGATTTTTCAACTAAATTGGATTCTATTCACTCGGCAAATAAGGCAATGTTTTTTGATTGTTTACGTCCGGAAACAATAGCAGCACTGGGGCCTTCCTATGAATGAAATTCGTTCAAATCTTTCATCTAGCACAATGAGCTCCGTTGTAATAACTGGGTTACTATCCGCCGCAATGTTGAATGCGTTGCCCGAAACTTCAAACCTTGGTTCAAGGAATAACGCATTATCGAACAATGCGTACTCCGCCAATGATTTTGGTGCAACTTCCGATTCCTTTAGAAGCAAAGTCACGGGGCAATACGACCTTTCTCCTCCTCCATTTGAACAAGTGGTCACAAATTTCTATGTCAACTTACTCTCAGCCCAAGAACCATTAGGTGCAACATTTGAGAAAGTTCTGCATGACAATCTCTGGGATCTGTACGAGAGCTGATACCGAGAAGTATGCAAATCACTTCCGAGTCCATCAAGGATCAAATTCCTTATTATTTATCTCAAAAAGCAAAAGAACATCTTGCGAAAGCTCTAGATCAATTTCCAAGACAAATTGATTACTATACTAACCTCTACAAAGAAGAATTTCTTCAAGGCGACTGCTGGACTTCGGTTGATGTACTCCGTTTTGAAGACGGGGCCAAAAAATCGATTAGAGCACTTCTATTATCGAATAGCTGTGATGCTGCCCCTGAAAACAAGCGAGACCTTCCGACAAAACTTTCCTTTGCTTCTATGGTCAAACTTGAGCGATACGTTGACTTGTTAAAGAACGCTGGACTAGATCAAAAGCAGATAGAAGCCAAGGTAGTCGCAATCAAGGAGCAAAGAGTCACCTCGTTGGTTTACTTCCCTAAAGGCGCGGCGCTTGAAGAGGATTACGTTGCATTGCTCGACGATATCCATACTGTTCCGTCGCAAGCTTTCATAGCGCGGAACGAAAAGACAAAATTGTTTGCGTTAAGCAATGTGGGGTTCTACCTTTTCGTCCTGAAACTGTCCGTTCACTTTTGCCGCCTTCATGAGGAAGTTGTTCGCGACCCTGCCTGAGATTGGCAACCTAACAACGCGAGGCGCGGAGTAGAGAAGGTTGACTAATTAATTTTCCGCTGTATTAATAGCTGCTTGCGAATATTCTACGTAGGCTACAGGCCATTCGTCTTGCAAAACTAGCGATTACACACTTGTCGCACTGGCGATACATTTCAAGGGCTTCCCCCATGCGCCAGCTTTGCCAGTAGCTTCGCCATCCGCTTCTCCCCCGTCTCCGCCCGCTTGGCGCTAGTGAGCCGGTAGTAGATGGTGAACAGCTGCTGCCGCTTCAGGATGGCGTAGAAAGCGTGGGCAACGGGGTCTTGTTGCAGCGCTGCCAAAAAGTCTTCGGGCATCACCATGGTGGCGCTGCCGGCGTAGGCGGCGGCCCAGCGCCCATCGCTGCGTGCGGCTTCTACCTGCGCCAGGCCAGCGGGTTGCATGCGCCCTTGCGCTACCAGCCGCTCGGCATGCTGCACGTTATTCTGCGACCAGTTGGAGCGAGCGCGGCGCGGCGTCAGGCGTTGCAAAAACGAGGTGTCGTCCAAGCTCTTGCGTATCCCATCGATCCAGCCCCAGGCGATGGCGGCCACCACGCAGTCGTCCCATGTCACGCTGGGTTGGCCGGTGGCTTTTTTGAAGATACGCACCCACAGCTCCGTCTCGCTGGCGTGGTTGGCCTGCAGCCACGCGTGGAGGTGTTCTGGCGTTTCGAAGGTGTGGCGTGCCGTTTCGCTCATGTATTAATAGCTGCTCGCGCTTATTTCACGGTGGATTGTGGCCTATTTGGCACACAATTCGTACCCAACACTCCGCCCCCCACCTTCCAGCCTGCGCAGCACGCCGCGCTCCAGCAGGTCGTTGATATCGCGCAGCGCCGTGTCCGCCGAGCATTTGCCCATCGCCGCCCACTTCGCGTTGGTCAGCTTGCCCTCCATGCCGTCCAGCACGCGGTTCAGCACCAGGGTTTGCCGCGCGTTCATGGGCGTGCCCGCCCAGCGCTGCCAGAACTGGGCTTTGTCCAGCACGCCCGCCAGCGTGGCGTCTGCACCCTGCACGGCGCGCAGCAGGCAGCCTAGAAACCAGTGCAGCCACGGGGTCACGTCCAGCGGGCCTTTTTGGGTAGCCTCTAGCTGGTCGTAATAATCTTTGCGCTCGCGCTGTATCTGGGCGCTGAAGCTGTAAAAGCGTTGGTGTGCTCCCTCTGCGCGGGCCAGGGCCATGTCGCCCACGGCGCGGCTCAGGCGGCCGTTGCCGTCGTCAAACGGGTGCAGGGTGACCAGCCACAGGTGGGCCAGGCCGGCTTTGATGAGGGCGTCGCCCGCTGGGGCGGCTTCAAACCAGTCAAAGAAGGCCTGGGTTTGCGCGGGCAGGGTGGCGGCGGGCGGGGCTTCAAAGTGCACCTTCTGCCGTTCTACGGGGCCTGACACCACTTGCATGGGGCCGCTGGCATCGGTGCGCCACGCGGCCACGGTGATGCGCGTGCGCCCGCTGTAGCCGGTGGGGAACAGCGCCGCATGCCAGCCAAACAGGCGCTCGGGGGTAAGGGGCTGGTCAAAGTTGCGGGTGGCGTCCAGCACCACGTCCACCACGCCGTCCACATGCCGGTCGCTGGGGGCCAGGGCCCCAATGTCGAGGCCCAGCTTGCGGGCCACGG
This sequence comes from Acidovorax sp., assembly GCF_046314175.1. Taxonomy (GTDB): domain Bacteria; phylum Pseudomonadota; class Gammaproteobacteria; order Burkholderiales; family Burkholderiaceae_C; genus Acidovorax. Next base: position 1,058 of record NZ_JBKBXG010000145.1, on the reverse strand, counting down.
AGGAGCGCACGGCGTCCAGGTCCAGCCGCTCACCTTCGATGGCGCTGGTGGTGATGACTTCTTGCGTCAGCACTTGCAGGGTGGCCTGGTCGCGCTGCACCAGCCCCAAGTCGGCCATGCGCCCGGCCAGGTGGCCCTGTGCGCGGTGCACTTCGGCCAGTGGAGCGGCCAAGGCTGCCGCGTCAAAACGCCACTGCGGCCAGTCGGGGCGTTGCCACAGGTAAGTGCGGCGGCGAGGGGCTTTCTTTTCGGTCCACATGCGGTGATTATGGCGTTTATTCGCCGCAAATTGCGCGGTGAATAAACGGGCCTTTCACCGCATGAACCTCAATCGCTGGGTCGTATTTCCCATTAGACGTGTTAACGACGCCCTGCGGGTGGCTTCGACAGGCTCAGCCAGAACGGATAGGGGCACTTCTGACACGCGTAGCCAGGCTGGCAGACACTCTCATTTTGATAGCTGCTTGCGCTTACTTCATAAGCGCTAGTGGCCAATTTGGCTCCAAACCTAGCGCTTGACCCCGGCCTCAAGCTGGCTGCGCACGGCCAGCACGAACGCCGTGTCCCGGGCCTCTATGTAGTGGTACAGCGCCACGTAGCTGCGCGCGGCGTGGCCGATCACCAGTTTGCGCTCGCCGCCTTGCACGGGGCGGCCAATCTGCTAGATCCGACAGCGCCTGGCACGTGAATGCCCGTTTGCAAGGCAAGGGTGGTATCGCCTGACAAGTGCCCGTCGCTACAGGCGGGTTACAGTGCCCGGCGGCGCAAAAGCCGGCACGAACCTGGCACTTCCAACCCAGTGCACACGAACCTGGCAGCCCTTGGCCCCTCGGCGCGACAGGGCCCTGGCTTTTTCCCTTTCACACACTCACCGGACCACCCCATGACCAGCCCCATGTACTCCCACTCGGTTCCCGTCCTCACGCAGATGCTGACCGCGTTGAAATCCATTCTTGCGCAAGCGAGCGAATACGCAACCACCAAGTCGATCGAGCCCGACGCCTTGCTGCAGGCACGGCTGGCGCCCGACATGTTTCCGTTGCTCAAGCAGGTGCAGA
>NZ_JBKBXG010000144.1:0-6926 GCF_046314175.1 Acidovorax sp. | reverse complement strand
CGTTGTGATAGACCCAGTGCGCAAGCAACACGCTGAAGAACGTGCCGGTGGCATTCATGATGGAGCCCTTGACCCCCGTGGTGTGCGCGAGGCCCACGTAGAAGAACACGTATTGCAGCGTAGTCTGCGCCAGGCCCAACACCACCAGTTGCCGCCCGGCCACAAAGCCCAGCCCCCAGATGGCCTTGCGCGTGGCTACGGCCCAGGCCAGCAGGATCAGCCCCGCGCCCAGAAAGCGCCAGCCTGCAAAAACGAGCTGCGTGGGAATGTCATTGCGGGCGATGTCGAACCAGGCGTAGCCGGTCTTGATAGCGGGGTAGGAGCTGCCCCAGAGCAGGCAGCACAGCAGCGCCAGCGCCACGACGACCTTGCGGTCGGAAAATCGGGTGTGACCCATTTGGATTCGTCTCTCTCTAGTGACACAGCCCGTGCAAAGACGGGCTGTGGGGGTTTGTTTAGGGGCTCAAGGACGCAGGCTGCAAGAAAAACGTTTCAGTGATTCATTGCCTATGCATAAACCCTGCCGCGTGCAACGGGCGCAGCCCAAGCCAGTGCCCCCGTGCAAGGGCCGCCCCGCCGCACTGGGGGCGTTCCCCTCCCGCGTTGCGCAGCAATGCGAGAGAGGGGGAAGGCGCGAAGCGACTCAGGGGGTGTCACCTCATGTCACAGGTGCAGGGTTGAACAGCACCAGCGCGTTGTGCAGCTTCCACTGCTCGGCCCAGGTCTTCTTGCGGCCACTGGCCACGTCGAGCAGCAACTGGAACATCTCCCAGCCCAGGTCCTCGATGCTGGCTTCGCCGTCGGCAATCTTGCCCGCATTGATGTCCATCAGGTCGTGCCAGCGGCGGGCCAGGTCGGTGCGTGTGGCCACCTTGACCACGGGGCATTCGGCCAGGCCGTAGGGCGTGCCCCGGCCGGTGGTGAACACGTGCAGGTTCATGCCCGCAGCCAGTTGCAGCGTGCCGCAGATGAAGTCGCTGGCGGGCGTGGCGGCATACACCAGGCCACGCTGGTCGCGGCGCAGCTTTTCGCCGGGCGCCAGCACGTGTGCGATGGGGGCCGTGCCGCTCTTGATGATGGAGCCCATGGCTTTCTCGGCGATGTTGGACAGCCCGCCCGCTTTGTTGCCCGGCGTGGTGTTGGCCGCGCGGTCCACCCGGCCCCGGTCCAGGTACTGGTCGTACCAGCCCAGTTCACGCACGATGGCCTGGGCCACCTCGGGCGTGGAGGCGCGGCTGGTGAGCTGCTCGACGGCATCGCGCACCTCGGTGTTTTCGCTGAACATCACGGTGGCGCCAGCACGCACCAGCAGGTCGGCGCAAAAGCCCACGGCCGGGTTGGCGGTGACGCCCGAAAACGCATCGCTGCCGCCGCACTGCACGCCCAGCACCAGCTCGCTGGCGGGGATGGTTTCGCGGCGGCGGGCGTTCAGGCGTTCGAGGTGCGGACGCGCGCTGTGCACGATGTGGTCGAGCATGGACATGAAGCCGACATGCTCTTCGGCCTGCAGGCACACCGTCTCGGGGCCCAGAGCGGCATCACGCTCGTCGGTGATAGGGAAGCTGCCCGGGGGCAGCAGGCGGTCGGGCTGCAGCTTTTCGCAGCCCAGGCTGACCACCATCACCTCGCCGCCAAAGTTGGGATTGAGGCTGATGTTGCGCAACGTGCGGATGGGGATGATGGCGTCGGGCGCGTCAATGGCCACGCCGCAGCCGTAGGTGTGCTCCAGGCCGATCACGTCGTCCACCTGCGGGTACAACGGCAGCAGCTCGGTCTTGATGCGGCGCACCGCCAGGGCCACCACGCCCGCCACGCACTGTACGGTGGTGGTGATGGCCAGGATGTTGCGCGTACCCACCGAGCCATCGGCATTGCGGTAGCCCTCGAAGGTGTAGCCCGTCAATGGCTCCAGCACGGGCGGCTTGACGGTGGCCATGGGCAGGCCTTCCAGCGCACGGGCCGAGGGCATCTGCAGCAGGCGCTCATGCACCCAGCTGCCCGCCGGAATGGCTTTGAGCGCATAGCCGATGGGCACGTTGTAGCGGCGCACGACATCGCCCTGGGCCATGTCGCTGAGCGCCACCTTGTGGCCCTGGGGCACCTTGTCGCGCAGGGCAATGCCCGTGCCGGGCACGCCTTCAGGCAGCACCGTTCCTGCCGGCAATCCACCATCGTTCGCCACGATGGCGACGTTGTCGTCCGGGTGCATGTGGATGGTGAGGGCTTGCATCAGTTCACGTCTTTCCAGTTCATTGCGCGGGCGCAGCGCTCAGGGTCACCACCCAGTTGGGGTTATGGCCCACGGCATGCTCGGCACTCAGTGTCAATGTGCCGCTGGCGCGGTCGATGGCATGCACGCCCACCTTGTGGCTGGTCTGCCCTGCGGCCAGCAAAAAGTGGCCATCGGACGTGATGGCAAAGCCACGCGGCGTCGCCTGCGTGGGCCAATGGCCAATGGGGTTGAGCAAGCCTGTGCGCTCATCCACCGCATGGCCGGCAAGGGTGTGGCTGTTGCGCTCGCTGCTGTAAAGCCAACGACCGTCCGGGGTGAGGTGCAGGTCTGCGCCCCAGGCGTTGCCCGCAAAGCCAGGCGGCAATGTTGTGAGGGTTTGCAGCAGCTCCAGCGCTCCGCTGGCCGGGTCGAATGACAGCACATGCAAGCAGGCATCCAGCTCGCCCAGAACATAGAGCCGGTCACCACGCTGGTTGAAGCACAGGTGCCTCGGCCCGGTGCCCGTGGGCATGGGGAACACGGGCGCATCCATGGGGGTCAGATTGCCCGTGGCTGCGTCGAAGTGGTAGCGATGGAGCTGGTCGCCGCCCAGCGATGCGGCCACTACAAAGCGGTTGGTCGGGTCTGCCAGCACGCAGTGCGCGTGACGGCCCGTGGCATGGATAGCGGCCGCGGCGGCCGTGCCGTTGGCACCGAGCGCCTGCACAGCCACCATGTCGGCGCCGTAGGAAGCGCTGAACAGCCAGCGCCCGGTGTGGTCCGTGTAGAGGCTGGCCATGCTGGCGGGCAGCGGGCTCTCGCCCAACACACTCAGACTGCCTGCGGCGGCATCGATGGCCAGTGCAATGACCGCCAGCGGGTCGCTGCGTCGCGCCACGTACAGCTGGGTCTGGTCAGGACTCAGCGCCATAGGCATGAGCTGACCGCCCAGCGCCAGCACCTGCGCAGTATGCAGTTGCCCATCGGCCGACAGCCGCAGCAAATGCAGTTCGCCGCTATCGGCGCAGGAGACAAATACCAGGGTGTCACTCATTGGTCCGGCCCGTCACAAACCCATGGCGCGTGGCAGCCACAGCGACAACGCAGGTACGTAGGTGATCATCATCAGCACCACGAACAGCGCCACAAAAAACGGCATCATGGCTTTGCTGACCACGCCCAGCGGCAGCTTGGCCACCGCCGCGCCGGTAAATAGCACCGTGCCCACCGGCGGTGTGATGAGCCCAATGCCCAGGTTCACCATCATGATCATGCCGAAGTGCACCGGGTCCACACCCAGCAGCTTGACCACCGGCAGCAGGATGGGCGTGAGGATAAGGATGAGCGGCGACATGTCCATCAGGCAGCCCAGCAGCAGCAGCATGATGTTGATCATGGCGAGGATGACGTACTTGTTGTCCGACAGGCTAGTGAGGAACGTGGTCACCTTCATGGGGATCATCATCATCGTCATCAGGTAGCCAAACGCTGCCGCAAAGCCGATGAGGATCATCACCACCGTGACGGTCTTGACCGTGCGGTGCACCAGCTTGGGCAGGTCGCGCCACTTGTAGTCGCGGTAGATGAACATGGTGACGAAGAACGCCCACACCACGGCAATCGACGCGGACTCGTTGGCCGTAAAAATGCCCGACAAGATGCCGCCCAGGATGATGACCATGGTCATCAGACCCCACAGTGCTTCCACACATATCTTCAGGGCCTGCTTGAGCGGGATGACCTCGCCCTTGGGGTAGCCCTTGCGGTGCGCCGTGAACAGGCACAGCGCCGCGAGCGTAAGGCCCATGAGCAGGCCGGGCAGAACGCCCGCCATGAACAGCGCCGCAATCGACACCGAGCCCCCCGCCGCCAGCGAATACAACACCGCGTTGTGGCTGGGCGGTATCAGGATGGCCTGCACCGACCCACTGACCGTGACGGCTGTGGCGAACGGACGGGGGTAGCCTTTCTTTTCCATCTCGGGGATCAGCACCGAGCCGATGGATGCCGTGTCGGCCACCGACGAACCCGAAATGGCACCAAAGAAGGTGGACGCCAGGATGTTGACGAGCGACAACCCACCGCGGATGAACCCCACCAGCACGCCCGCAAACGCCACCAGGCGCCGCGCCATGCCGCCCTCGGCCATGATGGCGCCCGCCAGCACAAAGAACGGAATGGCAAGCAACGAAAACTTGTTGACGCCTGACGCCAGCTGGATCATCACCGCGTCCAGCGGCAGGTCGATCCACAGTGCGCCCACCAAGGCCGACAGGCCCAGCGAATACGCAATCGGCACGCCGATCATCATCAGCACGAAGAACGTGCCCAGCAGTACGAGGGTGTCCATGATCAGGCGCCTTCCGTCAGTTCTTCAAAGCGCACGATGCGCCGGTGCGCCTGCGAACCGAAAATGATCTTCTCGAGCACAAACAGCAGCGTGACCGCAGCGCCAATTGGCAGTGATGCATAGGTGGCGCCCACGGGCAACCAAGGCAGCTCGGCAATGCCCTGGCCCCAGGTTTCGATGCACAGGTTGGTGCCGTACCAGACCACAAAACCGCAGATCACCAGCATCAACGCATCCACCACCCGGCTCAACAGACCCTGCAACGGCGCGGGCAGCTTTTCGGTCAGCATGTTGACGGCAATGTGCCCGCCAGCCCGGTAAGCCGCCGCCGCGCCAATGAAGGTGAACACCATCATGAGCAGGATGGCAATGGGCTCTGGCCACTGCGACCCCGTGCCCATGACATAGCGGCTGAACACACCCCAAGGGATGATCAGCGACATAAAGAAGATCGCCGTGCCGGCGGCCCAGATGGTGCCCAGGTACAACCGGTCCATCCAACGCAAAAAGGGGTGATCCATACAAGCAGGTCTGAAAGGCAAAAAAATGGCGCAGGTGCCCCACCAGGAGCATCACCTGCGCAAGACTCAGTCTGGGTGTTTACTTCACCGCTTCGATGCGCTTCATCAGATCCGCGTAGTTGGCCCCGTACTTGGCGCGCACGGGCGCCGTGGCGTCAAAAAATGCCTTGTTGTCCACCGTGATGAACTCCACGCCTGCTGCCTTGAGTTTGGCGGTGTAGTCCTCCACGCTCTTGTCCCACAGGGCGCGCTGCTCCAGTTGTGCTTCACGGCCAAACTTCTTGAGCAGGGCCTGGTCGTCCTTGGAGAGCTTGTCCCATGTCACCTTAGACACCACCAGCAGCTCCGGGATGATCAGGTGGTTGGTCTGCGTGTAGAACTTGGCGCCCGTGCTGTAGTGGTTGCTGGTGAAGAAGCTGGGGGCGTTGTTCTCTGCGCCGTCCACCACACCGGTTTGCAGTGCGGTGAACACTTCGCCATAGCCCATCGAGATGCCGTTGCCGCCCATGGCGTTCATGGTGTCCACAAACAGGGGGTTGCCCATCATGCGCACCTTCTGGCCCTTGAGGTCGGCGGGGCTGCGCACGGGCTTTTTGGTGTACAGACTGCGCGATCCGCCGTCCATCCAGCCAATGGCCACGAGCTTGGCGGGCGATGCGCTGATCTTGGCCAGCAGGTCATCACCAATGGCACCGTCAATCACGGCGCGCATGTGGTCCTGGCTGCGGAACACGAAGGGCATGTTGAACACATTCACCTCGGGTACCACCGTGCCCACCGGGCCCAGCGAAGTGCGCAGGATGTTGATGGCGCCAAACTGCGTCTGCTCGATCATTTCCTTCTCGCCGCCCAGCACGCCGCCGGGGAAGGTCTGAATCTTTAGGCGGCCTTGCGTGGCCGCTTCGAGCTTCTTGCCCATGTTTTCGACCGCCACCACGTTGGGGTAACCGGCGGGGTGCACGTCGGCCGCCTTGAGCACCATGGTCTGGGCCTGGGCGGCAACGGGAAGGAAGGCCAGCGTGGCCACGGCGGTGGCGCAGGCGGTCAAGAGGGAACGGCGAAAGGTCATGGTTTGTCTCCGGTGCAGGGGCTTTTATGGGCGGTAGAAAAGGGGGGCAGTCAGCAGTCGGTCCATCGACTAATCAAACGGGCCAGTGCGGACAAAAGGGCCGCCCTGGTAGATCACGGCGGGGTCGGTCAGGTCGGGATGCGGGTCGGCGGCCTCCACCTTGGCGCGGAAGGGCTCGGAGCTGTCTTCTGGCCGGTAGCCGATGTGGCGGGCCAGTGTGTTGTCCCACCAGGCGGTGGTGTTGTCGCCCATGCCGTAGATGGTGCTGTGGCCCACGACCGGCGCGGTCAGGCTGGCAACGACCAGGCGCTCCAGGTCGTCGTAGCTCATCCAGGTGGCCAGCATGCGGCGGTTGCGCGGCTCGGGAAACGACGAGCCGATGCGCAGGCACACGGTCTCGATGCCATAGCGGTCGAAATAGAAACGGGACAGGTCTTCGCCAAACGCCTTGGACAAGCCATACAGACCGTCGGGTCGCGCCGGGTCTTTGATGCCCACCACCTCGTCCTGCCGATAAAAGCCAGTGACGTGGTTGGAACTGGCAAACACCACGCGTTTGACGCCCTGCTTGCGCGCTGCTTCGTACAGGTTGTATGCACCCACGATGTTGGCCTGCAGGATGGGTTCCCACGGTTGCTCGGTAGACACACCGCCCAGGTGCACCACGGCATCCACGCCCTCCAGCAGGTTCAGCATGGCGCCCGCATCTTCAAGACGCGCTGGGCACACCTCTTCACCCGCCGCTGCTTCGCCCAGTTCCGCAATGTCAGACAG
>NZ_JBKBXG010000143.1:0-7232 GCF_046314175.1 Acidovorax sp. | reverse complement strand
GCAGCGGAGTAATGACCCCTAATGCTACAGGGACGCCCGTGTCCATCAAGCGCCCAGACCGCCCAGGCACACGTACTTGGTCTCCATGTAGTCATCGAGCCCCATATAAGAGCCTTCTCTGCCGAAACCAGAATCCTTGACACCCCCAAAAGGCGCGACCTCGGTGGAGATGAGCGCCTCGTTGATGCCGACCATACCCACTTGCAAGCGCCGCGCGACCCGCCAGATGCGGGCAACATCCTGAGCGTAAAAGTAGCCCGCGAGGCCGGCCTGTGTGTTGTTCGCCAGTGCAAGCGCATGTGCCTCATCGGTGAATGGCATCACCGCGATGACCGGACCAAAGGTTTCCTCTCTGAAGATGGCCATTGCCTGTGTCAGCCCGCTCAAGACGGTCGGCTGAAAGTACAAGGGCCCCTGACTGTCCAGGGCATGACCACCCAGGTGCAACTCGGCGCCGTGCGCCAAAGCATCTTCAACGTGCCTGCGGACCTTGCCAACTGCTGTCTCGTTGACCAGCGGGCCGACATCGGTGGTTGCCTCGCTCGGTTCTCCTACAACCAGTTTCGAAACGGCTTGGGTGAGCTTGGCCACGAAGGCCGGGTAGCACCCCGCCTGAACCATGAAACGGTTAGGGCTGACGCATGTCTGACCATTGTTTCGAAACTTGGCGGCCACGGCGCCTCGCACGGCGGCATCGAGGTCGGCGTCGTCGAACACGATGAAGGGCGCATTGCCCCCCAGCTCAAGCGACAGCCGCTTCAGCGTAGCCGATGCGCGCTGCGCAATTCCCTTGCCCACAGGTGTTGAACCGGTGAAAGAGACTTTGCGAACACGATCCGACGCCATCCACACATCAGTCAAGACCTGTACCTGGCTGCGTGAGGAGGGCAACACGTTGAGCACGCCAGCAGGAAGCCCTGCCTCCTGGGCAAGACGGGCCATGTAAAGCGCAGTGATAGGCGTGTCCTCTGCTGGTCTGACCAACACCGTGCAGCCCGACGCCAGCGCTGGCGCGATCTTGCGCGCCAGCATGGCGTAGGGAAAATTCCAGGGTGTGATGACTGCCACAACCCCGACGGGCTCACGCATCGCCAGCAGTTGGCGCCCCGGGACGGGCGAGGGTATCTGTGTGCCGTAGGCACGCCGGGCCTCTTCCGCAAACCAACGGACGTAGCCATTGCCATAGGCCACCTCCGCTCGGCTGTCCCGAATCGTTTTGCCAAGCTCACGGGTGATCAGCTGCGCCAGGTCCTCGGCATGCGCCTCAAGCAGCCCCAGCCAGCGCAACAGAAACGTGGCTCGGAGAGCCGGTGGTTGGGCAGACCAATCAGAAAAAGACTGGACTGCTGCCGCAAGTGCCGCCTCCGCCTCAGGGGCGCCACAATTGGCAACACGCCCTACCACCGAGCGATTCACCGGGTTGGAAACCTCGAACCAATCGCCCGTTGATGCGGCGATCCATTGACCGCCAACGATGGCGTGCCACTCACTCAAAGTACTGAAACTCACTGCAGAGTGTCCGCCTTGACGTTGTTGTCCGTGATCACCTTGCGCCACTTCTGGGTCTCAGATCGCACCAGGTCGCGAAGCTGATCCGAGCCCATGGGCATGGGGTTGCCACCCAGTTCACGCAGCTTGTTCAGCACCCGCGTGTCTTTCAGCGCATGCCCCATCTCGACGTTGATCTTTTCTATTACGGTCGCTGGTGTTCCGCGCGGAGCGAACAGGCCAAACCAGCCCGTTGCATCGAAGGGTCAGAATTCGGTGGAAATTAACACTCAGGCCCGTCAGGTCGCGTGAGACCTCCCACAGTTTGGATCTCTATCCGCTCACACAACTGAATTTGATGCTACCCGCAAGCATCACTTTCCTCTGAGGGCAACCATCACCACCGGCTGAAGTTGATGCTACCGGTGCAACAAATACTGGCGTTCGACACGCAATTCAAGTAACTTTGATGCTTCGTCACCGGAAGTGGAGCATCTGCCATGTCCGAGCACGCAAGGATTGGGAAGAGGCTTGGCCACGCTGTTGAGGTCGACCTTGCCCATTGGATAGACGTCGACCACGATGCGTTGCCTGAGAAGCGGCGGGCCCAATTCCTGACGCGGCGCAAGGCCATCGAGATGTACCTGGCCGGCGCCTCGGAAGCCGAGCTGCAGGAAGTCACTGGCCTGCCGAGATCCAACATCTATCGCATCATTGTGGACCGATGCTTGGCCCAGCATTCGGATGGAACGCTGATGGGCTGGCGTGGCGCCCTGCCCTTTTTTCGTGTGGCTGGCTACCAAAGAAAGACTGCGCCAACGGTTCGCACTCACTCGGGCGGCGGGACAGCCGGGGCGCTGCAGTGGCTCTTCGATTCCCCAGGCGGGGCAGACATCGAGGCCAAGTTCCGCAAACAAATTGTGGGAAAAGTGCCGCAGCTCGCGTCTGCGAAACGCCCCAAGCTGGAGCTGTTCACGTGGTTCATCAAAGAGCTGCGTGCGGCTGGCCTTGAGGCACGAGGCGAGTGGCCCTTCAATGTCGATAAGTTGGGCTATGTCAGCATCTGCAAGTTCATCGAAAAGGTCATGGACGAGAAACCAAGGCGCCAGCGGCAGCTGCTCGGTGGCAAGGATGCCGAGCGCAAAGCACGCGCGGGTGATGGCGCCGATAGACCTGACCTGCGCGTATTCCAGCGGGTGGAGTGCGACGCCCACAAGCTGGACACCCGGATGGTGGTTCTCATACCGTCACCCCACGGCGGCTATGAGACCCGCACGATTCGCCGTGTGTGGGTCATCGTCGTCATCGAGGTCGCGTCACGCGCCGTGCTCGGTTATCACCTCAGCCTGCATCCCGAATGCAATGCGGAGGACGTGCTTCGAGCTGTAAAACGCGCGCTGACGCGTTGGACTCCACGGGAGCTGCTCTGGAGCGACAACGCGTACGTCGACGGGGCCTGCTTGCCGTCTGGCCACCACGACCGCTACCTGGGCGCCTGCTGGGACGAATTCAGTGTCGACGGCGCCATGGCCAACATCTGCAAGCGGGTCGAGCGCCAGCTGCTCGAAGTGGTCGACTCCATCATCCTCAAACCGCAGGATCCCTCCAGCTACACCAGCAGGCGAAGCAAGGACGACCGCCCCTTCATCGAGTCCTTCTTCGGCCAGCTCGCCAAAGGTGGATTTCATCGTCTGTCGACCACAACGGGCAGCAAGCCGGCCGACAAACGCGGCGCCGATCCAGCGCAGGCCGCCACCGAGTCGCAGTTCCAGCTGGAGTACGCCGAAGAGCTGCTGGACACCCTCATCGCCAACTACAACGCCCGACCGCACTCCGGGTTGGGTTGGCGCAGCCCGATCGCCCAGCTCGATTTTCTGACGAGCCGCGATCCAGAGCGCATCCGGCAAGCCGACACCAGCGCCGTGCGCCGTCTGGTCAGCATCCGAAAGCTGTGTACCTTGAAAGGCGGTGTCAGCACGGGGCGACGCCCGTACTTTCAGTTTGCAAATGCGCGCTACTCAGCGGAGTGGTTGGTGCTGCGCACGGACCTTATAGGCAAGCTCCTGTGGCTGCAGTTGGAAGACGAAGACGATGCGAGGTTCGTCAGCGTCTCGAATGAGCGCGGCGAATTCCTGGGTGTGCTTCGAGCAGCTCCTCCTTGGCACAGGTTGCCACACACCCTCTACATGCGCCAAGCCATCCGTGCGCTGGAGAAACGCCGCGCAGTGCATCTCAGCGGACAATGCGACGCCGTCGAGGAGCTGATCCGCTACGCCGAGGGCGCGGGGGGCAAGAAGCTGCCCCCACATCCCGCTTACCTGGAGGCCAGGCGCGTGCTGCGCAAGCACGCGGAAGAACTGGTGGATGAACCCATGGTGGCGCGCGCCAGTGAAACACTGTCAACGCCCTCGTCGCTGTCTACCAAGACAACTCAGAAGCTTGAACGGCCCACCGCACCTGAAAAGCCTGACAAACCTCGTCGTCCGCTGCCCCCGATGGAAATGGCGAAGACCTGGTGATGGACGCCTACTCCATGAGTCCGCTGGTCGCGGACCACCTCCCGCAGAACCACCCGGTGGTGACGCGCGACTACTCACTCTTCACACCGGCGATTTCCGAGATGGTCAACACTGTCGCCCGCTGGATCGACGACCAGGTGGACGGGGCGACCATTTACGGCCCGTCACGTTTTGGAAAGTCCAGTGCTGTCGACCATTGGCTCCAGGCTCTGCTCTCCAAGCGCTGCGGCGGGCACGTTCCCATGGTGGTCTGGAGCCACACCGATTCTGGTGGCGCATCGTCCGTCGGGCGTTTCCACGCCCACCTCTTGCACGCCAGCCAACACCCGCTGGCCAGGGCCGCGCGCAGCCCGCTCGACCGCCAGCACATGCTCATTGAGCGCTGGGCCGCGTTGGCCTCACAGAACGGCGGCCGTTTTCTGGTGCTGGTCATCGACGAGGCGCAGGGCATGACCCAGCGCGAGTGGATGTGGCTGGTCCAATTGCACAGCCTGCTGGAGAAGGAACGCCTGCGGCTGTGCGTCTTCTCGATCGCCTCGCTGCAAGTCTTCGACGAGCCGGTCGGCATGGCTCTCTCGGGCGGGGCGCACGTTGCAGCTCGATTCATGTTGGTGTCCGAACCTTTCCATGGCGTCCGCGACGTCGATGAGTTGCGTTTTGTCCTGTCGGGCTATGACGAAGGCACCGAATGGCCAAAAGGCTCGGGGACGTCTTTCACCGCCGGCCTGGCGCCACAGGCCTGGGCAGACGGCTTCAGGATGGCGGACCATGCTGATGGCCTGATGCAAGCCATGGTGGACGAGTTGCCCGCCCGGTACGAGGGCCCCATCGAATTCCCTATGAAGACCGTCGCACAGGCAGCACGGCACGCGCTGCTCCGGGTGGCCGCCGGCGCCGATCCCGCGGACGTGATGTCCAACGCATCTTGGCGTCGCATCGTGGCCGGTTGCGGCCACAAGGCGCTGATGGCGGTGGTCACGGCAATATCGCCACGTCTGACGCGCAATGGCGCCAAGGGCTGAGTGCGATGGCCACGTCTCGCTTGACCTGGCACGCCGGCAGCATCCTGCCGTTCGCCTCGCTGTGGCACACCCTGCTGCGTGTTGCGGCGTTGAACTCGCTTCGCACACGAGAGATCCCAGACGCCGACGCCCAAGGAGAACTAGGCACATGGTCGACCATGCACTCCCGCGCCAGCCTGCTGTACAACGAGTCCAGCAACCGGCAAGGTGAGGGAATCTCGACCCGCGCCCTGGCGCGCTGGCTGCATGAACCGGTCGAGGCTTTTGAGTGGTCACATCTGGGCCGAATTCCCAAGAGCCTGCGAGGTATCGTGCATGAAGGACTCCGCCACTGCCCAGAATGCCTGGCCGCCGGGTACCACAGCGCCTTGACGTCGCTGCGCCCGCTCCAAACCTGCCCCATCCACGGCCGCGAGCTGTTGAGTCGCTGCCACTGCGGACGTGCCTTTGAGGGACGAATTGATGACAAGGTACTCGCACACACTTTGTCTTGCGCCTGCGGCAAATGGGCGTACTTCACAAAGCAGACGTGCCGGCGCCCCGTGATGACGACCAGTGAGGTCTCAGCGTTGACCCCAGTTGTCCATTGGCTGGAGGCCTTTGTCTCGGTGGGGCACCCCCAGTTCGGCAGCGGCCAGAAGAGTGCGTTTGCCATGGAATGCTGGTTGAAGGACTTGAGGGCCTGGAGTGACGTGCTGGGTATCGGCTACCCGAGTTGCTTCAAAGCAGCCCCCTGCCCTTCACGCCGGCGCATTGTGTCCACTGATGGACCGCTGGCCATGCCGACGACAGCCCCACTGCGCGCCCATTCCAACCAGCAGGGGCCAGCAGACAGACGGCAAGAGGGTCGCTACTGGGAGCGCAACCCCGCCACCTCGGCCTACAGGGGCATGCTTCGCCATCTCCGGCGGCATGTCAACCGCCACGGTGAGTCCTACGGCATCGATTTTCTGCGCAACCCGGATCCCTCACGCATTGCACACGTGATGCGCTCGAATCGGCAAGCGATGGTGGCATTCGCTGAAATGCTTTGGTCCAGAGGCATGGAGCCAAACGTCATGCGCCGCCGTTGGCCACACCGCGCGGTCGAACAAGATGTTCGGGGTGACTTTGTCGGGGACATTCAACCCCCTTTCAGTGCGCGCCACGCCGTCGTGTCTCCCGGACAAGACGATGCCGGTCGCCAGTGGGTGGAGTTCCAGTCCTGCCGCAGCATGATGCTGTCGCTCTGGAGAGACGCACAGCGGCGGGCATTGGAGGCGGTCCGCGCAGGCCATGCCGACTGGGGCGTCCTCTCGGGCGAGGACGCATTCCAGTGGGCGACGATCCACGGCCCCCAATCAATCTGCTTCGTCAGCCTGGAATCTCAACCTGGGTGGGACTGGACACTGCCGCTGCCAGACAAGGCGCGCCGACGCCAAGAACAACTGGAGACGACCGCCCGACGGCTGCGCATTGCTGTCGACGTTTGCCGTGGTCCGTGCCTGACTTTGAGCAGCATTGGCGAGTGGCACGTGGCTGAATCGATCTCACCGAGCAGCACGCGGGTGGACCAACACCGGCTATTGGGGGTTGGACACGGCAAGCCGAGGTTCTGGCTGTTTGAGTCCGGTGGCCAGTTCATTGCCCGAGTTGTCGATCTCAAGTTGCAGGTGCTGGCCAGCTCACCGCGCGAGGCCATCGAAGCACTTCGCCGAGGACTCACCCAGCACCAAAAAGCTTACCCACCGGCGGTCGCCCAACCCGCTCCTGGGTAGCCACTGGTCTTGATTTTCAGGTGAATTCGGCGTACCTTGTTCGTGGGAGTCGATGTCAACTGGACCAAGCATCAAATTTGGTTGCAAAGCAGCATCAACTTTAGTTGTGTGAGCGTCTATCAACGGCTCCAGCCCGTTTTTTCGTTACGCTATGGCTATAGATTATATTATTTATCTTTACCTAAAAAATCGACGCCAAAACACCAATTCACCGCCATCCTCGGATAAAGTCCAAGCCTGACAAGCACTTAGATCAGCCCCTCAGACCACCCCGTCGACCGCCCCGTGCACTCCTCCCCCGTTTTCAGCACCCCCCCTGCCCTGCTCGTGCCCCGGGACGCAGCGCCTGTTCGAACTGGGGTATGGCAGCCGGCCCGACACTTCTTCGGTGTTGCTCGTGGCCATCGCGACCGCTTCGGGGACGTTGCTGAAATCTGCGCACACGC
>NZ_JBKBXG010000142.1:0-7360 GCF_046314175.1 Acidovorax sp. | reverse complement strand
CGTGCTGGCTCGCAAAATGGTGCGTGTGGCCTTCAGCCTGTTCAAGAACCACAAACGGTTTGATCTCGCATTGGTCTCTGGCAACGCAGTTAATGCTTGACTGGAACCATAGAACCTCAGCCCGAACGGCTACTTGAAGATATCAAAATAATAGCTATTAGCGCTTGATAAATAAGCGCTAGAGGCCAAAAACACTCAAAAAACCACCATGCTCACCGTCCAAAACATCAACCAGTACTACGGCGGCTCCCACATCCTGCGCGACGTGAGCCTCACCGCCCAACCTGGCAAAGTCACAGTCCTCCTCGGCCGCAACGGCGTCGGCAAAACCACGCTGCTCAAAAGCCTCATGGGCCTCGTCCCCATCAAAAGCGGCGGCATCACTTTCGACGGCAAACCCATCGACAAAGCCACCCCCTACGACCGGGCGAGAGCAGGCATCGGCTTCGTCCCCCAAGGCCGCGAAATCTTCGGGCGCCTCACGGTGGAAGAGAACCTCCGCATGGGCCTGGCCTACAAAAGCGGCTCCACCCCCGTGCCGCCACATCTGTATGAGCTGTTCCCCGTGCTCAAGCAAATGCTCAAGCGCAGGGGTGGTGACCTGTCGGGCGGTCAGCAACAGCAACTGGCCATCGCCCGCGCCCTGGCCCCCGGCCCACGTTTGCTCATCCTGGACGAGCCCACCGAAGGCATCCAGCCCAGCATCATCAAAGACATCGGCCGCGTGATCCGCATGCTGGCCGACAAGGGGGAGATGGCGATCCTGCTGTGCGAGCAGTACTACGACTTCGCTCAGGAGCTGGCCGACGACTACCTGGTGATGGAGCGCGGCGAAGTGATTGCGCGCGGGCCCGGCAGCGAGATGGAAGCCAAGGGCATTCGCAACCTCGTCGCCATCTGAGTGAAGGCGAAAGCCGCTCAGGCCCGGGCCAAGCCGGATTGCTTGCGGCGCCAGCGCGACACACTCTCCATGATCAGCACCGTGCACAGCACCCAGGTGCCCGCCAGCAGCCAGCCCGCCAGCACGTCGCTGGCGTAGTGAACCTGCAGCACCACGCGGCTCCAGCCGGTGGTGAAGATGAGCGCGCCTGCTGCCAACACCGCTGGCAGGTGCCAGGGTCTTGGGAGCAGGCGGGTGGCCAGGTAGGCCAGCATGGCGTAGGCCGCCATCGACGCGCTGCTGTGCCCACTGGGAAAGCTGAACCCGTGGGCTTGCGCAATGCCATGCACATGTTCTGGCCGCACGCGTTCGAAAAGTTCTTTGAGGATCTTGGTCAACGCACCATTGCCCGCCATGGCCACCAGCCAGCCGGTGGCCAGCAGCCGGTGCTTGCGCACCCACAGAGCCACCGCCACCACCACCGTGCCCCCCGCCAGCGCCCACGAATCACCCAGGTGGGTCAGTGCCGCAAACCACTGCAGCACCGCCGTGTCGGCCTGGGCACGCATGCCTGCGGCAATGGCGTCGTCCAGCGCGCCCCAGTGGCCGCCGGTGCGCCCGCTCTCGGCCAGTTCGGCCATGGTGGCGCCCGCTAGCACCAGCGTGAATGCGCTGGCACCCATGGCAGCCAACACCACCCAGTGCGCCTGTGCGGGCAAAAACCGGCGCAGGGGCGGGCTGTGGCGCTGTGCGGTGCGCAAGCCGGCCAAGGCCAGCGCGCCCACCAGGGCCGAGGCCACCATGCCCGCCACCCACCACTCCATCGGGTAACGAGCCAGCAGCGCGCCCAGCCCGGCAAGATCCATCGTTGCAGTTGTCATCGTCATCGTCATCGTCGTCGTCGTCGTCGTCGTCGTCATCAGTTGTCTGCGGCCTTCACGTCATTTGGTTAAGAAGGGAACCGGGTGTTGTACCGGAGTTCCCCACATCCCACTGATGAACAGGTGTATGCGCGGATATGGCATAACCACGGCAAGCGCAAAGAGTGCAGTCAGCGCCTGTCGGCAAACTCCCACACGGCAAGGGCGCAGCTGCTGGCTGCGGGCGGGGTGCCGTTGGGCAATCATTGAGCCCATCGCATTACCAGTTTCAGGAGGGCCACAGCGGTCTGCCGCGCACACCCCGTGCCACAGCGTTTAGCGCCGCCCATCCTGATGCAAGCCTCCTACATGACCCCCTCCGAACACCTGCAGCCTGCCAGTCCCCACGGCCCCATCCATCTGGTCGTGCCCAAGCGCCCGGGCGCCGACTTGGACCTGCTGCGCGCCACGCTGGAGGGCGTGCCCGCCTTGCAGGAGCACAACGTGATCTGGCATGTGCCCGACCAGCGCGGCGACATCGTGCAACTGGCGCGAGACGCCGCGCAGGCAGCGCGGGCCGATGGCGGCCTGGTGGTGGCAGCAGGGGGTGACGGCACCATCAACGCTGTGGCATCGGCTGCACTGCTGGCAGGTGTACCCGTGGGCGTCGTGCCAATGGGCACCTTCAACTATTTCAGCCGTGAACATGGCTTGGCCCTTGACCCCGAAACTGCCATCCAGGACATGTTGCAGGCACTAAAGGACGGGGACCTGCGGCCGGTTCAGGTGGGTTTTGTCAACCGGCGCATGTTCGTTGTCAACGCCAGCGTGGGTCTGTACACGAAGATGCTGGCGCACCGCGAAATGGCATCCCTGCGGTTTGGCCGATCACGCTGGGTAGCCGTTGCGGCGGCGGTGTGGACCTTGTTCCGCCCCTCGTCGGGCCGCCGTTGGCGCGTGGTGATGAAAACGCACCGTGGTGCCGACGCAGTGCAGGAAGAACACTTGGTGACCACCCTGTTTGTGGGCAACAACCCCTTGCAGCTGGACCGCATGGGTCTGCCCCAGGCACAGATGGTGGCCGATGGCGGAAAGCTGGCGGTGATCATGCTCAAGCCCCAAGGCCGGTGGGCCGTTGCCCGCACCGTGTGGAACGCTGCCACGGGGCAACTGGATAAAGACAACTCGGTGGTCAGCATCGCATGTTCAGAGCTGACTGTGACCCCAGCCAGCTGGCGCCCTCCCCAAGTCAAGCTGGCGTTTGATGGTGAACGGGAGTGGATGGCGCCACCACTGCATTTCCGTTTGAGCGAGCGTCCGCTCTGGCTGGTGGCGCCCACCACGCTGACACGGCAAGACGGGCCCGAAGGCGACGCCCAGGGCGCCCCTTCGCCTGCACCGGCGCCCGAACCCGCACCGGTGCCAGGCCTTATGCCCGCATGACGTTCGCCCAACGCACACCGCTCGGAAGAAAGTAGAAAGCCCGGATGACCGTTTTGATGCACCTGTCGGACCTGCACTTCGGTGCGCATGATCCTGCGGTGTGTGCGGCGGCGCAGCGGCTGGCGCAGCGCTTGGGGGTGGCCATGGTGGTGGTGTCGGGCGACCTGACCCAGCGCGCCACTGCGCCGCAGTTTGAGCAGGCCGCGCGTTTTGTCAAAGGCCTGCATGCCCGTTCAACCCTGGTGCTGGCCGGCAACCACGACCTGCCGCTGTTCGCCTGGTGGATGCGCTGGGGCCGCGCTTACGAGCGCTATGCCCACCAGTTCGGCATGGACCAGGAGCCTGTGCGGCAAATGGGCGCCTTCTATGTGGTGGGCGTGAACACCACGCGCGCCTGGCGGCACGAGCGCGGCAGCCTGTCGTCCGCGCAGATTGACCATGTGGCCGCGCTGCTGGCCCGCGCTCCGCCGGATGCGTGGCGCATTGTGGCCAGCCACCACCCTCTGGTCGCGCGCGACGCGGACGACCGCGAACACCGCCCATCCCGAGCGGATGAAGCCGTGCAGCGCTGGCGCACCGCGGGCGCACAGATGCTGCTGTCCGGCCACCTGCATGAGCCCGGCGTGCTGCAGCCCCTGCCGGGCCTGTGGGCCTGCCGGGCCGGCACTGCGGTGTCGCACCGCCTACGCCACGGCAGCCCCAACAGCCTGGTGGTGCTGACGGTGGAGGCATCTGGCACCGCAGTCGGCGGAATGGCTCGGTTTGCGGCGCGGTGGGACTATGACGAAGCGTCGACAGAGTTTGTGTGTGTGTCTCGGCAAACGGTGGGGCAGGGTGAGTGGCTCGCGGTGTGAGCGGGGCAAACGTTGCAGTTGGTGCTGCACATCAAGAGACTCCTATTTCTGTAGCTGCTAGCGCTTGCTGGATAAGCGCTAGAGGTCAAAAACAATAAATATATTCATGGCGCCCGTCTTCACGGGTGCGTCGCTCCCCTGCTGGCGTGGCGCGGGGCACCCCCTCTCCCCAACCCTCCCCCGCGAGGGGGGAGGGAGTCTGACATCCGGGCAGCCGGGCAGCCGGGTCGCCTGGCTGCCCGCTCTGTTGCGGTTTTGCCCGCGGTGTTTTCACTGGTTGACCGTCTGGGCATGCCGCGCCTATTCTGGCTGGCGGGTCCGGCGATGCCCCACACACCAAACAATCGGCCGCTCCACTCCCTTGCATCCATGCACAAAGAATTCCACCACGATGCCATGCGCCGCCTGCAGGCGCTGATTGAGCGCGAGACCGGTGCGCTCCTTTCTGACTCAGCGCAGGCTGAGATGGCGGGCATCCTGCACGGCATGGAAAGCCCCGACGGGGGCGTCTCGGAAGCGATGGAGGTAGCTCCGCGCGAAGTCACCATCCTGCTGGCTGACCTGCGCGGGTTCACTGCGCTTTCGGGCTCGCAGCCAGCGGCGGTGGTCATTGCCGCGCTCAATCGCTGCCTGTCACGGCTGTCCGAGGTGGTCTTCAAGTACCAGGGCAGCATCGACAAGTTCATGGGCGACTCGATCATGGTGCTGTTCGGTGCGCCAATCAGCCGCGACGATGATGTGGACCGCGCGCTGATGTGCGCCGTCGAGATGCAGGTCGCCATGCGCGAGCTGAATCTTGCGCACCTGACCGAGCGCCTGCCCGAGGTGTTTTTGGGCATCGGCGTGAACACGGGCACGGTGATGGCCGGGCGTTTCGGCTCTGACGTGTATTCCGAATACACCGTGATCGGCGAGGCGGTCAACCTGGCCTCGCGCATTGAGGCGCTGAGCCTGCGCGGCCAGGTGCTCATCAGCGACTCCACCTACCAGCGCTGCTGGGGCCTGGTGTCGGCGTCTGCCCCCATGCAGGTTTTCGTCAAGGGCCGCACGCAGCCCGTCAGCCTGCGCGAGCTGATCGCCATCCCTTCGAAAAAACTCAAGGTGCCGCGGCAAGAGTTCCGCCGCAGCCACCGGGTGGATGCGCGCCTGCCCTGCCTGTGCCAGCGCATGCAGGACAAGATTGTGGTGCCCCATATCGTGCACGGCGCCATCCGGGACATCGGCTACCACGGCCTGCTGGTAGAGATGATCGAGCCACTGGAGCCGCACAGCGAGATCAAGCTGGAGTTTGAGCTGCCGCTGGTGGACTACCGCGTGGCCGATGTGTATGCGCGGGTGATCACCCTCAAACAGGAGGGCGACGAATGGGTGGCCGGCCTGGAGTTCACCTCCATCAGCGCCGAATGTCACGCCAAGGTGCAGATGTTTGTGCAGCTGCTGGTGGCGCACTGACGCGGGGCTGAGCCCGGCAGCCTTGCCCATACGCCTGGCTGCGGCGTAATAGGGGTTGGCTTGACGTTTGGGGTTTAGTGGGCACCGGCCGAGCTGAAACCGTTCACGCTCAGTGCATTCGAAGAGCGGCGCGAGGCTTCGGCAGGCTCAGCCCGAACGGGCATTTCAGTTTCAAGGGTGCCAGATCAATGAGAACCAAAGAGGGTCTCTGGGCGCCAGCGTGACCGCCATCGCGGCAGCCGACTCAAAGGCCACAGGCGTCTGTCTCTGGTGTAGCGCGCTACCTCGCCCTGCAGGGCTCCAGAGGGCATGCTATGGTTACCAAATTCGGGTTTACCCCCGTAACTGCGTAACTGCGTAACTGCGTAATCGCACTTGGCATTCGTTCTCCCCCATCGACCTCTCATTTGCGGCACCGTCGCTTGCTGGTGTTGCGTCCCTCTGTTGTTCTTGCCATGACCGCGCCCCAGCCTTTGTCCTTTGCACATCCCTCTGAACCCACCGATGAACGCACCCTGGTGCGTGCCGTGCTGGCCCTCGGGGTCGGCGGCTTTTCCATCGGCACGGGCGAGTTCGTCATCATGGGCCTGCTGCCCGAGGTGGCGCGCGACATTGGCGTGAGCATTCCGCAGGCCGGGCACGTCATCAGCGCCTATGCGCTGGGTGTGGTGGTGGGCGCGCCCGTGCTGGCGGTGGCATGTGCGCACTGGGGGCGGCGAGCGCTGCTGATGGCGCTGATGGTGGCGTACGCGCTGGGCAACTTCGCATCGGCCCTGGCGCCAGGGTATGCGTCGCTCAGCGCCATGCGGCTGCTCACCGGTTTGCCACACGGCACCTACTTTGGCGTGGCCGCGCTGGTGGCTGCCGCCCTGGCTCCACCGGGTCGCCGCGCACGCGCGGTGGGCTGGGTCATGCTGGGGCTCACTACCGCCACGTTGGTGGGCGTGCCCATTGCTGCCGCGCTGGGCGAGCACTTTGGCTGGCGTGCTGCATTTGTGTTTGTGGGGCTGATCGCCGTGGCCGCCGTGGTCATGGTGCGCCTGTGGGTTCCCGCCATGCCCGCATCGCACGGCGCCAGCCCGCTGCGCGAACTGGGCGCGCTGGCGCGCAAGCAGGTGTGGTTCACCCTGGGCATCGGCGCCATTGGTTTTGGCGGCATGTTTGCAGTGTTCAGCTACATCAAGCCCACCCTGATTGAGGTGGCGGGCATGCCGCCCGCGCTCATGCCGTTTGTGCTGTCGCTGTTTGGCCTGGGCATGGTGGCAGGCAACATCGTGGGTTCGCGCATGGCCGACAAGGCGCTCATGCCCACGGTGGGCAAGGTGCTGCTGTGGTCTATCGTGGTACTGGCGCTGTTTGTGCCTGCTGCCCACCACCCAGTGAGCGCAGCGTTTGCCACCTTCCTTTTGGGCACCCTGGTGGCCATCGGCCCCGCGCTGCAGATCCGGTTGATGGACGTAGCGGGCGACGCGCAGACCCTGGCTGCTGCGCTCAACCACTCGGCCTTCAACGCCGCCAATGCGCTGGGCGCGTGGCTGGGCGGCGTGGGCATTGCGGCAGGGCTGGGCTGGACGTCTACCGGTTGGGTGGGAGTTCTGTTGGGTTTTGGTGGCGTGGCCATGTTTGCGTGGGCGTTGGTCAGCGAGCAAAACACCAAGCGCGGCGCCGCCTGAAGACCACGGCAAAGCGTAGCGGCGGTGCGACACCGCCAAAATCTGTGGAGCCATCGCGGCGTTGTGCATTAGAGTGGCTGCGGGCTGGCCTTTCTGCCAGCCACGTCGCTCGGACGGTTCCGGGCGCTTACGTGAAAGTCACCACAGCATGTCTGCTTCTCAAGGCAAGCGCCGCTTTGCGCGCATCGATCGCCTCCC
>NZ_JBKBXG010000141.1:0-7585 GCF_046314175.1 Acidovorax sp. | reverse complement strand
GGTGACCTGTTGTCGGTCTTCGCCTTCGATGAATCGCTTCATGGGCACCTCGCTCAAATCGGGTGCCGTTATTTTAATTTTTAGCAGCGGTTGTGGGTTGGGTTTTCACACAGCCTCGGCCGCTTGCAGCCTGTCACGAGCGCCGCGCGACCAACGGCGCGGCGCCTTTGGAAATCACGCCGTGGCGAGCCGCTCCTTCGCCAATTTCGTACCCTCTGCCAGCGCCTTCAACTTGCGCCACGCCACGTCCCGGCTCATTGGCGCCAATCCGCAGTTCGTGCACGGGAACAGCCGCTCCTTCGGAACAAATTCCAGCGCCCGGCCAATGGTGTCTGCCACTTCCTCGGGTGTCTCGATCACGTCGCTGGCCACATCGATCACGCCGACCATCACGTCTTTGCCGGCCAACAGCTTCATCAGGTCGGGCGGCACGTGGGAGTGGATGCATTCCAGGCTCACCTGGTCGATGCTGCTCTTGGCCAGCGCCGGGAACACCGTTTCGTACTGGCGCCATTCGTCGCCCAAGGTGCTCTTCCAATCGGTGTTGGCCTTGATACCGTAGCCGTAGCAGATGTGCACTGCCGTCGTGCAGGTCAGGCCCTGCGCTGCGCGCTCCAGTGCCTGCACGCCCCAGTCGGCGGCATCCTTCATGTAGACGTTGAAGGCGGGTTCGTCGAACTGGATGATGTCCACGCCGTCGGCCTGTAGCGCAAGGGCCTCCTGGTTGAGCAGCTCTGCAAACGCGAAAGCCATCTTGACCTTGTCGCCGTAGAAGCGGTCGGCCACGGTGTCGACGATGGTCATGGGGCCGGGCAGGGTGAACTTCAGCTTTTTCTTCGTATGCGCGCGCGCCAGCTGCGCCTCGAAGGCGTGGACCCGGCCCTTCAGTCGCAAGGCAGAGACCACCTGCGGGACCATGGCGTCGTAGCGGTTGTCGCGGATGCCCATCTTGACCTTGTGCTCGAAGTCAATGCCCTCGACCTGTTCGAGGAAGCCGTGCACAAAGTGCTGCCGCGATTGCTCACCGTCGCCCACGATGTCCAGGCCTGCGTCTTCCTGGGCCTTGATCCACAGCAGCGTTGCGTCGGCCTTGGCCTGGCGCAGCGCATCGCCTTCGGCCATCCACTGGGGCCAGAGCTTGTTGGTTTCAGCCAGCCAGGCGGGCTTGGGCAAGCTGCCGGCGATGGAGGTTTCAAACATCGGAGGATTCCTTTGAAGCAAAGAGGGAGGTGGCGAGCATACGTCGGGACGCATTTCCCGACCTGCCATCGATGGCACGCTGGGGGGGACGTGACCGCAGGCAGCGCCGATGAGGGTGTCTCCATTCAGACAGGCCCAGCCTGGCCTGCTTTACGAGAAAAATTGGCCTCTAGCGCTTATCCATAAAGCGCCAGCAGCTATCAATTTTGAATACACCGCCGATCGGCGTGTGCCATGCGCTGCCTCAGCGCAGGCGCTTGAGCGTGGCGAGATACGCCACCACGTCTTCCCGGCCCTGAGCATCGTCCAGCTGGTAGTCCATGCCCTGGCCGGGGATGAGCGCCTCGGGGTTCGTCAGCCAGGCCTTCAGCGTGGCGCGGGTCCACAGGATCTTGCTGCGCTGCAACGCGGGCGAAGGGTCAAAGTCTTTCAGCGCGCCCGCGCGGCGCCCCACCACGCCCGCATGTGCGGGGCCGTCGCCATGCACGTTCACGCTGTGGCAGCTGCTGCAATGCGCTGCATACACGGAGCGACCGCGCTCCACAGACTGGGCTGCCGCCATGCCGTGGGCGGCCCACAGCAGAGCAGCCGCCATAGCGCAAATTCGGACACAAGGTAATTTGAAGAGGTGGGGCATGGCTGCGGTGTTTGTGTTCGTCGATGGCCGCGGGGGCCGCTGTGGCTGCGCGCAGCGCTGCGGGTTGTGCGGTGTTGCGTGTTGGCTATACGGCTGGGGTGCGCGTTTGGATTCACGCAGCGGCAGGGGGCACCTGGGTCAGAAACACAGATTTTTATGTCCTTCTTTGCATCCACACAGCGTTTTGTGGCGTATTCACCTACAACAGCAAGCATTGCCCACTCCGTGAGCACCGACCTTTCCCAGAGAATGGGCGCATGAGCACCCCCCAACCAGACCGTGACCTGATGGACCTTCTAGACCGCATCGCCGCGCAGGATGACTCCGCGCTCAAAAGGCTGTACGAGCGCACCTCGTCACCGCTTTTTGGCCTGGCATTGCGCATCGTTCGCAACCGCGATGTGGCGGAAGACGTGCTGCAGGAGGCCTTTCTGGGCATTTGGCGGGGTGCTGGCAACTACCGCGCATCGCTCAGTCCGCCCATGGCGTGGATGGGGCTCATAGTGCGCAGCCGGGCGCTTGATGCACTGCGCAAGCGCAGCAGCGACCGGGCCGACCTGATGAACGAGCTGGACGACGACCTGGCGCAGACCCTGGAGGGCGATTCGCCCAACCCCATGGACGCGGCCGATGCCAGCGAGCAGTCGTTTGCGCTGCACCATTGCCTGGGCAAGCTCGACCACAAGCAGCGCGAGGTGGTAAGCCTTGCGTACCTGCGCGATCAGAGCCACGGCGAGCTGGCCGAGCAGCTCAAACTGCCGCTGGGCACCGTCAAGACCTGGATCCGCCGGGGTCTGGAGCAGCTGCGCACCTGCATGGCGCGCTACGCCTGAATGAGGCTGGAGGAACCGCTGCCATGAACATCACCCAATACCCCGAACTCGTCGACCGCCTGGCCGCCAGCTACGCCCTGGGCACACTGCGCGGCGGAGCCCGCCGCCGTTTTGAAACCCTGGCGCGTGAACACGCCACCGTGCGTGCTGCTGCCCTGGTGTGGCAGACCCGCTGGTCGGGCCTGACCGAGCTGCAGCCCGCCATTGCGCCCGAACCGGCCGTGTGGACCCGCATCGACAACCTGGTGCAGGCCGACAAGTCTGCGGCAGCCATGCAGGCAGCGCGCGCTGCCCAGCCTGCCCCAGCCCCCGGCGGCTGGTGGCGCAACCTGCTGGTATGGCGCGGTGCTGCAGCCGCGGGGGCCATTGCCACGCTGGCGGCGGTCGTCGTCGGCGTGCAGGTCAACGGAGGCCTGCGGGCCACCACCGGCGCGCAGATTGCCACGCTGCAGCAGCAACTGCAGGCCACGCCACAGATCCAGTACGTGGCCGTGCTGGCCGACGACAAGGCGGCTGCTTCAATGCTGGTCACCTTCGACCCCAAAAACAACCAGCTGGTGCTGCAGCGCGTAGGCGGCTTCCAGGAAGGCGCGGACAAGTCGCTGCAACTGTGGGCGCTGCCGCCCGCCGGCGGCCCGCGATCGCTGGGCGTGCTGGGGCAGGACAAGCTGCTGACCTTGGTGGCGGGCGAGGCCGACGTACGCCAGGTGCCCACTCTGGCGATCAGCCTGGAGCCCAAGGGCGGCGTACCCAGCGCTACGGGGCCCACAGGGCCGGTGCTTTTCAAGGGTGAGCTGATCCAGCGCATGCTCTGAGTGAGGCACTGGTTGCCTGAGGTCCTGCCCAACTGAGCGCAGGGCGTCAGCAATGACGACATTCGCGTCGATCGGGCAAAAAAATATCCGGGATTCGTGAATCCGGTCTGCATCCGCGGTCGTATGTAAGTTGCAACAACTTTTTACAACCCGTTTCTTCACCGGAGACCACGATGACATCCAGGCCCCCCTTCACTTTCCTGGCTGCTGCCGCAGCGCTGGCCCTTGCCACCACCGGTGCAGCCCATGCCGATACGGGCAAGCTGCTGCTCACGGGGGGCGTCAGCACCATCGCCGGGTCGGCTGGCGGAGGCCTGACGCCCTGGGCCGTGATCGGCAGCAACGCCACCGCAGGCGAGGTGGGGTTTTCGGGCTACGTCACCCGCGCTGCCACGCAGGACTACAGCCTCAATGGCTACGGCTTGGCTGTGGGCCTGCATGACCGGGTGGAGCTGTCGCTGGCGCGCCAGGACTTTGACGCGTCGCCCGCCATCGCGCTCAACGGCATTGCGCCGTTTGGGGTCACTCCGGGGCAGCACATCAAGATGGATGTGATCGGCATCAAGGTCAAGGTCGCGGGCGATGCGGTGCTGAACGCTGACTCGCTCATGCCGCAGATCGCCGTGGGCCTGGAGCACAAACAGACGCATCCAGGCTCCATTGGGTCGGTGCTGGATTTTCTGGGCACCAAGACCCGTGGGACAGATGTGTATGTGAGCGCCACCAAGCTGCTGCTGGCGCAGAGCCTGCTCATCAATGGCACGCTGCGTTACACCAACGCCAACCAGAACGGCCTTTTGGGTTTTGGCTCTGCCGCGCCGGGCAAGAACAGCCGCAGCCTGCAGCCCGAGTTCTCCATTGCGTACCTCATCAACAAGAACCTGGCGGTAGGTGCCGAGTACCGCTTCAAGCCCAACAACCTGCAGGCGCTGGGCGCTGCCGCCGGCCTGGGCGCTGCGCTGCGCGAGGACGACTGGAAGGACATCTTCATCGCCTGGGCACCCAGCAAGAACCTGTCGCTGACGTTGGCCTATGTGGACCTGGGCCGCATCGTGCCCGGCATCACCAACAACCGCCGCCAGACCGGCTACTACCTGTCGGCCCAAGTCGCTTTCTGAGGAGACACATCCATGACGCATTCCAAAACCCTCATCGCCCTCGCCATCGCCCTGGGTGGCCTGCTGGCCCAGCCCGCCTTTGCACAGACCCCCAGCATGGTCACCACCACGGCGCCCGCGGGCCTGTACCAGGCGCTGGGTGAAAAGCCCGGCATCACCCGCCTGATGGACGACTTTGTAAACCGCTTGGTGAAGGACCCGCGCATCGGCGGTCACTTCAAGGACGTAAAACCGGCCGCCCTGAAGGAGAGCCTGACCGACCAGATTTGCCAACTGAGCGGAGGCCCTTGCAAATATGAAGGCGCTGACATGAAATCGGCCCATGCCGACATGGACATCAACAAGGGCCATTTCAACGCCCTGGTGGAGGTGCTGCAAAGCGCCATGGATGCCCAGGGCATACCGTTCGCTCAGCAAAACCGCCTGCTGGCCTTGCTGGCGCCCATGCACCGCGATGTGATCACCATCCGCTGAAAAAATGAACACATGAAAAATACTATTATTTTTGTAGCTGTCAGCGCTTTGTGGGCAAGCGCTAGCGCCGGAAATGTTCAAATCCAGGTGCTGGACCGCGACGGCAAGCCCGTGCCCGAAGCGGTGGTGGTGGTGTACCCCGGCGCGACGGGCGGCACACCGCCCAGCCTGCTACAGGCCAATCCCACCATCGAGCAGGAAAAGATGCGCTTCCTGCCCGCCGTCACGGTGGTCGAGCCCGGTGCCACCGTGCGGTTTACCAACCAGGACCGCTGGGACCACCACGTGCGCGGAGCTGCGGCGGGTCTTTCTGCGGCTGCAGCCCCCACCAACGCGGGTTTTGAACTGCGCCTGGCCGGCAAGGCGGACGGCAAACCCGCCAATTTCACCGAGGTGAAGCTGGATGCGGCGGGTGTGGTGCTGTTGTCATGCCACCTGCACGGCTCCATGCGCGGCCATGTATTTGTGACGGATTCGGGCTGGACGCTGAAGACCGATGCCGACGGTATTGCCCGATTTCCGGGCGTGCCGGATGGCGCCGCCCAGGTGCGGGTGTGGCACGCTGAGCAGTTGATTGATTTGCCGCGCAAGGCTTTGAATGTGGTACCCGGGCCGGTGCTGGACACCGTGCAGCTGAGCGTGGTGCCGCGCGTGCGGCGGGCGCCGCCTGCTACTCCTTCTACGACTCCTGGCGGGCCAATGGGCGGCTATAGCCAGGGGCCTGCAGGGCATGGGGAGCAGGTTGCGCATCGGCATTGAGCGATTCGTTGGTAGCCCGTGCGGGCTGAGCTTGTCGAATCCTGGCGCTGATCGTGGTGCGTGCCTTTGTTGAGGGCGGAGGCCGGGCGCACACCCCGGCCCCCGCCCCAAAACCAAGCACAGCCGTAACTATAAAAACAGTAGCTACCAGCGCTTGACAGATAAGCGCTAGCAGCCAAAAACACCAAAAATCCAAGACAAAACATCACCCCGGCATCCGCAACCCCGAAGAAACCGAAGGCACATTCGACGGCCGATCTTGTGGCCCCTGCGGTTGCTCCACCCGCACCAGATGCGCATCCCCGGCGCCACGCCCCACATTCCCATTGCCCGCCCCCGCACCCGTACCCCCCGCCTTGGTACTCCCTGCGGGCGAAGTCAAAAACAAATACAACGCCTGCGCATCCACATCACTCAATTGCCCCAGCGACTCAAACGGCATCACCTGAATCGGCGTGCCATCCGGCCGCTTGCCGGTGCGCAGCATGGTCACAAAGCTGGCGCTGCTGGCGTAGCGAGCCATGGCGCTGTCCTTGCCGGGGCGGATGTCGGATGCAGCGGGCCAGTCCGGTGGGCCGCCCGGGATCTTGCCGCCCGACAGGTCAGCGCCGTGGCAGCCGATGCACATGTTGGCTACGTACTGGCCATTGGCCACCGTCAAGCCCGCGGGCACGGGGCGCGATGGCGCCAGTTGGTGGTCGATGCGCGCGGCGGCGTCGGGGATGGCGCCCAGGCCGTACAGCACCCAGGCGGGGCGGGGCAGTTCCACCACAGCCTGCGTTCCCTCCTGGGGGTTGAACTGGCGCACGTACGACACCAGTGCGTTCAGGTCGTCGTTGGTAAAGCGGTTGTAGTCCTCGCTGGGCATCACCAGCACCGGGCAGCCATTGGGCTTGACGCCGTGGCGGATGACGCTGTTCCAGTCTTCAGGCTGGTATCGCTCCACCACGCCAGCGGGCGTGATGTTGGGGCCGACGATGCGCGTGCCCTTGCCGTCGTTCACAAACTCGCGGCCCGTGCCTTGCGCGCCGTGGCAGTCGGTGCAGCCGCGCGATGCATACAGATACCGCCCGTGCTCAATCGTCTGCGCTTCGGTGGTGTAGGCCACGGGGCGGGGTTTGATGTCGATGTAGCGATTGCGCTTTTGCTCGGCCATATACAGGCCGCTGGCTGCCGTGGCGGCAACGATGACGGTCAGCAGCAATGCGCTGCCAGCGGTCCATTTGAACCAGCGTTTCATGCGGCTCTCTTTTCTTCGAATGATTCGTCAAACAACGTGTTCAGGCGCCGGATTGTGAATTCGATGAAGCGGTTTGTGATCCCCTACCACCGCAGGGTGGAACACAGTCGGTGACATTTTTCACAATAGCCCCACTGGTGTAGTCCCGCAGCGCGCCCAGCGCTCGCGTGCGCCGCCAATGCCAATGCCAATGCCAATGCCAATGCCAATGCCAATGCCAATGCCAAGGCCGGGTAACCTAGCGCCCACCAAAGCAGGCTTGGTTTGGCTTGCTGTTTTATTGCGCACCCAGGGAGGCCACCTTGACCCGCACAACCACTCCTGCACTTATCGAATCCGAGCTGCCCTACAGCTTTGGCAGCCCCGTGCCGCTGACCACGCGCAGCAGTGGGCTGTTGTGGGCTGCCAGCGCAGTGGCCTTTGCGCTGTTGGTGGCCGTACCCCGCTGGTTGCCGGACCAGTGGGGTGGCGCTTTGGCCGCGCTGCTGTTTGTGGGCGTGCAGTGGGCG
>NZ_JBKBXG010000140.1:0-7679 GCF_046314175.1 Acidovorax sp. | reverse complement strand
AGAACTCACTGCGCGCCTTTGGCGCTACGTTCAGACAACTGCGGCGAGTCAGATCACGAGGCATGCGCGCTTCGACGCGCATGCTCACCCCGCAACCGCCCCGACGCAGGCGCAGCCAGCAGGGGTTGGACAGCCGAACATCCGAACAGCCACACGGGCCTTTGCTTCGCTCGGCCCAGTCTGCGCAGCGCGTGGCGCTTGCGCCCGCGAGGTGGGGCCGAGCGCAGCGCAGCGAAGCAATGGCCCGAATGGATGTTGGATCCCCAGCCCCTCTGTATGCGCCGAGGAGCGCAGCGGGCGGGGTGGCATGTGTGTCGAAGGACACACATGCATCGTGGTCTAGCTCGCCGCAGTTGTTTGAACAGAGCGCGTCAGCGCGCAGTGAGTTCTGCGGCGCACCCCGCCCGCGAGCACCACAGGTTGCCCCAGCGCGCAGCGCTGGGGACGCAGACAGCGGGGTCGCCTTCTCTTTGGTGACTTTCTCTTGGCGACGCAAGAGAAAGTTACTGCGCCGCCGGGCGCACACCCCGGCTCCCGCCCTTAGCAAAGGCATGGGGATCGATCAGCGCACTGCTTCGACAACCTCAGCCCGAACGGCTGGGATGGCGCCCCGGCTTCGACAAGTTCAGCCTGAGCTGTTGCGCCAAATAAGCTATCAAAAAATAGCTAAAACCGCTTGTCAGTCAAGCGCTGGCGCCCAAAAAAACTCCAATCTATCCCGCCAACAAATCACTCAACGCCCGCGCCACCACCTTCGTCGCGCGGCGCAGGTCTTCCAGGTCCAGCCGTTCATCCGCCCGCTTGGCATGCGACTCCAGCACCGTGCGCGGCCCGGCGCCGAAGATGACGCCGGGGATGCCGCGTTCCACGTACAACCGCACATCGGTATACAGCGGCGTGCCGACAGCTGGCACCGGCTCACCCATCACCGCCAGCGCGTGCTTCTGTATGGCGTTGACCAGCGGCTGGTTGCCCGCCAGCGGCGTCATGGCGTTGGCCAGCAGTAGGCGTTTGATGTCCACGCTGATACCCGCCCGCTCGCCCGCCGCCTGTTCGATCACGCGGCGGATGGTGGCTTCAACCTCCACCGGGTTTTCTTCGGGGATCATGCGGCGGTCGAGCTTGAACATGACCTTGCCGGGCACCACGTTGGTGTTGGTGCCGCCCTCGATGCGGCCCACGTTCAGGTAGGGGTGCTTGATGCCTTCGACCTTGGACGTGACCTTCTTGTATTCATCGTTCTGCGCGTACAGCGCGTTCAGGATGTGCACCGCGCCCTGCAGCGCGTCGACACCGGTGTGGGGCACGGCAGCGTGGGCCATCTTGCCGTGCACCGTCACTTCCATCTGCAGGCAGCCGTTGTGGGCAGTGACGACCTCATAGCTGAAGCCTGCGGCAATCATCAGGTTGGGCTTTGTCAGGCCCTTGGCAAGCAGCCATCCGGGGCCCAGCTCGCCGCCAAATTCTTCGTCATAGGTGAAGTGCAGTTCGACCGCGCCCTGGGTGGGCTTGGCCACCGCTTCGAGGGCGCGCACGGCAAAGGTAAAGCTCGCAAAGTCGCCCTTGCTGACGGCGGTGGCGCGGCCGTACATCTTGCCGTCGACGATCTCGGCGCCGTAGGGGTCGTGGGTCCAGCCTTCGCCGGGGGGCACCACGTCGCCGTGGGCATTCAGGGCGATGGTCTTGCCGCCCTGGCCGTACGGGCGGCGCACGATGAGGTTGGTGATGGATTCCATCCCGTAGGCCACCACATCGGCGGCGGGCACGGCGTGTTTTTCGGCTTCGTAGCCAAAGTCTTTTAGCAGTTCTGCCGTGCGCTCGGCGTGCGGGGCGTTGTTGCCGGGCGGGGTGTCGGTGGGCACACGCACCAGGGCCTGCAGAAAGCGCACTTCCTCGTCAAAGTGCTTGTCGATCCAGGTGTCCAGCGCGTCGTAATGGGTGGTTGTCGTCATGCGTGTTGTTCCTCGGCAAGCTGGTGCAGCAGTTGCGTGAATGCGTCCACAGCCAGCTGGATGTCGTTGTTGGTGGTGCTTTCCAGCGGGTTGTGGCTGATGCCGGAGTTCTGGCCGCGCACAAAAAGCATGGCCTGGGGCATGATTTCGTGCAGCTTCATCGCGTCGTGGCCTGCGCCGCTGGGCATGCGGAACACGGGCACGCCCAGGGCGTCTACCGCGCGCTCCCAGTGGTGCTGCCAGGCGGGGGCGCTGGGGGCTGCTGCGGCGCGCATGGATTCTTCCAGCGTGTAGCGCAGGCCGCGCCGCTGGGCGATGCGCGCTAGTTCATCGAGCACGTCGCTGACCAGTGCATCGCGCTGCGGGTCGGTGGGGGCGCGCAGGTCCAGGCTGAACTGGCAACGGCCCGGCACCACGTTGATGGAGCCGCCGGGCACGTTCAGCAAGCCGATGGTGCCGACTGAGTCTCCGTCCTTGGCGGCACGCTGTTCGATGTACAGCGCCAGCTCGGCCACCGCCACTGCTGCGTCGCGGCGGCGGTCCATGGGGGTGGTGCCGGCGTGGCTGGCGGTGCCGATCATTTCGGCAATAAAACGCACGCCGCCGTTGATGGATGTGACGACGCCCAGGGGCAGGTCCAGTTCGTTGAGCACCGGGCCCTGCTCGATGTGCACCTCGACAAAACCCAGGTACTGCGCGGCGTCGCGCTGCAGCTTGGCAATGTCGTCGATGCACAGGCCGGCGTGCTCCATGGCGCTGCGCATGGTGATGCCTTCGGCGTCCTTCTGGTCCAGCCAGGCGGGATTGAAGTGGCCGATGAGCGCGCCCGATCCCAGGAAGGTGGCCTTGTAGCGCTGGCCTTCTTCTTCGGCAAAGGCGATGACCTCGATGCCAAACGGCAGGCGCTTGCCTGCGCGGTGCAGTTCACGCACGCAGGCCATGGGCACAAAGATGCCCAGGCGCCCGTCGTATTTGCCGCCGTTGCGAACGGTGTCGTAGTGGCTGCCGGTCATGAGGTAGCGTGCGCCGTCGGTGGCGGGGCGGTAGCGGCCCACCACGTTGCCCACGGCGTCGATCTCTACGTCGTCAAAGCCGCAGTCGCGCATCCAGTGGCTGATGCGCTGTGCGCAGGCACGGTGTGCGTCGGTGAGGTAGGTGACGGTGAGCTGGCCTTTTTCGGCAAAGCCGGGGTCGGAGTGTTCGGCCAGTTTTTCGGACCAGTCCCACGCATCGTTACCCAGCACCGGCTCAGCGGCAAACTTGTCTGCAAGGCGGATCTCGGCGATGCGATGGATATTGCGCAGCGCCTCGGCCACCTCGAAGTCCGGGTGGTTGTCCAGCCGCCGCGCAAAGGTGTCGATGATTTCTTTTTTGGACAGGCCTGCGCCCCGGGGCCCACGCACGGCCAGGATGAACGGGAAGCCGAAGCGTTCGTTGTACGCGGTGTTGAGCTGCTGAATGCGCTCGAAATCCTCGGGCGTGCACTGCGTGAGGCCCGCCTTGTTCTGCTCATTGGTCGATTCGGCCGTGAGGCTCTGAGCCACCATGGCCTTGCCCGCCAACTCGGGGTGGGCGCGGATCAGCGCCAGCTTGGCATCCAGCTCTGCCGTGCGCACCACCTGCGCCAGCGCGTGCTTGAGCTGCGCGAGCGACCGAAACGGCCGCTGCGCCAGCGCCTGCTCGGCGATCCAGGGGGAGTGTTCGTACAGGCCGTCCAGCAGCTGCAGGGCGTCTGCAGCGTTAGCGGTGTTGAGTTGTTCCAGAGTCAATGACATGGTGAATGCTTCAAAAAAGTGAGCTGCTAGCGCTTATGGATAAAGCGCTGGAGGCATATTTGGCTCATAAAACCGGCGCTGGGTAGCGCTGCGCCCAGTGGCGCGCGATGTCGATGCGCCGGGCCACCCACACCTTGTCGTGCTGCGCAATGTGGTCCAGAAAACGCTGCAGCGCCGTGATACGGCCGGGGCGGCCCAGCAGGCGGCAGTGCATGCCGATGCTCATCATCTTGGGTGCGTTGTCGCCGTTCGGGTCACCTTCGGCGTAAAGCGCATCGAACGTGTCCTTCAGGTACTGAAAAAACGGGTCGGCGTGTGAGTATCCCTGCGGCAGGGCAAAGCGCATGTCGTTGCAGTCCAGCGTGTAGGGCACGATGAGCAGGGGTGCCGTGCTGCCGTCGGTTTTGCGCACCTTCATCCAGAACGGCAGGTCGTCGCCGTAGTAGTCGCTGTCGTATTCAAAGCCGCCAAAGTCGGCCACCAGGCGGCGGGTGTTGGGGCTGTCGCGGCCGGTGTACCAGCCCAGGGGCCGCTCGCCGGTCATGCGCTGGAGGATGTCCATGGCCTCCTGCATGTGCGCGCGCTCGACGTCTTCGGGGATGTGCTGGTAGTGAATCCACTTGAGGCCGTGGCAGGCGATCTCGTGGCCCAGCTCGACAAAGGCCGCCGTGAGTTCGGGGTGGCGCTGCAAAGCCGTGGAGACGCCAAAAACGGTGAGCGGCAGCTTACGCTTCTCAAACTCGCGCAGGATGCGCCACACGCCAGCGCGCGAGCCGTATTCGTAGATACCTTCCATGCTCATGTGCCGCTCGGGGTAGCTGGCGGGGTTGAACATTTCAGACAGAAACTGTTCGCTGCCCGCGTCGCCATGCAGCACCGCGTTTTCGCCGCCCTCTTCGTAATTCAGCACAAACTGCACGGCAATGCGGGCGCCGCCCGGCCACTGCGCGTGGGGCGGGTTCTTGCCGTAGCCAATGAGGTCGCGGGGGTAGGGGGCGGTGGCGTCGTAGATCGTCATGGTGAAAAAGGCGTGGGGTTCAAGAGGCCAGCGCCGCAGCCAGGTCGCTGGCAGGGCGCTTGCGGTCAAAGGTCAGGCTGGCCTCCACGTGTTCGAGGTGGCTTTGCATCAGTGCCACGGCGCGCTCTTTGTCGCGCGCGGCCAGCGCGGTCACGATGTCGGCATGCTCCTCGTGCGAGTGTTCGGCCGCGCTGGCGGACTGGTACATCAGCGTGATGAGCGCGCAGCGCGATATCAAATCGCCCAGCATCTGCGCCAGCACTTCGTTGCCCATCAGCTCGGCCATGCGCACATGGAAGTCGCCCAGCAGCTCGGTGCGGCTGCTGGCGTCGGCGGTGACCATGGCGGCCTTCTCGCTGGCCACGTGGGCGCGCAGGGCCTTGATCTTGGCGGCCGTTGCGCTTTGCACAAAGGCGCGCGTCATCTCGGTCTCCAGCATGCGGCGCACGGCAAACACCTGGCGGGCTTCTTCAACAGAAGGGGTGGACACAAACGCGCCGCGCGCGGGCTCCAGCGTGACGAGCCGGTTTTGCGCCAGCTGAAAAAGCGCCTGGCGCACCAGCGTGCGCGACACGCCAAAGTGGTCGGCCAGTTTTTGCTCGGCCAGCTTGGTGCCGGGCTGCAGGCGGTGCTCTACGATGGCGCGGGTCAGCGCGTCAACAATGGCGCTGGTGGATGAGGATTCCATGGCGGCATGATACGGTGGATGGTGAAAAGTGTATACACTTTTGGTCTACACCCTGCGCCTTGGCCGCTTTCCAGCAGGACCGCAGTCCCCACTTCAGGAGATTCCCCATGGGCCTTAGCACCCACGTTCTGGACACCATGCACGGCTGCCCCGCCGCTGGCATGGAGGTTGCCCTGTATTCCACCCATGGCGACGCCGCCACATTGCTGCAGCGCCTGGTGCTCAACAGCGATGGCCGCACCGATGCGCCGCTGTTCGACAACGCAAGCCTGCGCACAGGCACCTACCGGCTGCGGTTTGACGTGGCGGGGTACTTCAAGGCCCGGGGCGTGGAACTGCCCGAACCCAATTTTTTGAACCAGGTGAGCCTGGACTTTGGCATTGCGCATGCCGACCAGCATTACCACGTGCCGTTACTGGTCAGCCCCTGGAGCTATTCGACGTACCGGGGGTCGTGAGGTTGCTCTTAAATAAATAGCTGGTTGCGCTTGTTAAATAAGGCGTTCAGATTGAAAGTAATCTGAAATCCAATGAAATCAAGCGCTGGCAGCTATCTTTTTTAAAGCTGCCCTTCGGTCAACGTGTCTAGCTGGAACTGCCCGCTCTTGTCCCACAGCCAGGTGTCTGTGTACGTCACCTTGCCCATGCGCGTGGGCACCGGGAAGGGGCCCGCGGCGCGCACGGTGCGTTCGATTTCGGCCACCACCTCTGGCGCGTGTTTGGGGGCACGCATCCAGTGCAGGCGGGTGACCTTGCCCGTGCGGTCGATATCGACCTCCAGCACGCCGATGGCATACAGCAGCGGCGGCAGCTTGCCTTTGAAAACGCGGTCCTTGTTCAGGCCATACAGGTGCGTGGCAGCGTCCTGGCGGTATGCGCGCGGTGTGTTGGCCGCTGATGTGCGGGCCGAACCCGCGCTGGCAGCCACGGGGCCTTTGACGCCTGTTGCCGGGTCGGTGCTGGGTGCGCGGCTGTCCTGCACGGGCGGCGGCGGCTCGGGGGCCGACTTGCAGGCTGCCACCAGCGCCGCCACAGCGGCCATGAGCCCGGCAAGCAGCCAGTGGCGGCTGCGGGTACTGGAAGGGCGCTCGGGGGCAGGAGACGGCATGATGGCTTTGATGTAGCTGGGGCGAGGCCCTGGTCTGCAGGGGCCGCGCGATGGGGTGAGTGATAAAGGAACTGGATTGACTGATTTGCGTTTACTGATGGACGCCCTCGTGGGCTCCACCGCTTGTCTCGTGCGCGTGGAGTCTACCGAAGGCTCGGCCCCGCGTGAAGCGGGCGCGTGGATGGCGGTGTTTGCGGACCACATCGTGGGCACCATTGGCGGCGGCCATCTGGAGCTGCAGGCCATCGCCGAAGCGCGCCGCCGCCTGGGTGGGGCGCCCGGCGCCGCCCAGGGGCAGCCGCCGATGCGTTTTGCCCTGGGCCCGGCGCTGGGGCAGTGCTGCGGGGGCGTGGTGTACCTGGGGTTTGAGCTGCTGACCGCAGCCGACTTGGCCCCCGCCGCGGGTCTGCGTGCGCGCCTGTCGCCGCATTTGCACCCGTTAGCCCTGTTCGGCGGCGGCCACGTGGGCCACGCGCTGGCGCGTGTGCTGGCGCCGCTGCCGTTTGCGCTGACCTGGATCGATAGCCGCGACGGCATCTTCCCCAGCCCCACGCCCGATGGCGTGGTGTGCGAGCACTCCGATCCCGTGCAACAGGCCGTGCCGCACTTGGCGCCCGGCAGCCGCGTGCTGATCATGAGCTTCAGCCACGCCGAAGACCTGGACGTCGTTGCCGCCTGCCTGCGCCGCCAGCGCGAGCAACGCGACCTGCCCTTCATCGGCCTCATTGGCAGCAAGACCAAGTGGGCGACTTTCAGCAACCGCCTGCACGGGCGCGGCTTTGCGCAAGATGAGTTGGCCCAGGTCACCTGCCCCATCGGCATCCCCGGCATTGAGGGCAAAGAGCCCGAGGTGATCGCGGTATCGGTGGCGGCGCAGTTGTTGCAAACGCTGCAGGAGGCAGCCTGAGGGTAATTCCGGCCCTGCGGTTCTCAGCGCGGACTGGAATCTGGAACAAATCCTGCATACACTTTTCACTGATTCATGGGTCGCAGCGGTGCCCCGGCCAGACACTTCCTTTTGGCCAAGGTGCGCGACCAAAATTTCTGCTCAGAGCGCCCGCAGTGGTGAGCAGGTTTGCAGCGCCCCGCGCTGCCAAGGTTGAGATATGGAAAGCTACTTTCTCGACTGGGCCAACCT
>NZ_JBKBXG010000139.1:0-8096 GCF_046314175.1 Acidovorax sp. | reverse complement strand
AAAGCCGCCGGTGCCGCCGAAGCCAAGGCCCCCGCCAAACGTGGCCGCAAGCCAAAGGCGGGTGCCGGCGACGAAAGCGGTGACGACACCGACCTGTCCGACATCGAAGCCGACCTGGAAGGTGAAGTCGAAGAGACCACCACCGAAACGGCAGCCACGGTCGAGAAGGTCAAGCCCCTGCGCATGAAGATCAGCAAGGCGAAGGAACGCGCCTTGATGAAGGAATTCGGCCTGGACGAAACCGTCCTGTCCGAAGAAGACATGGCCAAGCGCCGTGCACGCCTGAAGGCGCTGATCAAGCTGGGCAAGACGCGCGGCTACCTCACGCACGTAGAAATTAACGACCACTTGCCCGACAAGCTGGTCGATGCCGAAACCCTCGAAGCCGTCATCACCACGCTGAACGACCTGGGCGTGGCGGTGTACGAGCAGACGCCTGATGCCGAGGCGCTGATCATCACGGACAACGCCCCTGCGGGCGCCACCGAAGAAGAAGCCGAAGAAGCCGCCGAAGCCGCGTTGTCCACCGTGGACTCGGAATTCGGCCGCACCACCGACCCGGTTCGCATGTACATGCGCGAAATGGGCACGGTCGAACTCTTGACCCGCGAAGGCGAAATCGAAATCGCCAAGCGCATCGAAGGCGGCCTGATGGCCATGATGGAGGCGATCAGTGCATCGCCCGCCACCATTGCTGAAATCCTGAACATGGGCGAAGACATCCGCGAAGGCAAGGTCGTCATCTCGACCATCGTGGACGGTTTCTCCAACCCCAATGAGGCCGACGACTATGTGGCCGAAGAAGACTTTGACGAGTTCGACGAAGCCGATGACGACGACGGCAAGGGCGGCTCCAAGGCCCTGACCAAGAAGCTGGAAGAACTCAAGAAGCAGGCGCTGGAACGCTTTGACAAGCTGCGCGAGCTGTTCGAAAAAGTGCACAAGGTGTACGACAAGGAAGGCTACGGCACGCCAGCCTATGTCAAGGCGCAAGCCGCTTTGTCAGCCGAGCTGATGACCATCCGCTTCACCGCCAAGACCATTGAAAAGCTGTGCGACATGGTGCGCGGCCAGGTGGACGATGTGCGCAAGAAGGAGCGTGAGCTGCGCCGCATCATCGTGGACAAGTGCGGCATGCCGCAGGAAACCTTTGTGAAGGATTTCCCGCCCAACCTGCTGAACCTGAACTGGGTGGAAAAGCAGGCCGCTGCCGGCAAGCCCTGGTCTGCCGTGATGGCGCGCAACGTGCCGCCCATTCAGGACCTGCAGCAAAAGCTGATGGACCTGCAGTCGCGTGTGGTCGTACCGCTGCCTGAACTCAAGGGCATCAACAAGCGCATGAACGAAGGTGAAGCCACCTCGCGCGATGCCAAGAAGGAAATGATCGAGGCCAACCTGCGCTTGGTGATCTCGATTGCCAAGAAGTACACCAACCGTGGCCTGCAGTTCCTCGATTTGATCCAGGAAGGCAACATCGGCCTGATGAAGGCGGTGGACAAGTTCGAATACCGCCGCGGCTACAAGTTCTCGACGTACGCCACGTGGTGGATTCGCCAGGCCATCACTCGCTCGATTGCCGATCAGGCGCGCACCATCCGTATCCCGGTGCACATGATCGAGACGATCAACAAGATGAACCGCATCAGCCGCCAGCACTTGCAAGAGTTTGGCTTTGAGCCCGATGCGTCCATCCTGGCGGCCAAGATGGAAATCCCTGAGGACAAGATCCGCAAGATCATGAAGATCGCCAAAGAGCCGATCTCCATGGAAACGCCGATTGGCGACGACGACGACAGCCACCTGGGCGACTTCATCGAGGACGGTGCCAACACCGCGCCTATCGAAGCCGCCATGCAGGCCGGCTTGCGCGACGTGGTCAAGGACATCCTCGATGGCCTGACCCCCCGCGAAGCCAAGGTGCTGCGCATGCGCTTCGGTATCGAGATGACCAGCGACCACACGCTGGAAGAAGTGGGCAAGCAATTTGACGTGACGCGCGAGCGCATCCGCCAAATAGAAGCCAAGGCGCTGCGCAAGCTCAAGCACCCAAGCCGCTCGGACAAGCTGCGCAGCTTTATCGACTCGCTGTAAAGCAACCCTGCAGCCATCCGGCTTGACGCCCTGCCCGCAATTGCGGCGCAGGGCGTTTTTCATGGGCGCGTGCAGCACCACCCCGCGTTTACCCTGATGCCACGGACAGCAGACTGACAGTTTGGAGGGCGACCATTGCCCGCACATCGGGACGCTTCGATGCCGCGCGAATTGATGGGGTTGCCGACACACTGCCGAGACACGGTGGCGCCACCAAAAGATCAAACCCTGCAGTAGCCGCGCCCGCTGATTTCTGAAATCACGCCATACCTCGCAAGGGACGCCGCATGCCTGTACCTATCAACCGCCGCAAAGCCATTGCGCAATCCGTTCTGGTCGCCACGGCCTGGACAGCGTTGGGCACTTCTGCCTGGGGCCAGACCAGTGCCGCCGCAACCCGCCCCGCACTGCCCAAAGCGCCCAAGCTGGCAGGCACGTTGCGCATCGTGATTCCCGCCAATCCCGGTGGCGGGTGGGACCAGACAGGCCGCGCGCTGGGCGCTGCACTCACCGCTGCGGGCGCCAGCGACCAGGTGGAGTACGAGAACATCGGCGGCAAGGGCGGCACCATCGGACTGGCCAAATACGTCGAGAAATACGGCAACGATGCCAACACCCTTTTCATGGGCGGGATGGTGATGGTGGGCGCCGTTGCACTGCAAAAGCCTGCCGTGGACATGACCCAGATCCAGCCCCTGGCCCGTCTGACCAGTGACTACCTGGTGGCCGCTGTCGCCGCCTCGTCGCCCATCAAGAACACCAAGGACCTGACAGATGCGCTGCGGGCTGACCTGCGCGGCATGCCCGTGGCTGGCGGCTCTGCCGGGGGCGTGGACCACATGTTTGCAGGCGTACTGGCGCGTGCCGCTAAAGCCAAACCCGAAGAGCTGGTCTACAAGCCGTTTGCGGGCGGCGCTGAAGTGGTGGATGCCCTGGTGACCGGGACAGCATCCGTGGGCCTGTCGGGCTACAGCGAATTCAGTGATGCTCTTGCGTCCGGCAAGCTGCGCGCCATTGGAGTATCGTCACGCCGCAGCGTGTTCGGGTTGCCTGCATTTCGCGAACAAGGTCTGGATGCCACCATGGCCAACTGGCGCGGCGTGTTTACGGGCAAGGGGGTGTCTGCCGGCCGTACGGCAGAAATGCTCGCCGCTGTAGAGGCCGCCACCCACCACGAGTCATGGATGCGCACCCTCAAGCAGAACCGGTGGGAACCCTCTTGGCTCACCGGGAAGGATTTGGCAGAGTTCATGGAACTGGACCTCACGACCGCCCGCGTGATGGTGTACCTGCTGAAACTGAAGGCCTGATCCCACCGTGAGGGCCACAGGCCTATGCGCCTACAGGCCTGCTGCAGAACCTTTGGAGACTCCAATGAAAATGTCCAACCACTCCATCGGTGCGCGCATGGCCACCGCCCTGGGCCTGGTGCTCGCACTGTTGCTGGGCGCCGCGCTGTTCGGCATCTCGGCCCTGTACAACGCACTGGGCACGTATGACGCCACCGTGCTGGAACGCGTCGCGCAAGAGCGCGCCGTCAGCCGGATGGAAAGCGAGTTCAAGACCCAGGTGCTCGAATGGAAGAACACGCTGCTGCGCGGAGAAGACGCCCGCAAGCGCGAACTGCACTGGGCCGCGTTCCAGGCCAGCGAAAAGCGCGTGGCCGACGCCGCCAAGGCGCTGGAGCCACAGTTGACCGATGCGCAGGAGAAGGCCGCGCTGCAGAACTTCACCAACGCCCACACGCAGATGGCGCAGGGTTATCGCAAAGGGTTCGAGGTGTTCCAGTCGCTGGGCTTTGTGCCTTCAGCGGGCGATGCCGATGTGGCCGACATAGACCAGGGCCCCGCCAAGCTGCTGACCGAGCTGGGGCAGCAGGTGGCCACCAGCAGCGCTGCCATCGCGCAGCAGGCAGCGCAGGACGCGCGGCGCGCACTGGTCAGCAGCCTGGTGGCGCTGGCCCTGGTGACCGCATTCGGCGGGTGCGCAGGCTGGCTGCTGACGCGCTCGGTGGTTCGGCCGCTGGGGGCTGCGGTGTCGGTGGCCAACAAGGTGGCTGCCGGGGACCTGACCACCACCATCGAAGTGGATGGCAAGGACGAACCCGCCCGCCTTTTGCAGGCGCTGCGCGCCATGCAGGACAACCTGGAGAACGTGGTGTCGGGCGTGCGCAGCAATGCCGAGGGCGTGGCCAGCGCCAGCGCTGAAATCGCCCAGGGCAACGCAGACCTGAGCATGCGCACCGAAGAGCAGGCGTCGTCGCTGGACGAAACCACGTCGTCCATGCAGCAGCTGCAGGCTACCGTTCAGCAAAACGCCTCGAACGCGCAACGCGCCAACGAACTGGCCCGCAATGGCGCATCGGTGGCGCAGCGCGGCGGCGCCGTGGTGACGCAGATGGTCGAGGTCGTGCAGGGCATTCAGGACAGCTCGCGCCGCATTGCCGACA
Source organism: Acidovorax sp. (assembly GCF_046314175.1). Taxonomy (GTDB): domain Bacteria; phylum Pseudomonadota; class Gammaproteobacteria; order Burkholderiales; family Burkholderiaceae_C; genus Acidovorax. The sequence continues at coordinate 3,556 of NZ_JBKBXG010000139.1, read as the reverse complement.
TCATTGGCGTCATCGACGGCATTGCGTTCCAGACCAACATCCTCGCGCTCAACGCCGCTGTCGAGGCAGCCCGCGCAGGAGAGCAAGGCCGGGGCTTTGCCGTGGTAGCCAGCGAGGTGCGCAGCCTGGCCACCCGCAGCGCAGGCGCGGCCCGCGAGATCAAGGAACTCATTCAGACCAGTGTAGAGCGCGTGCAGGCAGGCTCCGACCTGGCCCGCAATGCGGGCACTACGATGACCGAGGTAGTCTCGTCCATCCAGGGCGTAAGTGCCCTCATGGAAGAGATCAGCCAGGCCAGCGCCGCACAGACCAGCGACATGCTGCGCGTGACCAAGGCCATCGTGCGCATGGACGAGGCCACCCAGCAGAACGCGGCGCTGGTAGAAGAAAGCGCCGCCGCGGCGGGCAGCCTCAGCGGCCAGGCACGCCAGCTGGTGGAAGCGGTGGAAGTGTTCAGACTGCGGGCGGATGGCAGAAGCCACCCTGTGACCCCGACGCCGTCACGCGGCGGCAACGGGTTACTTCAAATTTCATAGCTGTCCGCGCTTTCTGGATAAGCGGTAGAGTCAATTTTTACTCATAATTTTGAATCTGATCAGGCCACCGCGTGCTTCTCTCGCAGGGCTTGCACCTGCGCGGGCGTGTAGCCCAGTTCAAGCATTAGCTCGTCGGTGTGCTGCCCCATCACCGGAGGCTGCAAGCGCACGCCCAGACGGTGGCCGTCCATGCGCAATGGGAACAACGTGGTGCGGGCAGTCTGCCCTGCGCGTTCGCCGTCGGGCAAGGTGATGTCGGCCAGACCCCCGGTGGCGTTGAGGTGCGGGTCGTCAAAGAGCTGCTCGGGCCTGGAGATGGGTGCGAACGGCAAACCGTTTTTCTCAAAGACAGCCGCCAGCTCGGCGGCGCTATAGGCGGCCAGGCGCTGGCGCAGATCGGGCATCAGCGTGGCACGGGCACGCACACGGTCGTTGTTGGTGGACAGTTGCGGATCAGCCTTGAGGTCCTCAAACCCCATGGCGTCGCAGAATGTGGTCCATTGCGCGTCGCTGACGGCGGCCAGAAAGATCTGTTCGCCATCCTTCACGCTGAACACGTCATACAGCGCCCACGACGAAATGCGGTCGGGCATGGGCGCGGCAGGCTTGCCGGTGACGGCGTACTGCATCATGTGCTGGCCGACCAGGAACACGTTGTTCTCGAACAGGGCCGAGTCCACCTCTTGCCCGCGGCCGGTGATGCCCCGCTGCATCAAGGCCGCCATGGCCCCGATGGCGCCGAACATGCCGCCCATGATGTCGTTCACGCTGCTGCCCGCACGCAGCGGGTCGCCGGGGCGCCCAGTCATGTAGGCCAGCCCGCCCATCATCTGCACCACTTCGTCCAGCGCGGTGCGGTGCTCATAGGGGCCGGGCAAGAAGCCGGTGTGGTTCACGTAGATCAGGCGGGAGTTGGCCTGGCTGAGTGCCGCGTAGTCAAGGCCATATTTGCCCATCACCCCCGGCTTAAAGTTCTGGGCCACCACGTCGGCAGACTCTGCCAGTTTGCGCGCCACCTCCAGGCCCTCAGGGCTGCGCAGGTCCAGCGCAATGCTCTTCTTGTTGCGGTTGAACATGGGAAAAAACCCCGCGCCCGCGCCCAGCAGGTGGCGCGTGCGGTCGCCCTCCACCGGCTCCACCTTGATCACTTCGGCGCCCAGGTCGGCCAGCACCATGCCGCAGGTGGGACCCATCACCATGTGGGTGAACTCCACGACGCGCAGCCCCTGCAGCGGCAAAGCGCGGGGAGCATCAGTGGCCGCAGACGCATCGGGCGTTGCAGCGTTGGCGGATGGCGATGGGCGGGGGAACAAAGCGGTAGAAGTCATGGCGCAACAATAAAGGATGCGGCCGGGACGCCTGGCAATTTGCCAAGTCAGCGCCATCGCCTGTAGCGATGGGGCGCACCTGCCAGAGCGTCATCGGGACCTGTGGAGCCTTCTGCCGGGACTACGCCCATCCGTGGCCGCTTCGCAACATTTTGATAGCAAATATCGCATTTTCTCGCCTTAGCGCATATGTGCCGTGCGTTCTGAGCTACCAAACTTGTAGCAAAACCGGTTCCGCGCTATAGTCTCAGCGCATCAGCGGGCTTGGCTCAGGCCACCCGTTCCGAACTTAGATCCAACACTTGCGCGAGGAGAAGCGTCCATGAGCTCCAAAGAAAATGTCGCCATCAACCAGTTGTTTGAACGGCTTGAGTGCCGTTACGCACTGCGCGTGCTGTGGGCCCTGAAGGACGGTCATCCCCAGACCTTCCGCCTGCTGCAAGACAGCGTGGGGGGCATTACCCCCAACACCCTCAACACCCGCATCAAAGAGCTGCGCGAAGCCGGGTTTGTGGACCACGGCAGCGACGGCTACACAGTTACCCCATCGGGCGCCGACCTGCTCAAGCGCCTGAGCGATGTGCAGGCCTTTGCCACCCGCTGGGTGGCAGGCCGGGCCAAGAAGGCCTGAAGCCCACCCGCCCCCCTGCCCCTTTCTGGGCAAAGCCCCGCCGGACCTCCGAGCGGGGCTTTTCGTTAAAATGGGGGTCAAAAATGCTTCTAGCGCTTATCTATAAAGCGCTGATAGCTATATTTTCAATAGCAAACCAGGAATTTCAACCATGGCAATGACCACCACCGCATCCGGCCTGCAATACGAAGACACCACCGTGGGCGAAGGCGCCGAGGCCACCAAGGGCCAGAACGTGTCGGTGCACTACACCGGCTGGCTCTACAACAATGGCGAGCAAGGCGCCAAGTTCGACTCCAGCCGCGACCGCAATGACCCGTTTGAGTTCTCGCTGGGCGGTGGCATGGTCATCAAGGGCTGGGACGAAGGCGTGCAGGGCATGAAGATCGGTGGCCAGCGCACGCTTATCATTCCGGCAGCTTTGGGCTATGGTGCACGCGGTGCGGGCGGCGTGATCCCGCCAAACGCCACGCTGAAGTTTGATGTGGAACTGCTGAAGGTCGGCCGCTAATCGCCGACGAGTGTTTGCGCCCTGCCACCACCACGGTGCTGGGCAACCAAGGCGGCCTGCGGGCCGCTTTGTCGTTTCATGGGCTTGAAACGCTGCGCGGGCGGGGCAGAGGAACCCGCGAGGTCACATTTCCGAGCGCACCACCTGCCGTGCTGGCGCGGGGCGTGTGATCCAGCTCACGACGGCCGCTGCCACCAACCCCGCGGGTACGCCAAACACCCCGGCAGATATGGGCTGAATGCCAAACCAAAGCCCATCGGCCAGCAGCCAGGCAGGCAACACCTGCATGGCAGGTACATGGGACAGCATGTAGTACACGGCCACCCCCAGACCTGCCAGCATGCCCGCCACCGCCCCCTGGCGCGTGGTGCCGCGCCAGAAGATGCCCAGCACCATCACCGGCACAAAGGCCGACGCCGCCAGCGAGAAAGACGCTGACACCATAGGCAGTATCTCCGCCGGCTTGAGCGCGGCCACAAACGCTGCCGACAACGCAACCGCCAGCAAGGTGAACTTGGTGAGGATCACGCGCTGCTCGGGCGATGCCTTG
>NZ_JBKBXG010000138.1:0-8544 GCF_046314175.1 Acidovorax sp. | reverse complement strand
CGGGGGTTCCCCACCCCACCCCCCCCCCCCCCCCCCCCCCCCCCCGGGGGTGGGGGCCGGGGGGTGCGGGCGCAGCTGCGTGCGCTGTGCCTGATCACCCCCTCTCCCCCACCCTCTCCCGCGAGGGGAGAGGGAGTTAACGCGGGGCTCTCCTACGCACATTTCAAGTGTTTTAGACCTCTAGCGCTTGATAGATAAGCGCTAGCAGCTATCAATTTAATAGTCCACCACCCCCATGACCACACCCTCCCCCAACGCTGGCGCACTCGCAGGCATCAAGGTGCTCGACCTCTCCCGCGTACTGGCCGGGCCGTGGTGCACGCAAGTGCTGGCCGACCTGGGCGCGGACGTGGTGAAGGTGGAACGTCCCGGCGTGGGCGACGACACGCGCCAGTGGGGCCCGCCCTTTTTGAAGGACGCAGAGGGCAACGACACCAACCAGGCGAGCTACTACACCGCCTGCAACCGCAACAAGCGCTCGGTGACCATCGACATGGCCTCGCCCGATGGCCAGGCGCTCATCAGGCAGATGGCGCAAGAGGCCGACATCGTGGTGGAGAACTTCAAGGTTGGCGGCCTCAAGCAATACGGCCTGGACCATGAAAGCCTGCGCGCGCTCAACCCGCGCCTGATCTACTGCTCCGTCACCGGCTTCGGGCAAGACGGGCCGTATGCCGAGCGCGCGGGCTACGACCTGATGGTGCAGGCCATGACGGGCCTCATGAGCATCACCGGCCATGCCGACAACCAGCCCGGCGGCGGCCCCATGCGCGTAGGTGTGGCGGTGATCGACCTGTTCACCGGCCTGTATGCCAGCAACGCCATCCTGGCCGCCCTGCATGTGCGCGACAACGCTGCCACCGGCACAGGCCAGGGCCAACACATCGACATGGCGCTGCTGGACGTGGGCATGGCCGTGCTGGCCAACCAGGCCTCGGGCTTTTTGGCCACGGGCAAGGCGCCCGAGCGCATGGGCAACAGCCACCCCAGCCTGGCGCCCTACCAGGACTTCGCGACGGCCGACGGCAACATGCTGCTGGCCATTGGCAACGACGGCCAGTTCCAGCGCTTTTGCGCTGCCGCCAACCAGCCGCAATGGGCCACCGACCCGCGTTTTGCCACCAACACGCTGCGCGTACAAAACCGCACCGAGCTGATCCCCGCCATGGAGGCCGTGACCCGCACCCGCACCACCGCCGACTGGATCGCGCTGCTGGAAGACAAGGCCGTGCCCTGCGGCCCTATCAACACCATTGCCCAGGCGTTTGATGACGCGCAGGTGCAAGCCCGTGGCCTGGCCGTGACGCTGCCGCGCTGGAAGGACGGCGAGACCGCCACCGACAACGTGCAGCAGATCACCGGCGTGGCCAGCCCGCTGCGCCTGTCGGCCACGCCGCCCGTGTTGCGCAACGCGCCACCGGCACTGGGGCAGCACACCGACGAAGTGCTGGGCGAAATGGGGCTGGATGCGGCGCGCATTGCGGCGCTGCGGGCCAGCGGCGTTTTGTAGCTGGGCAAGCGCGGTCTCAACCAACTTGTGGGACGACCCACAAACGGCCTTGCCCAGATTGGCAGGGCCGCTTGCTTTCTTTTGCTGCATAAAATTAGCTGCTAACGCTTATCTGACAAGCGCTAGCAGCTATCATTTTTTACAGCACCAAGCGCCCACTCCGGCGGCTAAACCCCTTCGGCTTGGACGAAAAGACATGTACAAAAATTTACACATGTCTCCATAATGGCAGCGGGAATCTCTCCGGCGCGGCGCACAGCACGCGCTGGTTGACCGAGACGAATGGCGCAGTGGGACAGCCGCCGCAACGTACGGGGGATGTCAGGCTGGGCCGCATGTACCTTGCCCCGCCCCAGCGGCGAACCGTGGACCCCACAGGAGTTCCCCATGAAGCTCAGCCTCAAGCTCCCCCTTGCCTTCACCATCTCGCTGCTCTTGCTGTTTGCGGCGGCGCTGTTTGGCATCAGCCGCCTGAACCAGGCGCTCGACACCTACCAGACCACCGTGGCGCAAAGCTTTGAGCACGAGCGCATGGCGGCGGGCATGCTCAACAACTTCAAGGTGCAGGTGCAGGAGTGGAAAAACGTGCTGCTGCGCGGCAAGGACCCAGCCCAGCTCACGCGCTTCTGGACAGCCTTTGAAAAACAGGAAATGGCCATCAAGGAGGAGGCACAAAAGCTCATTGCTGCACTGCCCCCTGGCGAAGGCCGTGAACGCGTGCAGCAGTTTGCGCAGGCGCATGAACGCATGGGCGGCGCCTATCGCAAGGGGTTTGACGCCTTCAAGGCGGCCGACCACGACCCGCAGGTGGGCGACAAGGCGGTGGCGGGCATGGACCGCGAGCCCTCGCAACTGCTGGACCAGGCCGGCACTTTGATCGCCAAGGCCAGCACCGAAGTCGCCGAGCGCGCAGCGGGTGCCGCGCAGCGCGCCACCACCATCAGCCTGGTGGTGATGCTGGTAGTGTGCGCACTGGGCATTGCAGGCGCCATTGCGTTCAGCCGCACGGTGGTGAACCCGCTGGACAACGCGGTGCGCGTGTCGCAAGCCGTGGCCGGGGGCGACCTGACGGTGGCGCAACATGTGGCGGGCAAGGACGAGATTGCGCTGCTGCTCAATGCCCTGCACGACATGCAGAGCAGCCTGTCGCGCGTGGTGAGCAATGTGCGCAGCAACGCCCACAGCGTGGCAGCCGCCAGTACCGAAATCGCGCAGGGCAACAACGACCTCAGCGCCCGCACAGAGCAGCAGGCCAGCGCGCTGGAGCAAACATCGGCATCGATGGAAGAGCTCAACTCCACCGTGCAAGCCAACGCAGACAACGCGCGCCAGGCCAATCAGCTCGCGGTGAGCGCATCCACCGTGGCCGTGCAGGGCGGCGATGTGGTGGCCGAAGTGGTAACCACCATGAAGGGCATCAACGACAGCAGCAAAAAGATCGCCGACATCATCTCGGTCATCGACGGCATCGCGTTCCAGACCAACATCCTCGCGCTGAACGCGGCGGTAGAAGCCGCCCGCGCAGGCGAACAAGGCCGCGGCTTTGCCGTGGTGGCCAGCGAAGTGCGCAATCTGGCCCAGCGCAGTGCCGACGCGGCCAAGGAGATCAAGACGCTGATCCATGCAAGCGTGCAGCGCGTGGAGCTGGGCACCACGCTGGTGGACAAAGCCGGAGCCACCATGACCGAAGTGGTGGCCTCCATCCGCCGCGTGACGGACATCGTGGGCGAGATCAGTGCCGCCAGCAGCGAGCAGAGCCTGGGCGTATCGCAGGTGGGCGAAGCCATCACGCAGATGGACCAGGCCACCCAGCAGAACGCAGCGCTGGTGGAAGAAAGCGCTGCCGCCGCGGACAGCCTGAAGATTCAGGCGCAGCAACTGGTGCAGGCGGTGGCGGTGTTTCGCCTCGCACCTGGGGAAGATGGGCTGGGGGATGCCGCACCGCTGGCGCCGCCACGGCGGCATATGCCGCAGCTGGCGGCGGGGTGATGGTGCGGGGGATGAAGGGTTTATGGCGCCGCTTTTTTTCAAGCCAAATTGGCTCCTAGCGCTTGATGGCAAAGCGCCATAAGCTATATAAATAATAGCAACAAACAAGAACCTGCCGCCGCCTCCAGAGCGGCTACAAAACGCAGCGAATCGGTTTTGACTAGGCGCTGCGTCGCAGACAGTACTGCAAGTACGGCAAGACGCAGCAACAAAGCCAGAAGCGTTCCAGTGCAGTATTTCACGCTATCTGGCACACAAAAAGGCGCCTTTTCGGCCCTCGCGGCGCTGCAAATCCTCGCGATACCGCCCGGTATCGCTGTGGTTTGCGCATTGCCACGACCAAAAATCCATCCTTTTTGTTTCGTGCCATCCAGCGTAAAACACTGCACCCGCCACTCCAACCCAAGGTCGTCAATCCCCGTGAGCGGGCTCTAGCGCCTTGAACTGGGCCATGGTGTCCAAACAGGCACGGGCCACTTCCACGCCCTTTTTCACAAAGTGCTCGCGGAAGAACTTGAGGTGGTCTTCGTGCTCATGAAAATCGCGCGGCGTGAGCACGGCAGACATTACGGGCACGTCGGTGTCGAGCTGCACGCGCATCAAACCGTCGATGACGGCGGTGGTTACAAACTCGTGGCGGTAGATGCCACCATTGACCACCAGCGCGCAGGCCACGATGGCGTCGTAGCGGCCGCTTTGCGCCAGCCGCTTGGCCAAGAGCGGGATCTCGAAGGCCCCGGGCACCTCAAACTGCTCGATCTGCCCCGCAGGCAGCCCACTGCGCGCGAACTCTGCCACGGCGGCGTCGCGGGCCTGGTGAACGATGTCCCGGTGCCAGCTGGCGCAGATGACCGCAACCCGTTCGCTGCGGTGCGCCGTGGCTGCGCGGCCGTTCTGGTCGGCGTTGGCAGCGGCGGCATGGTGGGAGTGGAAGGACGACTGATTCATGGATTTTCTCGAACAAAGAAAAGGATTACCAGAATCAGGGCGCGCGCGAACAGAGCCCCTCGCACAAGAGGCGGCTGCGCACCCGCGTGCGGACCAGCGATCAGGCAAGGCGAGTCGAGACGCCTGACCCATCGATCAGACGAACCTTTGGCCCCGTACCACGCGCAGACACGCACACAGGCACCACCACACCAGCGGGAGGCCCATGGCTTCGCGATCTCTTTCATCCGGACTGTGACCGTCGGCTCTGGCATCGCACCAGATCTGCTGACCCTGCGGGTTGCTCCAAAGAACAGCCCTGCAGGCGCTCGCGGGCTCCCACAGACCTTTTTCTTCAGTCCACGGATACCGCCGGTGGGGAATTTCGCCCCGCCCTGAGAACGCAATCGGCCCCGGAAAAACTCCGGGGCCGACGGTGGGATTCTAGGGGCTTACCCTGTGGCAGCCCGTCGCGCACGCGATTGGCAACACCGGCAGTGCCGTTTTTTCACACGCCTCGGCGGGTCATCAGCGCGGCTTTTCGAACCCGCCCTGGGCCCATGCCGTCGCGCTGTCGGTGGTCAGCTTGAACGTGGGCGGCACGGGCACACGTGCCAGTTCTTCACCCAGCTCGTCCTGGGCGCTCAGCGTGGCGGTGGCGCCTTCTTCATCGGGCACGATGGCCAGGGCCACGCGCAGGCGCTGGCCGTCGGAGGTGGTGATGGTCACGTTCTTGTTGAGCTGTGCGTGCAGCTGCTGCTCGTGGCGGCGCAGCACCTCGCTGGCGGTCTTGACCAGCGTGTTGAAGGCGGACACATCCAGCGGCTTGGGATTCTTCTTGTCGCGCCCCATGGTCCACGGGCCCACCAGGGCGGGCTCGGATTCGCCGTGCAGCGTCATGGACACAGCCCAGCCATCGTCGTCCTCGTTCTTGATGACTTGTGCAATCCAGCGCTCGTCGCTCCATACGCGGGGTTCGTGGATGGGGGCGGGCGTGTCGTCAGCAAAGTCGGTCATGGGGCAGCGAGTAGGTTTCGGTCAAAGGGCGCAGAGCATAACGGCGTGGGGCTAACGGCAGCCACTGCGAAACCCAAACTGCCGTCATTTTCAATAACTTTTGGTTATTGATAGCACTTACCGCCACAACCCATCAAGACGCTTCAGGGGCAACACCCGCCGTTTCGCGCAGCACGTCCATAAAGGCCTGCGCCGACGGTGTGGGCTCTTCGCCCAGCCGCGTGATCAGGCCGTAACTGGGCATGCGGTCGGGCAGGTCCAGGGGGATGCGCGACAGCAGGCCCTTGTTGACGTATTTCTCCACCAGACGCGCGGGCTGTAGCGACATCATGTTGGTGGTGTTCATCAGTTCCAGCGCAAACAAGAAGGAGGGCGTTTCCACCACGCCTGCCGTCAGCGCCAGGCCCGCGCCGCCAAACAGGTCGTCCGACACCTTGCGCACCGCTGTGGAGGCGGGGTACAGAATCCACGGCCAGTGGGCCAGCTCGGTCAGCGCCAGGTCGGCCGCGCCGCGCAACGGGTGGTGCAGGCCGCCCACCACATACAGGGGCTCGGCCGACAGGCGCTCGTAGTGGAACTGGCTGCGCTGGGCCTCGTCCGTGTAGCGGCCGATCATCAAATCGATCTTGCGCTCGGCCAGCCATGCGATCAGCTGGTCGCTGCTCTGCTCAAGAATTTTGAGCACCAGCAAGGGCCGCAGGCGCTGAATTTCGACCACCGACGCCACCAGCAGATGCGCCGCAGACCCGGTGATGGCGCCTACTGTCAGGTGCCCGTGCCCGCCCTGCTTGAGGGCGTTGAATTCATCGACAAACTTACGCTGGCCATCGAGCGCCGCGCTGGCATAACGCAGCGTAAAAAGCCCCAGTTCGTTGGGCCGCATGCCGCGCGACAAACGGTCAAACAAACGCGCCTCCAGGATCTCCTCGATGTCCATCAGGATCTTGGTGGCGGCAGGCTGGGTGACGTGCATTTGCTCGGCCGTCAGCCGCAGGTTGCGGGTGCGCCCCAGGATGTCCAGAAACTGCAAATGCCGAAAGCGCAGCCGCGCGCAGGCCTGCGCCAAAGACAAGGGTTTACCCGGAAATTCGTCTGGACTCATAAGCGTTTGGAATGGATCGTAGCAAAAGATTCAGTGGACCCCTGCAGGTGCCAGACCTAACCTTCGGCCTGCATCGATGACGGACCTACAAAGGGACGCACGGCGCCGATGGCCCAGGCCATCGCGACGACCCAGCCATTCCAACGGAGACAAAACCATGCGATTCAATTCCCTCGCCAAATCCCTCGCGCTGGCAGCCACGCTGCTGGCCGCCCTCGCTGCGCCGGTGTCTGCACAAGTCAAAGAACACACCTTCAAGGTCGGCATCGGCCTGAGCGACGACCACCCGCAGGCCCAGGCCGTGCGCCACTTTGCCGAGCGCCTGCAGGCCAAGAGCGGCGGCAAGATGAACGCCAAGCTGTTTGCCAGCGGCGCTTTGGGCAACGACGTGAGCATGACCTCAGCCCTGCGCGGCGGCACGCTGGAGATGACGATTCCCGATTCGTCCACGCTGATGTCGCTGATCAAGCCGTTTGGCGTGCTGAACCTGCCGCTCACCTTCAACACCGAGGCAGAAGCCGACGCGCTGCTCGACGGCCCCTTCGGCCAGAAGCTGCTGGCCATGCTGCCTGACAAGGGTCTGATCGGCCTGGGCTTCTGGGAAAACGGCTTCCGCCATGTGACCAACTCGCGCCGCCCCATCAACACGGCCGATGATCTGGCAGGCCTGAAGCTGCGCGTAATCCAGAGCCCCTTGTTCCTCGACACTTTCAACGCGCTGGGCACGAACGCCACGCCCATGCCGTTCACCGAGCTGTACACCGCCATGGAACAAAAGGCCGTCGACGGCCAGGAAAACCCGCCCGCCACCATCCTGGCCAGCAAGTTCTATGAGGTGCAAAAGCACCTGGTGCTGTCGCGCCACATGTACAGCGCCTGGGTGCTGCTCATGTCCAAGAAAACCTGGGACGGCCTCTCGGCCGACGAAAAGAAGATCGTGCAGGAGGCCGCGCGCGAGGCCACGCTGTTCGAGCGCAAGACCATCCGCGCCTTCAGCGAAACCGCCCTGGGCGAGCTGAAGAAGGCCGGCATGCAGATCACCGAGCTGCCAGCCGCCGAGCAAGCCAAGCTGCGCACCAAGCTGCAGCCCGTTCTGGCCAAGTACGGCAAGGAGTTTGGTGAAGAGACCACCAGCGAAATGATGGGTGAGCTGGCCAAGGCGCGGGGCGGCAAGTAATTTGTTTGCCCAGGGGTGCAGCCCCGTGCTGTGCTCTGCCCGTTTTAAGCAACGCTGCGAACGCTATGACAAAAACACCCCGCCGCCCCTTCCGCTCGCGCGACTGGTTTGCCGACCCCGAGCGCTCGGACATGACCGCGCTGTACCTCGAACGCTTCATGAACTACGGGCTCACGCCCGAAGAACTGCGCTCGGGCCGGCCCATCATCGGCATTGCGCAGACGGGCAGTGACCTGTCGCCCTGCAACCGCATCCACGTAGACCTGGCGCGCCGCGTGCGCGACGGCATCCGCGATGCGGGGGGCATCCCGATGGAGTTCCCCGTCCATCCCATCTTTGAAAACTGCCGCCGCCCCACGGCCGCGCTGGACCGCAACCTGGCGTACCTGGGGCTGGTGGAGATCCTGTACGGCTACCCCATCGACGCGGTGGTGCTGACCACAGGCTGCGACAAGACAACACCCGCAGGCGTGATGGCGGCATCCACCGTGGACATTCCGGCCATCGTGCTGTCTGGCGGGCCGATGCTGGACGGCTGGCACGATGGACAACTGGTGGGCTCGGGCACCGTGATCTGGCGCAGCCGGCGCCAGCTGGCAGCGGGCGAGATTGATGAAGAAGAGTTTTTGCAGCGCGCCTGCAGCAGCGCACCGTCGGCGGGCCACTGCAACACCATGGGTACGGCATCCACCATGAACGCCGTGGCAGAAGCCCTGGGCCTGTCGCTGCCCGGCTGCGCGGCCATTCCTGCACCGTACCGCGAACGCGGCCAGATGGCGTACGAAACCGGGCGGCGCATTGTTGATATGGCCTATGAAGACC
>NZ_JBKBXG010000137.1:0-8683 GCF_046314175.1 Acidovorax sp. | reverse complement strand
CGACGCGCACGACTTCAGCGGTGATGACTTCGCCTGGGCGCATTTCCGTGCGCGTCAAGGATTCTTCAAAAAGGGCGGCAAAAGATTCGGACATGTGTTTCCTTGCCACAAACAGGATTCCAGTAGCACTATTGCTACTGTTTTTATAGCTGCTTGCGGTGGTTTTTTGCGGTGAAACCGCGGGTTAGGTTAAAGATCCACACCACCTGGGCGCTGGCGCGCGAGAGGGGCGGTGTGGGCCTGTTGCAAGGCTTTTCAGCATTGCAGGGGCCATATGGTGAGATGTGGCCCCGCGCTTTTTCAACCCTACGCAGACACTGCGAAGGGTTGACGCTCTTGCCACCAGGTCAACACTTGCTCGACGGCTTCATCAACCGTCAAGGTGGAGTTGTCCAGGACCAGAGCGTCCTGCGCGGGCTTGAGAGGCGCAACGCTGCGGGTACTGTCCCGTGCGTCGCGCGCCTCCAAGGCTGCGCGAAGGTCGTCGATGTTAGCCGAAAAACCCTTTGAAATCAACTGTTTATAACGACGCTCCGCGCGGCAGGCAGCGCTCGCGGTCAGATAGACCTTGAGCGATGCGCCTGGGAAGATCACCGTGCCCATGTCCCGGCCGTCCGCCACCAGCCCCGGCAGGCGCCGAAAGCTGTGCTGCAGGGCCACCAGAGCCTCGCGCACAGCGGGCAGGGCAGACACACGGGACGCATTCATGCCTGCTTCTTCGGTGCGAATGGCCTCGGTCACATCGTCGTGGCCAAGCAACACACGGCCGCCTTCAAAGCGCACGGGCAATGTTTTGGCCATGGCGGCAATGCCTGCTTCGTGTTCAGCATCTATGGCATGGCCAGCCCGCAATGTCGCCAGTGCGGTGATCCGGTACATCGCGCCAGAGTCCAGAAAGCGGTAACCCAGACGCTGGGCGACCGCGGCTGCCACGGTGCCCTTGCCCGAAGCCGTGGGGCCGTCGATGCAGATCACGGGAATGTGCGAGGGGGCCACCTGGGCCACCGAGAACAGCGCCTCAAAGTAGTCTGGAAATGTCTTGGCCACGCACTTGGGGTCTTCAATGCGCACCGGCAGACCCGCTGGATTGAACGCCGCCAGCGAGAAGCACATGGCCACGCGGTGGTCGTCGTAGGTGTGAATGCTTGCGGGCTTCCAATCGTCAACACGTGAGGGTGGCGTGACGCGGATGAAGTCCGCGCCTTCGTCCACCGTGGCGCCCAGCTTGCGCAGCTCCGTGGCCATGGCGGCGATGCGGTCGGTTTCCTTTACGCGCCAGCTGGCAATGTTGCGCAGGGTGGTGGTGCCCTCGGCATACAGGGCCATCACGGCCAAGGTCATTGCGGCATCGGGGATGTGGTTGCAGTCCAGATCGATGGCCTTGAGTGGCCACCCGTGCCCTGGCTCACCGCGCTGGATGTGCAGCCAGTTGGGACCGCCCGTGATGACAGCGCCCATGGCGCGGGCGGCTTCGACAAAGCGGATGTCGCCCTGGATCGAATCCAGGCCGACGCCCTGAATTTTTATGCCTTTTTGGTCACTATCGCTTGCTGTGATTGCGCCAAGTGCTATGAAATAACTAGCAGAAGATGCATCTGCCTCGACGTGGATGCTGCCCGGCGACTGGTAGCGGCTGCCTGCTGCAATCGTGAAGCGCTGCCAGTTCTGGTGATCCACCACGATGCCAAAGCGTGCCAGAAGCTGGAGGGTGATGGCGATGTAGGGCTTGGAGATCAGTTCTCCAACCACGTCGATCACGATGTTCTGGGTGCCAGCTGCCAGCGGCAGCGCCATGAGCAGGGCGGTCAGGAACTGGCTGGACACATCGCCGCGCACGCGGATTGGCTCTGCCAGTGCCAGCGCAGGGACGCCGTTGGCGTGGGCAATGCGCAGCGGCGGGTAGCCGTCGTTCCCCAGGTAGTCGATCTGGCAGCCCAGCTGACGCAGTGCGTCGACCAGATCGCCAATCGGTCGCTCGTGCATGCGCGCCACGCCAGACAGCTCAAACTCGCCGCCCAGGAGCGCCAGCGCGGCTGTCAGCGGCCGCATTGCGGTGCCTGCATTGCCCATGAACAGTTTGGCAGGGGACTGTGGAGCGCTGCCGCCCAGACCGGTGATGTGGACCGTGCTGCCCGCTTCGTCCACGGTACAGCCGATCTGTCGCAGTGCATCCAGCATCACCCGGGTGTCGTCGGACGCCAGCAGGTCGTGCACGGTGGTCGTGCCTGCGCTCAGGGCCGCCAGCAGCAGCACACGGTTGGAAATGCTCTTGGAGCCCGGCAGGTGGACTTCGCCCGCAGCAGATTGCAGGGGAGGGAGATCGAGGAATGCGGTGCTGTACATCGTGGTGGTGTGTCCATTGCAGCTCAAAGAGCGTTCGTGTAGCCAGCGGCCTGCGCAACCGGAGCGTCCCAACACCCGCGCACCCGTGGAACTGGCTCCGCCAGGCCACAGGGTGCGTCTCCCTGGGGGAAGGCGCCGCAGGCGACTCAGGGGGTTATTTTCTCTTCGCACCCATGCGCCAGTGCGCGCGGGTCTCGCTGGCGAGCGTCAGCATGTCTTCGAGCGCCTGGGCATCGCCCTTTTCCATGGCCTGCTCGATGGTGCGCAGCGCTTGCTGGAACAGCTTGGACTGGGCGATCAGTTCCTCGCGGTTCGAGAGCAAGATGTCGCGCCACACCTTCGGGTCGCTGGCTGCAATGCGGGTGAAATCCCGGAACCCGGGGCCCGCCAGTGACAAGAAATCGTCGCCAGTCGATTGCCCCGTGATGCTGTTCATCATGGCAAAAGCCAGCACATGCGGCAGGTGGCTGACGGCGGCAAAGGCTGAGTCATGCGCCTCTGGTGTCATGGTCGTAACGCGGCAACCAAGTGCTTTCCAGATCTCTTCCGCTTGCTGTAGCTGTTGCGGCAGGGTGCGTTCTGTGGGGGTCAGGATCAGCTGCCGTCCGCTGTAGAGATCGGCCTCCGCATGCTCGACACCGGAGACTTCGCGGCCGGTAATGGGATGGGCAGGGACGAAGGAGCCCACCTGATCCCGGAGTGCGCGATGGGCTGCTGTCACGACGTCGGCTTTGGTAGAGCCCACATCCATGATCAGCATCCGTGGCGTGACAAGGTGCTTAATGGCTTTGAGGGTTGCTTCGGTCGCTGCTACCGGAACGGCTACCAGCACCACATCTGCGCCAGCAACGGCCAGCAATGCCGACGGGGCCTCCACATCGATCACGCCCAACTGGCGGGCGCGGTCCGTGGTGGAGGGCGACTTGCTGTAGCCCACCACACGCTTGACCAGACCGGCCTTCTTCATGGCCAGCGCAAATGAGCCACCCATGAGCCCGCAGCCGATCAATCCCAATTGTTCAAACATGGCGGCGGCTCCTTACGATGACACGGGGTACGTCCCCAGAACCTTGTAGAACGCGCACAGGCTGCGCAGCTCTTCCAGAGCCCGCGCCACATGGGGTTGCGCAGGGTGGCCGTCGAGGTCGATGTAAAAGTAGTACTCCCACTGGCCTGTGCGCGCAGGGCGGGACTCAAAGCGCGTCATGGAGACGCCATGGGATTTCAGCGGCACGAGCAGGTCGTGCACGGCTCCGGGCTGGTTGGGCACAGACACCACAAGACTGGTGCAGTCCTTGCCCGATGGAGGCGGCGTTTGCAGCGTGTGGGGCAGGCAGATGATGGCAAACCGGGTGCGGTTGTACGCGTCATCCTGAATGGCATGGGCCACGATGTGCAGGCCGAACTGGGTGGCAGCGCGCTCGCTGGACAACGCTGCCCAGCCTGGGTTGGTGGTGGCCAGGCGGGCGCCTTCGGCGTTGCTGGACACCGGGCGGCGCTCGGCGTGGGGCAGGTGTTTGGTCAGCCAGGCCTGGCACTGGGCCAGCGCCTGAGGGTGGGCCATCACCACCTCGATGCCGTCGAGCGAGTTGCTGGTGCGCAGCAGGTTGTGGCGCACCAGAAGACTGACCTCGCCCACGACGTGCGTGGGGGTGTGCAAGAACAGATCAAGCGAGCGGGTTACCACGCCTTCGGTGGAGTTTTCTACGCCCACCACACCGTACTGGGCACTGCCAGCTGCAGTGGCGTGGAACACTTCGTCGAAGTTGGCGCAATACATCAGGTCGGCCGCGCCGCCAAAGAACTCGATGGCGGCCTGCTCGCAGAACGTGCCTTCGGGGCCCAGCACCGCCACACGCTGTGGCGACTCCAGCGCCAGGCATGCGGACATGATCTCGCGCCAAATGGCTGCTACGTGTGGTCCTTTAAGCGGGCCGGGGTTGGCGGTTTGAATCTTTTCGATCACCTGGGCCACGCGGTCCGGACGAAAGAAAGGAGTGCCCTCGCGCTTTTTTACTTCGCCCACTTGCTCGGCAACCAGCGCCCGCTGGTTCAGCAGCGAAAGAAGTTGCTGGTCAATGCTGTCAATCTGCACGCGCAGGCTGGCGAGGTCGGGTGATGCTTGCGGATTGGTCATGAATGGGGTGCTGTCGGGGGCGGGCCTTGGAATGACGGTAGGTGCCAGAGTCGTGCCATCAAATGGCGGTCGGAGTGCTCTCTGTCAGGCCTGTTTTTTTTCAAATTCTCGCATGTAGTCCACCAGCGCCTGCACGCCTGCAATGGGCATGGCGTTGTAGATGCTGGCGCGCATGCCGCCCACGGACTTGTGGCCCTTGAGCTGCAGCAGGCCGCGCTCTTTGGCGCCAGCCAGAAAGGCCTCGTTACGGCTTTCGTCACGCAGAAAGAACGGAACATTCATGCGCGAGCGGCAATTGACCGCCACTTTGTTCACGTACAGCTGCGAGCTGTCGATGGCGTTGTACAGCAGGCTTGCCTTGGCGATGTTGCGTTGTTCCATCGCGGCGACGCCGGTGAGTGCACCCTCTTGCTGGCGCTTGAGCCACTGAAAGGTCAAACCCGCTATGTAGATGCCCCAGGTAGGGGGCGTGTTGTACATCGACTGGTTGTCGGCCACGATCTTGTAGTCAAACGCGCTGGGGCAGGTTGGCAGTGCGTGGCCCAACAGGTCTTCGCGCACGACCACGAGCGTGAGCCCCGCAGGGCCCAGGTTTTTCTGCGCGCCACCAAACGCCAGGCCAACGCGGGACCAGTCCACGGGCCGGGAGGCCACGTGCGATGAAAAATCGATCACCAGCGGCGCCTCGCTGCCCAGCGCCTTCAGATCGGGCAACTGGTGAAACTCGATGCCGTTGATGGTCTCGTTGGTGCAGATGTGCAGATAGCTGGCACCGCGGCTCGTCGTCCAGGTAGCCGGGTCGGGCAGGGTAGTGAACCCGGTGTCTTCTGCGGTGGCCACCACGTTCACTTCAGAGGCGTACTTGCGGGCTTCCTTGTATGACTTCTGGCTCCAGCTACCCGTCACCACAAAATCAACAGCCCCGGCGCGCGACAAGTTCAGTGGAACGATGGCGTTTTCGGCCAACCCGCCGCCCTGCATGAACAGAATCTTGAAGTGCGACGGAACCGCCAGCAGTTCGCGCAGGTCGGCTTCGGCCTGCTCGTAGATGGACAAAAACTCTTTGCCGCGATGGCTCATTTCCATCACGCCCATTCCGCTGCCGTGCCAGTCCAGCATCTCGGCGGCAGCCTGTTCCAACACGTCGGCAGGGATGGCGGCCGGGCCGGCCGAGAAGTTGTACGGGCGTGTCATGAAATATTGGTCAAAAATGCCTCTAGCGCTTACTGGGTAAGCGCTACTAGCTCTGTGTTTAATAGCATGACAACTCGGCGAGTCCCTGCTTGCCGTGAATTGCCATGCGGGGTCGGTCAGGCGTCAGGTGGCTCAGGTGTCTCTGCGGCGGGATCGGTGTCAATGCCAGAAGCGTCTTCGCCCCCGGGTTCTGCTTCAATCACGTTCGCGTCGTTTTCAACAATGCGCTGCAGGCCACTCAATTGCGAACCTTCGTCCAAGGCGATCAGCGTCACGCCCTGCGTGGCGCGGCCCAGTTCGCGAATTTCCGACACCCGGGTGCGCACCAGCACGCCCTTGTCGGTGATGAGCATGATCTCGTCATCGGCGTGCACCAGCGTCGCAGCCACGACCTTGCCGTTGCGCTCGCTTTGCTGGATGGCAATCATGCCCTTGGTGCCACGGCCGTGGCGTGTGTATTCGGTGATGTTGGTGCGCTTGCCATAGCCGTTCTCGGTGGCGGTCAGCACGCTTTGTGTTTCGTCTTCGGCCACCAGCATGGCGATCACGCTCTGGGTATCTTCCAGCATCATGCCGCGCACGCCGCGCGCTGCACGGCCCAGGGGGCGCACGTCGTTTTCATCAAAGCGCACGGCCTTGCCACCGTCGCTGAACAGCATCACGTCGTGCTTGCCATCGGTCAGTGCGGCGCCGATCAGGTAGTCGCCGTCGTCTAGGTTGACGGCGATGATCCCGCCCTTGCGCGGGTTGCTGAACTCGTCGAGCGCGGTCTTCTTCACGGTGCCCATGCTGGTGCCCATAAAGACATAGCGGTCGGCCGGGAAGGTGCGCATGTCGCCCGTGAGCGGCAGCACGACATTGATCTTTTCGCCGTCCTGCAGCGGGAACATGTTGACGATGGGGCGGCCGCGCGAGCCGCGCGAGCCCGCAGGCACTTCCCACACCTTGAGCCAATACAGGCGGCCCCGGTTGGAGAAGCACAGGATGTAGTCGTGCGTGTTGGCGATGAAGAGCTGGTCGATCCAGTCGTCTTCCTTCGTCGCCGTGGCCTGCTTGCCGCGCCCGCCGCGCTTTTGGGCGCGGTATTCGGACAGGGGCTGGCTCTTGATGTAGCCGGTGTGGCTGAGCGTCACGACCATGTCGGTGGGGGTGATCAGGTCTTCGGTGGACAGGTCTTGCGCGCTGTATTCGACGATGCTGCGTCGTGCGCCCAGCTTGTGCTGGCCGAACTCTTGCTTGATGGAGGTCAGCTCGTCGCCGATGATGGCCGAGACACGTTCGGGCTTGGCCAGAATGTCCAGCAGGTCTTCGATGACCGCCATGACTTCCTTGTACTCGGCCACGATCTTGTCTTGCTCCAGGCCCGTAAGGCGCTGCAGGCGCATCTGCAGGATTTCCTGGGCTTGCGTTTCCGACAGTCGGTACAGGCCGTCCTGGCCCATACCTAGTTCTTTCTCTAGGCCGTCTGGGCGGTAGTCGTCGGCACTGACCACACCACCATCGGCGCGCGTGCGGGTGAGCATTTCGCGCACCAGCTTGCTGTCCCAGGGGCGGGCCATCAGCTCGGCCTTGGCCACCGGCGGGGTGGGGGCGTTGCGGATGATGGCGATGAAGTCATCGATGTTGGCCAGGGCAACGGCCAGGCCTTCGAGCACGTGGCCGCGGTCGCGCGCCTTGCGCAGTTCGAACACGGTGCGGCGTGTGACCACCTCGCGGCGGTGCTGCAGAAAGACGCTGATCAGGTCGCGCAAATTGCACAGGCGGGGCTGACCGTCGATCAGCGCCACCATGTTCATGCCGAAGGTGTCTTGCAGCTGCGTTTGCTTGTACAGGTTGTTGAGTACCACCTCGGGTACTTCGCCGCGCTTGAGTTCGATCACCAGACGCATGCCCGACTTGTCGGACTCGTCCTGGATGTGGCTGATGCCCTCGATTTTCTTTTCGTGCACCAGCTCTGCCATGCGCTCCTGCAGCGTCTTCTTGTTGACCTGGTAGGGCAACTCGTCGACGATGATCGCCTGGCGCTGGCCGCGGTCAATGTCCTCGAAATGGCACTTGGCACGCATGATCACGCGCCCACGACCCGTGCGGTAGCCGTCCTTCACGCCATTGATGCCGTAGATGATCCCGGCGGTGGGGAAGTCGGGTGCAGGAATGATCTCCATCAATTCGTCGATGGTGACATCCGGGTTGCGCAGCATGTGCAGGCACGCGTCCACCACCTCATTGAGGTTATGCGGAGGGATATTGGTGGCCATGCCCACAGCAATGCCGGATGAGCCGTTGACCAGAAGATTCGGAAGCTTGCTGGGCAAAACCAGCGGCTCTTTTTCACTGCCATCGTAATTGGGGCCGAAATCGACGGTCTCCTTGTCAATATCACCCAGCATTTCGTGGGCGATTTTGGCGAGGCGGATTTCGGTATATCGCATGGCCGCAGCGTTATCGCCGTCCACGGATCCGAAATTGCCCTGACCATCCACCAGCATATGGCGCAGCGAGAAGTCCTGGGCCATACGCACGATGGTGTCGTATACCGCGGAATCACCGTGCGGGTGATATTTACCGATCACATCGCCCACGATACGGGCCGACTTCTTATAAGGTCGGTTCCAATCGTTATTGAGTTCGTGCATCGCAAAAAGTACGCGGCGATGCACAGGCTTCAAGCCGTCACGCGCGTCGGGCAGGGCCCGACCTACGATCACGCTCATCGCGTAGTCGAGGTAACTGCGCCGCATCTCTTCTTCGAGGCTGATCGGCAAGGTTTCTTTGGCAAACTGGGTCATTGGGGACTGCGGTGGCGGCAAAGGAGAGTCATTTTAGGGGCAAGACCGTGTAGCGACTGCGCAACATATGGCGGCAATTCAGGTTTTGTCCTACGGGCCCTGGGTGGGTGCCCCCGCTTTTGCCCTGTTACGTATGGCACAATCGTTTGAACGCTTTGGGTGATGGTCACTCCAAGCGTCCTGATTCGCAGCGCGGCTGCGGCTTTTTCCCCAAGAGGAG
>NZ_JBKBXG010000136.1:0-8938 GCF_046314175.1 Acidovorax sp. | reverse complement strand
TGCGTACTGCCGAGCGCAACGACGTGATGCAGACCCTGCGCGAGCATGGCCTGTCCAAGTTCAGCCACTTCGTCGGCAAAACGCGTCCTGCATCGTCCGAGATCGACGCAGGCAAGGGCGAACTGCAGGTCTGGCGCGACGCCAAGGCCGTATTCAGTGCGCCGCTGGCCGACCTGCACCAGGTGTGGGACGCCGTGAGCTGGAAGATCTGCCAGCAACGCGACAACCCCGCCAACGCAGACGCCGAACACGCCGCAGCTGGCGAACCCACCGACCCCGGCATGCACGTGCACCTTAAGTTCGACGCGGCTGACAACGTTGCTGCGCCTTACCTCAACCTGGCGCGCCCCAAGGTCGCCATCCTGCGCGAGCAGGGTGTGAACTCGCACATCGAGATGGCCTACACGTTCACGGAAGCAGGCTTTGAGGCCTACGACGTTCACATGACCGACCTGCAGACCGGCCGGGTCAAGCTCGAAGACTTCAAGGGCGTGGTCGCCTGCGGCGGCTTCAGCTACGGCGACACCCTGGGTGCGGGCATTGGCTGGGCGCGTTCCATCACCTTCAACCCGGTGCTGGCTGCGCAGTTCCAGGGCTTCTTTGGCCGCGCGGACACCTTTGGCCTGGGCGTGTGCAATGGCTGCCAGATGTTTGCCGAGCTGGCGGACATCATCCCCGGCGCACAGGATTGGCCACGTTTCACCACCAACCAGAGCGAGCGTTTTGAAGCCCGTCTGTCGATGGTGGAAGTGCTCGAATCCCCCAGCCTGTTCCTGCAAGGCATGGCGGGCAGCCGCCTGCCGATTGCTGTGGCGCATGGCGAGGGGTATGCCAACTTCAAGTACCGGGGCAACGCCGACAAGGCCATTGCCGCCATGCGCTACGTGGACAACCGCGGGCGCGCGACGGAGCAGTACCCCTTCAACCCCAATGGCAGCGCAGGCGGCCTGACGGCGGTGACTACGGCCGACGGCCGCTTCACGGCCATGATGCCGCACCCCGAGCGCGTGTTCCGCAACGTGCAGATGAGCTGGACGAGCGAGGACAAGGCGGAGTACAGCGCGTGGATGCGTATCTGGCGCAACGCTCGCAAGTGGGTTGCGTAAAGATTTGAAGAGCTGAACGCACCGCACCCAGGCGCGTGACGCAACGGCACCCGGGCCGGACCCACCCAGGTCCGGCCTTTTTCGTTGGTGTTCAGCCCCGCACAGGCCGCTCGTACACCATTAGGCGGCCTTTGTAGGCGGCCACGTTGCCGAGGGCCGGGCGGTCCAGGCGTTCTTCCACCACCTCAAACCGGTGCATGGCCATCTGTTTGTGAAAGGTGGCCCGATTGCCCCGGTTCGGGTCCACGATCCAGATTTGCGCGCTGTTGGCGGCATGGAGGTCCAGAAAACTGGCCAGTGTCGCCCGGGCATCGCGTTCGTACAGCACGTCACTGCCCAGGATGAGATCGAACTGCCCCTGCACTGATCCGTCCTGGCCTTGCGTTTCGGCGCCCCATTGGCCTGTGCGGTACTTGAGCGGTGCCATACCGTTCAGGCGCACGTTCTCTTGCAAAAATGATTCCGCCAACGGATGGCAGTCGCTGGCCGTGATGTCCATGCCCCGGCGGTGGCACACCAGGCTGGCCAGCCCGAGGCCACAGCCAATCTCCAGCACCCGCTCCCCTGTCCGCAGGGGGCGGCTTGCCATGCGATTTGCCAGTTGAGCGGCTGAGGGCCACAACAGCCCGAACAAAGGCCACGAGGCTGATGAGATCCCCAAGGCGTCGGCGGCACCCAGCGGGTCAGAGAACTGCTGCTTGTCCAGCAGGGAGCGAATGATGAGGTCGGCTGCGCCAACGACGGCGACGTCTTCTTGTTTGGTGAGGTAGCCAGGCATGGCTTGGGCATGAAGCCCGTCCAAGCGCTGTCTCTTGGGACCCCGGTGTGATGGGTGAAGGCGCGAGTATGCGCCTTGTGCGAGGCGGCGCCCTGATGTGTGGCTGTATTGCGATTTCGGCAACCTGCGTATTGCTATAGTCGCGCGCACACCGGGCGACTGACCGCAGTGCCGCCCCCATCAACCCCAAGGAATTCCCATGGCCTCTGGCAGCCTGCTTGCCCTGTTGGACGATATCGCCACCATCCTCGATGACGTGGCCCTCATGACCAAGGTCGCAGCCAAGAAGAGTGCCGCGATGGCCGACGATGTGTCGGTCATGACCAAGGTCGCGGCACAAAAGACCGCTGGTGTGCTGGGGGATGATTTGGCGCTCAATGCTCAGCAGGTCTCTGGGGTGCGCGCAGACCGTGAGATTCCTGTCGTGTGGGCTGTGTGCAAAGGCTCATTTCTCAACAAGCTCATTTTGGTCCCGGCGGCATTGCTCATCGGCACCTTCGCGCCGTGGGCTGTGACTCCGCTGCTGATGGTGGGCGGTGCGTTCCTGTGTTTTGAAGGGTTTGAAAAAATCGCCCACAAGTTTCTGCACGCGCCGCATGAGGATGCTGCCGAGCACGAAAGCCGCGTTTTGGCCAATGCCAACCCCGCGGTTGACTTGGTAGCTTTTGAGAAGGACAAGATCAAGGGAGCGGTTCGCACCGACTTCATCTTGTCCGCAGAAATCATTGCCATCACCCTGGGCACCGTGGCCACCGCGCCCTTTGCGCAGCAGGTGGCCGTGTTGTCGGGTATCGCAGTCATCATGACCGTGGGTGTGTATGGGCTGGTGGCAGGCATTGTCAAGCTGGATGACCTGGGCCTGTGGCTCAACAACAAGGCCAGCAGTGTGGCCCGCGCGATTGGTTCGGGCATCTTGCGGGCAGCGCCCTGGCTGATGAAGGGCTTGTCGATTGCAGGCACTGCAGCGATGTTCTTGGTGGGCGGAGGGATTTTGGTTCACGGTGTGCCCGTCGTGCACCACTGGGTCGAAGCAGCCGGTGCTGCATCAGCGCAGTGGCCGGTGGGCCCGCTATGGGAGGTGCTGCTACCCAATCTGCTCAACGCCGTGGTGGGTATCGTGGCGGGCGGCCTGGTGCTGGCAGGTGTGATGCTGGTGCAACGCTTGCGGGGCAAGACGGGCGCGCATTGATACAAAGTTCAGGGTAAACACCGAGGGTTTGAGCTAGGGCAAGGTGCGCGTGGTGCCGCAGCGGTTCAATGCATGCACGGGGGTCGTCCCCGTCCAACCGATGCGAAATACCATGAAAAAAAACCTGCTGGCTATCGCCGTTCTGTGCGCCCTGACTTCGGGCACTGCCCTGGCCCAACAGGCGGAAGGCCCCTGGATGGTCCGTGCACGCGTGGTGCACCTCGATAGCGCCAACAAGGACAGCACTCCCCTGGGCCTGTCCATCAACAACAAAACGCTTCCTGAAGTTGATATCACGTACTTCTTCAACAAGAACGTGGCGGCCGAGCTGATCCTGACCGTGCCGCAAAAGCAGACGCTGAGCGCTGCGGGCACCGCCATCGGCACGCTCAAGCACCTGCCACCCGCGCTGCTGTTGCAGTACCACTTTGACGCGCCGGGCTTCAAGCCCTACGTGGGCGCAGGCCTGAACTACACGCGCTTTTCCAGCGTGAAGTTGCCTGCTGGCGTGGACATTGACCGCAACAGCTTCGGCCCTGCGCTGCAGGTGGGCGTGGACATTCCATTGCAGAAGAACCTGTATCTGAACTTTGATGTGAAGAAGGTCTATATCAAGACCGACGTCACGGCTGGCGGTGTCAAGCTGGGCACTTTCAAGGTAGACCCCGTTCTGGTGGGCGTGGGTCTGGGCTGGCGGTTCTAAACTGGCGTTTCTGAACCGACTTCTGGTCCAGTTTCTGGGGCGCACAGGCCCAGCTTGACCGGTAGCGAGAGTTCACCAAGTGAAAAAGGGCTGGCGTTTGCGCCAGCCCTTTTTTTACTTGTCGAATCGCAGATCGCCGGTTGCCTTGGCCGTGTCTGGTGGTGCCTCTTAGAGGCTCACGTCCCGCCCCCACATGCGCTGCCACAGCCAGGGCAGGGCAGTGGCCAGGTCTGGCCGCTGCCACTGCTGTGTGGTGAGGTGCGTGCCCGCCGCCACCTGTGCCGACGGACCCAGGTTGAAATGGAAGGTGTAGGTAGGTTCGTTGCCCATGCGCAGGTCGGTGATGAAAACTTCCCCGTCTGCCTCCGTCATCTTGAAGAAGCCGTGGCTGAATCGCGCCACGCGGTTGACCAGCGGGCTGCCCTGGTACTGCGCGTACAGGTCTGCGCCACGGGGATGCTGTGTCCAGCGCACAGGGCGGCCGCCGTCCAGCAACGATGTATAGCCCTCGTAGTAATGCGTGGGCGTGACGGCCACCGCGCGCCACAGCAGGGTGTTGAAAGGCGCTGGCGTGACCAAAATTTGGTCAGAAGGCAGGTTCGGTTCAGGCGGCGACGCCATGATCTGGTTCACCGCCAGGCCCTGCGCCAACACGCTCCACGCCAGGTATGCTGTGCTGACTGCCAGCCCGGAGCGCGCCCAGACCAGACCCCGTGCGTGGCCTGTGAGCAGCGCCGCGACCACCCCCATCAGCAGCGGCAGCGTGTACAGCGGGTCGATGATGAAAATGCTGCCCACTGCGTACGGATAGCTCGTGAAAGGTAGGAGTAGCTGCGTGCCATACACCGTCATCCAGTCGAGCAAGGGGTGTGTGATCAGCGCCAGCCACAGCGCCAGCCACCACCGCCCAAAGAGCGCGGGCTCCTTGTGCAGGCGCGACACCATCCATGCAAGGGGCACCGACAGCGCTGTGAGGTAGAACAGTGAATGGCTCTCGGACCGGTGCAGCACCATGTTCAAGATGGCGTCACCGTGGTCGATGAGCGCGTCCAGGTCGGGCAGGGTGCCTGCAACGCCACCCCACAGTGCTGCCTTCCAGACGGCAGTGCGGCGCCCCATGGCAGAGATCACAACGGCGGCGCCGAGGACAAGTTGGCTAACGGAATCCATGGATCAGAAAGGAGTGGGGGGTGAAGAAAGCGACAGCTAAAAGCAGCGGCGCAAGGTTGCAGCCGTCGCGTTACGGATGGCCTGCATAGCCCTCGCGAGTCCGTGCTGTCAAAGACCGCAGGGCGTTGTGCTGGCCCTTTTCAAACCTGCACCACCAATGCAAACTCCGCCTTGGCGCCGTCGCTGGTGGGGGTAAACGGCACCGTCAGTGCGGCACGTCCCGCCTCGCTGAGGTTGTTCCACAAAAAGTCGCGCGCGTTGCCGGGGTCGCCCGCCACATACATCTGTGTGGTTAGCAAATCCCGCTGTGGCAGGCGCACCTTGAAGTGGATGTGCGGCGTGCGGCCGGTATAGGGCGCGGGGCGGATGGTGCGAAACCGGTATCGGCCATCGCGGCCCAGGGTGACCCGACCAAAGCCCTGAAAACTGCGCGAGGCCTTGTCCCCGTCGCCTGGGTGGTGGTAGTGGCCCGCAGCATCGCATTGCCAGATCTCTACCACCCCACCGGCCAGCGGCACGCCCGCGGTGTCGGTGACCTGGCCCTCAACCCACACGGGCTGGCCCTGGGCGTATTGCAGGTTGCCATTGCGCAGCAGGTCACCGTCGCTGTCGGCGGGCAGGGCAACGGGATAAAAGGGCCCCTCGGTCTGGCGCGGGGTAGGCCGTAGGCGCCCTTGGGCCAGCGCAGGGTGCACCAGGGCGGGGGCTGCCACCCAGGCTGCTGCCCATGCGGTGCGCTGCAACAGGGCTCGCCGCGTGGCGTCGCCGGGCGCGTTTGTACCCATCGCTGCATGCATTTGAGTGGCGCGGGTCGGTGGCGTGTTGAGGCGCGGCATTGTTCACTCCTGCAAAGTGAGGTTGGAGTTATCTGTTCACACAAAGTACCCTGCACATTGCCACCGAAAAATGACCGATGCTGGATCCGCAGGGTCAATGCGTGGGGTAGTGCTGAGGGTAGCGGGCGTAGAACGTGGCGGCCATGATCGCATCACGGCGCCCGGTGCCGCTACGCTATGCGCTAAAAGTCGGCAGCGGCAAGGGGGCTTGCACCGCATTTGAAGGGCATTGGGAGTTGACCTACACACACGCCCCCCGGGGCGCCGCACAATCCCTCGATGGCGGCGGGGCAACGTGCCCATGCCTGAACCAGCGGCCAACCTGCCGCGCACGACGTTTCACTGACCCATGCCCTTGACCCGCCCTTCTAATCACGCAGACATCTCAATGGGGCTAAGCCAGCGGCCCGCTCGCATTTCCCCCAAATACTTTTACGACCAGCACGGCTCGCGCCTGTTCGAGGCCATTACCCAGCTGCCAGAGTACTACCCCACCCGCACTGAAACTGCCCTCATGCAGCAGCATGCCGCCGATATTGCACGCTCGGTGGGCACAGGGCGCACGCTGATCGAGCTGGGTGCTGGCAGTTGTCAGAAGGCACGCACCCTGTGCCAGCTGGTGCAGCCTGCATGTTTTGTGGGGGTGGATATTTCGGCCGATTTTTTGCAAGACGCAGTGGCGGCGATGAGCGCCGACCTGCCTTGGCTGGATGTTCGCGCCGTGGGCGGCGACATGACGCAGGGCGTGCATCTGCCCGATGACATTCCCCGCACCGGCCGCCTGGTTTTCTATCCCGGCTCGTCCATCGGCAACTTTGACCCCCCGCATGCGCTCCAGCTATTGGCACACATGCGCGAGCTGATCGACGACGACGGCGGCCTGCTCATCGGCATTGACCTGCCCAAGGACGTGACCGTGATGGAAGCCGCCTACGACGACGCGGCCGGTGTGACGGCCGAATTCAACCGCAATGTGCTGCGCCATGTGAACCGACTCATTGGCAGCGATTTTGATGTGGCGCAGTGGCAGCACCGGGCGTTCTTCAATACCGAAGAGTCCCGCATCGAGATGCACCTGGAGGCAACGACCGATGCACAGGTGCGCTGGCCCGGGGGCGAGCGCGCTTTTGAACAGGGCGAGCGCATTCATACAGAAAACAGCTACAAATACCCTTTGCCTGTGTTCACCGACATGCTGGCGCGCGCCGGTTTTTCGCAGGCCCAGGCGTGGACCGACGAGCGGGGCTGGTTCGCTGTCGTTCACGCTCGTCCCTGAACACACCCTCCCATGACCGCCCACCACCTTGACCTGCTGTCCCACTTCACCACGGTGCGCAACCGGTCGGTGGCGCTGGTGGCACCTCTGTCGGCCGAAGACTGCGGCGCACAGTCGATGCCCGATGCCAGCCCTGCCAAGTGGCACCTGGCCCACACCACCTGGTTCTTTGAAACCTTTGTGCTTGAAGCGCATGAACCGGGATTTGTGCCGTTTCAGCCCGCGTTCCGGGTGCTGTTCAATTCCTATTACAACGGCGTGGGCGCCAAACACCCGCGCCCGCAGCGCGGCCTGCTAACGCGGCCGCCGCTGACCGAGGTGCTGGCCTACCGCGCGAACGTGGACGCGCGCATGGCAGCCCTGCTGCCCGTTGTGGCGCATAACGCCGCGCTGTGTGCGCTGATCGAGCTGGGCCTGCAGCATGAGCAGCAGCACCAGGAATTGCTGGTGACGGACGTCAAGCACCTGCTGTCGTGCAACCCGCTGTGGCCCGCCTACTTGCCCACCGCTGTGGTGCTGCCGCCTGCCGCCCCTGCGCTCCACTGGCAGCCGTTTGAAGGGGGCTTGACCGACATAGGCTACGCAGGGGAGGGCTTTGCGTTTGACAACGAAAGCCCTCGCCACCGGGTGTACTTGCATCCTTACGCGCTGGCCTCGCGCCTGGTGACCTATGCAGAGTATGCGGCGTTTGTGGACGGCGGCGGGTACCAGAACCCGGCACTGTGGCTGGCTGAAGGGTGGGACTGGCGCGCCGCGCAGGCGCTGGAGCACCCCTTGTACTGGCAACGCCTGGAAGGCGGCTGGCACAGCTTCACGCTGACCGGCTTGCAGCCCCTGGAAGGTGCCCGGCCCGTTGTCCACCTGTCGTATTACGAAGCCGATGCCTATGCCCGCTGGATGAGCGCGCGCCTGCCTACCGAAGCGGAGTGGGAACACGCGGCCCGGCAGTCTCTGGAAAAGCCGGCTTTTTCACAGGCCCCACATCTCCCAGGCGATGACTTTAGCGACGCGGATGCTGTGCAGATGGTCCAGTGGTTTGGCGCGGCCTGGCAGTGGACGCAGTCCAGCTATGCGCCGTATCCAGGCTTTCGGGTGGCTGATGGGGCTGTGGGCGAATACAACGGCAAGTTCATGGTCAACCAGTACGTGCTGCGGGGGAGCTCCGTGGCGACACCGCTTGGTCACGAGCGCATCAGCTATCGCAATTTCTTTCCGGCCACTGCGCGCTGGCAGTTCACAGGCCTGCGGCTGGCGCGGGACCTGTGAGACGGAACTTGAACGGCTGCCCGAACCACTGCGACACAGGTTGGCCCCGGCGCGCCATAGGCGCAAACTGCCACTGGCGGATCGTGGCCAGCGCAATGCGGGCAAGGGGTTCTGGTGTCTCGCCGACTACAAAGGCGGGTCCCACCGTGCCGTCGTGCTGCACCTGAAACCGCACACGCACCGTGCCTTCCAGTCTGGCGCGGCGCAACGCGGCCGGATAGCCGGGTAGCGGCGCTGCCAGCAACCGTACCGGGCCGTCGAGTGGGGGCGTGACCTGGCGCTCCAGCACCTGTTCAATCAGCGAGTGCTGGGCAGCGGGCTCTGGCCGGGCAATGGTGTCGTGCCCGACGACATAGCGCGGTGCCTGTGGAGCGGCACAACCCGCAGCCCCAAGACACAGCCCGAGCAGAACCAGACGGTGGGTGCTGCGCCGGCCAGCAGCGGAAAGGGGCAGAGGTGGACTGCACGGCATGCGACCGATGTTAGTCGGGTGCATGGCTTCAATACCATTCCAACACCGGCGTAGAGAGACATCAAAAATCATAGCTACTAGCGCTTTATGGATAAGCGCTAGAGGCCAAAAAAGCTTGAAATCTGTGCCGCCATCACACCTT
>NZ_JBKBXG010000135.1:0-9284 GCF_046314175.1 Acidovorax sp. | reverse complement strand
GGTTGATCACCAGAAAGTTCGGCCCTTCGCAAAATGCGTCCACCGGGCAAACGTCCACGCAGTCGGTGTACTTGCAACGGATGCAGGCTTCGGTGACCACGAAGGTCATGGCAATGCCTCCGGGTCAGCCGCCGCAGGCGCCGCAGCAGGAGTCCACCCCGTGCACAGGCTTGCTGTCTGCGGGTTTGACGATCTCCACGCGCCATTGCTCAGGCCCGTTCTCCAGATCCGTCCAGCTGAAGGCGCCGTAAAGACCGCTGTCGAACTGACCGCGCAGAGGCAGCGGATTGTGGTCGTTGATGAGCTCCAGTGCCGCGCCGGGAGGCAGGGCTTTAAACGTGGTGAACACCAGCGAATGGCGGTCTTGCGGCGCGATGCTGCGCAGGTCCACGGTGGCGGAAGGAGTGCGGGGTGTGTTCATAGGATGGTCCTGAAGTGGAGGGGAAAGGAATCGGGTTCTGAAAGCCGAGCGCGAGGAGAGACGGGCGTCACCCGTCCTTGCCATCAAAGCGTGTCGTGAGCAGCCAGGGCGTGTAGATGAAAAGGTAGATTGCAAAGGCCGCTGCCCAGCCCAGCGCAGACAGCATCAGGGCCAGCGGCAGCCACGCCGGCATGGCCAGCGGCAGCAATACGCGAGCCGCTGCTGCCAGCATGACCAGCACATACGCTGCGATCTCAGCACGAGACACCTGCAGCGCGCGGCCCGTGTGGCCGCGGGCGGTGCGGGTCATCATGCCGATGATGAGCCCGCCCGTCGCGCCAATTGCCAGGGCATGTACGCCCGCTGACATGCTGAGCGCCCCAAACCTCGCCGCCGCCAGCAATGCCAGGCCGAGGGGAATCCATGCATACGAGAGGTGCAGGATCCACAGGATGGGGCGGTGGCGCGTGATGGCAGGCTGCCATTGCAGCAGCCGCCCGAACTGGGCCAGCGCTGCGAGCACCAATACAAAACCACCAAACATGTTCCAGCCGGCCCCAGCCGGGGCGAACACCCACAGCAGCAAGGCCAGCGCTGTCAGTGCCAGCGCGGCGCGTTCCACCGGCGCGCGCACCTTGAGTTTCAGACCGGGGGTTGCGCTCATGGTGAAAGCCGGTATCACGCGGCCCGCAATCACGCACTCGATCATCACGATCAGAGCCAGGGCCGCATACAACGGAGCCAGCGGGGAGACATCCAGCACGCCGACCAGTCCGAGGTGAAAAACACCGTTGGCCAAGGCGAGCAGCATCAGCATTGCAGCGAGCGGCAGGTTGCGCCGGTTGCGCGCGCGCAGCAGGAGGCGGGTGAGCACCGTTGCCACCAGCGGCAGCAGCGCCAGGTCCAGCACCGCATACAAGGTGTACGGCCCGGTCACTGCCGCCACCCGCGCCGCGAGCCACAGCAGCGCGAGGGCCCCCAAAGCAGTGCCGCGCGGTGTGGCCAGCCCCGTCCAGGCTTTTACGGCAGTGAGCAGAAAGCCCAGGATGACCGCGACCGCAAAGCCGAACAGCATTTCGTGCGCATGCCACAGCAGGGGGGGCAACGCCAAGGCAATGTGCCATTGCCCCAGGTACAAGGCCACCCACAGCGGAATCGAGAGCAGCGCAAACGCCGCTGCCCCCAAGTAGAAGGGCCTGAAGCCCAGTCTCAGCAGCGGCCAGCCCGAAAGCTGTGGCGCTGCGGCGGGCTCGGCGGGCGAGGTGTGCAAGGGCAGGCTGGACATGATGGTTGGGCAATGCAGGTTGGCAGGACCCGGCAAAAATTTGAATAGGTATATGATATGCATCTTATACCCAAAGTGCTATTCAAGAAATATAGTGAAACATTAATTAACGGAGGTTCCAATGCGTAAGTTCATGATGATTGCCGCTCTTGCCGCAGCCGCTCTGGCGTCTGGCTGTGCCACCAAACCGGGCGGTGTTCTCCGCGCAAGTGATAAAGACGTTGCCCAAGCGGCCACCGGCAAGTTGCTTTCGATGGAAGAAGGCCGTCGTGGAACGACCACCGTGACGAATACTGCGGCTGGCTTGGTGTCGTCGTCGCAAGGCAGCTCGACGCTGGGCCTTCTCGGGTTCGCTGTTGATGTGCTCGACCATGAAAATGCCAAAAACCGCGATCGCTACTTGCTGGTCAAAATTCAGGACGAAACCACCAATGAGGTTGTGGTGTTCCATTCAAGTTTGCTGACTATTCCTAAGTACGCCGACGTTGGTGATCGTGTTCGCATGATTTACAAAAAGAACCGTGCTGAGGCTATGTACAACCTGACGCGCAACCCGCAATACGACGAAATGACAAGGTGAGATCAGGCGGGTGCCCGCCTTTTCTCTTTCTCCTGAAGCTGTCTCTCGTTGTACCGGGCCATGGCTTCAGGATTCGCTCTGAACCAGGCATCAGTCCATGCCTTGGCGGCTCTGACAGCGTCGTTGAAATCTTGTTGGGTGAACATTTGCACCTTGCGGGCGCCGTCCTTCAAATACAGCTTTAGGGGCATCCATGCGACTTGCCGAGTACACCGACTACACACTGCGCGTCCTGATGTACTGCGCGGCGCGCCCGCAGCAGATCGTGACCATCAGCGAGCTGGCCCAGCACCACGGGGTGTCCAGAAACCATTTGATGAAGATCGTGAACGACCTGGCCCGGCAGGGTGTACTGGCCACCACGCGCGGGCGGGGCGGCGGGCTGCGCTTGCTGAAGGACCCCGCCGAGCTGCGCATTGGCGATGTGGTGCGTGGCTCTGAAACCGATTTCCGACTCGTCGAATGCTTTGACCCTGAATCCAACCAGTGCACGTTGTCATTGACGTGTCGCCTCAAGGGATTGTTCGGCGCCGCGCTCCAGGCCTACTTTGAGGAACTGGATGCAATGACCCTGGCCGATATTGCCGGGCCCGCCGACCTTGCGGTCACAGTGCCCGCAATGCTGCCCGGCGAGGCGCCAGTGATGTTCCCGCAAACCCTTCGCAAGCCCGGCAGCGCGGCACAGCGCCATGCGCTCGCCGCCTGTGGTGGCGATGCACCCCGGCCCGCCGCTCTCGCGGACGGGCCGATCCCCCGTGCCTGACGCTTAGCGTCAGGTCACTTTTTTGTTCAACCAAGGAGTTTTCATGTCACAACCTCATCCCGGCCTGTCTGCCGCCACCATCTACCCCTTTGACGCGCGGGGCGTGGCAAAGAGGTTTCGGCACGCCGCCATCTTTGGCGCGCTGGACAGCCTGCAGCCGGGTGAAACCATGCGCTTTGCCAATGACCACGACCCCTTGCCGCTGCTGTCGCAGATTGCGCAGCGCTACGGCGGGCGTATCGGCGTGGAGTACCAGCAGCGGGAGCCCGGCGCGATCGTGATCGACTTCAGCGTGCACTGAGCGCAGCGGCCTGCGGCGACACGCCAGGGTGCACCAGTGGTGCACTAGGCGAGCACGTCGCTGTACGCCGCCACTTTGTCAAACTGCGCCTTCACGAAAGGGCATTCAGGGACCACCTTGGTGTGCGTTGATCGCGCCCACTGCACCAGCGCGTCCATCAGCTCGCGACCCACGCCTTTCCCGCCGAGTGACGGGTGCACTTCGGTGTGGTCCACGACGACCCGCTTCGCATGGGTGCGACTGTAGGTCATCTCGGCCAGGCGCTGGCCGCTTTCCTCAAAGTAGAAGGCCCCCTGCGCGCCGTTGTCGTGGTGCTCGATGATGTGCTGCATGGATGTGTGGAGCAGGCCGATGTGATGCTGCCGAAGTATCGCGCAACGCGCCACTCCCGGGGGCCAGGCGCGCGGTGGCGGCGCGGGGGCAGCAGTCCGCCGTGTGACCGCGTCAGCCCGTGGCTTTGGTCGTCACCGCCGCCGCGTGCCTGCACCCGGCGTACATGTCCAGCGCGGGGTTGTAGGCACCGGTCTTTACATCCATCAACCCCAGCACCGAGTGAAAGTAGTTGTCGTGCGTGATGCGCCGCTCGGCCAGGTCGTGCTGCAGGCAGCCGGTGGCCACCTGGGTGCGCGCCTGCATGGCGGGCGAGAGCCAGGTGATCCACGGCACATGCTTTTGCACGTCGGGCGCAATGGAGTAGGGCAGGCCGTGCAGGTAGAGGTTGTTCTCGCCCAGCGATTCACCATGATCTGCTACATAAACCATAGCTGTCTTCGCTTGTCTGTCATGCGTTGAGAGCCATTTTAGCACTGAATCGAGGAAAAAGTCCGTCTCCACGACGCTGTTGTCATACCCGTTGACGACCTGCTGGCGATCGCACTCCTGCAGCGATGTGGAGGTGCATTCGGGGCCAAACTTCTTGCTGTCGGGCGCCGAGCGCTTGTAGTACGCGGGGCCGTGGCTGCCAATCTGGTGCAGCACGACCACGGTGCCGCGCTGGCGTTGTTCCGCGGGCAGCGCGGCGATGCGGGTGTCCAGGTCTTGCAGCATCACGCGGTCCAGGCATTCGCCGCCGGGGCACAGGGCGGGGACTTGGTCTTTGGTGGTGACTACTTCGCCAATGCGGTCGCACACGCCCTTGCAGCCAGACTGGTTGTCCACCCACAGCACGGCCAGGCCAGCGTGGTGCAGCACGTCGATCAGGCTTTCAAAGTTGGCGGCGCGAGCCTCGTAGCCCGTGCGGCCCAGGTGCGAGAACATGCAGGGCACCGATGCCGCCGTGCTGGTACCACACGACCAGGCGTTGCGGGCGCTGACGAGGTCGGTGCGCGCAGACAGCAGCGGCGTGGTGTTGCGCTCGTAGCCGTTGATGCCGAAGTTGCCGCTGCGGCCGGTTTCGCCCAGCACCAGCACCAGCAGCGGGGGCTTGGCCTGGCCCGCATAGCTGGCGCCCAGCTGCGCATCGCGCCCCACGGGTATCAGTGTGCTGGTGTCCATGCGCAGGGGCTTGGTGGCAATGTTTGCGAGGGCGTACACGCTGTTGAGCGGGTTGATGAGGTAGCGCAGCTTGGTGTGGTTGCGCATGGTGGAGGCAAAGTCCTGGAACACCAGCAGCAGGCACACCGTGATGACGGCTAGGGCGCCCGCCAGCAGCAGCCCATTGTGGGCCACATGGCGCAGGGCGCCCAGCCGCAAAACGGGGCGGCGCAGCAGCCACCACAAAGGGGGTACGGCCAGCGCCAGCACGGTGGCCAGCATGCGCCAGTTGAGCAGGTCACCCGCCTCTTTCACGTCGGTCTGCAGTACGTTGGTGAGCATGCTGGCGTCAATGGCCACGCCGTAGGCCAGCATGAAATACGCGCCAAACGCAGCCATCACCACCAGCACGGCGGCAGCGGGCTTGAGCGTCCAGCGCCAGGCCAGCAGGGCAAGCAGTGCGGCATTGCCCGCTGCCACGATGAGCGCAAACGCGATGGCAAACCCCCAGCCGCGCAGGCTGCCCTGGCCCGGCAGCTGCGCCACCTCGCGCCACAGCGGCACGTTGCAGGCCGTGGCCAGCCAGGTGCTGATGAGGACCACCACCCAAGCGGGGTGCAGGTGGCGCGCTGCGGTGGAGGCGGATGCGGGCGGGGTGCCGGTGGCAAGGTGAGGGAGCAGCAGGCGCTGCAGGATCAAAGGCATGGAGCGCACTGTGGCGGCCCATGCTTAAGGGCGCATTAACGTGCGGGAGTCCCTGTGGATAGTGCTTCCACGAGCTGCCGCGCGTGGTGCTGCACTTGGTAGGCCATGGAGCACTGCACAAAGTAGTCGCCGTGGTCATAGCCCGCATGGCGGCCCAGGCGGCTTCGTACAAATGGGTGTCCGGCTGCTCGGTCAGGAATTTGTCGGCCAGGCCCTGGTCGATGAAAATGGAAGTTGGGCGACATTGGAATCAAACCTGCGAGGGAGTATTTGCATGAACCGACCAACGTGCCGATTGCTGGGGCCATTCGCCCTGTCGCAACAGACAGCGCTTCGGTCCCTGAGCGCTGTGGCCCTTTCCTTTGTGGGCGGCTTGGCAAGCGCGCAGACCATCACATCCGCAGCGGTAGGTGTCGTTGGCGTGCCGGTCGGCAATGGGTTTGCCCTGGTCGCAACCGCCGCAGTTCTGGCTGGCTCGGCCGTGTGGATTTTGCGTGGCGGGCGCCGGAAACAGCGGCTGCCGTGGTTCCTGGCCGCCGTGATGATGGTGGGAGGCATCTCGAACAGCCAGTCCCTGTGGGCGCAGATACTTGCCCAGTTCACGCAGCCGGCTGGGGAGGCGCTGCCGATCACGGTAACGCCCATCGTTGCGGGCGGAATGCTGCAGGGTTTCGAGCCGGTCGATTTTCTGAATGCGTCCGGCAAGGATTTGCAGATTGCGGCGATCGACCCGCCGGACTTCAACGACTGCTTTTCGACCAGCCCGCCACTCCCCCTGCCACCTCCGGGCAGCGGCGGGCCGCCCGCATGCGCGGCGGGGCTCGGGTTGGCGGTGGGGGCCTCATGCCGCGTGAACGTGGACGCGATCTGCAAGGCATTGGCCGCACAGGCGACGGCCGCTATCAACATGGCCACGCCGACGAGCTTGAGCTTTCCCACGAACAGCACTGTCACCGTCGTAGTGTCCGCCGATCCGGCGTCACCCGTGCCGGCGCAGAACGTCGCGGCGAACATCCCTGGCGGCAGCGGCATCGCTGTGCAGAGCAGCACCTGCCCGGTGTCGCTTGCGCCCGGCGCTTCGTGCTCCATCGCCTTCACCAGCGCAGTGGCAGAGGGGCCGACGATTGTTGAGATCGCCGGCACGAACACCGCGTCCTTGACGGTGAACCTGACGGTTGCCACCCCCCCGGGCATCGCCATCAGTGCGCCAGTGCAGCAAGCACGCATCATCGCGGTCGGCGGCGCGGCCCTGGCCCTGACGGTGACGAACGATGCCGGCAGTGTGCTAAATGCCACCGGCATCACCGTCACCAACAAAGCCCAGGCGCCGGACATGGCGGTGGACGACACCGACTGCGCCAGTGTCGCCCCTGGAGCGAGCTGTACGCTACTCCTCACATCGAACACCCCCTATGCTCCGGTCACCATCACCATTGGCGGCAGCAACACGGCCAACAGCCCGACAGCGGCGGTTGCCTTCTCCTACCTGGGCGGGCTGGTATTCCAGGAATCAGGTGGCTCCGGCAAGGTGGTCATTGACGCGGCGCAGGAATTCACGTCGATGTGGACAGGGGCGTCAGCCGACATCCCCGGGGCGACCAGCCCGAGCAATGGCGCAAGCAATACCAACGCCATCGTGGCCGATGCCTCCTGCAACGGTGATCCGTCCAACTGCGCCGCACAACAATGCCGGAACATCAGTGCGGATTGGTACCTGCCGGCGCGAGACGAGCTGGCGGCAGTCCACAGCGCGCTGTGTTCCAACAGTGCGCTACCGTGCACGTTCGGCGGGTTTACGTCTGGAACCCGCTGGAACTCGACGCAGGCGTTTCCCACGGTAGCGCAGGTGCTGGGCTTCCCGTCGGGATTGGGGTTGGGGGTCCCTAAGAACAACAGCGCACGCGCGCGATGCGTCAGGGCGTTCACGCCCTGACAACCCCGGCTGGTTTCGAGAGGCAGGCTGCGAGTGGTAAAGCCCGGCGTGGTGCGTGTCGGGCTGTTCGTCCGTTAGCCTCGAGCTGCGTGCGCAGCAGCGGCTGCGGCGCCAGCGCGGTAGCCCATGGTGTTTACGCTGGTTAATATGAAACCAACAGCAGCCAGCGTTTGCTCGGTGAGCGCTGGTGGGCAGTTTGGCTTGAGTTTTCAGGACAATTTCAGCCCATGGGCGTGGTGCTGCAGGTGGTCGGCCATAAAGCTCTGCACAAAGTAGTAGCCGTGGTCATAGCCCGCATGGCGGCGCAGGGTGAGCGGCTGGCCGATGGCGGCGCAGGCTTCTTCCAGCAGCTGCGGGTGCAGTTGCTCGGCCAGGAATTTGTCCGCCAGGCCCTGGTCGATGAGGATGCCAGCGGGGTACGGGGCCATGGGCTGGTTTTGCATCAGCACGGTGGCATCGTGCTCGCCCCAGGCCGTGCGGTCGGCCCCCAGGTAGCCGGTGAAGGCCTTCTCGCCCCACGGGCACTGGGTAGGCGCGCAGATGGGGGCAAACGCCGACACCGTCTTGAACCGGCCCGGGTGGCGCAACGCCAGGGTGAGCGCGCCGTGCCCGCCCATCGAGTGGCCAAAGATGCCGATGCGCTCGCCGTCCACGGGCAGGTGCTGTGTCAGCAGGGGCAGCAGCTCGCGCACGATGTAGCTCTCCATGCGCCAGTGGGTGCGCCAGGGCTCCTGCGTGGCGTCGAGGTAAAAGCCTGCGCCAATGCCGAAATCCCAGCCCGCGGTGGCACCGGGGAGCGACTCCACCTGCGCGCCACGCGGGCTGGTGTCGGGTGCCACCAGTGTCAGGCCCAACTCGGCCGCCAGGCGCTGGGCACCCGCTTTGGTCATGAAGGTTTCTTCATTGCAGGTCAGGCCCGCCAGGTACAGCACTGCGGGCACGGGGGCTTGTTGTGCTTGGGGCGGCAGGTACACCGAGAACTTCATGGGCAGCCCGATCTCGGTGGAGTCGTGCTTGTAAAACCGCTGCTCGCCGCCGAAGCAGGCGTGGGCGCTTTGCAGGTCCAGGGGAGTCGTCATGGGTAAATGCTCTGAAATTGATAGCTTTTGGCGCTTTTTGGATAAGCGCTAGAGGCTGATTTGGCCTCTAGTGCCTGCCCGTGGGATTCAAGCGGCGTACTTGACCACCGAGCGAATCGATTTGCCTTCATGCATCAGATCAAACGCTTCGTTGATGTCCTTGAGGCCCATGGTGTGCGTGACAAACGGCGCGAGCTGGATCTTGCCCGCCATCGCGTCTTCGACCATGCCGGGCAGCTCACTGCGGCCCTTGACGCCGCCAAATGCGGTGCCCAGCCACTTGCGGCCGGTGACGAGCTGGAAGGGGCGGGTGCTGATCTCTTGCCCTGCACCGGCCACGCCGATGATGACCGACTGGCCCCAGCCGCGGTGCGCGCATTCGAGTGCAGCGCGCATCACGTTGACGTTGCCGATGCATTCAAAGCTGTGGTCCACGCCCCAGGTCGTCATCTCCACGATGACCTGCTGGATCGGCTTGTCATGGTCCTTGGGGTTCACGCAGTCGGTGGCGCCAAAGGTGCGGGCTAAGTCGAACTTGCTGGGGTTGGTGTCAATGGCGATGATCCGCCCCGCCTTGGCCAGCTTGGCACCTTGAATGACGGCCAGGCCGATGCCGCCCAGGCCAAACACGGCCACGGTGTCGCCCTCTTGCACCTTGGCGGTGTTTTTGACGGCGCCCAGGCCCGTGGTCACGCCGCAGCCCAGCAGGCAGACCTGCTCGGGGTTGGCGTTGGGGTTGACCTT
>NZ_JBKBXG010000134.1:0-9340 GCF_046314175.1 Acidovorax sp. | reverse complement strand
GGCCCCGCCGTTGGTACTCCCTTTGAGCGAGGGGTTAGGCCACACGTTTCTGATGCCAGCGAACCACGATAACGAGTATGCCCAGTACTCCGGTGGCAAGGGCCATGAGACCGCCCCATGGGTTGACTGCTGCGTTGTGGAACTCAATGTCCTGCTCGAGCGACTTCAACTGGCGTGAGTCAACTTTGATTCCATACACAGGAACAGGCTGTAATCCGGCAGCGGCTTGCTTTTGCACGAAGAACTGAAGTGTGGTTTGGCCAACTACCCACGTCTTGGCATCCTCGCGTGTGGGGGGAAATGTAGACGCGAATCTGGTAGCTTTGTCCTCAAGCGCAAATACTATCGATGTGGCTCGGCGAGGACTTTCGTCCTTCACCTCTCGCAGAACACCACTGACGGCTTGATATGACTGGCGGTCCGCGGGTAGGCGTTCAAGGGGGAACACCAGCATGAGCGTACCGAGAGTACCCAACGTCAGCGAAAGAATGATGACGAAGACGAAATCGGCTGTTGTCTCAAGGCGATACACGGGATGGTCGATTGCGTGGCCTAACGTTCGCGCTCAACGAGCGGCGAAGCCGTCCGCTGCAGCAATGGGCTAAGCGCCTCAGTCACTGCTACACCTGACTTCCTGTTGTGTGCGATAGGCCATGCTGAAGAACGGCAAAAGACGCGCGACAGTGTTTGCCAATGGCTTGTTCGCAAGACCACCGTTTGACGAGAGGAGGTCGATGAGCTCGTGAACTAGCGCGCCTGCGTGTGACGACGATATGCGCGGCCCGCTGTAGAACGCGTTCCAAACGGATATGAGTTCGGGATAGCGGGACTCATCTTCTTGTGCCAACGAGAAGAGGAACTCTTCGTGGTGGCCGATGCTCTCGTTCCTGTTACCAGAATACATATCGAATGCCATTTACGCTCCTAATTGCGCCGATGCATAACGTCAGCGCTCAGCGGGCGGCGTAGCCGTCCGCTGCAGCAAAAAGTTGTGCCACGACGCCGCCAACTCGGAAACGGTCGGCATTTACTCACGAGGAAGCTCGCGAATCTCGACTGTACCGCCGGCTTCAAACAGAGGATTGCCGGTCAAGAACTGCCTCGCATCCTCGGCACTTTCGGCACGGACGCGAATGAACCCCGTCAGTTCACTGGACGAAATCGTGACAGTGCCCAACTTGCTCACGCGAATACCAGAGCCAATCGAACTGCCACCATCGAAGCGACCGCTCTGGCGCAAGGCGTTGATGTAGCGCCTCCACAGTTCCTGGTTTTCGGCCATGTCCGCGTCAGCGGGATCGTTCACCATGAAGAGGATGTAGTCATTCATAACGAAAGGTGTTCATCGTAAAAGAGGCTCGCATTCCGACTACCGGGCTGCTCCCGAGCGATGGACTTGGCCTCTCGCTGCACAACGTTCGAGCCAACCGGCGCACGACGGCAGGACGCCGATAGGCCAGAATGAAGTGAGGTCCAGCGGAGGCGTGCCGTTGCGCGTCCGGTTGAGTGACTGGTCAAGCCGCATCTGGCTGATCCTTTGGATCTCTGGAATAGATTTGGAAGTATGCGGACACCGGGACTTTCGCCTTCGGCCACACGCACGATTGGAACCAAACCTTTGCCGCCTGACCAGGCGCCAAATCGCTTACTGTCCCGTCGCCGCCAAATGCAGTGTAGATCTCTGAATCTTTTGGCAGCCGAACTCGCACGAGCCGGCCAGTCCTATCCTGTCGAACCAGCACATCGTTCCCCATGACTTTCGAAATTCGACCAGTCAAGTTGGGATGACTCGGGCGCTCCTCGCCGTCGTCCGGGACGGGTAGTCGGCAGTCTGCGCAAACAGGCCCAGAAAGCAAGAATGCCAGCAGGCCAACCGATAGTAGACGAGCAACCTTGGTCATTTGCGGCTTAACGTCGGAGATGACCGGCGGCCAACAGGCGGGCGAAGCCCGCCGATAGGACGTCCGTGTCGATCGACTTGTTCTGCCGCACTTGCCGCAGCAACAGCCGTGCACGTTTTGCCGTGCCGATCACCAGCCAATCTCCGCGTCCGTCACCTCATGACCTTCGGCTACTACAGGAAGTTCCGCAGCAGTTGCGGCCTCGGCAAGTTCGACATGCGACCGCAGAAACCTCTCTGTGCCGCGTCTCCGACTGAATGAGGCAGAGAGGTGGTCTCCCCAGCGCTGTGCGTCTGACGGAGTGTTCGCCTCAATCACAAGGCACGCTGGCCATTCGTAGTCCTCATCCTCCGCCTGCGCCAACTCGTCGCGGAACCACGCGGTGTAGAGGTAACGCACCGAGCTAGATTGCGGCATAACGTTGAAGGTCACCGGCACGCAACACGCGCCGCGAAGCGGAAACCTGATGTTGTGTGTCCGCGTGGGCCGACTTGTTATGCGTCATTGGTGAGGCGCTCCAACAATGCTTCCGCAAGCTTCCGTGGTCCGCGACGATGCTCATTTGAACTCGCGCTTTCCTCGCACGCATCGAAAAAGAGCTGACCAACAGAGTCGACGACAGGAAGACCGAGGTGCTCGCGCAGGTCAACGCATGCGGATGCACTTTCAAAAAAGGCCTCCGCTTCCTCATCAAGAATGTGGGCAGGTAATCCATGCGGGTTGAATTTTGAATTCGTAAACAAAGGTGACCCAAATCTCACGACGGACGGCAGAACTTCGAGCAAGGACAGACGGAGAGTCCTTTCCGACCCGGCCAGCATCGCTTCACCTTCTGAGCGCCGGTCACGTTTCATGACGGATAAAGTTCACGGTAAGCGGACCAGCCAGCGCAGCTGGTGCAGGTCCGCTTGACCAAAGGGTTAAACCGCACGGTCCACCGCCGCCGAAAGTCTCTGCGCAAAGTTCTCTCCGCACAGCCGATCAACTGCTGCAATCGCAGCTTCAGCTTCCGACGCGCTGAACCGCCTTCCTTCAAGCACGGCAAGCGCCTGGTTGTGCAACGCATAAGCCAAGTGTGCGGCTGCGCGAACGGAAGGATCGGCTGTTGCTTCGCTGCCGAGGTGGCCAGCCAACAGCAAGCGCAATTCATAAACGGCGAACGCCAAGATCTTGTTCTCGTCGAGCATTGAAGACATGGCAAGCAGTGCGGTTCAACGTGATGTATCCCGCAAACCTTGCGAAAAACACTGGACCTGGCGAAATATTCTGGACACGGATTCCCCTTGGAATTGGCTCGCAGCTTGGGATTTTGGCCGATGCGCTGCGCAAAAACACAGTTATAAAATTTCTATGAAACCCGGCACGCCTGTCTTGCGCTCAGCTCGCCTTTTGGATCAGGTTCGAGAGCGCATTCGTTACCTTCACTATAGCCTCAGCACCGAAAAGGCTTACCTGCATTGGGTACGTTTTTTCATACGCTGGCACGGGCTTGGCGGGGTCATGCGGCACCAGCGCGACATGGGGGCGGCTGAGGTGGAAGCGTTCCTCAAGATGTTGGCGACAGAACGGCACGTTTCTGCCTCTACCCACAACTAAGCGCTCAGCGCCGTCCTTTTTCTCTATCGTGAAGTGGTTGGGCGTCGATTTGCCCTGGCTGGAGGGCGTAAACCGCCCCGCCCAGAAGCGGCGCATTCCCAGTGTTTTGACGCGGGATGAGGTTGCTGCCTTGTTTCAGTTTCTGGATGCAGACATGGGGCTGCTGGCACAACTGTTGTATGGCACAGGCATGCGGCTGATGGAGGGCCTGCGCCTGCGCATCAAGGATGTGGACTTTGATCGCCAAGTGATTATTGTCCGGGAGGCCAAGGGCAGTAAGAACCTGTTCAAAGGATCGCATGGTGATGTTGCCGCGCACCCTGGCGCCCACGCTGCGCGCGCAGCTGCTACGCGCGCGAGGCGTGTGGGAACAGGACCGGCAAGTGCAGCGAGGTGGGGGGCAAACGCCGCATGCGCTGGAGCAAAAGTACCCCCAGGTGGGACGCACATGGGGTTGGTTCTGGCTGCTTCCCTCAGCCACTTTGCCCGTGGACCCAAGCTCGGGCGCAGAGCGGCGCCATCACCTGTTTGAGGAACGGCTGCAACGTGCCATCAAGAAGGCCGTGGCGCAAGCAGGTATTTGCAAGCCCGTGTCGGTGAACACCTTGCGCCACAGCTTTGCCACCCATCTCCTGCAATCTGGCACCGACATCCGCACCGTGCAGGAGCTGCTTGGCCACAGCGATGTGTCCACCACCATGATCTACACCCATGTTCTGAAGGTGGCGGCCGGTGGCACGGCCAGCCCGCTGGATTCGATGGCGCACGGAAGTTGAGACGCTGCGTTGGTCGCTGAGAGCGAAGATTTTTAGTCAAATCAGGCTCTACCGCTTATCCATAAAGCGCTAACAGCTATTAATAGGTGAGCAATTACTACATCTATCCGATCTGGCCCAACACCGTTGGCACATTCGCCACCAGCATCGCCACCCCCCACAACGTCAGCATCCCCCGCACAATCTGCCGGAACCGCGCGTCGCTGCTGCCTTGGCACAGATTTGCTCCCATAAGCGCCGGCACCAGCAAGGCGGATACCACAGCTGTCAACTGCTTGGTCAGCGCCCGCCACCGAGCACGCGCCCTGCACGGCGGCTTACCGTAAAAATATGATTCAAATTGGCCTCTAGCGCTTATGCAGTAAGCGCTAGGAGCTATCAATTTTGATTTATTCAACACTGTCATCACCCCACCGGGTGAGCCATGCTGGTTTACACGTCAATGGCCACTGACGACCCGGCTTGCTTGCGCAGCTCGAACTTCTGGATCTTGCCGGTGCTGGTCTTGGGCAGTTCGCCAAACACCACGGCGCGGGGCACCTTGAAGCCCGCCAGGTGCTTTTTGCAGTGGGCCACGATGTCTTCCGGCGTGGTCTGCGCACCGGCCTTCAGCTCGACAAACGCACACGGCGTCTCGCCCCACTTGGCGTCGGGCTTGGCCACCACGGCGGCGGCCAGCACGTCGGGGTGGCGGTAGAGCACGTCTTCGACCTCGATGGAGGAGATGTTCTCGCCGCCCGAGATGATGATGTCCTTGCTGCGGTCCTTGATCTTGATGTAGCCGTCAGGGTATTGCACGGCCAGGTCGCCGCTGTGGAACCAGCCACCGGCAAAGGCTTCTTCGGTGGCTTTGGGGTTCTTCAGGTAGCCCTTCATGGCGATGTTGCCCTTGAACATGATCTCACCCATGGTTTCGCCGTCCTGCGGCACGGGCAGCATGGTCTCCGGGTCCAGCACGCGCACGTCGCGCTCCAGGTGGTAGCGCACGCCCTGGCGGGCGTTGAGGCGGGCGCGTTCGCCGATGTCGAGGGCATCCCACGCCTCGTGCTTGGCGCACACGGTGGCGGGGCCGTACACCTCGGTCAGGCCGTACACGTGGGTCAAATCGAAGCCCATCTTTTCCATGCCTTCGATCATCGAGGCCGGGGGCGCTGCGCCTGCCACCATGGCCTTGACGCCTGCTGGGATGCCCGCCTTCATCGCCTCAGGCGCGTTGACCAGCAGGCCGTGCACGATGGGCGCGCCGCAGTAGTGGGTGACGCCGTGGGTGCGGATGGCATCGAAGATGGCTTGCGCGTCCACGCGGCGCAGGCACACGTTGACGGCTGCGCGGGCTGCCACCGTCCACGGAAAACACCAGCCGTTGCAGTGGAACATGGGCAGCGTCCACAGGTAGACGGCGTGTTTGGGCATGTCCCACTCCAGCACGTTGCTGATGGCGTTGCTGGCCGCGCCGCGGTGGTGGTAGACCACGCCTTTGGGGTTGCCGGTGGTGCCGCTGGTGTAGTTGAGCGCTATGGCGTCCCACTCGTCGCCAGGCAGGCTCCACCCAAACTGCGCATCGCCGCCCGCCACAAACGCGTCGTAGGTGGTGCCGCCCAGCCGCTGGCTGGCGGGGCCGTACAAGGCGTCTTCCACCTCGATGACCAGCAGCGGCGCAGCGTTTTGGCGCAGAGCCAGCGCCTTGGCCATGACGGGGGTGAACTCGGGGTCGACGATG
This sequence comes from Acidovorax sp., assembly GCF_046314175.1. Lineage (GTDB taxonomy): Bacteria > Pseudomonadota > Gammaproteobacteria > Burkholderiales > Burkholderiaceae_C > Acidovorax. The sequence continues at coordinate 3,347 of NZ_JBKBXG010000134.1, read as the reverse complement.
ACGGCCTTGGCCTCGCCATGGTCGAGCATGAAGGCCACGGTTTCCGGGTCGAGCCGGGTGTTGATGGCGTTGAGCACGGCGCCCGCCATGGGTACGCCAAAGTGCGCCTCCACCATCGGTGGGGTGTTGGGCAGCATCACGGCCACGGTGTCGTTTTTGCCGATGCCTGCTTGCTGCAAGGCGCTGGCCAGTTGGCGGCAGCGGGCGTAGGTCTGGCCCCAGGTCTGGCGCAGGTCGCCGTGCACGATGGCCAGGCGGTGGGGGTAGACCTCGGCCGTGCGCTCGATGAAGAACAGGGGCGACAGCTGGGCAAAGTTGGCCTCGGTGCGGGGCAGGTGCTGGTCGAAGATGGAGGTCATGGGCGCTTCAGATGAGAAGGTAAACGGGGCGCTGGGGCGGCACAAGCCCTGCAGCGGCGGCTGCAATGGGTACGGTACACCGCCAGGCGGGCGCTGACCATCAGCATATGCGCATCTTGCACCTGAGCCGGCCCAGGCGTAGCAGCGCGGGGTTGGGGCGCAGGATCGGCCTTGTGATCAGGTGCCCGGCGGTTTACGCGGACAATACGCCGCGTGACGATCCCTCAGTCTTTCATTCAGGAACTGCTTGCCCGCGTTGACGTGGTCGACATCGTGGGCCGCTATGTGCAGCTGAAAAAAGGCGGGGCCAATTTCATGGGGCTGTGCCCTTTTCATGGCGAAAAGTCACCGTCTTTCAGCGTGAGCCCCGCCAAACAGTTCTATCACTGCTTTGGGTGCGGCAAAAACGGCAATGCCATCAGCTTCCTCATGGAGCACGCGGGCATGGGCTTTGTTGAGGCCGTGCAGGACCTGGCCCAGAGCGTGGGCCTGCAGGTGCCGGACGACGACGTATCGCCCCAGGACAAGGAACGCGCCGCCGCCGCCCGCCAAAAGCAGGCAACCCTGACCGATGTGCTGGAAAAAGCGGGCGACGCCTACCGCCGCCAATTGCGCGAGTCGCAGCGTGCCATTGCGTACTTCAAGGGCCGGGGGGTGTCAGGCACCGTGGCAAAACGCTATGGGCTGGGCTACGCCCCTGAGGGCTGGCGCAGCCTGGCCAGCGTGTTCCCCAGTTATGACGACCCGTTGCTGGAAGAGAGCGGACTGGTCATCGTCAACGACGAGGACGGTGGCAAACGCTATGACCGGTTTCGCGACCGGGTGATGTTCCCCATCCGCAACGTCAAGGGCGAGTGCATTGGGTTTGGCGGGCGTGTGCTGGGGGACGACAAGCCCAAGTACCTCAATTCACCAGAAACACCGGTGTTTCACAAGGGCCGTGAGCTGTATGGCCTGTTTGAAGCCCGCACGGCCATCCGCGAAGCAGGCTACGCATTGGTCACCGAGGGCTATATGGACGTGGTGGCGCTGGCGCAGCTGGGCTTCCCCAACGCGGTGGCCACACTGGGCACGGCCTGCACGCCCGAACATGTGCAAAAGCTGCTGCGCTTTACCGAATCGGTAGTGTTCAGCTTTGACGGTGACTCTGCCGGGCGGCGCGCGGCACGCAAGGCGCTGGACGGCGCCCTGCCCCACGCCACGGACACGCGCAGCATCAAGTTCTTGTTTCTGCCCGCCGAGCACGACCCGGACAGTTTCATCCGCGAACACGGCACCGATGCCTTTGCACGGCGGGTGACCGAGGCCGTGCCGCTGAGCCGGTTTCTGGTTGAAGCCGCCAGCGATGGCTGCGACCTGGCCACCGCAGAAGGCCGCGCCCACATGGCCAGCAATGCCAGGCCGCTGTGGACGGCTCTGCCCGACGGCGTGCTCAAGCGCCAGGTGCTGGGCGAGCTGGCGGACCTGACCCAACTCAAGGCCCAGGACCTGGCGGACCTGTGGGGCCAGACGACGGCGCGCGAGGCGCCCCGGTCCGCACACTCCGGCTACACCGGCGCTGGCAGTGCGCCAGCCCGCCAGGCACCCGCAGCCTACGATAATCAGGAGCCGCCTTCGTGGGACTCCCCGCCCGACGCGGGCGGTTGGCCGTCCCACGCGGAGAACTCCGGGGGATACGACGGCGGCTATGGGAGCGGTGGCGGGCAAAGCAACGGCCATAGCAGCGGCTATGGCAACAAGCCCGCGTTCCGCAAAGGCGGTGACTGGAAGAGCAACTGGAAGAAACGGGACAAGGATTCCCCCTGGCCGCCCCAGCCCCGCCTGCCGCGCACGCCCACCGCAAGCCGCACAGACCACGCCGCGCGGCTGCTGCTGTCGCACATGGCGTTTCTGGAAGAGCTGACCCACGAAGACCACGCCACCCTGTGTGCGCTGCCTGCGCCCCACGGCCCGCTTTTTGGCTGGCTGGAGGTGCAGTTTCATGAGCACGGCCCCCTGGCCTGGGCCGTGCTGCGCGAAAGCCTGCGCGAGCACGAGTGCGAGGCGCTGGCCTTGAAGGTGATGACGGGTTCGCACGCCCAGACCGAGGGCGATCTGCAGGAGCTGCGCATGGAACTGCGCGACCTGCTCAACCGCATGCAGATCGAAGACATCGAGGAACAGCAAAAACTGCTGATGCTGCAAGCCGCCACAGACCCCACCGCGCTGGAGCGCTACCGCGAGCTGGAGCAAAAACGCAGGGTTTTGCTGGGAGTGGCAGCGAAGGCGGCTTGAAATTGCGCCAGACGGTATAATGTAGGGTTAGTTATCGGCAAGAGCGACAGCAGCACCTCCGAGCCGGGCCACCGTGACAAACGCGCACCTATGCGCTGATGGGCCCACTTATCGCAAGGACTGCACACCAAATGATCGCCCAGACATCTTGCCTCTGAGGGCCTCCCCTCGAAGCGCAAAGCAGTTGTAGCTTTGCGTTGCCACCCGCGCCGGGACCTGAGGCGCTTGCGTTTTCTTTGTGTCCGTTTTTGATCCTGAGGTTGTCCATGCCCGCTCAAAAGTCCGCGAAGCCATCCAAGTCTGCTCCAGGGTCCGCCGCAAAGGCTGTCTCCAAAACCGCTGCCAAAGCCCCGGCCAAGGTTGCCCCTAAAAAGGCTGCCGCCGCGCCCGCCCCGGTTGCCAAGAAAGTGAAAACTGTGCCCGTGAAAAGTTCTGCCGAGCTGACCAAAGCTGCCGATGAATTGCTGAAGAAGAAGCCCGCCGCCAAGGCGGTGGTGTCTGACGACGACGAAACCCCAAAAAAGCGCCCAGGCCGCCCCGCCAAAGCCGCCGGTGCCGCCGAAGCCAAGGCCCCCGCCAAACGTGGCCGCAAGCCAAAGGCGGGTGCCGGCGACGAAGGCGGTGACGACACCGACCTGTCCGACATCGAAGCCGACCTGGAAGGTGAAGTCGAAGAGACCACCACCGAAACGGCAGCCACGGTCGAGAAGGTCA
>NZ_JBKBXG010000133.1:0-9473 GCF_046314175.1 Acidovorax sp. | reverse complement strand
AAGCGCCGCAACGCCGCAGACCGCCCGGCAAGATACTTGCCCGAAGGGTTGGAGTGAAATCGGGCGATTGGACGCCCCGGCTGCTTGCATGGGCACAAGCCCACGCTGCGCACCCGAAGCATCCACTCATCCCGATTGCACTCCAACGCGATCCCCGAAAAGACCTTGAACAGGTTCTAAGACCACCGCGCGTGGTCATTCGCCCTTCACTTGATCTCCATCAAGCACCCGACACCATGGCACTCGTACAGTCTGCGCTTTATTGCACCGCAGGACAGCCATGGCCATTGAACTTTACCGCGACAAGAACCACGCTTGCCTGATGTTCACCGACCTCATTGAGGAGGACGGCCAGGCGGTGCAAGCCAACCAGTTTTTGATTGTGGACGACGACACGGGCGCCATCATCGACCCGGGCGGCAACCTCGCATTCAATGAGTTGTTCATGGGAATGACCAAACATTTCCCGCCACACAAGCTGTCCTACCTGATCGCATCCCATGCCGATCCGGACATCATTGCGTCCCTGGACCGGTGGATGACCAGCACGAAGGCCAACCTTGTCATTTCTCGGGTGTGGGAGCGTTTTGCTCCGCACTTCACCAAAGTAGGCAAGACGGAAAACCGCGTCATCGGCGTGCCCGACAGCGGCGGCCACCTGCCGCTGGGGCGCCATGAACTGGTGCTGCTTCCCGCGCATTTCATGCACTCCGAGGGCAACTTTCACTTCTACGACCCGGTGAGCCGCATCCTGTTCACCGGTGACCTGGGGGTGTCAATGATGTCAGGCGCTGAGGCGCGTGTGCCGATCACCGACCTCAAGGCGCACATACCGCGAATGGAAGGGTTTCACCGACGTTACATGGTGTCCAACAAGATCTTGCGCCTGTGGACGCGCATGGCCCGTCAGTTGGATATCTCCATGCTGGTGCCACAACACGGTGCGCCCATCATGGGCAAGGAAGCCATCAACGACTTCTTCGACTGGATCGAAAATCTGATGTGCGGCATCGATTTGTTCGACGACCGGGCCTACCAGATCCCGACGGATTTTATCGACCCCGTCACACGCAAGATGCGCCCAGCCCCACCAACAATGGGTCGTTAACTCAAAAAATCAGAATATGAGTGAAAATGGTCTCTGGCGCTTATTCATAAGGCGCTATTAGCTATAAATTTTATAGCGCAATTTTAGCTAGCTATTGCGGGCTGATGTGCGGGGCGCAGCTGCGGACAGGGCGCGTTCCCCTGCCACACTCCGCTTGCGCAGCCAGTTCCAGACACGCCACCCCATCAGCCCCCCCAGAATAGCCGCGTACACCGCCACCTCGCCAAAGTCATTCTTGCCCGCGCGCATCCAGAAGAAGTGAAGAATGGCCAGCGCCGCAACGGCATACACCGTGCGGTGCAGCGCCTGCCAGCGCTTGGCACCCATGGCCTTGATGGCGCGGTTGAACGAGGTGGCCGCCAGCAGCGTCAGTATCAAGAGCGCCAGAGAGCCCACGAGGATGAAGGGACGCTTGATGATGTCCTGCACGATGTCGGCCACATCAAACCCCATGTCAAACCAGCTGTAGCTGAGCAGATGCAGCGCCGCGTAGAAAAACACGAACAATCCAAACATGCGTCGAAACCGGGCCAGTTGTGGAGTTGCCGTGAGCAACCGCAGCGGCGTTACTGCCAAAACCACGCACAGTGCGCGCAAGGTCCAGTCCCCAGTGGCACGTATCAACGCCTCAGCAGGATTGGCCCCCAACTGGTTCGCCAACGCGGCGTAAACCAGCCAGGCCAACGGCAAAAGGCACAACACAAACACCACAGGCTTGGCCGCGGGATGGAGCAGAAGTTTTCGCATGGGCTCACGCGCGTCCCCAAAGACTCACCACGGGGCGAGTGCAGGACACATCAGACAAAGGGTCAGTAGAACTTCTTGAGGTCCATGCCCGCGTATAGCTGCCCCACCTGGGCCTCGTAGCCATTGAACATCAGCGTTTTGCGCTTTTTGGCAAACAGCCCATCTTCGCCAATGCGGCGTTCGGTGGCCTGGCTCCAGCGGGGGTGATCCACCTCGGGGTTCACGTTGGAATAAAAACCGTACTCCTGCTTGGCGGCCTTGTTCCACGCGGTGCCCGGCTCTTTCTCAACGAAGCGGATCTTGACGATGCTCTTGGCGCTCTTGAAGCCGTACTTCCATGGCACCACCAGGCGCACGGGCGCGCCGTTCTGGTTGGGCAGCACTTCGCCGTACATGCCAAAGGCCAGCAGCGTCAGAGGGTGCATGGCCTCGTCCATGCGCAGGCCTTCCACATACGGCCAGTCGAGCACGCGCGAGCCCACAAATGGCATGGTGGCCTTGTCGGCCAGCGTCACAAACTCCACGTACTTGGCGTTGCCCTGCGGTTCGACGCGTTTGATGAGTTCTGCCAGCGAGTAGCCCACCCACGGGATCACCATGGACCAGCCCTCCACACAGCGCAGCCGGTAGATGCGCTCTTCCTGCGCGCTGAGCTTGATCAGGTCTTCGATACCGTACTTGCCCGGCTTCTTGACCAGGCCTTCCACTTCCACCGTCCAGGGGTTGGTCTTAAGGGTGTGCGCATTGCGTGCAGGGTCGGCCTTGTCGGTGCCGAACTCGTAGAAGTTGTTGTAGGTGCTCGCGTCCTTGTAGTCGGTCAGCTTCTCCATCGACATGGCGCCAGCGACTGTGGATTTGGCACCTGCCAGCGCCGCCAGCTTGCCAGGGCGCGCTACTTGGGCTTGCTGGGCCATGGCCTCACGCCCTGCCCATGCCGCCATGGCAGCACCAGCAGCGCCACCTGCCATCAACCGCAGCATCTGGCGGCGGTCCTCGTACACCGAGCGCGGGGTGATTTCCGAAGGGATGAGGTGATTGAAACCTGTGTTGCGGTGGGGTGTCATGGGCGGGCCTCCGGTCATTCTCGGGTTGAAACAGCTGTGCAATAGAGCAGAGCAACTGTTAATTCGTTCCGTGGACTGTTCAGGTTACACCGAAGACGCAATAGTTGCTGCCCACCCGCCTATGCCCCGGACCCCCACCACGGCATCACAACGTGCCGTAGCTGTGCAAGCCGCTCAGGAACATGTTGACACCCAGAAAGGCGAACGTTGTCACGGCCAAGCCCACCAGCGCCCACCAGGCCGACACTGTGCCCCGCAAGCCCTTCATGAGACGCATGTGCAGCCACGCGGCGTAGTTGAGCCAGACGATCAGCGCCCAGGTTTCCTTCGGGTCCCAGCTCCAGTAGCCACCCCAGGCCTCGGCCGCCCACAACGCGCCCAGCACAGTCGCAATGGTGAAGAACGCGAACCCCACGGCGATGGACTTGTACATCACATCGTCCAGAATTTCGAACGACGGCAGTCGCTCTGCAATGCGCTTGCGGCCCAGCAGAATGCCTGCGACGATGAATGCGGAGATGCCGAAGTACACCATCCAATAGCTGCCTCCGCTTTCAGTCGCGCCCTGGCGGAACACGATGGGCTCGAAACACAGCACCACGCCCAGTATCCATAGCGGCGCCAACTTGTACCAACGGGTTTCGGTGGCCTGCTGCTTGATGAGGTAGGCAAACGCCACCATGGCAGCCAGTGCGAACGTCCCATAGCCGATGAAATTAGCAGGCACGTGCAGCTTCATCCACCAGCTTTTGAGCGCGGGCACCAAGGGTTGAATCTCATGCGCCTCGCGCACCACGGTGTACCAGAGCAAAAAGCCCACGGCCGCGCTCACCACCAGCATCACGAAACCGCCGAGCGCGCGCGTGTCGTACTGCTCTTCGTAGTACAGATAGAACGCCGCCGTCATCCAGCAGAACATCACGAACACTTCGTACAGGTTGCTGACCGGGATGTGGCCGATATCCGGGCCGATGAGGTAGCTTTCGTACCAGCGCACCAGCGTGCCGATCAGCGCCATGGCCACCGCTACCCAGGCGATGCGCGAGCCCAGCAGGCTCATGGTTTTGCCCTCGCCGCGCGAGAACATCCCGATCCAGTAAAACGCAGTGCTCATGAAGAACAACATGCTCATCCACAAAATGGCAGACTGGCTGGACAGGAAGTACTTGAGACCAAACACCGTGTCGGCCCGTGCCAGGCTGCCTGTGCCGTCTTGTTGGTACAGACCGATGGCCATCAGGGAAACCGCCGCAACGATGAGCAACAAAACGCGCAGGGGTCGCCAGAACCAGCACAGCCAGATGGTGCACGGGATGGTGCCCACCAGGATGCCTTTTTCATAGCCATCCATGAAGCTTCCATACCGCTGCAGCGCATACAGACCACCCACCAGCACGATGGCGGCAAACAGCCAGTCGAACCAGTTGCGGCGGGCGAAAAAACCTTCGTTCAGGGTGATGGTGGTAGTGGTTGTCGTGGCGGTGTTCATGCTTTGCCTTCGCGGGGCACTGCCCCGATCAGTTTCTGTGCGAGCTCTACAAACTCCTGGTCGCCATCCATGGTCTTGCGGTTGGTCGACAAGGCCATGATGGCTTGGGTGCGGCCGTCCTGTGGCGCCAGCCAGACCCATATGCGCCGCTCGCGCACGTAGAGCATGGCGAAAATCCCAAGGATGAGCAAGGCGCAGCCCAGATAAACAATATTCTTTCCAGGGGCTCGCGCCACCTGGAACACGCTGGCCTGTACCTGGGTGAAGTCTTTCAGTTCAAACGCCAGCGGCGCGGGGTAAATCTGCGCATCGCTGAGCGACAGCACCGCCTGGGTCATGAATCCCTGCGTCTGGTCATCTTGCGGCAAGGCAGGCAGTCCGGCGCGCTGGCGCGAGAGCTGGGCCACTTCGAACAAAGTGCCGTTCAGGATGCGCACCAGCACCTCACCTGCGCGTGCGCGCTCGGCTTCGGGCACATTGGCTTCCATGAAGTCCGACACAGCCTGGAGGCCGCCGGTCGGCTTGCCATCGACCATGCCCTGGCCTGCAAACAGCCCCAGTGCGCGCGATGCAGATTGCTGGAGCTGGTCTGCCAGGTCAGGGCGCGACGCATCAATGGCCTGGGACACGTATCGGCGCACCGCCAGCTCGCGTGCCTCAGGGTCAGCCAGCAAGGTTTTCATGCGCAAAAAGCCGTCCATGCTGCCCTTGTCGTCGGCAGGTACACGCAGATAGCGAAACGGCTCCGAGGGCGTCTCGCGCACACCCAGAAGGAACACAGGCACGCCGTCACCGGTGTCCACAGGCAGCATGTAGTTGTGGAACTCGCGCGCCTGGCCCGCAGCGTCGCGCAGCTTGTAGCTCACGCTGGGACCCACGTTGCGCAGTTCCTTCTTGGTGACGGTTTTATTGGCTGCACCAAGGCGCGACTCGACGGATTCCCGCAGGTCCACCTTGCGCACATCAACGCCGGACCCACTGCCGCCCGCATCCGCAAAGTTCTCTACGTTGATGGTGCGCAGCGCGGTGAACTCCAGGGTCAGCGTGTCGCTGCCAGGGCCGCCGCCGTTGTTGGTCAGCTGGGTGGAGTTTCCCACCACGCCTTCCACATCGATGGGCTTGGCGCCCGCCACCATCGGGACGCCACGCAGCTTCAGGAGCGAACCGCCATCGTCAAAACTCGACTGATAAATCTCAATGCCCTTGTAACTGGCCGGGTGGTTCACCTCCACGCGGGCCTCTGTCTTCTCGCCAGTGGCCTTGTCGTGAATGACGATCTCGCTGGCGAACAGCTTGGGCATGCCGGTGGAGTAATGCTCCACGATGAACTTCTTGAGCTCGATGGCAAAGGGCAGGTCTTGCAGCAGCACCCCGTCGGACTGGTTCAGAATGGCGGTGCTGGATTGCGTGCCTTCGGCCACCAGCAGGTTGCCGCGGAAGGTGGGGTTGCGCTCCGATAGGCGGTGCTCGGGCTTCACATCGGCAATCAGTCCGCCGCCGGTGTAGACCGATTTGCCGCCCAGAAGCATCTGCGCGCGCACGATGAGGTCACCATCCAGCAAACCGCCTATGCACACCAGCACGATAGCGCTGTGCGCGGCGATGTAGCCCAGCTTGTTGGCGGCGCCCGCCTTGGCGGCCACCATCCACCCGGCTCCCGGGCCTGCGGCGGTGTCGCGTTGCTGCAGGCGCACCTTCCAGCCGCCACCGGCCAGCATCGTGCCAATACGGCGCGCTTCCGCTTCGGCGCTTTGGGGCAGCTCGGCTTCGGCCTTGTGGTGAAAGGCTTTCAGGCTCTGCTCACGAATGTTCTCCTTGTAGACCTTGAGGTCGATCAGGATCTTGGGGGTGTTGCGGGCAATGCACAGCGAGGTGCTGAGCACCAGAAACGCCAGGATGAGCAAAAACCACCAGGCGCTGTACACCGCGTTGAGCTGAATCGCCGCAAACAGCTCAGCCCAGAAGGGACCAAACTGATTGACGTAGTTGGCCGCAGGCTCGTGCTGCTTGAGCACTGTGCCGATGACCGATGCGATACAGATCACCGTCAGCAGCGAGATGGCGAACCGCATGGAAGACAGCAGTTCGATCGCGGCACGCCACGCCTGGGAACCAGACTTGACGAGAAGGCCTTGGGTGTTGTCGGACATGGAGGAAGAAAGAGAGGAGCAGCGGGGCGCGAAAAAAAAGGGCGGGACCATCTGATCGATGGACCCGCCCGTTTTGGGTTTGTTATTGGCGGTAGGTTCCGTGCGGCCTGATCAACCAAGCCACCGTTTGACAGTGATCAATCAGCGCAGGCCAGCAATGTAGTCCGACACAGCCTTGATTTCCTTGTCGTTCAGCTTGGCCGCCACCTGGGTCATCTGCGTGCTGTTGGCACGCGATCCGTCGCGGAACATGTTCAGCTGCGCCACCGTGTAGTCGGCGTGCTGGCCCGACAGGCGGGGGTATTGCGCCGGGATACCGGCGCCGTTGGGGCTGTGGCAGCCAGCACAGGCAGCGATCTGGCGGTCAGCAATGCCACCTCGGTAAATGCGCTCACCCAGCGAGACCAGTTCTTTTTCTTTGGCAAACCCTGGCTTGGCTGCCTTGGAAGCCACCCAGTACGAAATGTTCTTCATGTCGTCATCGCTGAGGGCCGAAGCGAAGCCCTTCATGATGGCGTTGTTGCGCTTGCCGGACTTGAACTCGTGCAGTTGCTTGACCAGATACTCTGGGTGCTGCTGCGACAGTTTGGGGTTGGCTGCGATGGCCGAGTTGCCATCTGCGCCGTGGCAGGCCGCACACACTGCGGTGTACAGGGCCTCGCCTTTGACGAGATCCGGTTTGGCCGCCTTGGGAGGCGCAGCAGGCGTTTCCCCCGCTGCATAGGCCGAAAAAACAGGTGCTGCCAGTGCGGCAGCCGTCAGCAAAGAGGCGAGCAACTTCATATCGAGGGTCTGTGTTTATGTGCGCAAAACCTCGCGATTCTACAATGAGGCTTCCTCGTACCCTAATTCCCCATGACGACATCCTCTACTGCGCCAGTTGCTGGCTCCGTTCCGCCAGCCCCTGACGCCAAGATCGCCATGGGCTGGATGCATACCGCCAGGTTCCTGACCACGGCCGCGCAGCTGCACCACCTGCCGCCCATCCACGTGCCCGAGATCGCCTTTGTGGGCCGCTCCAATGCGGGCAAGTCCACCTGCATCAACACGCTCACGCAGCAAAAGCAGCTGGCGTTCGCGTCCAAACGGCCCGGTCGCACGCAGCACATCAACCTTTTTTCGCTGGGCAAGCACGGCGTGACCGATGCGGTACTGGCCGATTTGCCCGGCTACGGCTACGCCAAGGTGTCGCGCTCCGACAAGGTGCGCTGGCAGCAGGTGATGGTCAATTACCTGGTCAGCCGCCCCGGGCTCACCGGCATCGTGTTGCTGTGCGACCCCCGGCTCGGGTTGACCGAGCTGGACGAGGCCCTGCTTGAAGTGCTGCGCCCACGGGTCGAAGAAGGCCTGAAATTCCTCATCGTGCTGACCAAGGCCGACAAGCTCACACGCTCTGAGCAAGCCAAGATCCTGTCGATTACGCGACTGAACGCGGCTGGCGGAGAGGTGATGATGTTCTCGGCCCTCAAAAAGCAAGGCGTGGACGAGGTGGCACAGCTGCTGTGGCAATGGGCGCACCCGGTGCAAGCCTCCGGCGACGCAGCACCTGCCCCCGCCGTTGAGCCCCCAGAACTCGGTGATTCTGAGGATATTCAGTCAAATTAGGCCCTAGCGCTTATCCATCAAGCGCTATTAGCTATTAAATGCATAGCGCAATGATCCAGACCGTCTCCATTCCCCTGCCCCACGGAACCAGCCTGCACTGCCGCGTAAGCGGCGTGGCGGGCCGCCCAGTGCTGCTGTTTTTGCACGGCTTCCCCGAGGGCGCCTTCATCTGGGATGAGCTGCTGCTGCACTTTTCCCGCCCCGAAAACGGTGGCTACCACTGCGTGGCGCCCTACCTGCGCGGGTTTGGCCCGTCCAGCAGCCCCGCCGAAGTGGATGCCTACCGTGCCAAGCATCTGGTGCAGGACCTGGTGGCGCTGATTGCCCACGAATGTCCTGGCGGCGCGCTGGAATGCCTGGTGGCGCACGACTGGGGCGGCGCCATAGCCTGGAACCTTGCCAACCAGCAGCCGCAGCTGATGAAGCGACTGGCCATCATCAACTCCCCTCACCCTGGCGCCTTTGTGCGGGAGCTGGCACACAACGCTGCGCAGCAGGCGGGCAGCCAGTACATGCATTTTTTGTGCAGACCCGACGCCGAGGCCCTGCTGGCAGAAGACGACTTTCGCCGCCTTTTCGCTTTTTTCAACGCTCCAGACGGCAGCGCCCCCGCATGGCTGACCGACGCGGTGCGCGCCCAGTACCGCGCGCTTTGGCAACAAGGCCTGACCGGCGCCTGCAACTACTACCGCGCCAGCCCTCTGCGCCCACCCCGCGATGGTGATCCGGGGGCCCAGGCCATCAGCCTGCCCGACTCCATGCTGGCGGTGGCAGTGCCGACGCTGGTGCTGTGGGGCATGGACGACCCGGCCTTGCTGCCAGGCCTGCTTGACGGCCTGCCGGGCTGGGTGCCGCTGCTGCAGTTGCGGCAGGTGGAGAAGGCCTCGCACTGGATCGTGCACGAGCACCCCGAACGCGTGGCCCTGGAGCTTCAGCGCTTTTTGCAATCAAAACAATAGCTACTAACGCTTACTGGATAAGCGCAAGAGGCCTATTTGACTCATATTCTCAAGAGTACACGGATGGCTCACCATCTGGCCGTGTCTTGAAGCGTTTATGCACCCAGTAGTACTGCTCGGGCATGGTGTCGATGACGGCCTGCAGTTCGTGGTTCATGCGCAGCGTGTCGGCCTCGGCGTCGTCGGTGGGGTAGTTCGCCCAGGCGGGCGAGACCTCGGCCACGTAGCCCGTGGGCGTCATGCGCGAATACACGCCCACCACCTTGGCGCGCCCCAGCCGCGCAAACCGCGACAGCGACGGAATGGTGGCCGCCGTCACGCCGTAGAACGGCACAAACACCGAATCATTGC
>NZ_JBKBXG010000132.1:0-9769 GCF_046314175.1 Acidovorax sp. | reverse complement strand
GATGGATTCGAGGGGCGCCTGGCTCAGCAGCGCGGGCGCCACCTGCGCGGCCTGCAGGCTGCGCACCACGGCGGCAGCCGTCACAGGTGTGCCGTCATGAAAACGCGCCCCGGGCCGCAGCTCAAAGTGCCACACCAGCCCATCCGCCGATCGGCGCCAGAGCCGCGCCAGCGCGGGCCGTGGCTGGCCATCGTCTGCAGCGTCCAGCAGGGTTTCGGTGACCTGCAGGCGTGTGAACACATAGCCGCTGCTGGCGGGCGCCAGGCCGCTGATCTCCCACGGGCCGACGATTTGCAGCGGTGCGGGGGCTGAGTCGGGTGGTGAGCCTTGTGCCCAAGTGGCGGGCAGGGCGCCCGCCAACAGCGCGGCCACGGGGGCCTGCAAGGCGCGGCGCCGCGTCAGCGGCCTAAGAAAAGTCGAGGAAGTGTTCATTTTTCAGTTTTCCATAGCCCTGCGCGTTCGCCGCAACCGACGAAACTGGCGCTGCCAAAGACCGGTGCCCCCGCGCAAGGGCCGCCCCGCCGCGCTGGGGGCGTCCCCCTCCCGCGTAGCGAGAGAGGGGGAAGGCGCGAAGCGACTCAGGGGGTGCTTCATCAAAACTTGGCCTGCAGCCCGACGGTAACGGTGCGCGCGGCCCCCGGCGCCACCCACACGCGGCTGTACGAGCTGGTGTAGTGCACCTTGTTGAACACGTTGTCCACGTCCAGCGACAGGTTCAGCGTGGGGCTCAGGCGCCAGTACGCCATCAGCTTGGCCGTGGTGTAGCTGGGCAGCTCAAACGCGGCGGTGCCTGCATTGGCCTCGGCCTGCGTGCGGGCCTGGCCCAGGCGCTTGCCCATGTGCGTCACGCCGCCACCCACGCCGTAGCGCTGGCCGTTGGCCAACTGGTTTTCGTACACCGCCAGCACGCTGCCGTTCACGCGCGGCACGTTCAGCAGGCGGCCGCCCACCTCCAGCGTGTTGTCGCGGGTCACCTCCACGTCGTTGACGACCAGACTTGCATTCACGCGCCAGTGGGGGCTCAGGCGGCCGGCCAGGTCCAGTTCCAGGCCCCGGCTGCGCACTTCGCCTGCAGCGGCGGAGAAGCCCGCGTTCAGCGGATCGCTGGTCAGCACATTGCGCTTGGTGATGTCGAACAGCGCAGCCGTGGCGCCCAGGCGCTGGTCGGCGCTCTCCCACTTGGCGCCCAGCTCCAGCGCGCGGGATTTTTCGGGGTCAAAGCCATTGCCCGCCACATTGCTGCCCGTGTTGGGGCGGAACGAGCTGCCCGCATTGGCATACACCGTCCACCCCGGCGTGGGCAGCCAGCTCACGCCCAGGCGTGGCGACACGGCCGAAGGGCTTTGCGCCGTGGTGCGGTTGGTGATGCGGTTTTGCAGGCTCTGGTCGTAGTTATCGGCCCGCAGCCCGGCCATCACGCGCCACTGCTCACCCAGCTTCAGGGTGTCTTGCACATACAGCGCCGTGTTGCGCTGCTTCTCCAGCGTGTCGGTGTTGCGCCCCGGCGTGGGCTGGGCCTGGCCGTACACGGGGTTGAAGATGTCGATGGCATAGGGCGCAGTTGTGCTGGGGTTCACCCGCAGCATCACCGAATCCATGCTGAACCGGTAGCTCTCCACGCCCACCAGCAGCTCATGCTCCAGCCTGCCCGTGCGCAGGTTGCCCTGCAGCTCGGCCTGCACGGCCACGTCGTCCGACTGGAAGTCGCGAAAGCGCCGCTGGCGCGTCAGCGTGCGGCCGTTGGCCTGCAGCGCGGTGGCTTCGGTCGAGAAGCCCTCCATCCCTGTCTCGCGGTACGACAGCCCCACGCGGCTGCGCCAGTCGGGGTTCCACTCGTGCGACAGCACCAACTGGTGCGTCTGGTTGGTCACCGTCACGTTGCCATCGGCAGGCTCGCCCAAAAAGCGGCTGGCAGGCACCACGCCCAGGCGGTTGTTGACCGCCACTACGCCCCGGTCCAGCGGCGTGGCGTGGCGCAGGTATTCAGAGGTGTATTCGAGCACCGTGTCGGGCGAGAGCTTCCACGTAAACGCCGGGGCCACCACCTGCCGCTGCGCGCGCACATGGTCGCGAAAGCTGCCCTTGTCTTCCACCGCCACGTTCAGGCGGTAGGCCAGCCGGTCGTTGATGGGGCCCGTGGTGTCCAGCGCCGCACGGCCCAGGCTGTTGCTGCCCGCGTAGGCCTCCACCGAATGCGCGGCCTTCCACAGCGGCTTCTTGCTCACGATGTTGAGCGTGCCGCCGGGCTCGCTGCTGCCATACAGGGCCGCCGCCGGGCCTTTGAGGAACTCCACCCGCTCCACCCCCGCCAGGTCGCGCGGTGCGTTAAAGCCCCGGTTGGACGAAAACCCGTTGAGCAGCGTCGCCATGCCCGTGTTCTCGTTGCCCGGCAGGCCCCGGATGGCGATGTTGTCCCACAGCCCGCCAAAGTTGTTCTGGCGCGAGACACCGCCCACATAGTCCAGCACATCATCCAGCCGCGTGGCGCCCAGGTCGTCCAGCGTCTGGCGCGACATCACGCGCACCGATTGCGGCAGCTCGCGCAGCGGCAGGCTGGTCTTGGCGCCCTCGGCCTCGTCGGCATAGTAGGTGCCCGAGGCACTGCGGCCCACCACGTCCACGGCAGACAGGGTGGGTGGCGTGACCACATCGCCGTCTGCGGCCCAGGCGGGGTGGAGGGAGGCCAGCAGGGCCGCCGCCGCCAAGGCCGTCAAGGTGGGGCGTGGCAGGGGAGCAGGGCGGGAAGAAGAAACAGACGCGGATGAAGAACGCATGGCAAACCAGTCCAAAAGCGGTGAATGCAAAAGCCAGGAGCAACGCGGCCCACACCCGCCTGGGTAGCGGCGGGCACACAAGGTCGCGTGCCCGCACCCACCCCACGGGGGTGAATGCAAGGGCGAAAACGAGAAGGGGATGCGCTATAGAGCGCAGGCTGGCTGGGGCCCGACGCTGTCAAGCCCGCTGGGCTGGCGGAGGATCGCGTGCCGCAAACGGCCAGCGCACCTGCTGGGCCGTGAAGGGGTCTGCGCTGTGCGGCGCGATGGCGCTGGGTTCTGCGGGGACTTGCGGTTGGCGGGCCGGTGCATGCGCCAGCCCCGCCTCCAGCGCGTGGGTCAGGCACCAGGCGCAGGTGGTGTGTGTCTCTTCGCTGTGTTCGTCGCTGGCTGCTGAGCTGGTTGCCAACGCATCCACATCGCCTGCGGTTGCCGAGGCTGTGGCGCTGCGCACCAGCTCCTGAATGTGCCGCGCTTCATGCAAGGGCGCACTCGCCAGGGCGTTGAACAACGCCACCAGCAGAAGCACGATGTGGAAAGGCAGGGCGGGGATGGTGCGGCGCAGCATGAGGGGATGCGAATCATACTCAACTGCGAGCAGGGCTTGGTGGTTAGACACTATGTCTAGATTGGTGCGACTGCTTGACCCAGCAATCGAATGGCATGGCCGCTCTATTACGAATGTAGATGCGCTGCAGTAAAACGGCAGAACTCGTTGCGGCTTACTCGGCTGTCTTGGAAAATGGTATTTTCGTGATTTGAGGGCGTAC
The DNA here is from genome assembly GCF_046314175.1 of Acidovorax sp. Taxonomy (GTDB): domain Bacteria; phylum Pseudomonadota; class Gammaproteobacteria; order Burkholderiales; family Burkholderiaceae_C; genus Acidovorax. The sequence goes on along the minus strand of NZ_JBKBXG010000132.1, from coordinate 6,225 downwards.
ACCGACGAGAAATCACTCGGGCCAAGACGCCGTACTTTTTGTTTGAGCCCTAAATGCAGTCATGTGCCCGAGTCTTAAGCGATAAATGAAATGCTTTGTTATTAGTATAGTGTTACACTGAAACTAATTTAAACCACCTGTACTACCTAGGAGAAATCGTGCAAGTAGATAGAATTTCTGTAGTGAATTTCAAACGCGTGGTTGAGTTAGAGATTGATGTTGGGTCGATTACTTATCTTGTTGGGGGAAATAATTCTGGGAAAAGTAGCGTGCTTCAGGCCATCCATATGGGTGTCAGCTGCGCTCAGATATCTGCAGAGTTTCAGCAGGTGGTTATTGCTGAATCCAGCCTTCGTTATTGTCCAACCGGTGATTTTCAGACCCTTGGCAACTCAGCACCATATGAAAATAGAAAAGACGGTTCTCGAGGTAGGATAGAATTTTTTGGGAAGACTGCAGACGGGGCCGATGCTAGTTATAAGGTTGAAATTTACAAAGCTAGAAACCACCACAATGTTGGAGTTGATCGAAGTGGTGTTTATCCGGGTTTTGGGCAGTTCATATCGGATCACGCAAATCTATTCTCGGTTTACGTGCCTGGATTAGCTGGAATACCACATTATGAGGAAATGCAGAGTTATGCCTCGGTTTTTAAAAAGGCTGCGGGAGGTGAGGCGAACTTGGTTTTTCGTAATATTATTCGTCTATTGGATGAGCGACGGCTTTTGTATAAACTTCACTCCCTGATGTTTGATATCATTGGTCCGTGCAAATTTCGGGTTGACTTTGATTCTTCCAAAGACTTGTTTGTCGATGTCAAAGTCTCTTTTACTGCCGGATACGCTGAAGATACGTTTGTTCCGATTGATTTGTCTGGGACTGGTGTAATACAGATAACGCAAATTTTTGCATACGTAATTCTTTTTAATCCAAAACTAATTCTGATTGACGAACCCGACAGTCATTTGCATCCCTCAAGGCAGTCACTTCTTTCGGCTGCGTTCGCCCGAATTGTTGAAGAATACTCTTGCAAAGTAATAGTCTCAACTCACAGCAGGCACCTCGTCAGCTCCGCATCGAATGGGACTAATATAATTTGGCTTCGAAACGGCAAGGTTGAAATGCATGATGAAAGTGGGTTGGCATCTATGTTGTTAGATATAGGTGCGCTAGACCAGTTGGATTCCAGTGGTGGGGATATTCTGTTTTGCACTGAAGATGCGGGCAAAAAGCAGCTTGAAGACTGTATAGCTAGCTTGGGGTTGAAGGAGATTGTTAAGGTAATATCGTACAATGGCATAAATAATGCGGCGTCTGCCATTGTAATTAATAATATCTGCGAGCTATTTGTCAAGCGGCCGCGTGTGGTGATTCATCGTGATCGCGATTTTCTTGTTGATGAAGAAATTGCTAAATGGTCTGAGCCATATGTAAAAGAAGGGATGGAAATATTTTGCCCCAGACTGCCAGATATGGAAAGTTACTATGTGCTGGCAGATCACTTTGCGGAAATTTATGGAATAGATAAAGATATCGCAGAAGAGTACATTGCCGATATATCTCGTGAGAATTTGGATAGATTTCGAAAAAAGTTCCGGGAAAAAAGACGTGATGCGGTCAAGAAGTTCTGGGTTGACGGTGGTGGGCCTGCCACAGAGGCGCTGTGGCCAAATGACGAGGGTACGAATATAAATCGTATATTGGGCAAAGAACTTCTGCCTAAACTGAATGCACTCGGGCAAAATAGATACGGTTTTGCGCGCAATCTCTTTGCTACCCCTAGCACAGATTTATCTCGAGAAATTAAAGATTTTCTAGATGCACATAATTTGATTCGGCGCTGAAACCGGCTACCGACCATGACTGGAATGGGCTATGGTGCTGCCGTTATAAGAATCTCTGTTTGCTCATAAAAAATGCCAGCAGACGCTGGCATTTTTTATTTGGCGGAAGAGTGATTACCCCTTCTGCACCATCTTAATAATGCTGGAAAAATCCAGCCCCCCATGCCCCGCCAGGCTGTGCGCCGCATACAAATTGCGCGCCATCCCCCCCAGCGGCGTAGCAGCCTTCACCGCCATCGCATTCTCCTGCGCCAAGCCCAGGTCCTTCAGCATCAGGTCCGTCCCAAACCCACCCGCGTAACCCTTGCTGGCAGGGGCGGTTTCCATCACGCCGGGGAAGGGGTTGTACTTCTCCAGCGCCCAGTTGCCGCCCGAGCTGCGGCGCATGATTTCGCTCAGCACCTTGGGGTCCAGGCCGTTGGCTACGCCCAGCGCGATGGCTTCGCTGGTACCGGCCATCAGGATGCCCAGCAGCATGTTGTTGCAGATCTTGGCTGTCTGGCCTGCGCCCACGCTGCCTGCGTGGAAGATGTTGGCGCCCATTTTTTCGAGCACGGGGCGGGCGCGTTCCAGGTCGGCAGCGTCGCCGCCCACCATGAAGGTAAGGGTGCCTGCGATGGCGCCGCCGGTGCCGCCGGAGACGGGCGCGTCGATAAAGGCCACGCCCTTGGCCTTGGCGGCCTCGGCCACTTTGCGGGAGGTGGCGGCTGCGATGGTGGAGCAGTCGATGATCAGCGTGCCCGCAGGCAACTGGGCCAGCAGCTCGCCCGCGCCGAGGAACAGGCCTTCCACATGCTGGCTGGCGGGCAGCATGCTGATGACGACTTCGGCACCTGCGACGGCTGCCTTTGCGTCGGCGGCGATGGGCACGCCGTCTGCGGCCAGCTTGTCGCGGGCGGGTTGCGAGAGGTCGAATGCGCGCACTTCGTGGCCTGCCTTGTGCAGGTTGTGTGCCATGGGGCCGCCCATGTTGCCGAGGCCGATGAATGCGATTTTCATGCTGTGTTGCTCCTGGATGTCGTTGTGATGGTGAAAGGGAAGGGGTACGGTTTTGGTATGAATTTGATAGCTAGAAAGGCTTGTCGATAGAGCGGTAACGGCCAAAAAAGCTTGAAATCTAGGGGCTGATGTCGGCCCCACGGCTGGCTAGCTCGGCGCGCAGCACCGAGCGGTGGCAGCGGGCTTCGTCCTCGCAGTAGCAGCCCAGCGACATGGCGCTGTGGTGCGACAGCGCGGCCAGCAAATCGAGCGTGCGGCTGGCCTCGGGCTGGGCCAGTTCTTTGCGGAACTGTTTGGCGAAGGCCTCCCACGCCTTGTCGCCTTCTTGGCCGCTGGGCACCTGCTGGCCCTGGGCCATGAGGTCGGCGCTGGGGGAGAGCAGGGGGTACCACACGTCGTAGTAGTCGCGGGTGGCGAACTCGGCCTTGGGCACGCCACGTGGCGGGCGGCGCACGGTGCCGATGCGGGTGCCTTCCCCGGCGGCGCGCGGGGTGCCAAGGCGGACGATGCGAAGGGGCATGGTGGTGGGCTCCAGTAGGGGGGGGCAGATCAGTCGTCGGCTTCGAAGATGCTGTGCTTCTTGGCGGCGGCTTTTGTCTTCGGCTTGGTGCCGGTGCTGGCGGGTGCTTTCTTCGCTGCAGCCGGAGTGTTGGTTGTTTTCTTCTTGCGCGGAGAGGCCTTGGCCAGAGGGTTGTAAGCCAGGGCTTCTTCGACCCAGTAGTTCCACTGCGCGCGCGTGGCGTAGCCGTTGGGCTCCACCCAGAAGTAGCCCTGCATGCCGCCGCCGGGCGATAGTTCGCGGGTGTTCTGCATCTCTTGCAGTTCGCCGTGGCGGTCCGGTGGCAGGCGCACCAGCAGCTCTTCACCTTTGATGCCAATGCACAACTTGCCGTCCACAAAGAAGCAGTAGCAGCCGAACATGGTCCGTTCTTCCACGTCGCTGCGGTGCGCGAGCGCCGTGCGGACGGCGTCAATCAGGTGCAGGGTTTCGTCGGAGAGGGGGCGGGCGGGCATGGGTTCTGATTCAAATAGACTGCTACCGCCCGTTGGATAGGCGCTAGCCGCTATGAAAACAGGAGTAAGCGCTCAGCGAATCACCTCCGTCGCATCCCCATCCAGCATGCGCCGCGCAATGATCACCCGCATGATTTCATTGGTGCCTTCCAGAATCTGGTGTACGCGCGCGTCGCGCAGCAGGCGCTCCAGCGGGTACTCGCGGATGTAGCCGTAGCCGCCGTGCAACTGCAGGGCGTCGTTGATGACGGTGAAGCCTGCGTCGGTGGCAAAACGTTTGGCCATGGCGCAGTAGGTGGATGCGTCGCGCGCACCGGCGTCGAGTTTGCTGGCGGCCAGGCGCACCATCTGGCGCGCGGCCACCAGCTCGGTCGCCATGTCGGCCAGCTTGAACTGTAGCGCCTGGAAGCTGGCGATGGGTTTGCCGAACTGCTTGCGGTCTTGCATGTACTGCTGGGCGGCGTTGAGCGCGCCTTGCGCCGCACCCACGGAGCAGGTGGCGATGTTGATGCGGCCGCCGTCCAGGCCCTTCATGGCGATCTTGAAGCCTTCGCCCTCGCGGCCCAGCAGGTGGTCGGCGGGGATGCGTACGTTGTCAAAGCTGATGGTGCGGGTGGGCTGGCTGTTCCAGCCCATCTTCTGTTCCTTCTTGCCGTAGCTGATGCCGGGCGCATCGGCGGGCACGGCAAAGGCGCTGATGCCGCTGGCGCCCGATTGCGCATCGCCGGTGCGGGCCATGAGCACCAGCACGTCGGTGCTGCCTGCGCCGCTGATGAAGGCCTTGCTGCCGTTGATGACGTATTCGTTGCCCAACAGCTCGGCGCGGGTCTTGAGCGATGCGGCGTCGGACCCTGCGCCGGGTTCGGTCAGGCAGTAGCTGGCGAGCTTTTCACCCGTGGTCAGCAGCGGGCCCCAGTGGTCGCGCACGGCGGGCGTGGCCCAGGTGCCCAGCATCCAGGTGGCCATATTGTGGATGGTGATGAAGGCGGTGGTGCTGGGGTCCACAGCCGCCATTTCTTCAAAGACCAGCGTGGCGTCCAGGCGGGGCAGGGCGAGGCCACCGGCGGCTTCGGGCGCGTACAGGCCACAAAAGCCCAGCTCGCCCGCCTTGGCAATCGCCTCGCGCGGGAAGATGCCTTCCTCGTCCCAGTGCGCGGCGTGGGGTGCGAACTCAGCTTGTGCAAAGTCGCGGGCCGTCTGGGCAAAGGCGCGTTGTTCTTCGGTGAGTTCAAAGTCCATACTGCTTGTCTCGTTGGTTCTTGTTGTTCTGGGGTGAAGTTTTTAAGGCTTGGCAGACGGATGGTCCAGCGTCAGCCAGCGCATCAGGCCTCTGCGGCGGTTCTCGGTCTCTGCGGTGAGGCAGTCGTGGTACAGGCGCGGCCACTCGGGTTCTGACTCACTGGCGCGTGTGGCCTGCTTGCAGCGCGTGATGCGGTCGCGCTGCCAGTTGGTGTGCTCCTGGCGCAGCTGGGGGCGTTCATGGGCCGACAGGGCGCGCATCACATCACCGTAGAGGATGGCGATCTGCGTGTCCGCGACCTGGTAGGCCTTGACTGCGCACGCGTTGGTCTCTTCCAGGCTACCGGCGTCGCGGCACGCGGCGCCTGCCTGGGCGAAAACACCCGGGCTCAGCAACAACGCACCCCCGGCGGTTGCAGTTACGGCCACCGCTGACACCCAATTCTTCAGTTTGAAAATTTGCATGTCCTGCTTTTACCACCGACCAATGCAGTCAAAACCGGCGCGGCCCAACGCCAGCGCCACCGTGCAAGGGCCGCCATCTCACGGTTCAGGCACGGGTGGCGTCCCCCTTCCGCATGGCGCAGCGATGCAGAGAAAAGGGGGAAGCGGCGCAGCCGCTCAGGGGGTTATTTCAGGCTAATTGTGGTGTTGACACCCTGGCTCACCGTGCTGTCATCAAACCAGCGGGCCGTTACCGTCTTGGTCTGCGTGTAGAACATCACGACCTGCTTGCCGTAGGGGCCCAAGTCACCCAGCTTGGAAGCGCGCGAGCCGGTGAACGAGAACAGTGGCACTGGCACGGGGATTGGCACGTTGATGCCGACCTGGCCCACGTCGATCTCTTCTTGGAACTTGCGCGCTGCCGCACCCGACTGGGTGAAGATGGCAGTGCCATTGCCGTTGGGGTTGGCGTTGATGAACTCGATGGCTTCGTCGATGTCGGCGGCGGGCACCAAGGCCAGCACGGGGCCAAAGATTTCCTGGTCGTAGATGGCCATGCCGGGCTTCACGTTCGAGAAGATCGTCGGGCCCACAAAGTTGCCCTTTTCATAGCCGGGCACCACGGGCTTGCGGCCATCGAGCTCCAGCGTGGCGCCGTCGGCAATGCCGCGCTCGATCAGGCCTT
>NZ_JBKBXG010000131.1:0-9901 GCF_046314175.1 Acidovorax sp. | reverse complement strand
TGGTGAACTCCGGCAACATTTGCCTTGAGCCACAGTGTTCGCAACCATATTCGCAACGCTTGAGACACGCGACATGGCCACCCGGCCAGCGACACGCTGCAAAGCCCGCGATTATATCCATTTCCCTCTTCCATGCCCAATATTCGTTCCAGCATCGACAGCGATATCGCTGCAATTACCTCCATTTACCAACACCATGTGCTGCACGGCACGGGCACTTTCGAAATTGACCCGCCGTCTGAAACCGACATGGCTGGCCGCCGCGCTGATGTACTGGCGCGCGGCCTGCCCTGGCTGGTGGCAGAGAAGGACGGCGAGGTGCTCGGGTTTGCCTACGCAAACTGGTTCAAGCCCCGCCCGGCCTATCGGTTTTCGGCCGAAGACTCCATCTATATTGCCGAAAAAGCCCGCGGCATGGGCCTGGGCCGCAAGCTGCTGGCCGAGCTGGCGGTGCAGGCCGAGGCGGCCGGTGTGCGCAAGCTGCTGGCCGTGATTGGCGACTCTGCCAACGCGGGCTCGATTGGCGTGCACCGGGCGCTGGGTTTTACCGATGTGGGCGTGATGCGCTCCATGGGTTGGAAGTTCGGCGCCTGGCGTGACATTGTGCTGATGGAAAAAATCTTGGGCGCAGGCGACACCACGTCGCCAGAATGATCCCGTGCGGCCCGCCGCTGCCCGGGTTGCTAGCCCTGCAGCGGGGCCGCCTATTCAATGTGGCGCGGCACGACGAGGAATAATGCGCCCATGAAAAACAAAACCGTGGCGGCCTGGCTCGCCTTCCTGGGCGGGCCGCTGGGCCTGCACCGCTTTTATCTGCACGGCCTCACCGACATGCTCGGCTGGCTGCTGCCCATACCTACCGCGCTGGGCATCTACGGCATTCAGCGGGTGCAGGCATTGGGCCAGGACGACCACTACAGCTGGGTATTGATTCCGTTGCTTGGCTTCACCATCGCGGGCTGCGCATTGCAGGCCATCCTGTTTGCGCTCAAGACCCCCGAAGCCTGGAACGCGCGCTACAACCCCACTGCGGCGCCCGACGCAGCCCCTGGCCGGACCCAATGGATCACCATTGGCGCCATCGTGGTGTCGCTGCTGTTTGGCACCACGACGCTGATGGCCAGCCTGGCTTTCAGCTTTCAGCGGTATTTTGAGTACCAGATCGAAGAAGCCCGAAAGATATCGCAGTAGTGCCCACGCGGCGGACCACCGTCGCAGACGGACAGACGACAGACAAGCGCCCCAATGAATTTTTATTCAAATGGGGCGTTAGCGCTTATCCAGACGGCGCAACCAGCTATACATTAAATAGCAATCGCCTCACGCCAGCGGCACCTGCATCAGAAGATCTGCAGGCTGATCCAGTAGGCGACTGCCGCCATAAACGCGCTGGCAGGGATGGTCAGAATCCACGTCCAGATGATGTTGCCCGCGACCCCCCAGCGCACCGCACTGGCGCGCTGTGTGGAACCCACACCCACAATGGCGCCGGTAATGGTGTGCGTGGTGGACACCGGAATGCCCAGCATGGTGGCCATGAACAGCGTGATGGCGCCGCCCGTTTCGGCGCAGAAGCCGCCCACAGGCTTAAGCTTGGTGATTTTCTGGCCCATGGTCTTTACGATGCGCCAGCCACCAAACATGGTGCCCAGGCCGATGGCGGCATAACAGCTCACGATGGTCCACACGGGTGGCGATGCATCGGACGCCGCCGTGTAGCCCGTGGCAATCAGCAGCAGCCAGATGATGCCGATGGTCTTTTGCGCGTCATTGCCGCCGTGGCCCAGGCTGTACGCACCGGCCGATACCAGCTGCAGCCGGCGGAACCACTTGTCCACCCGGCTAGGGCGCGCGCGGCGAAAGATCCATGCCACCGCCACCATCATGAGCGAGCCCAGCAAAAATCCGAGAAGGGGCGACACGAAGATGAACGCCACCGTTTTCAAAATACCGGACGAAATCAATGCACCCGCACCCGCCTTGGCGATCACCGCACCCACGATGCCCCCGATCAGCGCGTGCGACGAGCTGCTGGGGATGCCGTAGTACCAGGTGATCACGTTCCAGCTGATGGCGCCCACGAGGGCGCCAAACACCACGTGCGTGTCGACAACGCCGGGCTGGACAATGCCTTTGCCCACGGTGGCCGCCACGCTCAGGTGGAAGACGAAGATGGCGATGAAGTTGAAAAATGCTGCGAACAGCACCGCCTGCCCCGGCTTGAGCACCCTGGTGGACACCACCGTGGCGATCGAATTGGCGGCGTCGTGAAACCCGTTCATGAAGTCGAACAGGATCGCCAGCGCCACGAGCATCACCACAACCCACAGGGCCGTTTGTACGGTTTCCATGCTGATCAGCCCGCGGGAATCAGGAGTTCTCGAGGACGATGCCCTCGATGCAATTGGCCACGTCCTCGCACTTGTCGGTGATGGTCTCCAGCAGCTCATAAATGGCCTTGAGCTTGATCACCTCGCGCACATCGGGCTCCTCACGGAAGAGCTTGCTCATGGCGCTGCGCATCACGCGGTCGGCGTCGGATTCGAGCTTGTCGATTTCCTCGCAGGTCTTGAGCGCCGCCTCGGCCACGGCCGGGTCGGCGATCTTGTCGAGCAGCTTCACGGCATCGCGCAGGCGCTCGCAGCACTTGAGGCTCAGGTCCGTGAGACGGGTGATCTCTTCCGTCATGTGGCGCACGTCGTACAGCGCCATGGTCTCGGCCGAGTCTTGGATCAGGTCGGCCACGTCGTCCATGGTGTTGATCAGCGTGTGAATCTGCTCGCGGTCAATGGGGGTGATGAAGGTCTTGTGGATGGCCTTGTTCACCTCGTGCGTCACGCGGTCAGCGGCACGTTCTGCGTTGTCCACGTCCTGGTTGTACTTGTCGCGCAGATGCTGGTCGTTATAGTTGGCCACCAGTTGCGAAAAGGCCCGGGCGGCCTCCACGATGCGGTCCGCATGCTGGTTGAACATTTCGAAAAAGTTGCCCTCGCGTGGCAACAGCTTGGCAAACAGCATGGGAGCTCCTGGATCGGGGTCATATTTCTGAAAAATGACAAAATCATGTCATTTACATGACTATTTTGTGACTCTCGGAGTTTAACCCTGCGCCCCGACAGGGCCGCCCCCTTGTTCCTCGCACCTGCGTCTGGTTCGGCGCCCTTCCTCAAGCTCCGCGAAAAATGAAATACACCGCCCCCACCAGGCACAGGCCCGCCCAGAGGTAGTCCCATTTCAGGGGCTGCCCCATGTAGAACACCGCAAAGGGAACGAATACCGCCAGCGTGATCACCTCTTGCATGATCTTGAGCTGCCCCACGTTGAACTGCGTGTAGCCAATGCGGTTGGCAGGCACCTGCAGAAGGTACTCAAACAGCGCAATGCCCCAGCTGATCAGGGCAGCGATATACCAGGGCGATGTGGCCAGGCTCTTGAGGTGGCCATACCAGGCGAAGGTCATGAAGACGTTACTGGCCACCAGCAACAGGATGGTCTGGAGAGAAATGGGCAAGGATTGCAGGGCAGTCATGGTGGTGCCTGGGGAACGTGAAACAAGCAGGGGGCCCGGCGCAGCCAAGAAGGTACGCCAAGTACGGATTATGAATAAAAATGGGCTCTAGCGCTTGATACGAAAGCGCTGACAGCTATACAAAACATAGCAAACCATGCAAGCAGGTCCAGGCACTTTTGCCCCTGCCGCCCCTGCGCTGCGTGAATCAGCCACAGCGTCAGCCCGGTCCTACGGCAAGGCGCCATGCGGGACCACAGGCGCCAGACCTTGTGACCCCTAAATTGGAATTTCGCTGCGCGCGCGGGGCTTTCCAAAGTTCTCAAGACATCCATCAAGAGAGTTTCAAGAGGATCTCACGCGCGAACTGTCCGTTTTTATCCTTCACCGACCCCAAGGACCCCGATCGATGCCCCCCTCTTTCCGCCTTCTCCCCGTGGCCCTGGCCGTCGCTTGCGCTGCCGTCAGCGCACAGGCACAGACCACCAACTCCTCCAACGCACCCGCTCGCGCAGATCAATCCTCTATCGTGCCGTACACGCAGGACGGCTATGTCGGCATCAGTGGCGGCCGCTCCAAATACGACCTGAACACCGGGCCCGCAGGCCTGGGCTCAGACACGTCCGGCAGCCCGCTCAAGCTCACTACTGGCGGGTTCTTTCACCCCAATATGGGCGTGGAGTTTGGCTACTTGAACGCTGGCAAAGCGCACCGTCTGGGTGGCGACACCAAGGCGCATGGCTTCAACCTGAGCCTGGTCGGCCGCGCACCTTTGAGCGAGCAGTTTGACGTGTTTGGCAAGGTGGGCACCACCTATGGCCGCACCCGCACCTCCGGTGTCATGGGCACGGGCGTGCAGACAGGCAAAGAAGACGGTTTCGGCTTGTCCTACGGAGTGGGCGCGCGCTGGGCCTTTACACCGCAATGGGCCGCCGTGGTGGAATGGGAAAACCACCGCTTCAAGTTCTCGGACGGCGATGCCGACGTAAAGCTGACCACGGTGGGTCTGCAGTACCGCTTCTAAATCTGGGCAATGCGCAGATAAAGAAAAGCGAATCAAAAAAGGGCGCGATCCGAGAGGTTCGCGCCCTTTTTTAGGGATGCCTGAGCCTGTCTTGCAGCCCGGCTCAATGCATGGGTTTACTCGCCCAGGTAGGCAGCACGCACCTTCGGATCGTTCAGCAGCAGCTGGCCAGGGCCGGACATGGTGATCAGGCCAGACTCCATCACGTAGCCGCGGTCGGCAATGGCCAACGCACGGCTGGCGTTCTGCTCCACCAGCAAGATCGTGACGCCCAGGGCGTACACATCGCGCACCACTTCAAAGATCTTGTCCACCATGATGGGCGACAGGCCCATGGAGGGCTCGTCCAGCAGCAGCACCTTGGGCTGGCTCATCAGCGCACGGCCCATGGCCAGCATTTGCTGCTCGCCGCCGGACATGGTGCCGGCCAGCTGGTCCTTGCGTTCACGCAGGCGCGGGAAGATGGTGAACATCTTCTCGATGTCGGCCAGGATGCCCGCCTTGTCGCGGCGGATGTAGGCGCCCATCTGCAGGTTTTCGGTGATGGTCATGCGCGCAAACACGCCACGGCCTTCCGGCACCATCACGAGGCCTTTTTTGACGAGGTCCCACGCGCCCTTGCCCTTGATGCTCTCGCCCAGGTACTCGATGCTTCCATCACCCAGTGGCAGCGTGCCGGTGATGGCCTTCATGGTGGTGGTCTTGCCAGCGCCGTTGGAGCCGATCAGCGAGACCAGCTCGCCTTCGCGCACTTCAAAGTCCACGCCCTTGACGGCCTGGATACCGCCGTAGGCCACTTTCAGGCCCTTGACCTGCAGCAGTACCTTGTTGGATTTTTCGGCCATTCTCAATGTCCTCCGGTGCCCAGATAGGCCTCAATCACTTTTTCGTTCTTCTGCACGGTGGCAGGCGTGCCTTCGGCGATCTGCTTGCCGTAGTCGAGCACCGTCACGCGGTCGCACAGGCCCATCACCAGCTTCACATCGTGTTCGATGAGCAAGATGGTGCGGTTGTCGTTGCGGATGCGGTCGATCAGCTCGCGCAGCAGTACCTTTTCAGTGGCGTTCATGCCCGCAGCGGGCTCGTCCAGGGCGATCAGCTGCGGGTCGGTAGCCAGGGCACGGGCGATCTCCAGGCGGCGCTGGTCACCGTAGCTCAGCGTGCGCGCCTTGTAGTCGGCAAACTTGCCGATGCCCACGTACTCAAGCAGCTCTTGGGCGCGCTTGGCGATGGCCGCTTCTTCTTCCTTGAAGCTTTTGGTGCGCAGCACAGCCCCCAACAGGCCCGATTTGGTGCGAATGTGCCGACCGACCATCACGTTTTCAAGCGCCGTCATGTCCGAAAACAGGCGGATGTTCTGGAAAGTGCGTGCAATGCCGGCCTTGGCCACTTCATGCACGGCTGTGGGCTCGTAAGGCTTGCCCGCCAGCTCGAAGGTGCCGCTGTCCGGCGTGTACAGGCCGGTGATCACGTTGAAGAACGTGGTCTTGCCCGCACCGTTGGGGCCGATCAGGCCATAGACCTGGCCACGCTCAATGGTGATGCCCACGTCCGAGAGGGCTTGCAAACCGCCAAAGCGCTTGGAAATGCCGGCAACCCGCAGCACCACATCGCTGGCTGATTTCTGAATGTTCTCTGCCATGTTCTAACTTTCTGCGGTGTTCAGGTCTTCTGCGTGAGGCTCTTGCCATGGTCGGGCGCAGGCCACAAACCACGGGGACGCAACAGCATGATGATGATCATGGCCAGCGCAATCAGCAGCTGGCGCAGGATGGCGGAGTCCAGACGGCCGTCGGTCATGGCCTGCAGCGGGCCTGCCACATAACGCAGCACTTCGGGCAGGGCCGACAGCAGCACGGCACCCAGAATCACGCCGGGGATGTGGCCGATACCGCCCAGCACCACCATGGCGACGATCATGACCGACTCCATCAGGCTGAACGACTCGGGCGACACGAAGCCCTGGAAGGCACCGAACATCGAGCCCGCCACGCCACCAAACGAAGCACCCATACCGAAAGCCAGCAGCTTCATGTTGCGGGTGTTGATACCCATGGCCTTGGCGGCAATTTCGTCTTCACGGATGGCCATCCAGGCACGGCCGATGCGCGAGTCTTGCAGGCGGTAGCAGATGATCACGGAAATCACCACCAGCACCAGGAACAGGTAGTAGTACAGCGTCACCGAGCTGATGTCGAAGCCAAACAGTTCCAGGCGCTTGCCCAGGTCCAGCCCGAAAATCTTGACCGAGTCGATCTGGCCCAGGCCCTTGGGGCCGTTGGTCAGGTTGGCAGGATGGTCGAGGTTGTTCAGGAAGATGCGGACGATTTCACCGAAGCCCAGTGTCACGATGGCCAGGTAGTCGCCACGCAGCTTGAGCGTGGGCGCCCCGAGCAGCGCCCCGAAGAACGCCGCTAGCAATGCCGCCAACGGGATGACCAGCCACAGCGAGGTGTGCAGCCCGTTAGGGAACATGGCGGCAAAGGCCGCAAAGTTGTCTGCAAGGTGCGGCGAAGCCATCAACGCAAACAGGTAGGCGCCCACGGCGTAGAACGCCACGTAGCCCAGATCCAGCAGGCCGGCGTAGCCGACCACGATGTTCAGGCCCAGTGCCAGAAGCACATACAGCAGAGCCAGGTCGGCAATGCGAACCCAGGCGTTGCCAAAGTATTGCAGGATCAGCGGCAGCACCAGCAGCGCGATGGCGCCGAGGATCCAGTTGGTTTTGGTGTTCTGTATCTTCATGGTGTGGGGCTCCTCAGGCGCGGTCGGCCACACGCTCACCCAGCAGGCCCGAGGGGCGCAGCGTCAGGATGATGATGAGCACGATGAACGCAAAGATGTCGGTGTAGTGGCTGCCCAGCAGGCCGCCCGTCAGGGTGCCGATGTAGCCCGATCCGATGGCTTCGATGAGGCCCAGCAAAATGCCGCCCACCACCGCACCCGCCAGGTTGCCGATACCGCCAAACACCGCCGCCGTGAAGGCCTTGAGGCCTGGCAGGAAGCCCATAGTGTGCTGCGCTGTACCGTAGTTAGACGCGTACATGATGCCCGCCACCGCCGCCAGAATGGCGCCGATGATGAAGGTCGCAGAAATCACCATGTCGGGCTTCACACCCATTAGCGAGGCTACGCGGGGGTTCTCGGCCGTGGCGCGCATCGCGCGGCCCAGGTTGGTGTGGTTGACCAGGTACATCAGCGAGGCCAGGGCCACTGCCGTCACGCCCAGAATCAGGATCTGCGTGGGGGTGATGTAAGCGCCACCGATTTCAAACGGTGCGCTGGGCAGCATCGTTGGATAAGGCTTGTAGTTGGGCTTCCAGATGATCATGGCCAGCGTCTGCAGCAAGATCGACATACCAATGGCAGTGATCAGGGGAGCCAGGCGCGGGCTGTTACGCAGCGGCCGGTAGGCCACTTTTTCGATCACAAAGTTGAGAGTGGCGGCCACGATGCAGGCAATGATGGTGGCCAGCAGCAGGATGAGCCAGCCGGGCGCGCCGGGCATGGCAGCTTGCATCATTCCAATACAGCTCCAACTGGTCAGAGCGCCGATCATCAGCACCTCACCGTGGGCAAAATTGATCAGTTGAATAATGCCGTACACCATGGTGTAGCCCAAGGCTATCAAGGCGTACATGCTGCCCAGTACCAGACCGTTGATGATCTGTTGCAGCAAAATTTCCATAAGAGAAGTCCTTCGTTTGTGACGTACCCACCGCTTTGGCACCGGAATCGGTACAGCCTTGTGGGCCCGACTGGCATCTAGCAAAAAACCCGCCAGAAATGCAGCTGTGCGGGTTTGTGGACGGGATTGTAGCGAGTAGTCACAAGCGCCCCCGTTCAAGCTGGGCGGGGTTTTCCCTCGGGTTTCGCCCCCTATCAGCGGGCAACGCAATTCATAAGAAAACTTGATGCACACAGGAAAATTGATGTGCAAACTTATTACCTGAACCATGCCAAATCGGCATAAGGCGGCAAAAGGACTTTCTGGTGCGACCGCGTCGGACCGACGGATCAGGATTCCTCGTCAAAGTCTCCGCCCTGCCCTGCGGATGCATTGCGCTCCCGCAGGCCGCGCATCTTCTGCGCGATCTTGATCTCCAGCCCCCGCTCCACGGGTTGGTAGAACGCGGGATCAGGCATGCCTTCCGGCAGGTAGCTCTCCCCTGCTGCAAACCCACCCTCTTCGTCGTGCGCGTAGCGATAGCCCTTGCCGTAGTCGAGTTGTTTCATCAGCTTGGTGGGCGCGTTGCGCAGGTGCATAGGCACCGGGCGGGTTCCGTCTTGCTTGACCCACGCACGTGCGGCGTTGTAGGCCTTGTAGACCGCGTTGGACTTGGGCGCCACAGCCAGATACACCACACATTCGGCCAGAGCCAGTTCGCCCTCGGGCGTGCCCAGTCGCTCGTACACCTCGGTCGCGTCCAGAGCCAGGCGCAGCGCGCGGGGGTCGGCCAAGCCGATGTCCTCGCTGGCCATGCGCACCAGGCGCCGCGCCATGTAGCGCGGGTCGGCACCGCCGTCGAGCATTCGCACCAGCCAGTACAGCGCGGCATCAGGGTCGGAGCCGCGCACGGATTTGTGCAGCGCACTGATGGTGTCGTAGAACTGCTCGCCGCCTTTGTCGTAGCGGCGCATGCGTTCGCCCAGCACTTTGAGCAGCCAGGCATCGGTGATTTCGTCCAGCTTCTCCTGGGTGGCCGCCATGGCCAGGGTCTCGAGCGTGTTAAGCAGGCGCCGGGCATCGCCATCGGCATAGGCCACCAGGCGGTCGATTGCTACATCTTCGATAGCTGGCAGCGCTTTCTCCGCCTGCGCCAGGGCCACTATTTGCTTCAAATCCTGTTCGGACAGCGGCTGCAACACGTACACCGCAGCGCGAGACAGGAGTGCGGAGTTGACCTCGAAAGACGGGTTCTCGGTGGTCGCGCCAATGAAGGTAAACAGGCCTGATTCCACATGCGGCAAGAAGGCGTCCTGCTGGCTCTTGTTGAAGCGGTGCACTTCATCCACGAAGACGATCGTGCGCTGCTGCATCAGCCCGTCACGTGCGGCCTCGGCGCGCTCCACCGCTTCGCGGATGTCCTTGACCCCGCCCAGCACGGCGCTGATGCTGATGAACTGCGCGTCGAACGCATCGGCCATCAGGCGTGCGATGGTGGTCTTACCCACACCCGGAGGACCCCAGAGGATGCAGCTGTGCGGGCGGCCCGATTCAAAGGCGAGGCGCAGCGGCATGCCCGGACCCAGCACATGCTGCTGCCCGATCACCTCGCCCAGCGTGCGGGGCCGCAGGCGCTCGGCCAGGGGCTGGTGGGCCGAGGGGTGGGCCTGGGAAGGTGCTGCGGAGGCACTGCGTGCTGCCA
>NZ_JBKBXG010000130.1:0-10128 GCF_046314175.1 Acidovorax sp. | reverse complement strand
CCATGGCGTTCCTGATTGCGGGCAAGCTCACTCACCTGCCAGGCAGCCCTTTGCGAAAAGCAAGGGCCTGACCATGGCTCTGGTGGGGAATGTGGCGTTCCACCCGAAACGGAAGAGAGCCATTTTTATTCAATATTTTCGGGTTTGGAGGGCAACCCGGCAACGGGGGCGCGCTTGCGCATGGCGCCGCCGCCCTGGGGCAGCGCCACCGTGGGCAGCAGGGCGCGTGCAGCCGACCCACCCGCAGCGGCCGGTGCCATCAGGTCGGCCAGAGTCACGCTGTCCAGCACCGCCAGGTAGGCCTGCATGGCCTGCCACAGCACGCCCTTGAGGCGACAGTGGTTGCTCAGGCGGCACTGGTTGGTGCCGGGATCAAAACATTCCACCAGGTTGAAGTCGGTCTCGGTGGCACGCACCACGGCGCCGATGTTGATGGCCGACGCCGGCACCATCAGCCGCATGCCACCGCCCCGCCCGCGCGTGGTCTCCAGCAGCCCTTGGGCGGCCAGCTGCTGCACGATCTTCATCAGGTGGCTGCGCGAGATGCCGTAGCCCTCGGCCACCTCGATGATCGTTACAGGTTGCTCGCGGCCTTCGGTGGCTGCGCAGTACATGAGCACGCGCAGCGTGTAGTCGGTCCATTGGGTCAGGCGCATGGTTTTTGCCGCAGGTCAATTGAAAGAGGTATGCAGGACGAATTTTATTGAATAAAATATTCACATCAAATGAATCTTTAAAAGGACCTGCCATGAATGCCCGTGTTGACCATCTGGAAGCTGCCTCCGCCCACCCCGCCCCGCTCAGCGCCGACCAGCAGATCGGCCAGATCGCGGTGCAACTGCCCGGTGCCACGGCGGTTTTTCGGCGGCTCAAGCTCGACTTTTGCTGCGGCGGCCAGGTGAGCCTGTCCAAGGCGGCTGCCGACAAGGGGCTGGACGCGAACGCCGTGCTGGCCGAGCTGGCGGCTCTGCAACGCAGCGACGCCGTGCCCGAAGCCGCATCGCCCAGCGCGCTCATCGACCACATCCTGGCGCGCTACCACGAGGTGCACCGCCAGCAGCTGCCCGAGCTGATCCGCATGGCCCGCCGCGTGGAGGCCGTGCACCGCGACAATCCGCAGGTGCCGGCCGGGCTGGCCGACCACCTGGAAACGATGCACGAAGAACTGCTGTCGCACATGCTCAAGGAAGAACAGGTGCTGTTCCCCATGCTCAAGAGCGGCGGCAACCCCTTTGTGGGCCAGCCCATCGGCATGATGCGCGCCGAACACGTGGACCATGGCGAAGCGCTGGACAAGCTCAACGCCCTGACCAACGACGCCACGCCCCCGCAAGGCGCCTGCAATACCTGGCGTGCGCTGTACGCAGGCATTGCGCAGCTGGGCGATGACCTCATCAACCACATCCACCTGGAAAACAACGTGCTGTTTCCCCAGTTCGAAGCCAGCGCGGCACCCTCACAAGGTTGCGGTCCGTCAGGGTGCGCCTGCAGCGGGGCGGGCACACTGCAGGCATGAACCTGCAAACCAACCCAACCGAAGGTCTTGGGGCGCACGCACCACCCAGCGTGGAAAGCATCACGCGGCTGGTGCACGGTTTTTATGGGGATGTGCGCCAGGACCCGCTGCTGGGCCCGGTGTTTGAAAAAGCCCTGCATGGCCAGTGGGATGCCCACCTGCAGCGGCTGGTGGACTTCTGGAGCACCGTGGTCCTGGGCACGCGCAGCTTCAAGGGCGATGTGTTTGGCAAACACATGGCACTGCAGGGTGTCACGCCCGCCCACTTTGCCGCCTGGGTGGGGCTATGGCAGCAGCACACCAGTCGCCTGTTTGCCCCCGAGGTGGCGCGCGACCTGCAGGTGGCGGCGCATGGCATTGCGCGCAATTTGTTCCGGGGCTACTTTGGCAGCGACCCGGCGTTTGTGCCGCCGCACAGCGAACACACTGGGCACGGCGGGCACTGAATCAAGGCCTGGGCCTTTGCGCCAGGGCCAGTTACTTCTTCTTGTCGCCGGGCGTGAAGAACAGCGCCAGGCCCACCGCAATCAGCGCCACCGGCCACCACACCCGCAGCAGCTCGCGCAGGCTGATGCTGATCAGCCCCAAATTGGTCAGCAGAAAAAACACGCCCAAAACGACCAGGACGATCGCAGCGATGTGGCCCTTCATGTGTACTCCCTCGGGTTGCTATTGCGCACGATTATGGCTGCACGCAGACCGCCCGGAAGCCATGGAGGCTCCATGCGGTCCACCTGGTGGCAGGGCGCTACCCATGACTACTCATGTCGCCAGCCAGTTGGCTCGCTGCACTCGATACGTCGGCGCGTCGGTCCTCCACTCAAAGTCGGCCCCAATGGCAAACCGCCATCCATGTACCAGATCGGCGGTCATACTGAGACTCCGACACACCAGGAGAACAGCATGACCCAAAATGCGGATATCGCCCTTGAGCGCAGGCTCTATCAGGCCAGCGAATTTGCCACGAAACAGGTGATAGAAGCCCAAAGCTTGGCGAAGGATATGTTTCCAGGATCCGACCATTCGCGCGCGGAAATTCTCGCCATCGCGCAACTCATTGCGATCAACTATGCCGGCTTGCACGGCAGCTCAGGCCAGAACAAGGGCTGACAAGCGCACAGAACGCCCCGCCCAAGGGTTGTGGCCATTGCGCAACCATTGGCGGTGGGCTTGGCGGATCCCCGCACGACCAAAAAATCAAGGGGTCACGTTGCGCGCACCGCGCAACGGCCTGAGCAGGTCCGACAAGCCGTTGTGGTCAATCTCGTGCATCAGTGCCAGCAATTGCCCCAGCTCGCCTTTGGGAAAGCCCTCGCGTGCAAACCAGTTCAGGTAGTTGCCCGGCAGGTCGGCCAACAGCGTGCCTTTGTTTTTGCCGTAGGGCATCTCGGTGGTGACCAGGCGCTGCAATTTTTCCGAGTCCATCGGACAGACCTCCTCAGCCGCCTGCCCGCTTGACCTTGTGGCCCAGCTTTTGCAGTGCGGCCATCACGCGCTCCACATGGTCGCCCTGCACTTCAATCACGCCGTCCTTCACCGTCCCACCGCTGCCGCAGGCGGCCTTGAGCTGTTTGCCCAGCTGCTCCAGTGCGGCAGCATCCATCAGCACGCCCTTGACCAAGGTGACGGCCTTGCCGCCACGGCCCTTGGTTTCGCGCGAGACACGCACAATGCCGTCGCCCGTGGGCAAGGGCTTGTTCTGCTGACAGGTGCATTGCGCCACGGGTTGGCGGCAGGTGGGGCACATGCGGCCGGATTCCGTGGAATACACCAGGCCGCCCAGATCGGCCAACGACTTCATGGCTTTTGCCCTTCCACTTCTTTCTGCAGCATGTGAAAGTTGAGCAAGCGGGTGGCCAGCAGCGTCTCGGTCAGAAAACACACCAGCGCCAGCAAAAACGACGCCACCCCCGCCAGAAAACCCGCCACGGCCAGCCGGTTGGACTGGAAGTTGGTGGTCTCGCCCAAAAACAGAAGGATGATGGTGGTGCCAATCAGGAACGCGCAGAACGTGAGCAGCCCGATGCAGCCATTGGCCAGCCGCCCGCGCAGGCGCAGGTCGGCCAGTTCGCTATAGGCGCGGGCGAGGAACTCGGGCTCGGTGTTGGCGCGGGCGCGGTCTTCCACCACGCGGGCCCGGTCGATGATGCGGGCCAGCCGACTCGCCACGGCGCCGATCATTCCGGACACGGCCGTGAGCAAAAACACGGGGGCCACCGCCAGCTGGATACCGTGGGTGATGGCAGAAGAGTCAAGGGTGAGGGCCATGGTGCGGGGAAAACAAAGGAAAACCGGCTAACCGCCGGCGACCTGATTATCAGGGCGATGACCCCCCTGGGGGCTCTCAACCAGCTCCAGCATGCCCGCTCTCCAGCCCACGCACCGGGCAGAACAGCAACTGCGGCGACAATCTCCCCCATCTTTCTCCGTTCGCGCTATCGTGCGTTGCCTTTTCAACGCAGCTCCAGCGCCGCCTCCATGCCCTTTGCTTCCCTCGGTCTGTCCCCTGCCCTCGTCCACGCTGCAGAAAAAGCGGGCTTTGCCACGCCCACACCCATTCAGGCAGCTGCCATACCCTCCATCTTGCAGGGGGCTGACCTGCTAGGCGCCGCACAAACAGGCTCAGGCAAGACCGCTGCTTTTGCCCTGCCACTGCTGCAACAACTGCAGCTGAGCGCCACCGGCGGCCCGCGCCGGGTGCGCGCCCTGGTGCTGGTGCCCACGCGCGAGCTGGCCGCACAGGTGGGTGAGGTGCTGCGCAGCCTCGCGCAGCACCTGCAGCAGCCGCTCAAAGTCGCCATCGTGTTTGGCGGCGTGTCTATCAACCCCCAAATGCTGGGCCTGCGCGGCGGCGCCGACATCGTGGTGGCCACGCCGGGCCGCCTGCTGGACCTGGTGGAACACAACGCACTGCGCCTCTCTGCAGTGGCGCACCTGGTGCTGGACGAGGCCGACCGACTGCTGGACCTGGGCTTTGCCGAAGAGCTGTCTCGTGTGCTGGCGCTGTTGCCCGAAAAGCGGCAGAACCTGTTTTTCTCGGCCACCTTCCCCTCCGCCGTGCAGGCACTGGCAGATGGTCTGCTCAAAAACCCGGTGCGTGTGGAGGTGCCCCACACCCCCGGCAACGAACCCGCCATCGAGCAACGCGCCATTGCGGTGGACGCCATTCGACGGACACAGTTGCTGCGCCATCTGGTCAAGGAACACAACTGGTCGCGCGTGCTGGTGTTCGTTGCCACCCAATACGCGGCCGAGCATGTGGCTGAAAAGCTCTATAAGGCCGGCATCTTTGCCACGCCCTTCCACGGCGGCCTGAGCCAGGGCGCGCGCAAGCAGGTGCTGCAGGAGTTCAAGGACGAGCGCTGGCAGGTGGTGGTGACGACCGACCTGGCGTCACGGGGCATCGACATTGCGCAGCTGCCTGCGGTGGTCAACTACGACCTGCCGCGCTCGGCTGTGGACTATGTGCACCGCATTGGCCGCACAGGCCGCGCGGGCGAAAGCGGCGTGGCGGTGAGCTTTGTGACGGCGGACGCCGAGGCGCACTTTCGCCTGATCGAAAAACGCCAGCACCTTGCCCTGCCGCGCGAGCTGATTGCGGGCTTTGAACCCACCGAAGCCCCCGCGCCCGCATCGGCCACCGATCCCCAGGGCACTGGCGGCATCAAAGGCAAACGTCCCAGCAAAAAAGACAAGCTGCGCGCTCAAGCGGGGGCATCTGCCACATCGTCCCCATCCGCTGCAGCGGCGCAAGCCACTCTCGCCGCCCACAAAAAAGGCTCCTGAAAGGAGCCTGTCGAAGGACTGTGAGAGCCGGCAGCCAAGGCGGCCTGCGATTCAAGCCTCTTCGTCGCCCTCGTCCATGCCATCCTCGTCAGCGCTTTGCGCCTCACCGGGGAGACGTGGCTTGCGCTTGGCCGGCTTGGCAAGGATTTCGACGTAAAACTGGGTGCCACCCTCGGCAGCCAACTCGTTGATAAGGCCCGTAAGGGCCGAGAGGTGCGCCACGGCGGCCTCTTCCTTGGTGCGTCCGAACTGGCAGTCAAAGTCCCAGAAGTCAGCCCCTTCGGGGAGATCGCGGCGCCGTTCGCGCTTGATGTACTTGCGGATTTCGTGCTTGACGGCATCCAGAACGCGGTCGCGATTCTTGCCTTCAACGTGGAGTTGGAAAATTTTTCTCATGGGCGATGGTACCGCCTGTGACAGATATCGATTCCCACTGGCCCACCCCGGTGCCACAATTACGGACTACCTTTCGTTACCTCCACGACGATGTTCCACGACCTCCGTCTGCTGCAACTGCTGCCAGCGGCTGTACTGGTCACCCAGGAAGGCGTCATCCGCTTTGCCAACGCCGCTGGCCTGGACCTCCTGGAAGCGCCCGACCCTGCAAGTCTCATCGGCAGGCCATCGGACGACTTTGTCCACCCCATAGACCGGGCCCGCTCGAACCACCGGGTCCAACAGGTCACCGTGCCCGAACAAGCAGGGCGGCCCAACAAGCCGTCTGAATTTCGCCTACGCACCCTGCGAGGCAACCTGCGCATGGTGCTGATCAGCAGCGTGGCCGTGGAGTGGCAGGGTGCCCCCGCCGTGCTGATGTGCGGCCTGGACATGACCCACCAGAGCGAGATCGAAGACCAGTTGCGCGAGAGCGAGCAGAACTTCCGCCGCCTGTTCGAGAACATGCAGGACGTCTACTACCGCACCGACGCCCAAGGCATCGTGCGGCATGTGGGCCCCGGGGTGCGCCGTGTGCTGGGCTACGAGCCCCACGAGATTGAGGGCCGCACGGCCGAGTCCTACTACCCGCAAAGCACCGACCGCGACGCGTTCAAGGCGGCCATCCTGGAAAAAGGCGAGGTGTCGGACTTTCCGGGCCAGATGGTGCGGCGCGATGGCACCGTGATCGACATCTCGATCAGCAGCCATGCCCTGTACGACCACGCTGGCAATTTTGCGGGGGTGGAAGGCATCTACCGCGATGTAACGCAGCGCAAGAACCTGGAGCGCGAGCTGCAGCGCCTGGCCACCACCGACATGCTCACCGGCATGGCCAACCGCCGCGCGTTCCTGGAATGCGCCGAGTCGGTGTATGAACACTCACGCAGCAATGGCGAGCCGCTCACGCTGCTGATGCTGGACCTGGACCATTTCAAATCCATCAACGACCGTTTTGGCCACCTGGAAGGCGACCGCGCCCTGGTGGCGTTTGCCCAGGCCGTCAAAAGCCAGCTGCGCGCCAGCGACGTGGTGGGCCGCCTGGGCGGAGAAGAGTTTGGTGTGCTGCTGCCGCTGACCAGCATGGACGAAGGCCTGGAAGTGGCAAAACGCATCCTGCACAGCATTCGTGCCCTGCGGCTCAGCGACGACGCTGGCCACGCCTACGGCATCACGGCCAGCCTGGGCATGAGTACCTTCCGCCAATCGGACCGCAGCCTGCGCGACATGCTCGACCGCGCAGACCAGGCGCTTTACCAGGCCAAGCACCAGGGGCGTGACCGGATCGCTTCGCAGGAGCCCTTGGGCGAGTAGAGAGTGAGAGGGATCGCCTTACAGGCGCATGCGCTCTTGCTGCAGGTTCCACAGGCAGGCTCCAATCCGCAGCAGCATTTCCATCACCTGCTCAGACCCGCTGCTGGACAGCTCCAGGCCATCGATGATGACGGCCAGTTGCGAGATGGCGTCTTCCGGCGATGATGCGCCTCCCGTTCTGGCCACCTCTGCAATGGCGATCAGGACATCCGTGCGGTTCATAGGGTGGCTTCGCAACAGCAGAAAAATCGGGTGACCTGCGCCGAGCGGGTGCGGTATGTCAAGTCAGCGCGCGCGGCGCCAGCGAAAGCTGCCGGGGGGACGAAGCCCCGGCTGGCAGTGCAGGCCAAGGCCGCGCACCGGCATAGCCCCCTTCCACAGCATCCACAGAACCATCGGGCGCCAGCCTGAACTGGTGGACCACCTCCAGCAGGCGCCGGACCTGGTTCTTCATGCCAGCGGATGCCGACGAGCTGTCATCCACCAGCGCGGCATTTTTCTGCGTTGCGGCGTCCAGCTGCCGCACGGCCTCACCGATCTGCGCGATGCCCCGGGCCTGCTCCTGCCCCGCGTCCTTGATCTCGCTGATGAGCGCCATCACCTCATCCACCCGCTGCACAGTGCTGGCGACCCGCTCGCCAGCCTGGCCCACCAGGGTGGACCCGCGCTCGACACCCCGCACACTGGCAGCAATCAGGCCCCGGATCTCGCGGGCGGCCGTGCTGCTGCGCTGGGACAGCCCACGCACCTCGCCCGCCACCACGGCAAAGCCGCGCCCCTGCTCCCCCGCGCGGGCCGCCTCCACCGCAGCATTGAGGGCCAGCAGGTTGGTCTGAAACGCTATGTCGTCGATCACCTTGATGATGTCGGTGACCTTTTGCGACTGCACGCTGATCTCCTGCATGGTGGTGATCACGTCGCGCATCACGCTGCCGCCCTCGTTGGCCACCTTGGCGGCCTCTTGGGCCAGCTCGGTGGCGCGGTGGGCGTTGTCCGTGTTGTGCTGCACGGTGATGGTGAGCTGCTCCATCGAGGCGGCGGTCTCCTGGAGGTTGGACGCCTGCACCTCAGTGCGGCGCGCCAGGTCTTCGGTGCCCCCCGCAATCAGCACCGCCTCCTGCGCCACCGTCTCGGTGCTGGCGCGCACCTCAGTGATCACGCGCACCAGCTGGTGGTTCATCTCCCGCAGGGCGCCCAGCAGTTCTGCGGTTTCGTCCGTGCCCCGCACATCGATCTGCGCGCTCAGATCGCCCCCCGCCACGGTGCGGGCCAGCACCACCGCCTGTCGCAGAGGGCGCGAGATGGAGCGGGTGATGACCCAGGCCATCGCAGCCCCCACCACCAATGCCAGCCCGGTGGCCGCCAGCATCCACCAATGGATGGCGTTGCTCATCTCCCGTGCGCCGGCAAACTCTGCCGCCGCCACGTTGATCTGCAGGGCCACCAGCTTCTCGATGGCGTCCTGCACCTTGGCCGCGTTGGGGCGGATCTGGTTGATATAAAGCTCGGAACCATCGTCGTACTTGCCTGCCACCAGTGCCGAGGCAGCCGGGATGAGACCCTTGTCCAGGTAGGTGGCATTGGCATCGGCAAAGGCCTGCGCCAGACCGTGCTCCTCAGCACCCAGCGCCTTGCCGGAATACGCCGTCCACAGCGCGTGGATGCGCTCCACGTTGGCAGTCAACGCGGCGTGGCTGGCCTGCAGGTTGCTGGTACCCGGGTCCATCAGCATGTCCATCACCAGCACCCGGTTGCGCTGCGTCAGGTGGCTGATCTCTGCCAGCACGCCCAGGGGCACCGTGCGGTCACCATACAGCGCCGCGCTGCGCTCGGTCAGGCGCTTGGCACCGCTGATGCCCCCCGCAGCCAGTGCAGAAATCAGCAGCAAAAGCACTGCAAACGCCAGCGCCAGCCGGGTGCCAATCTTGATTTTTTGAAGCATCTGAATCTCTCATGAAGGTTCACTGGGTGGGCAGCCGGAGTCATTGCCACCGCATCAGCTGGCGCGCACGCCTTGCCAGCAAGGGCCCACGTCTGCCGCGGCTGATACTAATTGTTTCAAGTGACAAAATAATGACGATGGGATAAACATTCCCCATTCATTTCAGTGGTTAAAATCGGCGCCGCTTTGACAAGCTGAGACTTCATAAATCACTCCGATGTCCCTCCCGGGCATAGGCCCATGGTCAGAATTTCACAGCCACATCCTTATTAATTAAAACCAACACACAAAAATCCATGAAATATATCTATACCGTATTCATGCTGGCACTTGCACTGCTGCAGGCGGACCAGGCCAGGGCACAAGCCGTAACGGGCGCGGGCTCGTCGGCCGCAGCCCCCATCTACCGCAGCTGGGCCAAGGCCTACGCCAAAGCCACCGGCTCCAGGGTGGACTACGACCCGGTGGGCTCCAGCGCAGGCATGAAAAAGATCCAGCAACAGGCCGTGGGCTTCGGCGCCACCGATGTCTACCCGCCTCACAAGGACCTCATCGAACACGGCTTGCTCGCGCTGCCCGTGGCCATCACCGGCATCAGCCCCATCGTCAACCTGCCCAAAGTCCAAAACGCACAGCTGCGCCTGACGGGCGAGGTGCTCAGCCGCATCTTCCTGGGTGAAATCAGCCGCTGGAATGCCCCCGAGATCACCGCGCTGAACCCCGAGACTCCGCTGCCCGATATGCCCATCAAGGTGGTGGTGCGTGCCGACGGCTCGGGCACCACCTACAACTTCGCCGATTACCTGGGCAAGGTCAGCCCGAAATGGAAGGCTTCCCACGGGGCCAAGACAAGCATCCAATGGCCCGAAGGATTTCTGGCCTTCAAGGGGAGCGATGGGGTGGCCAAGGGTGTGCGCGACACGGCGGGTGCCATCGGTTATGTGGATTTTGGGTATGTGGCCGTATATGGCCTGGCATCGGTGCAGATGAAAAATGCCGAAGGTGTTTTTGTGAAACCCTCCATCGACGCTTTCAAATCCGCACTGGCCAACAGCGAGTGGCCTGCCACCGGGGCCTTCCACAATACGCTGACACAAAAACCCGGCAAAGCCGTGTGGCCCATCACCATGGGCAC
>NZ_JBKBXG010000129.1:0-10216 GCF_046314175.1 Acidovorax sp. | reverse complement strand
CGCCACCACCCGCGACGGCGCAACCTACCGGTGCTATCTGTATGGCGCCACCGGCTTTCAGAAAGCCATGAGCTTTGGACAAACGCCGCACTCCGATGCCATCTGCACCGCCATGGTGGGCAGGCCGGGCAACGGCGGCGCACAGGCTCCGGCCACGGCTGCTCAGCCACAGGGCCGCGGTGCAGCCAAGGAATGCAATGCACTGCTGCGCACAGCAGGGCGCTGCTAAGAGCGGCCAACAAAACTCTTCTGGCGTCGTTGCTGTGTCTTGTCGTACTGCTCGTACTGCCTGCGACACAGCGCCTAGCCAGAACCGCTTCGCTGAGTTTTGTTAGCCGCTCTCAATGGCACCGCGCTGCTTTGGCCTGCGGGCCATGAACCTGTATGCAAAGGACTTGAGACCATGAACCGAGGGCACTGGGCCAGCCTGCTGCTGGCGGCCTGCTTGAGCGGTTGCGCCAGCTTGCCCGGCGCCACCACCGACACGGTGGACGGCCGCACGGTCGAATACGTGCAGGCAGGGCAGGGCACCCCCGTGGTGGTGTTTGAGAACGGGCTGTGCGCCCGGCTGGACTGGTGGTCCAAAGTCTGGCCCGACACCGTGGCAGAAACCCGCGCGCTGGCCTACCACCGCGCGGGCTACGGACGCAGCGACGCGTCTCCCCAGCCGCGCGATGGGGCGCAGGTGGTGCAAGAGCTGCGGGCCTTGCTCCGGGCCCGCCAGCTGCCGCCGCCCTATGTGCTGGTCGGCCACTCGCTGGGCGGCCTGTACATGCAGCTGTATGCGCGCCAATACCGCGCCGAGGTGGCTGCGCTGGTGCTGGTGGACTCCACCCACCCCGAGCAGATACGCGGCGCTGGCAACCCCGACCTGTGGCCCACCTGGCTGAAGGTGGCCTTCCGCCTGGGCACCTCTGACGTGGTCAAACAAGAGCTGGCAGCGCTGGACGCCACCGGGCAACGCGTTGCCAGCCTGCCGGTAGACCCATCGGTGCCCGTGTTCGTGCTCAGCGCGCTGCAAACCCCGGGGGCTTCATCGGCGCTGGCCGAAGATGTGCGCCAAAAGCGCGCCGACTTCGCCCACCTCTACCCCGGCTCCACCCAGGTGTGGGTAGACAGCGGCCACGGCATTCCGCTGGAGAAGCCCGAGGCCGTGGTCAGCGCGATTCGCGCAGCACTGCAGGCGGCCCGCGCGCCACGCTGAAAGCGGTGGCGGCCACGCCAGTGGCAATTTCATCGTGGCGTGGCGGCCAAACTGCGTGCCAGAATGGCCCGATGAGCACTGCCACCTCCTCCTTCCAGTCCCACGCCGACGGCACCCGGGTCACCACCTACACCTGGGCCGAAACACCGGGCCAACCGGTGGGCGTCGTGCAAATCTCCCACGGCCTTGCCGAGCATGGCGAGCGCTACGACCGCTTTGCGCGGGCCCTCAACGCCGCAGGCTTCATCGTCCACGCCGTGGACCATCGCGGCCATGGGCGCACGGCAGGTGGCAAGCTGGGTGACTTTGGCAGCGCAGGCTTCGGCGGCCTCATTGCCGATGTGGCCCAGTTCGGCGCGCTGCTGCGCGCGCAGCATGGGCCGCAACTGCCCGTATACCTTTTCGGCCACTCCATGGGCTCGTTCGCAGCGCAGGCGGCCATCCTGGATCACTCGTCCACCTGGTCCGGCCTCATCCTGTCGGGCTCCACCGCCCTCGACCTGTTCGCCGCCGCCATGGCCAACGCCCCGGCCGACGCGCCCGCCGGGCTCGCGGCCTTCAATGCGGGCTTTGAGCACCGCACCGGCTACGAATGGCTGTCGCGCGACGCTGCGGAGGTGGACGCCTACGTGGCCGACCCGTGGTGCGGCTGGGACATGCCGGAGGACGTGATTCCGTCACTCTTCGCGCCTGCCGCCAAGCTGGCCGACCCCGCACAACTTGCGCGCATCCGCAAAGACCTGCCCATCCTCATCGCATCCGGCGACGCAGACCCGCTGGCCGCAGGCGGGGTGTTACTGGAGCAACTGGGGCAGCGGTATCGCGATGCCGGTGTGGCCGATGTGACGGTCAAGTTGTACCCAGCGGCGCGGCATGAAATCTTGAATGAGACGAATCGGGATGAGGTGACGGGGGATGTTGTGGGGTGGTTGAAGGCGCGTGTGTAGGTTGCGTAGTCGATGCTTAAAGCCGTCGCGGCGATCTGGTGGATACCTGTTCAAGCTCATGAGTGGGCCTTTGCTTACCGCGACTGCGCGCCAGATTCGAAGTAATGGAGCCTCGGCACTAGATCTAGTCAAGAAACGCATCAATTACCTTTGGACTAACCGTAGGTGCGATACCTTGCTATCAGACCAAGCTGTGGCGCCTGATTAAAGAGGGCCAGTGCAACGCTTCTGGGCGTTCAACCTATCATGCGTATAACAGTCGGGATTGCGGAAGCCTTCGCGCAATCCGTACAGTCAGAAACCCCGTGATAGTCAGGTCTACTAAGGTTGGGCACCAGGAATCTGCACTCCGTCAGTTGCCTACTTGCCTCACCACCGCATCATCAAATATGTCTACCCAACTAATTGAACGCCTTAACCAAACCTGCAAGGAAGATCCTTCTTTGCAGCCTCTGGCCGCACAGTGGGGCTTTGATCAGCAGCTGATAGGTAAAGCTTTACAGAACATCGCTGTCCAGTTTCCGCATTACAGCAGACACGATGAGTCGCATTCTGTCCAGATATTGACCAACATTGAGCGTGTTTTGGGTAGGGAAAGAATTGCGCAGCTTTCAGGTACCGACGTGTGGCTGATGTTAGAGGCTGCCTACCTGCATGATGTTGGTATGGTCGTGTCACAGCAACAAAAGCTGCAAGACTGGTCGAGCGATGAGTTCCGGACGTTCGTGCAGCGGCAATCAGCGCGCAACAGTGATGCCGGATCCGAAGTGATTTTGGCTGCGTTACAAAGCGGGAATATTTTCAATAGTAGTTCAAACCCTGTGCTGCTAATAAGCCAAATAGGTTTCACTTTTGCCGAGTTTTACAGGGGCAAACACCCAGAGAGAGCGAGCGAGGTCGCACGTTCGCCAAAAGATACCATCGGCTTGGACTCCCCGCGGAACGAGCTAATTCCAGCGCGTCTTTTCACGTTGCTCGGGCAGATATGTGCCATGCATGGGCGAGACCGAGCAAGCGTGCTTGAATTGCCTCACGTAGCATCCGGGCTGGGGAGAGACACCATTCACCCTCGATACATAGCTTGCATGCTCCGTCTGGGTGACCTTCTCGACTTGGACGATAACCGCTTTTGTCCGGTTATGTTGGGCGTGGCTGGTGAGCTGCCGGCCAAAACACATGCACATATTGATAAACACAGCGGCGTGCGTCACTTGCGCATAGATCCTAGGCGAATCGAAGTTCACTCCGTATGTACCACTTACGAGGGCTACGTCGAGTCAGAGAACTGGTTCGAATACCTTCGCTCAGAAATCGCTTGGCAGATGGCGCATTGGGCTGACATTGTGCCGGACGAGCGGCTCGGCTTGTTACCAACGATCGGCCGTGTGGTTACGGAGCTCACCGGATATGAGTTGATTGATAACCGCTCACGGCCAAATTTCGAATTTTCGAGGGACCGTGTATTTGAGCTTCTCCAAGGGGCTGCTGTGTATGAGTCAGAGGCTGATGCGCTTCGTGAGCTTGTGCAGAATGCTGTCGATGCAACGCTAATCTTGGCGTGGCTGAAGCACGGCGAGGGCGAACGAGTTGGCCTTGCACCTGAGGAGACAATTTATCGGCATGACAATCCCTACGGAACCAAGGTTCAGACTCTTCTTGGTCGTCTGCCGATACAAATCGATGTTCTGCAGAATGACGACGCTGAGACTGCTCAGACTCACCCGGTGACATTGCTGATAACCGACAGAGGCATAGGGATTGGTCGCGAAGATTTGGCGACCATGACGCGAGTGGGGGCGTCTTATAGGGAGACTTGGAAACGATCGGTCTATGAACGGATGCCGGTGTGGATGCGGCCATCAGGCGCGTTCGGGATTGGCCTTCAAAGCTTGTTTTTGGTAACAGACGAGCTTTCTATTCAATCACAGAGCTTCATGAGCAGAGAACTCTTGCGATTGAGAATGACTAATCCAGTGGGTGATGAGCGTGGCTCTATATATATCCAGAAAGCGCCAAATACACATACGTACAGCGAGAGCGGAACGCGCGTGCAGTTGCACTTGAAAAAGAATTTCATCGACGCATTCCAAATCAGGCGCGCCCCCTTTGAACACTTCGATCCCATCACGCCCAGAGAGGTGGACTATTTCTCGGGTGTACTTTCACATCTTCCTGTGCCGGTATTGATAAATGGGAAAGTCCATGGTGATTCGAAGCTTATGTCTTTGCAATGGCACTACATCGACGAACACAGTGCCGCGGTAGCATTCGAACTGGACGAAGATTCTCGCGCTGGAGCGCTGTTGTATTTCAAAGGTCAGCAGGTTGGTTTTCCTCGCAAGGGGCTGGAGTTGCCCTGTCGAGTCTACGTAGACGTCTTTGGAGACGCTGAGGACCTGCTGGCCGTGAACCGCCGGTACTTTCGTAACCCAAAAGTCCTAGAGCGGGTGCAAGCGGCTATCGTTGCCGCAGCTTTGCGAGTTCTAGGACAAGTTTCCCGCAACGACCACAGAACATTGCTTTCAACGTTACTGCTTGCACTAGATAAGCCGACAACTGACGAATACCTCCAGGTGCGCTGGTTGGAGCCCTCAGCCGCATCAAGCTATGCGCGGCGCTATCGCTATGTAAAAAACGCTGACGACACCACGTTCCCGACCATGGGCGAATTGCTGGAGGGCGACGCAAAGCTCTACCATGTTTTTGGCGATTACAGTCCGCGATATCTGCGAGTTAAAAGTCGTGACATCTCGTCAGTCGACGAATCGCTTTCAGTCTTCGTGAAAGGGATCATCCATCAGGGTTACCGGGGATACATCGATGCCGTTACGCAGAAAGGCGTAGTTATCGGCTGGAGCAGAACTCGCGAGGCGTGGGATATTGATGCGTTAAAAAGACTGTTTCTTGAGAGCATCATTCCAGGTCTACGGCTGGCCCTCCCAGTAACTAGTGCTTTTGCTCCTCTTGCATCTTTCAAATGGACTCCTTGGGTGGGAGAGCTCTCAAGGAGCCCGTTCTGTTTGAACCGCGAGTACATGTACTCACCATTCATTCTAGAAAACGGGAAAGTCACAACCTCGAAGTTGGATGAATTGATCAATTGGACGTTCGTACATCGGAAAAACCCAGAAGTGACAGTAGATGAAATCCGTCGCTGCTATCAGGATTTCATTCGCTTGGTTGATCAAGCAATGCTTGACGAGCCAAGCTGGACCAGCGTGGTCGGTTACACCGTTTAGCTAGAGCCCGAGCATTCAATCGCGCGGATCACGGCTCAACTTACCGACCCCGCGCCCCACGCCCCCGCCGCGCAGCCCCAGCCACCTGGCAAGCCCTCCGATACGCCCGCAGCGTCACCTCCGCCCGCTGCATCACCGTGTCCTCCACCGTGGCCGCCCCACCGGCCAGCTCATCCGCCTGCGCCTGCACCAGCTCCGCCGGGCTCATGCCCGACGCCTCGCCCGTCAGCAGCGCAATCCCCTCGCTCACGTGCCCCATGGTGTAGACATGGAACAGCCCACGCTCCACGGCATCCTGCACGCTGCGGTCCAGCATCAGGTGGCGCTGGTTGCGGGCGGGGATCAGCACGCCTTGCGTGCCGTCCAGGCCCGCGGCCTGGCAGGCCTGGAACCAGCCTTCGATTTTTTCGTTGATGCCGCCCACGGGCAGCACCTCGCCGTGTTGGTTCAATGCCCCCGTCACGGCGATGCCCTGGCGCAGGGGCAGGCCTGACAGGCTGGACAGCAGCGCGTACAGCTCGGCGCACGAGGCGGAGTCGCCTTCCACGCCGCTGTATTCCTGCTCGAACACGATGGACGCATTCAGCCCCAGCGGCGCCACGTGGCTGAACAGGGCCGTCAGGTAGCTGTGCAGGATGAGCACGCCCTTGTCATGGATGGGGCCGGACATATCGACCTCGCGCTCGATGTTGAGCAGGCCCTCTTGCCCGGCAAAGGTGCGCGCGGTGATGCGCACGGGGAAGCCAAAGCGGTAGTCGCCCAGGTCGATCTGCGTCATGGCGTTGATCTGCCCGGCCACGCTGCCGGTGAGGGTGATCAGGCGCTCGCCTTCGGTGATGGATTCGTGCAGCTGTTCTTCGGGGTAGTTGTGGCGCAGGCGGCGGGCGTGCAGGGCGGCTTGCACGTCGGCAGCGTCCACCAGGGTGCCGCCGCGCTGCTGGCACTGGGCGGCGCTTTCGATGAGCAATGCTTCGGTGTGGGCGAATAGGGCGCTTTGGCGGCCCTGGTCGTCGGCCTCGCGGTGGGATTGCTCCAGCAGCAGGGCCACCGCGGCGGGGCCAAAGTGGGGCAGGCCGCGCTTGTGGCAGGTCTGCGCGACGAAGATGGCGGTGGCCTGGCGGGTGGCGGGGGTGGCGGCAAAGCGCTCCACAAAGTCCACCTTGGCGCGAAAGCGGCGGGCGGCGTCGGGGTCGGCCTCTTGCAGGGCGTAGTACTCCTCCACCGATCCGATCAGCACGATCTTGACCTCCACATCCACAGGCTCGGGCAGCAGCGCGGCGGGGGCGCCGGGGCCGTGGGCCGTAGCGCCGCCACCACCGCCACCCGCACCTTCTTCAATCTGCAGGCGGCCGCAGCGCAGAAAGCGGCGCAGGCGCGGCCACAGGCCTTCTTCGGCTGCCACGTCCTGCAGGTGCAGCAGGATGAAGCCGCCGTGTGCCTTGAGCAGGCTGCCGGCCAGGATGCCGGTGTGGTCGGCCTGCACGGTGTCGGAATCCAGCCCGTGCTCGATGCTGCCGAACAGGGTGCGCGCGGTGGGGTGGTCTTCCACCACCACGGGGGCGGCGGTGCGGCCGTCGTTGTCCACCACCAGGTTCACCTGGCAGCGGGCCAGCAGGTCGTCCAGCGCGTCCTTGCGGTCGGCTTCGGCGTCGCTGTCGGGCTCCTGGTCGTGCAGGGGCTCGAACAGGTCGATGTGCTCCAGCAGCGCGCGCTCCACGCGTTCCAGCCATTGCGAAAGCTTGGCGCCGTCCTTGATCTGCTTGCGCAGGCCCTGGCGCAGCCCGTCCAGGCCTTGCTCCACCAGCGGCTTGATGGTGCGGCGGCGCAGGGCGGCCAGGGCCTCGTCGCGGGCGCGTTCCAGCGGGCGCATCGTGTCCAGAAAGCGGCCAATCTCGGCGCGCAGGGCTTGCTCGGCCAGGTCGATCTCGGCGCGGCGCTCGGGCGGCAGGGCGCGGGCCTCGGCTTCGGTCAGCGGCTGGCCGCGCGCGCCCGTGAGGGTGAACACCATCTGCCCGCCTTCGCGCGTCAGGTTGAACTGGCGCGCCTTGGCAAATTCGTCGAGCTGGGCAAACGCGGCGGATTCCTGCGCCTGCCACTGCTGCTGCAGGCGCCCGGCCTCGGCCTTGAAGTCGGGGCTGGCCAGGCGCTTGGGGATGTCCGCCTGCAGGTTGCGCGCCACGTCAGCCATGCCCTGGCGCAGCTGCCGGCCCTGGCCTGCGGGCAGGCGCAGGGCGCGGGGGCGCTCGGGGTGGTCAAAGTTGTGCAGGTAGCACAGGTCGGGCGGCACGGGGCGCTGGGCGGCGGCCTCGTGCATGGCCTGGCGCAGCAGCGATGCGCGGCCGCTGCCCACTTCGCCCAGCACAAACAGGTGGTAGTCGGGCTGCTGCAGGTTCAGGCCAAACTGCGCGGCGGCCTGGGCGCGCTCCTGGCCGATCCACGGCAGGGGCTGGCCTTGCAGCTCGGCGGTGGTGGCAAAGCCCAGGCTGGCGGGGTCGATGGTCAGGCGCAGTTGGTGGGGGGCAAGGGCGTGGGCGGGCATGGCTGGGTGGTCGGTTTCTTCTGGGCCGCTGTGCGGTGGGGGCACTGGTTGCGTGCATTCGCCACAGTGTGCGCCGTGTGCGGGTGCCGATGCAAATATGAGTCAAATTGGCCGCCAGCGCTTATCCATCAAGCGCTGGCAGCTATCAAAATAATAGTTTTCAAGCCGACGGGGCTGCGATCACGGGGCGCGGCCTGCGTGGGCGGGGCAGGCTCCCGCAGGCGCACCGCCCGCCAGCGCGTGGCTGCGCGCATCGGCCAGCGCGGCGGCGGTGGGCACCTCGGTGGGCCAGCCCGCCAGGTGCTGCTGGGCCACACGGCTGAGGGCCGTGATCCAGTGGTGGTTGTCGTTCAGGCAGGGTATGTAGTGAAACTCCTGCCCGCCTGCATGCAAAAACGCCTCGCGCACTTCCATGTTGATTTCTTCCAGCGTCTCCAGGCAGTCGCTGGTGAAACCGGGGCACACCACGTCCACCCGCCGCGTGCCCGCCTTGCCCAGCGCCTCGATGGTGGGCTGGGTGTAGGGCTCCAGCCACTTGGCCTTGCCAAAGCGCGACTGGAAGGTGATGCGAAAGCGCTCCTCGCGCAAGCCCAGGCGCTCGGCCAGCAGGCGGCCGGTTTTGCGGGCCTCGCAGTGGTAGGGGTCGCCCAGGTGCAGCGTGCGCTCGGGCACACCGTGGAAGCTCATCACCAGCTGGTCGGGCTGGCCATGGTGTTTCCAGTGCGTTTCAATGGTGCGGGCGAGGGCGTCGATGTAGCCAGGCGCGTCGTGGTAGTGGTTCACAAACCGCAGCTCGGGCACGTTGCGGGTGGCGGCGGCCCAGGTGTACACGGCGTCAAACACGCTGGCCGTGGTGGTGGCCGAGTACTGCGGGTACAGCGGCAGGATGAGGATGCGCGTGGCGCCCTCGGCCTTGAGCGCATCGAGCTGGCTGGCGATGGACGGGTTGCCGTAGCGCATGGCGTGGCGCACCAGCACTGCGTGGCCTGCCTCGCCCAGCCAGCCGCGCAGCAGCGTGGCTTGTTTGGCTGTCCAGTGCGCCAGGGGTGAGCCCTCGGGCGTCCAGATGCTGGCGTACTTGGCGGCCGACTTGGCCGGACGGGTGCGCAGGATGATGCCGTGCAGGATGGGCATCCACAGCAGTTTGGGGATTTCCACCACGCGGTGGTCACCCAGAAACTGCGCCAGGTAGCGGCGCACGGCCGGGGCGGTGGGTTCGTCGGGCGTGCCCAGGTTGCACAGCAGCACGGCGGTGCGGTCGGCCTGGCCGTGGGTGTAAGGCGGTTCGGGAGAGAAGGTGGAGCGCATGGCGCCATTGTGGCAAATGGGCCGGGCCCCGGGCGGGCGTGGAGTATTCTCGCCAGACCATGCCCGACACTCCATTCCCCGGTTCGCCCGGGCCCGACGGGGCCGGGGCCCAGGCCCAGCCCCACGCCGCCTCCCAGCTGGACCTCTCCCGCATTCGCGCCATCTCCATCGATCTGGACGACACCCTGTGGCCCATCTGGCCCACCATTGCGCGTGCCGAGGCGGTGCTGCTGGACTGGCTCACGCACCATGCCCCGGCCACTGCGGCGCTGTTTTCCAACACCGAGGCGCTGCGCGCCATCCGCAACCAGATGGTGACCCTGCGCCCCGACCTCAAGGCTGACCTGAGCGCGCTGCGGCGCGAGTCCATCCGCCTGGCCCTGACCCAGGCGGGCGATGAGCCCGCGCTGGCCGAGCCCGCGTTTGACCTTTTCTTTGCCGAACGCCAGCGCGTGGAGCTGTTTGACGATGCCCACGACACGCTGGCCTTTCTGTCGGCGCGCTACCCCGTGGTGGCGGTGTCCAACGGCAACGCTGACGTGCACCGCATCGGCATCGGCCACTACTTTCGCCACAGCATCAGCGCGTCGGACTTTGGCGTGGCCAAGCCGGATCCGCGCATCTTTCACGCCGCCGCCACCGCCGTTCAGGTGGCGCCGCACGAGGTGCTGCATGTGGGCGACGACGCCACGCTGGATGCCCACGGCGCGCTCAACGCGGGCATGCAGGCCGTGTGGATCAACACCGCCAACCACCCCTGGCCGCATGAGCAGCCGCCCCACGCCACGGTGCCCAGCCTGACGGCGCTGTGCCGGTTGCTGGGCTGATGCTGATGCTGATGCTGATGCACTCGAGCACGTTCTTGCCCCAGATCAATTCCTGAAGGCGCAGCGGTTGAAACCGCTGCCCGATGCCGTCACACTCACCCGTCGCCCAGCGACCTTCCGCCATGCCCCGCAAGCTCCACTTTCTGCCCCCC
>NZ_JBKBXG010000128.1:0-10248 GCF_046314175.1 Acidovorax sp. | reverse complement strand
CCAAGCGTCGTTAGTGGCGGTAGGAAAGCGGTGCTCGGGCGCCAGCCGGTAGTCCAGTGACACCACCATGCAGCCCGCCAGGCGCGCCAGTTCACGGCAGAGGATGTCGTGCGTGGCAATGTTGCCAATGGTGAAGCCGCCGCCGTGCATGTACAGCAGCAGCGGCAGCCCGGCATCGGCCGAGGGGGCGTATAGCCGGGCTGGCACAGCGTACCCATCACGCGCCGGTATGAGCAGCTCCTCCACGCGCGCCAGCGCCGCCTTGGGCACCTCCAGCACATCGGCGCCCGCCTGGTAGGCAATGCGCGCATCCTGGGGCGAACGGCTGTGCAGCGGGGCGTGCCCCGCGCGGGCCATGCGTTCGAGCACGCTGCGCATCTGGGGGGTCAGGCGGGTGTGGTGAATGTGCAGATCGGTCAACGGTCAGGGTCTCGGCAACGGGAGAACAGGTGAAACAGCCCGCAGCATGCGGGCAAAGCTTGGGTCGCTCCTTACTTGAAGGTCACGCGCACGGGTGCGGCGCCTGGCAGGCCGTCGTAAGTGGCCGTCACGGCCAGGCCTGCCTTGGGCGGCAGCAGGGGCGAGAACGAGCCCAGGCTGATCAGGTCGCCCGGCTGCATTGACAGCCCTTCCTGCGCCAGCGCACCGGCCAGCCATACCACGGCATTGAGCGGGTGCTCCAGGATGTCGCTGCCCTTGCCGCCACCCAGGCGCGCACCCGCACCATCGGTCAGCAACACATTCATATCGGCCAGTGCCTTGAGCATTGCGAAGCGCTCGCCGCGGTAGGCAGGTACGGCAATGGGTGCACCCGCCACGCCCATTCGGGCGCCCACGTTGATGGCCGTCACACCCGCGCCGTTGAGCTTGGGCGGCGCCTGCACCATCAGGTCGGGCAGCTCGATGAACGGAATGATCTGGTCCACCGCGTCCAGCACCTCCATGGGGGTCTTGGCATGGTTGATGGCGGCGCTCTTCACCCGCACCAGCATGTCGGCCTCGTACAGCGGGCGGGCGCCAAAGGCGGCATCCACCGTGGCGCCGCTCGGCAACACCATGCCCTCGTAGAGCTTGCCCCACACCGGCTTGTCGGTGTTGAAGCGCTTTTGCACCGCAGGGTTGGTCAGGCCGGCCTTGTAGCCAATCACCCTGCCCAACCGTTGCGCCAAAAGCGCGTTGACTTTGCCGCGGGTGCAGGCGCCATCGGCGTCCGACAGATTCTCGGGATTGGCGGCCGGGGTCTTGGCGACGTAGCTGGCCACCATGTCGGCGGCCTGCGCCTCGGTCAGGCACTGCGCCTGCGCGCTTGTCACGAATGCGACGGCAAAGCCGGCCGCCATCAGGGTTTGCTTCGTATTCATTCGAGTCTCCTGCTTATAAAGTAGTCCACCACCGAGAACTTGATCTCAGCCGGCGAGCTATCGTAATCGCTGACCCTCTCATTCACACAATCTCTTACACCATGGCTTTCATCTACTACGTCACCCAGATCCAGTTTGAATTCGGCGCGGTCAAGCTGCTCAAGCAGGAATGCGAGCGCGTCGGCATCACGCGCCCGCTGGTCGTGACGGACGCCGGGGTAAAAGCCGCTGGAGTGCTGCAAAAAGCGCTGGACGCCCTGCCCGGCATGACCGTGACCGTGTTTGACCAGACGCCGTCCAACCCCACTGAAGCCGCCGTGCGCGCGGCCGTGGAGATGTACAAGGCCCAGGGCTGCGACGGCCTGATTGCCGTGGGTGGCGGCTCGGCCATCGACTGTGCCAAAGGTATTGCGATTGCCGCCACGCACGAAGGGCCGCTGACCCACTACGCCACCATCGAAGGCGGCTCGCCCCGCATCACCGACCGCGCGGCGCCGCTGATTGCCGTGCCCACCACAAGCGGCACCGGCAGCGAGGTGGCTCGCGGCGCCATCATCATCGTGGATGACCATCGCAAGCTGGGTTTTCATTCGTGGCACCTGGTGCCCAAGACCGCCATCTGCGACCCCGAACTCACGCTGGGTCTGCCGCCCATGCTCACGGCCGCCACGGGCATGGACGCGATTGCGCACTGCATGGAGACCTTCATGTCTGCCGCGTTCAACCCCCCGGCCGACGGCATTGCGCTGGACGGCCTCACCCGTGGCTGGGCACACATCGAGCAAGCCACCAAAAACGGCAGCGACCGCGACGCGCGCCTGCACATGATGAGCGCCAGCATGCAAGGCGCCATGGCCTTCCAGAAGGGCCTGGGTGCCGTGCACTCGCTCAGCCATAGCCTGGGCGGCGTGAACCCGCGCCTGCACCATGGCACGCTCAACGCCATGTTTCTGCCCGCAGTCATCCGTTTCAACGCCACCGCCGAATCGGTGCAGAAGGAAAAGCGCCTGGAACGCATGGCCCATGCCATGGGCCTGGCCAGCGCGGGCGACATCCCCGAAGCCATCCGCGAGATGAACGCCCGCCTGGGCCTGCCCACCGGCCTGGCCGCGATGGGCGTCACGGATTCAATGTTCGACGACATCATCAAAGGCGCCATGGCAGACCACTGCCACAAGACCAATCCACGCGTTGCGACGCCCGACGAGTACCGGGACATGCTGACGCAAGCGCTGTAGCCAACGGCCTTATCGCGCTCACTCGGGCCGCCCAGCTCTAGAGGCACTGCACCGGCGCATGCGGCCGGACAGGGATGTGGTGCCGGTCTGGCCGACCAAGCCGACCTGTCGCGCACTCTCCCCTTCACTCGCCTTGCGCATAAACCTTGCAACAGCCTTTCGAGCGCTTACAAAACGTCACACATCTGCAACGACGCAGGATTGCGCTACCTCGGCGCGGGCTTCGCGTCTACCTACACGCTAGACTCCCGTCCAGTCAACAATTAATTAACAATTCATTACCCTGGGGATATTGGGGAAGGGCCTGTATCGATGCGCACCAGAAATCTCAGTACATGGCTCCTTCGGGGCACCTATCCCCGTCTGTATCTGCCGATTGTGCTGATCATTCTGGTCGTCACGGGCGTGCGCTACCACTACCTGCTGGCGGCAGAAACCAATGAAGTGCGCCGCCATGCAGCCACCGAGCTGCAGAGGGCGGGAAACGTCCTTCTGCCGCTCTTGACAGCTCTGCCCGCTAACGCCGACGCCGATTCGGTGACCGCTCTCTTGCGCCCCGGCGCGGCCGATCTGGCACGCAATGTGCGAACTCTCAAATGGCAAGCGGGCGAACAAACCGCGGTCGAGGTGACTGTACCCCTTGGCACTAACGTCATCACTGCGCCCGACTGGTTCGTACGATGGGTGAACCTGGCGCCCCCCGTCCAACAGTTCGCCCACACAGCGCCCGACCGGCAAACCGCGCGCCTGACCGTCACCCTGCACACAGAGCCTTATGTCCAGGACATCTGGAGCACGGTGGTGGTGCAGGCGCGCATATCGGCGCTCAACATCCTCACCATCCTGGTGTTGCTGACCCTGTTGCTGCGCGCCAATGCCCGCATGCTGCGGCGCTTGGCCGATGCTACGGACGCCTTCCGCCAAGGCCACCTGGGCACGCGCATGCAAGAGACAGGCACGCTTGAATCGCGCGCCATGGCCGCCACGTTCAACGACATGGCGGGCAAGATCCAGTCGCTGGTGCTTTCGCTGCGCAATACGCAGCAAATGCAAAGCGAGCAGCTGCATTTCACGCGGCAGCTGATTGACGCACTGCCGCTACCAGTGTTCGTGCGCGATGTAGACGGCACGTATCTGGACGCCAACCGCGCATGGCAGCAGCTGTTTCAGGCGCCGCCCGGTGCCAGCGCCGGGCATTCCGGCACTACTGCCCCTGCCTACCCTGAAGAGCTGTCACCCCAACGCTCCAGCCAGATTGCACAGGCGCAGAACAACGAGATTCACATTCAGCGGGCCCAGAGCGCACCGCTGGACATGGCGTATTACGAAGCGCCGTTCACCAACACCAGCGGCGCACTGGCAGGCACCATCGGCACCTTGGTCGACGTGACCGAGCGCAAGCGCGCCCAAGAGGCTCTGCGCGCAGAAAAAGAACGCGCCGAAGTCACGCTGGCCTCTATTGGCGACGGCGTGATCACCACAGACCTGGCTGGGCGCATCGAAAGCCTCAACGAAGCAGCCCAGCTCATGACCGGGTTCACCGCCCAGCAAGCCGCAGGGCTTCAACTCGACAGCGTGTTTCGCCTGTATGAAGAGCCCGCCAGCCGCACCGCCAATGCAGCAGCTGCAGCGCCTGAACGCGATAGTCAGCCGGGCGCGCTGCAGCAGGCCACCTATGAGGTGCTGATCCACCGCTCCGGCGAACGCTACGCCATCGAGTACACCGCCTCACCCATTCGCAAGGGCGACGGCATCGCCGTGGGCTGCGTGCTGGTGTTCCGCGACGTGACCGAAACCCGCAACCTGCGCCACCAGATTTCGTGGCACGCCCGGCATGACGCCCTGACGGGTCTCCATAACCGCGCCGCTCTGGCCGAACGCTTGACCCATGCCATCTTTGTGGCCCGCAACAAAGGCCTGCTGCTGGCAGTGTGCATGCTGGACCTGGACCATTTCCAGGCGGTGAACGACACCTACGGCAACCGCTTGGGCGACCGCCTGCTCAAAGAGACCGCACGCCGCCTGGGCGCCTTTGCCACGGCCAGCGACGCCGTGGCCCGCATGGGTGGCGATGAGTTTGTACTGCTGATGGGCGAACAAGCCGATGTGCAGACCATCAAGGCCCGGGTTGCCGTGCTGATGGAGCAACTCGCCGCCCCCTACGCCATTGACGACCGCGTGCTGAACACCACCGTGAGCATTGGTGTGGCCGTGTTTCCACAAGACGACGCCAACCCAGACACCCTGCTGCGCCACGCCGACCAGGCCATGTGCCAGGCCAAGAGCTTTGGCCGCAACCAGATGCACGTGTTCGATGTGCAGCATGACCACGCCGTGCAGACCCAGCACACACGCCAGACCCGCATCGCGCAGGCCCTGCACGCGGGCGAGCTGGTGCTGCACTACCAGCCCAAGGTCAACCTGCGCACCGGGCAGATCCTGGGCCTCGAAGCCCTGCTGCGCTGGCAGCACCCCGAACAAGGACTGCTGGGCCCGCAGCATGTGCTGCCGCTGATCGAAGACATCGACCTGGTGGTGGAACTGGGCGAATGGGTGCTGCGCCAGGCCCTGGCCCAGATGCGGCAATGGACCGACGCGGGCATGTTGTGGGAGGTCAGCGTGAACATTGCCGCCCCCCACTTTCACCGCCCAAACTTTGTTCAGCGCCTCAAGGACATCCTGCACACCTGCCCCGAGGTGTCGCCCACCCGGCTGGAGCTGGAGATTCTCGAATCCGCGGCGCTGGAAGACATGCAGTACATGCGCCGCATGATGCAAAGCTGCCAGGCGCTGGGCGTGCGTTTTGCGCTGGACGACTTTGGCACCGGGTTCTCATCGTTGTCTTACCTCAAACGCCTGCCTGCCGAGACGATCAAGATCGACCAGTCCTTTGTACGCGGCATTCTCGAAGGCGGCGACGACCTCACCCTGGTCAGCGCCATCGTGGCCCTGGCTGCAGCGTTCAACCGCCACGTGGTGGCCGAAGGCGTTGAAACGCCCGAACAATGCGCAAAACTGCTGGAGCTGGGGTGCGAGCGGGCGCAAGGTTTTGGCATTGCGCGGCCCATGCCGGCGCAGGAGGTGATGGGCTGGGCACGCAGCTATCAAAAGAGCCAGGCGAGCCGGTCGAGCAGCGAATTCGCCCCCAAGGCCAGGCTATGAGCAGGCCCGATGGCCCGTGAGCCCGCCGCCCTGCCCGCCCGTCAACTCATTGACTGCATTTCTCGCAATAGTAGAAATACACGTCCGCTTCCTGGCCATTAACGATGGGGGAAACATAGGCCGTATTGCTTCTGGCAGCGAATGAAATATTGACCGAGCGGCCATCATTAAAAACAACGAGCACATTCTGGCTTGTGCATTCTCCATGCTCGCCGTAGTAGTTCATCAAGGAAATCTGTGATATCGGTATCGCATTCTTCAGAAATGATCTGACTCTTGCCGTTGTCAACTGCCGGCCACCATGGGAAGTACAGATCTTATTGTCCGAGTCATAGTATTTCGAGCCTGTGATATGGATGCGCTTCACAGTGCCAAATGAATAGGACCTTGCTGTATTTCTTTTGCAATCCTCTTGCTCATCAGGCAGGGCCATTGCCGCACACGGGTCTTGTGACGTATTGTTGGCCGCAGCTGAATCAGACGATGCATTTTTAGCCCCGACAACCCCGGAATAAGAAAACACCGAAATGGCAGTGATCAGGAGCAGTAAAAATCTCTTTACTCCCATACTGCCGTACTCGCTTCCGTTGGGTTCTTTCTGCTGACCGTAGGGTGACGAAAAACTTCCTGCGTGGGTATGGTCAACGTACTTGCCAACTCTCCCACCAACCACGCCAGGGAAATATTCTGGGCCGTGGTTACGCTTTCGTATACGGCATTCTGGTTGAAGTAAGCCTCTTTCTGCTTCGCTGTGGCATTGGCTGGTGCGGCTTTCCCAGGGGGCAGCATGGGTTTTCCCACAATCTCGATGCCTAAGCTGTCCGTATTCGAAGGGTAGCGTCCCGGAACTGACTTTTGCATTTCTATCTGGTGCATGCGCGCCACGGCAGCTGTCTGAGGAAACTGTTTTGATTTTCCAAAATCA
Organism: Acidovorax sp.; assembly: GCF_046314175.1. Taxonomy (GTDB): domain Bacteria; phylum Pseudomonadota; class Gammaproteobacteria; order Burkholderiales; family Burkholderiaceae_C; genus Acidovorax. The sequence goes on along the minus strand of NZ_JBKBXG010000128.1, from coordinate 3,562 downwards.
GCGGGGCGGCATGTGTACTCCTCCAGGCACCGGGCCCGCAGCGATCCCACATGATTGGTTCTTTTGTGCAAGGAGGCCGTCTGATAAATGGTTCCATCCTTATCAATAAGAAAATGGGCTCCATTTGCATTGGCGTTCGAGTAACTATTGAATGCACTGGTTGCCCGATCAGATCCTGTCTGGTGCACGATGATGCCTTTGACCTGAATCAGCGGTTGCCTCTCAATTTGTACATGCCGCTTGGGCCTTACACGCGCATGAATCACCATGCCCTGATCGTCAATGGACAACATCCCAGTTCCTCTTGAAGAGTTTGATTCAAGGGAGTCTAAGATTGATATCGGTGCATTCTCTCTGGTCACCTGCAACACTCAGTGCGTTTTGCAAGCCAATGTTTCGCCAAATCCGACTTGAAGGCAAAACGCATGCTGGCCGGAGACACGCCATCCCTCTCTATAACGGCTGCACCGCAGCCATATCCGGCCGCTCCAGCCAATCAGCCCACTCATCCACCAATTGCTGGCTCGCCTGTGTCGCTGCCAGCCACGCCTTGGCGCGGGCGGCGCTGTCGGTGCCGTAGTGGGTGAAGTCGTTGCGGTCAGGCAGCTTGGCGTTGGGCAGGCTGCGCACCCAGTCGGGGTGCGGCGACAGCACCACCATGTTGTCGAGCGCTGACGTGGATTTGTGGCGCCACTTGAGGCTTTTGTCCAGCCAGCCGGGCACGACGCGGTGCTGAAAGTGGGGGTAGAGCACGATGCCTGCGGAGGCCTTTTCGGTGTCCGCCGCACACATTTTTGAGTCTTTTTGGCTGCTAGCGCTTATTGGATAAGCGCTAGCAGCTATCATTTTTGAACTATCTTCCAGCTGCTTCCCATAGGCCAGGTGCAGGTGATAGTCGGTAATGCCGCCATCCCAGTAAGCGCCCGGTGGTGCCCCTGGAATGTTGTGCACGGCCTGCAAAACAAAGGGTATGGAGCAACTGGCCTGCAGTGCCTGCATGAAGTTGCCCGCGTTAAGCCCGACCTGCCGGGTGCGGTAGTCTGTGGTGGCAAATGGCAGGGCCGCACCGGACGAGGAGAACACCACCCGCTCCAGCCAGGCACCCATGGCCTTGCGATGCACGGTATTAGTCAAAAACGCCCCCAGGTACCCCAGAGGTGTAGCCACTCCATGCTCGCGGCCCAACAAGTGTCGCCCACGCGATGTGACGATGTGCAAGCGAAAGCGTGGATGGCTCAGAACCTCATCCACACGCCCGCCATAAAACGCCTGCAGGTTCTGCCCGAACCGCTCGCTCACATGCGCGGCAGTGGGGCGCTTTTTGCCGGGCGGCGGGTCGTAGTGTTGGTGGACGTAGTCATGCTCCAGCCGCTCAAACGCGGCCACCGACTCGTTCAGGCAGGCGGTAGCCATGCGCCAGGCGCCAATCGACGCACCCACAAGATGAACCGGCTGATCGGACTGGGGCAACCAGTGGCCAAAGATGAACCGGTCCAGCGGCCCGAGGATGAGGCCCTTGGGGCCCCCTGCGGCGGCGGGGATCACCCCCACATCGGACGGCTGCAGGCCGTGTTGTTCCAGGTGTTGGCGGGCACGGGGGCCAGCATGGATGCGCAGGGCTTTCATCTGCGGCATTGTCGCAGCGCCATGGTGCGACACGGAATGTGCGAAGCAACGTGGCGTGCCGCTTTCAACGCGGTGCACCACCCTGCGCGGGTTACACCACGTAGTCCGCTGCTTCGGGCTTCGCTGTCCAGTCGATGGGGTCTTGCTGCAGCACCATGTCGATGTCCAGCCCCAGTGGCAACCCGACTTCGCCTGGGAAGGACACCGCCAGCTCCTTGTCGCTCAGTTCCGCTTCGCGGGCGCGGGCGCGCCAGGCGGCCAGGTGGATGACCCCGGCCAGCGGTTCGTAGACGTTGTTTTCAAACGGCGCGCCCTGATACTGCAAGGCGTCAATCACGACTTCGGGCAGCTGCCAGCGGCGTGCACACCCGGCAGTCACGTGGCCATAGCTGTAGCCAAAAATGCGCTGCTCGATCTTGTCGCGCCGCAGGTCGAACGGTGCCACGAGCGTGTTCACGGCCTGGGCTTTTTCAGGATCGGCCAGGTGGATCACCAGCTCGCCCACCGCATGCAGCAGGCCCGCCGTGTACGCCGCAATCTGGTTCTGGTGGACGATGCCCGCCAGCGAGCGCGCGAGCTTGGCGGTGTTCAGGCTGTAGCGCCAGAACTGCTGCATGTTCACGCCCGGCACCGACCGGGACGTAGTACCCAGCGGGGCCGAGGTGACCAGCGCACGCACCTGGGCCGTGCCCAAAAGTGCCAAGGCTTCGGGTATGCCCGCAATTTGTCGGGGCAACTGAAAGGTGGGGGAGTTGGCCAGCTCCAGCAAACGGGCCGCCAAGGCCGGGTCAGAGCCGAAGAGCTGGTTCAGTCGACGCAGGCTGGGCTCAGGGTGGGCCAGCTCGCTCATCAGCAGCGCCACGGCGCGCGGAAGGCTGGGCAGAGCCACTGGTTGGGCCAGCAGTGCGTTCAACTCCATAGGGTGTGGGCGCCAGAGGTTTCGTTGCGGCGATTATGACCCCCGCAACATCCCGCTCGCTATCGGTTCTTTGCCTGTTGCAACTTCGCAAACGCCGAGGCCATCGCCGACTGTTGCACGGGCTCGGGCCCACGGCGTGGCGCCTGCTGGTAGCCCCGCGCTGCGCCCTCAAAACGGTTGCCTTGCGGGGCGCCGCGATCACCACTTTGGCGCGGTGGCGCGTCACCCAGCTTCATCGACAAGCCGATGCGCTTGCGCTCCACATCCACTTCCATGACCTTGACCTTGACGATGTCGCCGGTCTTGACCACTTCGCGCGCGTCGGTCACGAACTTGTGGCTCAGTTGGCTCACATGCACCAGACCGTCCTGGTGCACGCCCAGGTCGATGAAGGCGCCGAACTGGGCCACGTTGCTCACCGTACCCTCCAGAATCATGCCTTCCTTCAAATCCTTGATGTCTTCCACGCCGTCGTTGAAACGCGCCACCTTGAAGTCCGGGCGCGGGTCACGGCCTGGCTTTTCCAGCTCTGTCAGGATGTCCTTGACGGTGATGACACCGAACTTGTCGTTGGAAAACAGCTCGGGCTTGAGGGTCTTGAGCATGTCAGCTCGGCCCATCAGCTCAGCCACGGGCTTGCCCGTCGTTTTCATGATCTGCTCGACCACGGGGTAGGTCTCGGGGTGCACGCCGGTCATGTCCAAGGGGTTGTCGCCACCCCGAATGCGCAAGAAACCCGCGCTCTGCTCAAACGTCTTGGCGCCCAGGCCCGCCACGTCCATGAGCTGCTTGCGGCTTTTGAATGCGCCGTTGGCCTCGCGCCAGCGCACCACCGCCTTGGCCACGCTGCCCGACAGGCCGGACACGCGACTCAATAGCGGCACGCTGGCCGTGTTCAGGTCCACGCCCACCGAGTTCACGCAGTCTTCCACCACCGTGCCCAGGGTGCGGGCCAGCTCGCTCTGGTTCACATCGTGCTGGTACTGGCCCACGCCAATGCTCTTGGGGTCGATCTTC
>NZ_JBKBXG010000127.1:0-10322 GCF_046314175.1 Acidovorax sp. | reverse complement strand
AGTTGCTCAAGAGTGACACTTCGGTGAAGGTCGGCGTGCAGGCTAAGCGCAAGCGCGCGGGATGGGATGTGGCCTATCTGGCACACATCCTGGGACTCTCTGTTTAGATGCGATTGCCCTGGATTGGATGCCAATGTGCTATTAAAAAAATAGCTACAAGTGCTTGCCTATCAAGCGCTAGTGGCCAATTTTATTCAATATTTACCGTGCTCAGTGCGCCCGGTGCGCCCCGTTTGCTGCGCAGCCCGTAAAGCCTGTCTTGCGTCCGATGGATTTCTGTATGGCGGGTGGCACCCGCATACCGTTCACCATGGCTTTGCCCGCAGCGCGCGCGCCTTTCAAGTCAAGGGCGTTGCGGCCTATGGGCTGTTGTCAGGGCGGTGGGATTTGGCAGGTATTCCAGCGGTGCCAGCTGTGTATCCCAGTCTTGCGTAAAGGTACTGAAAAATTCCAGCGGGCGTGGCGGCGACATCAGGTAGCCCTGCACTTCGTCGATGCCCGCCGCGATGACCATGGCCAGTTGTTCGGAGGTCTCTACCCCTTCGCAGACGGTGCGCATGTTCAGTGACCGCGCCAGTTGCGCAATGTGGTGCACCACGGCCAGCGCCTCGGGGCGCACCATGGCTTCTTCCACAAAGCTGCGGTCGATCTTGAGGGTACTGAACGGAAACCGGCACAGGTAGCTCAGTGATGAGTAGCCGGTGCCAAAGTCATCCAGCGCCACACGCACGCCCAGGGCATGCAGGGCGTGCAATTGGCGCAGGGCAACGTCGGTGTCCTCGATGAAGACCGACTCGGTGATCTCCAGCTCCAGCCGTTCTGCGGGCAGGCCCGTGGACTCCAGCACTGACTGCACCATGGGCACAAACTGCGGATCTGCCAGTTGCACGGGCGACACGTTCACCGACACCAGCACCCCTGACAGCTGGTTTTGTCCGCACTCGCAGGCGTGGCGCAGTGCCCACAGGCCAATCAGGTCCATCAGGCCTTCCTGCTCGGCCACGGGTATGAATTCGCCGGGGCTCACCTTGCCCAAATGCGGGCTTTCCCATCGCAAAAGCGCTTCTGTCCCGGTAATTTTCCAGGTCGAAAGTTCGACCTTGGGTTGCCAGTGCAAGCTGAGCTCGTCGTTGCGCACTGCCTGGCGCAGCCCTTCTTCCACCTTGGCACGGCGGCGGGTGCGCTCACCCAGTGCGTGTGTGTACTCGGCGGCACGCCCGCGCCCTTGGGACTTGGCGTCATACAGCGCAATGTCGGCCCGCACCAGCAGTTCATCCACGTCGGTCACTTCGCCGTCCAGTTCGGCAATGCCTACGCTCGCGCCTACCCGAAGCCGCCGTTCGCTGATCTGGTGAGGGCGCGAGAGTGCAGCGACCAGCTGCGCTGCGAGCGACTGGGCCAGTGTTGTGCCTGCCTCTGTCTCGTTGTGGGGCAGCAATATGGCAAATTCATCACCCCCCAGCCGCGCCACCAGGCTGTTGGGTGGCGCGTGCTGTTGCAACCGTTCAGCGACGCTGGTCAGCAGAGCGTCACCGACCGAATGGCCGAAGCTGTCATTGACGGTTTTGAAATGGTCCAGGTCCAGCAGCAGCAGCACTCCGGTGGGCGGCTGCACCTGCAGCTGCTTTGCGATGGCGGCGTGCAAGGCAAATCGGTTGGCCAATTGCGTGAGTGAGTCGGTGTTGGCTTGCCGGTGCAGTTGCTCCTGCGCCAGAGCAACGGCGGTACGGTCTGACAAGACGCCCCGCCAACCGGCGGGCTGCCCCAGTTCGTCAAACAAGGGCTTGCCTTGAAACGTGAGGTGGTAGCGCTGCCCGGCGTGCTCCAGCACCACGGCAACATTGTTAAAAGGAACACCTTTGGCCAGTGCCTGGGCTACCCCGTCGTCTCCCGGCGCCGTGCGCTGCAGCAGCCAATGCGCCAGTGATTCGCCCTGCAGCTGCTCAGTTTGCGTATGCAGCAGTTTGGCAAGCCGGGCGGAAGGCTGGCGCAAGCGGCCATCCAGGTCGACCTCCCACAGGGCGTCCGTAGCGCTTTGCTCGAAGTCCTGCAGCATCACGGCCAGCATTTGCTCGTGCCGGACCGCCTCGTTCTGCGACAGGAGCAGGGCGGTGGACTTGCGCCAGTAGGAGATTCCGCCCACTAGCACCATGATGGCGTAGAGCACCACGAGGACAGCGATCGCCATGATCTGCGGCTCGCCTGCGCGCCCCAATGCCCACACCGCCGAGCCGGTAAAGATCACCACATACGCCAGACTGGCCAGAGGCAGCGCGCCCAGCACAAAGGTGCCGGCCCCCATCATCCCCGTGAAAAGCGTGGCAATCACCAGCTGCTGGCTGTGACTGGCTTCGCCAAACCACGCCACAGGCAAAAATCCCCAGACCAAACCCAGAATGGCCGCGTGCAATGTCGAGCGTTTGATCCCGCGGCAGGACACTCGGGTGGATTGGCGGTGCCAGAACTTGGCCCAGCTTCCCAGCGCCAGCATGGCGAGCGTCATCATGATGGCCCACCAGACGACGAGTCCGGTGGTGAGGGTGGCCTGAAAGCTCCACAACACGAGTGACGCATTGGCCATGTTGGCCACCATGGCCACCGGCGTCAGCCTGACGACGGTGCTCAGATGTTCGTAGCGGATGCGTCCCGCCGCAGCTCCGGGGTCCCAATACATGGTTCGGATGCCGTTGCGCAGTGTGCGCAGCTCGTTGTTCATGGACGTTAGCATTGTTGCGATTTTTAACATATCGCAAAAAGAGCGGGTGAGATGCCTCTATGGTTGCACCCGTTTTTTGCTCAGTCCCCCAGCAACTCCCCCACCACCTTCAAATCTTCCACCCGGTCGCAAACTGCCTTCACGGCCATCATCACGGGGATGCCCAGCAGCAGTCCCCACAGGCCCCACAGCCAGCCCCAGGCGAGCACGCTGACGAACACGGCCACGGGGCTCATGCTGCTGGTGCGGCTGGTGAGCCAAGGGGTGAGCAGGTTGCCGATGATGGTGTGGATGACCAGCGACGCACCGCCAATGGTCAGCGCCATGTCGATGGTGCCAAACTGCAAAAAGGCCACCAGCGCCGACGCCCCCGTGACCAGGGCCGAGCCGATGTACGGTGCAAGGTTGAGCACCCCGGCGGCCACGCCCCATACGGCGGCGTTTTCCAGGCCCAGGGCCCAGTAGGCAAGGCCGGTGGCCACGCCTACCAGCACGCTGGTGAACACCTGCACCATCAGATAGCGCTGGATGTTGCTGGTGATGTCTTCGAGCACGTGGATGGTGATCTTGCGCCGCTCCAGGCTGGTGCCCGCGATGCGCAGCAGCTTGTTGCGAAACAGGTTGCCGGAGGCCAGCGCGAAGTAGGTCAAAAACACGACCACCGTCAATTGCCCCAGTGCAGACATCAGCCCCACGGTGCTGCTCCACAGGTAGTCGCGGATGTTGAAGGGCGGGCGCTCGACGATGACGCGCTGCACCCCACGGCGGGTGGGGGCGGCCGTGCCGCTGTCGTTGGCGGCCTGTTCAATCTGTGAGGCGGCCTGTTGCATGGTGTCCAAGGGGCTGGCGGTGCCAGTGCGGGTCTTGAGGTTGTCGCGCACCTTTTTGGCCGCCACGGGCAGCGAGTCCACCAGCTGTGCCGCGCCGTCGCTGAGTGACCAGGCCGTGACCGCCAGGCCCGACACGATGGCGATCAGCAACACCCCCGCACCCAGCCAGCGCGGCACATGGCAGCGCTTCAATGCATCTACCGCAGGCCGCAGGGCGGTGGTGAGCAGCAGGCTGAGCATGATGGGGATGAACACCGCGCTGGCCCAGTGCAGCAGGGCCACGCCGGCAAACAGTGCCAGCAGGGCGAGCGACATGTTGCGCACGTCCACGGGCATGTGCAAGGTGAGCGGGTTGCCGTAGGGGATGTCGCTGATACCCGGTTGCAAGGCACCTGCGTCCGGGGGCGACGAAGGGGATGCGGGCGAGTGCTCTGCGCTGGTTGCGGCGGGTTCAGCGGGTGGCATTGGCACTGTGGGCGTGGAAGCGGGGACAGGTTCTGGCGCTGGTCCGGGCGTGGTGGTGGGCAGCGGTTCGGCAGAGGGGGCGGTCATGCGCGGATTGTGGGGCCGCTGCCGCCAAAGATTCTGTAGGCGGCCACCCCATCGGGGGGCGGCGTGGGCAAAGTGCCACGCAAATCCGCCCTTGTTCGACCGATAGGCCCTTGCGCACCGGCATAGCATCTTGCCCATGGAATCTGTTGATTACGTTCGCCCCCACGGCGCGCTGCCCGGTCGCTGGCTTTGGTGGCCCCTGCTGGGGCTGGCCGTGCTCGGCGCAGGATGTGCGGGCCTGGATGTGCCGCAACCCGGCAGCCACTTGCCCTCGACACAGAAAACGCTGCGCGCCGTTCACCACTGGGATGTGTTGGCACAGGACATGGCCACCCGCATCGCCGACAAGACCCGCGACTGGCCTGCCGGGCAGCACCCCATCTACGTGACCTCCAAGGCTCACACCCGGTTTACCCAAGGGTTTCGCAAGCTGCTGATCAACCGCCTCGTGGACCAGGGCGTGACGGTGTCGACCGAGCCGACTGCCGTGCAATTGATCGTTGAAGCGCAGGTGGTGCAACACCTGGAGCCTGCCACCAGCGTGCTGCACTGGGTGCCCCTGGCCTCGGGCGTGAGTGTGGCGCGCGACGGCGTGCATTTTCATGGAGCAAATTCATTCAGCCCTGCTACCAGCGATAGCGCCGCCAAGGATTCAGACATCAAACCAAGCGCTACACCATCGGCCGAGCGGGATGTGGTGATTGCATCCGGCAGCGCTTTTGGCGCCGCCGTAGCCGCCGTATCTTCTGCACCTGTTTCTTTCGCTCCGCCCATTCGAAGGGCGCCCACAGCCGTTGAGACCCCGGTTGAATACCCGCGCCTGGGCACGCCCACGCGGTCCGAGGTGCTGGTGACCGCATCGCTGGAGAGCGGCGGGCGCTACCTGGCGGGCACGTCGGATGTGTATTCGCTCACGCACGACGATGCCTTGCTGTATTTGCCCGCCGAGCCCCGCTTGCCGGGCCCGCCCCCTCCATCTATCAAGACCTGGCGGGTGGTGAGCCCATGATGCGGCGCTTTGCACGGGGCCAGCTTGCTGCCGCATCAGGCGTTGTTGTTGTCGTTGCAACGGCAGCGCTGCTGTCCGGGTGTGCGTCCAGTTATTACTACGGCGACAGCGCCGGGGGCTCTGGCGGCGCGGGGAGCTTTGGGTTGGGCAGCGCACCGCGCACGTCCATCATTACGGCCAATCACGCTGCGGTGGACATGCTGCTGCAGACCGCACCCCTCGACCGCGAGCACGCCGTGCTGGTGGCCACGCTGGTCAACGTAGACCGTCTCAATGAGTCGTCACGCCTGGGGCGGATCTTTTCGGAGCAGATCGCGGGACGCCTGGTGCAGCGCGGGTACCCGGTCACCGAACTCAAGCTGCGCGACAGCGTGGCGATGCAGCGCGAGCAGGGCGAGCTGCTGTTGTCGCGTGAATTGCGCGAGGTAAGCCGGGCACACGATGCGCAGGCCGTGGTGGTGGGCACTTACGCCGTGTCGGCCACCATTCTTTACGTCAGCATCAAGCTGGTGAAGCCCGACGGCAACATGGTGGTGGCAGCGCACAACTATGCAGTGCCGATGGATGACAACGTGCGGGCGTTGCTGGCAGGGCGGTAGGCGAGACAAAGAAAGAGGCCCGAAGCGGCCTCTTTGTCATTCATCACCCAACTGTTGGTATCTGATATCAAATTCATAGCTGCTAGCGCTTATGGGTAAAGCGCTAGAGGCCAATTTGACTCAAAAAGTTGATCGGTCGCAGATTCTCAATGCAGCATCAGCGCACCCGCCGACTTGCTCTTGCCAGCGCGGGCGGGCGGGTTGCACAGGCCGCAGGTGAAGTGGCGGTTCTCATACAGCTCCGTCACAAACTGGCCGCTGCACTGGCTGCACTTGGTGCGCGTCAGCATGCCGGCGTCCACAAACTTCACCAGACGCCAGGCGCGGGTGAATGACAGCAGGGGCTCGATCTCGGCCGTGGCCACTTGCTCGTTGTACAAGCGGTAGGCCTTGGTCAGCAGTTCCACCGAATCCAGATCCACGCCCTTGGACAGGTACTCATAGATATTGAGGAACAGCGAGCTATGAATGTTTTCTTGCCAGGTCAGGAACCAGTCGGTCGAGAACGGCAGCTGGCCCTTGGATGGGGACTTGCCTGCGATCTCCTTGTACAGGCGAATCAGGCGTTCATACGACAGGGTCGTCTCGGATTCAAGCACCTGCATGCGGGCGCCCATCTGGATCAGCATCGCAGCGCGTTCGATCTGCTTGGATTCGTTCAGCACGCTTTTGGCGGGGGCTTTGGCAGCAGGGGCGTTGGTGGACATGGCGGGCTTTCGATGGAGACGGGGAGAGGAAGGCTGCGGGCAAGTGCTTCAGAGCACTTCCGACACGCGGCTGGCCATCAGGATGTTGGCGTGCAGGGTGTTGGTGGCTTCGTTGCCGACCTTCTTGGCCGAATGGTTGGTGAGCAAGCTCCACACGAGGTTGTCGTCCACACGGAAGCTGCAAAGAAGCGTGTTTCTGGAGGCCAGTTTCATTACTTGCGCCGCCGACAGCGATGCCAGAATGTCGGCAGACTCTTCGTTCATGCCCAGACGGAAAACCGCTTCGGCCTTGTCCTGGCGGATCAGGGTCTGGGCCAACATCAGGTACGTGAGGTTGGCTTCGCGGATTTCAGCGAGGATTTGTTCGTTGGTCATGGCAGCTTCCTTTTTTTCCAGTTCCGGGTCTTGCGTTTTCTGCTGTTTGCAGGTTTTGCGTGATCCGTTGAAATGGATTGTGAAACCGCCCCAATCAAAAATTAAGTCGGCGTTTGGATGTGCCGCGTGTCTGGTTTTGGGGTGGGGCGTGTAGGAATTTGCCTTACACGCCGAGCAGGCTTAGTCTGGCGTTTCACAGGAGCGGGCGTGCTGTGCGGTGTGCCGCCGCCGCCCGGATTCTGCTCATGGTTTTGATAGCGCCTGCAACACCATCTTTTTTGCGCTTTTACAAGCTTGGCCGTGTGATTTGGCTGCAGTCAGCCTTTTTCGACGGGGCGTGCGGGGTCTGTGCACCATTCGCTCCAGCTGCCGGCAAACAGTGCCGTGGGGCCCAGACCTGCCACTTCCATCGCCAGCAGGTTGGGCACGGCGCTGACGCCGCTGCCGCACTGGTGGACCACGGTGGCCGGGTCGCGGCCAGCAAGAAGCGCATCAAACTCCGCCCTCAGCACCGCTTCGGGCTTGAAGCGACCATCGGCGCCAACGTTGTCAACAAACGGCCGGTTCAACGCACCGGGGATATGTCCCGCCACGGGGTCGAGCGGCTCCACTTCGCCGCGGTAACGTGCGCCGGCCCGTGCGTCGATCACCGTCTGGCCGGGCTGCTGCAGGCGTGCTAGTACATCGCCCACCGTAGCGAGCTGCCGCAAGGGCGCGCCCAGCTGAAAGTTGGACTGAAAGTGCGCGGTCTCTTCACCGCTGTTCACGGCGCCACCCGCAGCCTGCCACGCTTGCAGACCGCCATCGAGCACGGCCACCGCGTCGTGCCCCGCCCACTTGAGCATCCACCACAAGCGTCCGCAGTAGTTGGCACCCTGGCGGTCGTACACCACGGCCTGCATGCCATTGGCAAAGCCGACGCTGGACAGCCACATCGCAAAGCGCTCGCGGCTGGGCAGCGGGTGGCGCCCGCCGGACGCGGGCACGTCAGCTTCCTGGGCGGTCAGGGTGCCGCCCGCACCGGGCGCGCCGTGTTTGGCACTCAGGTCATTGTTCAGATCGGCATACACCGCACCCGGGATGTGGGCCTTTTCAAATTGCTGCGTGCCTGCAGTGGGTTGCGTCAGGTCAAAACTGCAGTCGAACACCATCAGCGGGGCGCCGCTGGCGATGAGGTCTTGCAGGTCGGTGGCAGAGATGAGGGTGGTGTAGGTGGTCATCAGCGGCGAAGGGTGTGCAAAAGGACGGAGCCCATTGTGTCAACTTGGCGAATGAGATGTTGTAGGCAAACAGGTATCAATGCTCTTCAGCCGGCGCGCCCGGGGCCGCACGCGCCCGCAAGATGGTTGCCACGATGCCGCTGCCCACGATAAGTGCCATGCCGATCCAGCCCAGGGGCGGGATGATGTCGCCAAACAGAACCACGCTGTAGATGGCCGCAAACACGATGCCCGAGTACTGCAGGTTGGCCACCACCAGCGTGCCGCGCTGGGTCTTGGCACTGGCGTAGGCGCGTGTCATGCACAGCTGGCCGCCCGCTGCCAGCACGCCAATCGGCAGCAGCCACAGCGCCTTCCAGCCCGGCCAGTCCGATGTGCCCGTCAGCAGCAACGCCACCCCGCCCGCCACGGCCGAGCCCACTGCAAAATAAAACACCGTGCGCGATTCGGGCTCGCCCAGGCGCGACAGCGCCACCACCTGCATGTACGCAAACGCGGCCGACAGGCCGGACATGAGTCCGATCATCCCGGCAAAGGCCTGGTTCTGGTCCAGGCTGGGGCGCAGCATCAGCACCACGCCCACAAAGCCGGTCAGCACCGTCAAGACCAGCGGCCCCTGAAACGCGGGCCGTGGCGCTGCGGCAGAGGGCCGCCAGGCCAGCAGCGTACCGCCCACCAGAAACGCGGCGATCCAGACGCTGCTCATGTAGTTGAGTGTCATGGCCGTGGCCAGGGGCAAGTGGGCGATGGCATAGAACCACGCGCCCAGAGACACCACGCCCACCAGGCTGCGCCACGCGTGCATGCCGGGGTAGCGCGTGGCCAGCGTCACCTTTTGCGAGCGCGCCAGCAGCCATAGGATGAACATGCCGATGATGCCGCGGTAGCACACCAGTTCTGCCGAGTTGAAGAAGTCCGATGCGATCTTGACGCACACGCCCATGCTGGCGAACAGGAACGCGGCCAACACCATCCAGAGGGCTTGCATCGGGTTGTGATCTTTGTGACGTGCACCAGTGGTGCAGAAATGAGAATAGCTGCCAGCGCTTATTTTTTAAGCACTGACAGCTATTGTAATGAGAGCAGACCACGCCGGGCCTGCGGATTGGCGGGGTTTTGCTGCCGTATTCAGCGCTTTGGCGCGGCCGGGTCGATGGTGCCGTTGCCCATCGCCTCGCGATACCACTCATGAAAGTGCTGCATGCCGTCTTCCATGGGGCTCTGGTACGGGCCTACTTCGTTGTCGCCACGGGCCAGCAGCGCCTTGCGTCCCGCGTCCATGCGCTCGCCAATCTCGTCGTCCTCGACGCAGGTTTCCATGTAGGCGGCCTTCTGCGCCTCGACAAATTCGCGCTCGAACACAGCGATTTCTTCGGGGTAATAGAACTCCACCATGTTCAGTGTCTTGGTGGGGCTGATGGGGTGCAGCGTGGACACGGTGAGCACGTGCGGGTACCACTCGACCATGATGTGCGGGTACAGCGTGAGCCAGATGGCGCCATGCTTGGGGGGCTTGCCCTCGCGGTAGGCCAGCAGGGCCCCGTGCCAGCGCTCGTATACGGGGCTGCCGGCCTTGCCCAGGCGGTTGGCCACGCCCACGGTTTGCACCGAGTAGTTGGTGCCGAATTCCCAGCGCAGGTCGTCACACGTCACAAAGCTACCGAGGCCTGGGTGGAAGGGCCCCACGTGGTAGTCCTCCAGGTAGACCTCGATGAAGGTCTTCCAGTTGTAGTTGCACTCGTGCAACTCGACATGGTCCAGCACATAACCACCAAAGTCGAGGTCGGCGCGCGGGCCCATCTGGGCCAGGTCGGCGGCCACGTCGTAGCCGTTGTCTTCAAACAGCAGGCCGTTCCACTCGCGCAGCTTGTAGTTGTTGAGGTTCAGGCACGGGTCTTGTGCAAAGTGGGGCGCGCCCAGTAGCTCGCCCTGGGGGCTGTAGGTCCAGCGGTGGAGGGGGCAAACGATGTTGCCGCCCGCATGGCCCTTGCCCTGGCCTTGCAGCGAGCCTTTGCCCTTGAGCATGACGGCCTGGCGGTGGCGGCACACGTTGGAGACCAGCTCGACGCCGCCCTGGGCGTTGCGCACCAGGGCACGGCCTTCGCCCTCCTGGGGCAGGGCGTAGTAGTCGCCCGCGTTGGGCACAGACAATTGGTGCCCCACGTAGCGGGGCCCGCGCTGAAAGATGGTGCTCAGCTCGCGCTGGAACAGCGCATCGTCAAAGTAGCTTGAAACTGGTAGTTGGCTTGCGGCCTGCTGCAGTTGAAGACTTAAATCAGACATGGGTGACCTGACCTAAAGACTCCCCACAGGG
>NZ_JBKBXG010000126.1:0-10415 GCF_046314175.1 Acidovorax sp. | reverse complement strand
CGCCAGCAGCTTCAGCTGCAAGTAGTGCCCCGGCCCTGGCCACTGCGGCCAGGGCCTTTTTTTGATTGCGCCCTTCCCCCGCCCACCTGGAGACATCGCATGCCACACCCCCTCCCGCGCACCCTCCCTTTTTCGGCCCTGGCCATGGCTCTGGGCACCGCCACGCTGCTGGCGGGCTGCGCCAGCGCACCACGCACCACGCCCCCACCGCAGCTCGGCGCCGCCACACCCGCCACGCTGAAAAACTGCACCGCGCTGGCCCAGAGCCTCGCGCTGCCCGACACGCGCATCACCTCGGCAGAGATGGTCGCCGAGGGCCCGATCACGCTGCAGGGCAACACCACCCAGGCGCCTGCGCACTGCCTCGTCAAAGGCAAGATGAAAGAGCGCACCGGCCCCGTGGACGGCGCCAGCTACGCCATCGGTTTTGAGATCCGCATGCCCGTCAACTGGAACGGCCGCTTTCTGCACCAGGCCAACGGCGGGCTGGACGGCAGCGTGGTGACTGCACTCGGCGCCGTCAGCGGCGCTGCGCCCGTGGCCCCCGGCCTGGTGCAAGGCTTTGCCGTGCTCAGCTCTGACGCGGGCCACGGCGCGCCCACGCCCTTCTTCGGGCTGGACCCCCAGGCCCGGCGCGACTACGGCTACCAGGCCGTGGGCACCCTCACGCCCATGGCCAAGGACCTGATCAAAGGCGCCTACGGCAAGGGCCCCGACCGCTCGTACATCGCCGGCTGCTCCAACGGTGGCCGCCACGCCATGGTGGCCGCATCGCGCTATGCCGACCAGTACGACGGCGTGCTGGCGGGCAACCCCGGCTTCAGCCTGCCCAAGGCCGCCACCGCCCAGCTGTGGAAGGCCCAGCAATACGCCAAGGTGGCCTCCAAGGACGCCATCGGCCAGCCCGACCTGACCAAGGCCGTGAGCCCCGCCGAGTTCCAGCTCATCGGCCGCAAGATCGTGGAGCGCTGCGACGCGCTGGACGGCGCCACCGACGGCCAGGTGAACGACGTGCAGGCCTGCCAGGCCGCATTCAACCTGCAACGCGACGTGCCCACCTGTACCGCTGCCAGCAACGCCAACCCTGCGCGGGATGGATCGTGCATCTCTGCCGAGCAAAAGAACGTGCTGGCCAGCATCTTTGCCGGGCCCAAAAACAGCAAGGGCGAAGCCCTGTACACCGGCACCTGGTTCGACCCCGGCGTGGCAGGCAGCAACTTTGCGTTCTGGCACTTCAACGCGCCCACCACGCGCGACGCGGGCGCCGTGGCCTTCTTGTTCACCACACCGCCCTCCACCCTGGACGCCTTCAAGGCCACCACCGGCCTGCAGTACGCGCTGAACTTCAGCATGGACGCGGACTACCCCAAGATGTTCGCCACCACGCCGGTCTACACCGAGTCATCCTGGTCGTACATGACTCCCCCCAACGCGGCTGACCTGAGCACCCTGCGCAACCGGGGCGCCAAGATGATGGTCTACCACGGCGTGGCCGACGGCGTGTTCTCGCCCATCGACACCGCGAACTGGATGGACCGCGTGCAGGCCCACCACGGCGGCAAGGCCGACGACTTTGCCCGCCTGTACCTGGTGCCCGGCATGAACCACTGCTCCGGCGGCCCCGCCACCGACCAGTTCGACATGCTGGCCCCGCTGGTGGCCTGGGTGGAGCAAGGCAAGGCGCCCGACAGCGTGACGGCGAAGGCGCGCGGTGCTGGGGCCAAGGTGGTGAATGCCGAACTGCCTGTCAGCTGGTCTGCCAACCGCACCCGGCCGCTTTGCGTGTACCCCAAGGTGGCGCGCTACAACGGGACGGGGGATGTGGAGAGTGCGGGCAGTTTTAGCTGCAAGTGAGGGCAGCTTGAGAGTGCAAAGCCCGGCTTGTGCCGGGCTTTTTCTTTATGGGTTAAACAGAAGCGCCGATTGCTGAGGTCATAGAGGTTCATCGGTTTTCGGTTGATGGCTTTTCGTTGAGAAGCTGCCCCAATCGATTCACCGGAAACTTTGCAACGTTAGCTGCACTTCAAATTGGTACTACAAGGGTCAATTCAGGCTTGCATTTGTTACATCCCACCGCCAGGATCGCTAGGTTGACCGAGATTTTTCGACTTGCCGTCTTCATTGATAGCGCGCGTGATCTAAACCTAAATTCTTCGTTCCGTGTGTCGCGCCAGCGGCTTCGGATTGGCTAACACACACTTCACTCGACCTGTAGCTGCAGTCGGACTGATACACCAAAAAAAACGCAAACATGAGCACAAGCGCAATCCAACACATAGTTGCAATGCCTTCTGACGTTGAGGATACCCAGACGATTTTTCAAGGGTTCTCTCTCGTTCTTCTCCCTGACTACCTCACCATCATTTCCGCAATCACGCGTTTTCCTCATGACATGCTGGAGGCCTGCCTAGTGGGCCACCGCCTTGTGGGCTCGAAGATGGCCGGCTCAGATTTGAACGTTCGAATGCTTCGAGTCGATCTATTAGATTCAATCCATTGCGAGCTTGAGCACTTCCCAACAGTGATCTGGAGCACTGAGAGGACGGCTGCAGGAGTCGCCGAGAACCTGAGGAATTTCAAAATCGCCCCTCTACATCTGACCTTAGGCAAGTATGAAGGCGCCATCGCAATTTCCAGCCTTACCGCAGAGTCGATTCAGCAACATCTCATTGCTCTGGCAGAGCGTGCCGTAGCCGCAGAAGGAAACTTCGTTGAACTTCTTGAACTCATGCGCGCGCATCCGGCGCGCGCAGAAAGGGCAGCAGCACTGCCATTTAAACCCAGGCTTCACAACAGCACGCGTCCGATGGCAGATGTCCTCATGTCTTACGGATTTGATTTCAAAGATGGTGAAGAGATTTCTCCCTCTCCTGACACTACGCCGTACGTCGCGAGCATGGTGGAAATGGCAACGCTGATTGACCAATTGCGCGAGGAACAGCCGCCCCTTGTTCACCTAGCCAGGAAGAATGACGCAATAGTGTTTTGCCCCTCGATCATGGCGCAGATGTACGGGACCGAATTTTGGAACCAATACCTACGCGATTTACCCAAGCACAAGAGGGATTTTGTCAAAAACATGCTCTTGCGAAACAAGGGCTATTCAAATGGCACGATCAGTACGGACGATGAGTTTTTTAACCCATACGAAGATCCGACCGTTGGTCCGATGCTAAAGCTGCGCCAATTTGAGCTGCGCTACTTCACGGAACTAATTTCCCTTATTGCCGTAAATCAGTTCGCTCCGGCATTCCGATTACCTGGCGCAGTGATGCTCCATCATGGTGTGCTGGGCGAAATTTACGCGCTTGTCAATTCCAATAAGAGATCGCGTCTGAAAGAGCTCAATAGACGCGTAGCTGGTTATGGAAAGCAGCTCAAGGAAGAGGTTGGAGAAGAGCTGTTGCGTGCCATCTTTGATGATCGGGAAAAGTTGCTACTGATTTGTGATTTTCCAGCTGAGTGGCTCCCGATAGATTTGGTGCCAGCGATGTTCCGTTATCAGATTTCTCGCGTTCCGCCGACCCCAGGCAATGTCGCCAGTCACGTATTACTTAGCGGTCCGAGACTTGTCCTTCCTTGCTCCGCGCTGAATAGTGTTCTAGTCATTAGATCGTTCAAAGAGAACGATCCACTTAGTGGTCACCTTACTCATGCAATCCAAGCGTATGGCTTGAAATCTGTGAACGTGCAATTTGTCGACGTCAAAACGAAAGAAGAAATCATTACAGCCATGAACGGGTTCGAAGGAGCGATCGTGGTGTTCGACTGTCACGGAAATCATGGGGGGAAGGCGGAGCACGGGTGGTTGAACATTGGTAAAGAGAACGTGGACGTTTGGAATCTCGCGAACTTGGCTCGGATGCCGCCCATTGTCATCTTGGCCGCATGCAGCACGCATGCATTGGACGGATCACATGCATCAGTGGCCAACGGCTTCCTTCGATCTGGAGTTCTGTCAGTTCTAGGTACCTATGCACCTGTACATTCGGTTCACACTGCGGTGCTCGTAGGGCGACTGATCTACCGGATAGATGCGTTCCTGCCATTGTTGGCCCAGCATCGTCCGGTCACTTGGAGAGAGCTCGTTAGCGGATTCTTCCGGATGTCTTATGTCACTGACGTACTGCGCGACCTGTACGAAGTTAGAGGCCTGCTGGACGAGAGCCAATATCGTGCGATCCATTTGGAAGCGAATCAGGCAATTAACGGCTACAAGGAGGACTGGATTGAACAGTTGCAGAAGAGTGTGATGGAGGCTACGAACAAGACCCAAGCAGAGGTTCTTGATCTTTGGGAGTCAAGCTTCCAGTTTGTGGAAACCATGCTTTTCACCCAGCTCGGTAGGCCTGAGAACATCATCATCGTAAGCGACGACGAGTTTGGCATCGAGGGCGATACAGCGATAGGCGGAACCTAGTTTCAATGCTCTGATATTCCGAGCAGCAGCCAATAGCCCCGTAGCGTTTGTCGAATTCCAGTACACAACCGACACCATAGCGACAGGACTCGTGCAAGCCTGTGCGCTGGTCCTCATAGTGCGCCGAGTACACGGATTGCTTGCGGGCTGCATGCAACACCGATCAGGCACATGAAAAGGCTTGTCGGGGCACCCCATGCACGCCTACGATTTTTCGTTTTTTTCTCCTTTGGGTCCAATAGCGCCATCACCCTAGTAGGCACCGCACCAAAGCACAACCCGCTGCTTAAAACGGCAACCCCACACAGTTCTCCGCCAGCGCCCCAGTACCTTCTTCGATGAGATCAGATACGCCAAGTCCGTGCTCCGAAGCTTCTGGTCGTGCGCAAGCGACCCAGGGACGGTGTGCAGCATGGTCGTCATCCACTACGAGAAGCGCTGGGCCTTCCACATGCGGGCCAGGACTTTCTCAGAGTATTTGTAGAGACCAGTGCCGTCGCCGTTTTGGTAGCGGGCCAACATGGCGTGATGCAGGCAGGTAGAAGTCTGAGCTCCGCAGAGCATCACGGGGAATCAGCCGCCTACTCCGACGCGCCCGGCGTGCATTCCGTTGCCATTTGCGATCTGCTGGCTTCGTTCTTCGCCTTCTTCCCTTGGTCGTAGTGCCACTTGATGGCGAAGAACATGCCGGTGCCGAACACCGCCACCTTGAACACAATGAAGACTATCGGGACCCAATCCATCTTGGAGGTTTTCCTGGCTGTTGATTAGCACCATCTAACGCGAAGTGCACTGCCTCAAAACGCTGCTTCAGCAGCTCGATCGTGTTCCAGCCATCGCCGAATCTCACATCGGCACCACTGGGCGAATGATCTGAAAACTTGGTGCGATGCTATCGGGCCTGCTGTGCGGGCGTAAGCATCAGTTCCGCCTAAATTTTGCGTAGCAGATGGAGGCCGCTGCCCAACGCGACTGCCTGCACTGAACGCCGATCTGGGCGCAAAAAAAGGCTTGCAGGGAGACACCCCATGCAAGCCTCTGACTGGGTAGCAGTGCTACCGCAGGATGCTCAGAACGGCAACCCCACATAGTTCTCCGCCAGCGACCCCAGCGCCTTCTCCGACGAGAACAGATACGCCAGGTCCGTGTCCTGCAGCTTCTGGTCGTACGCGATGGAATCCGGGAAAGTGTGCAGCATGGTCGTCATCCACCACGAGAAGCGCTGGGCCTTCCACACCCGGGCCAAGGCCTTCTCGGAGTATTTGTCGAGCGCCGTGCTGTCGCCATCCTTGTAGTGCGCCAGCATGGCGTGGTACAGGTAGTAGATGTCGGATGCGGCACTGTTCAGCCCCCGTGCGCCGGTGGGCGGCACGATGTGGGCGGCGTCGCCCGCCAGGAACAGGTTGCCGTAGCGCATGGGCTCGGCCACGAAGGAGCGCAGGGGGGCGATGGACTTTTCGATGGATGCGCCCGTAATCAGCTTGTCGGCCACCTCGGCGGGCAGGCGGCGCTTGAGTTCGGCCCAGAAGGCTTCGTCGGACCAGTCTTCCACCGTGTCCGTCAGCGGCACCTGGATGTAGTAGCGGCTCAGCACTTGCGAGCGCAGCGAGCACAGCGCAAAGCCGCGTTCGTGCTTGGCGTAGATCAGTTCAGGCGAGACGGGCTTGGTGCGCGAGAGCACGCCCAGCCAGCCGAAGGGGTAGAGCTTTTCATACTCCTTGAGCACGTCGCGCGGGATGGACTTGCGGCTCACGCCGTGGAAGCCGTCGGCACCGATGACGAAGTCGCAGTCGATGCGCACCACCTCGTCGCCACTGCGGTAGGTGACATACGGGTTTGCGCTTTTCAGGTCGTGCGGCTGCACGTCTTCGGCGTTGTGGATGACGATGCCCTTCATGCGGTCGCGCGCTTCGTACAGGTCGCGTGTCAGCTCGGTCTGGCCGTAGACCACTACGGAGCTGCCGCCGCTGTACTTGTGCAAATCGACCCGGTCCATCTTGCCGTCGTGGGCAATGATGAAGCCGTCGTGGATCTCGCCTTCCTTGTCCATGCGCTCGCCGCACTGGGCCTCTCGCATCAGTGCGGCAAAGCCGTGCTCCAGCACGCCGGCGCGGATGCGGCCCAGCACGTATTCGCGGCTTTGGCGCTCCAGCACGATGGTGTCGATGCCCTTGAGGTGCAAGAGCTGCGAGAGCATGAGGCCCGAGGGGCCTCCGCCGATGATGCAAACCTGGGTTTTCATGGTGTCTCCTTTGTGGCGAGCGGCTCACAAAACTCCCCTGGCGTTGTTGTCCTGCCTTGCCGTACTGCTTGTACTGTCTGCGGCAGGACGCCTAGCCAGGGCCGCTTCGCTGAGTTGTGTGAGCCGCTCTGTTGGGTTGATGACATGGGTCAAAACGACCCCCCAAAGATACGTGGCACAGTCGCCGCGTTGAATGGACGGATGGAGCCAGAACATGCACTTTTCGAACATGGCCGAGAACCACAGCAGCATTCAGTCGTACAGCCTGTTCGGCGAGTCGCAGCACCTGCCCGACGTGCTGCACTGCGAAACGATTGCCGCGCGATCGGTGCTGCACGACTGGGAGCTGGCCCCGCACCGGCACACGCGGCTGCACCAGGTGCTGCTGATCGAATCGGGCGGCGGCGTGGCGCACCTGGATGGCGAGCAGCACGCGCTGGCCGCCGGTGCGCTCATCAACGTGCCGCCGGGCCATGTGCACGCGTTTCGGTTCACGCAGCACACGCAGGGCTGGGTGGCCACGCTGGCCGATGAATTGATGGACGAAATTTTTGTGCGCGTGGGCGATGTGCGGCGTGACCTGGCACGGCCCGCCGTGGTCACCGCCAGCCCGCCCATCAGCCAGGCCATGGCGCAGATCTGGCAGGAGTTCTCGGGCCGCGCCAAGGCGCGTGCGCTGGTGCTGCGGGGCCTGAGCGCCACGCTGCTGGGCTGGGTGGCACGGGCCATTGAAGACCACAGCCCCGACGACACCGCTGCACCAGAGTCCAGCCTGGTGCAGCGGCTGGAGGCGCTGATTGAGGCGCATTTTCTGGAGCACTGGCAGGTGGCGGACTATGCGCGCGCGCTGGCCGTGTCGCCCACGCACCTGAGCCGCGTGGCACGGGCTACCACGGGCGTATCGGCCCAGCGGCTGATTGAGGCGCGCCTGATGCGCGAGGCGCGGCGCAACCTGGCCTACACGCACCTGGGCGTGGCCACCATTGCCTACACGCTGGGCTATGCCGACCCGGCGTACTTCACGCGGGCCTTCACGCGCGATGCGGGGCTGTCGCCCCGCAGCTTTCGCGCGCAGGTTGCGGCATCGAGCCCGGGCCGCAGCATGTGAGCCCGGTGACACGCTGCTGACACTGCGCTGTCAGCAGGCCGCCGCGACCATCAAGGCTTCTTTTTTGACTTTGCACACACAAGGAGCCTTTGCATGAAAAACGCCATCACCTGGTTTGAAATCCCCACCACCCAACTCGACCGCGCCCAGACTTTTTATGAAGCCGTGCTGGGCCAGCCCCTGCGCCGCGAGAACATGGGGCCCAGCGAAGGTGCTGTGTTTCCCTACGACGGCGCAGCAGACGGCGTGGGCGGCGCGCTGATGATGGGACCGACGGCGCAGCAGGTATCAGGCAGCGGCACACTGGTGTACCTGGATGCCTCGCCCTCGCTCGACGCCGCACTGGAGCGCGCCGTAGCCCAGGGCGGCCAGGTCGCCCTGCCCCGCCAGGCATTGCCACCGGGCATGGGGTTCTTTGCGCACATCCATGACCTGGATGGCAACCGCGTGGGTTTGCACGCACTTTCTTGAAGAAGGGACAACCGCATGGAAACACAGGAACTGCACCGGGGCCGGCTGATTGACCACATCCAGCTCGTTGTGCGCGATCTGGCGGCCAGCCAGGCGTTTTACACAGCCGCGCTGGGGGCGCTGAAGGTGCCGATGGGTGGCGCGGACGAGGGCTATTTCTGGGCGGACGAGCTGTTTGTGTCGTCAGCCGACAGCCCTGCAGCGCAAGGCCACCTCACCGGCCGCACGCACCTGGCCTTTCAGGCGCAGGACCGGGCGATGGTGGATGCCTTCTACCAAGCCGCGCTGGCCCACGGCGGCACCGACAACGGCGCGCCGGGCGAACGCCCGTACCACCCCGGCTACTACGCCGCCTTTGTGCTGGACCCGGATGGCAACAACATCGAGGCGGTGTTCCATGGCGACGCGCAGCGCAGTGCGGCGTCGGTGAAGATCACGTTCTGAGGGGTGGATCAGCCCGCCTCCGGGCGGGCCAGGCCGCGCAGCGGGATGGGCGTGGAGAACACGATGGACGTGCGTGTTTCACCATAGCCGTTGATGTCGCCCAGAAAGCGCTCCAGATCGGGCAGGTCGCGCGCCACGACCTGCATCACGTACGAGTCGTTGCCGCTGACATGGTGGCATTCGAGCACCTGGGGCGACTGACGCAGCTTGTCGATCAGCGCCTTCTTGCCGGGCTGCGGCACGTTGATGCCCACCACGGCGCGCACGCCGTAGCCGACCTTGGCGGGGTCGATGTCGGCATGCACGCCGCGCACCACGCCCGCCTCTTGCAGGCGGCGCAGGCGCTCGAGCGTGGCGGGCACCGACAGGCCCACGGCCTCGGCCAGCTCCTTGAGCGAGGCGCGGCCATCGGCCTGCAGCGCGCTGATCAGGCGCCAGGCTTTGTCATCGACTTCCATACAAGCCTTTATCGATTGGCACAGAAAAAAACGAAACCCAATTCTGGATTCGCCGAATTTTCTGCATTCTCCACCGCCCGCCGCCGCCCTAGCATCGGTGCATGGACCTCACCTCAATCACCGTGTTTCTGCAAGCCGCCGTCATCGGCGTGCTCATCGCGGCCCCTGTGGGCCCCATTGGCCTGCTGACCATGCAACGCACCCTGGAGCGGGGCCTGGCGGCCGGGCTGGCCACCGGCCTGGGCGCCGCTGCGGCCGATGCGGTGTATGGCGCCGTGGGTGCATTCAGTGTGCGCTGGCTCATCGATGGGCTGACCCAGGCCAAGACGCCGCTGGCGCTGGGCGGCGGCGCACTGCTGCTGGTGCTGGCCTGGCGCACCTGGCACGCGCCGGTGGCCCACACCGCCGCCCCGGCGCGCGATGCACGGGGCCTGCTGGGCCTGTCGGCCGGCACGTTTGCGCTGACGCTGGCCAACCCGGCCACCATCGTGTCGTTCATTGCGGTGTTTGGCTCGCTGGGCGGCGGCCGCCCCAGCCTGCCGTCGCCGCTGTGGATGGTGGCGGGCGTGCTGGTGGGCTCTGCCGCCTGGTGGCTGCTGCTGACCGGCGCGATTGCCTACCAGCGGCAGCGCTTTACGCCCGCCTGGCGCCAGCGCATCAACCGGGCCTCGGCCCTGCTGCTGGGCGGGTTTGCGTTGTGGCAGTGGGGGCAGTTGGTCTGAGAACCCGTGCGCAGCAGACAAGGATGCTGCAAAGGTACTGACACTGCGGTGTCAGCAGCACGTCCGCACCATCGGTGGCTTCTTTGACCCGGAGCTTTTCTCATGACCGACGCCGTGCTGCAACACCCTCTCTGGCCGGATGCCGAGCCTGCGCGCGGCGACATGCCCCTGTCGGCAGCGACCTCTGCAGCCACCGCGCGCCGCAACTGGATCGCCGTGGCCTGCGCCCAGCACGCCCGCTGGGGCTGCGCCACGCCTGGCGCGGGCTACATGCAGGTGTGCCATGGCAAGGTTGCGCCGCTGCAGCGCATACGGCCCGGCGACCGCGTGGCGTACTACGCGCCCACCATCACGATGGGTGGCAAGGACCGGCTGCAGGCGTTTGTCTCCATCGGCATCGTGTTGCCGGGCGCGCCGTATGCGTTTGACATGGGTGGCGGGTTTGTGCCGTCGCGGCGGGACGTGGCCTATGTGCCTGCGCGTGAGGCGGCGATTGCGCCGCTGCTGGACGCGCTGGAGTTTGTGGACGACCGCCAGCGCTGGGGCAGCA
>NZ_JBKBXG010000125.1:0-10976 GCF_046314175.1 Acidovorax sp. | reverse complement strand
GAACAAGGAAGGCCTGCCACACCAGGTGCTCAACGCCAAGCAGCACGCCCGCGAAGCAGACATCGTGGCGCAGGCCGGGCGCGAGGGCATGATCACCATTGCGACCAACATGGCCGGTCGCGGCACCGACATCGTGCTGGGTGGCAACATTGAAAAGCTGGTGGCCGCGGTAGAGGCCGACGAATCGCTCGACCCCGCTGCACGTGAAGCAAAGATTTCCAAACTGCGCGAAGAGTGGGCAGTGGACCACGAGAAGATCAAGGCCCTGGGTGGCCTGCGCATCATCGCCACCGAGCGCCATGAGTCCCGCCGTATTGACAACCAGTTGCGTGGCCGCTCGGGCCGCCAAGGCGATCCTGGCTCCTCGCGCTTCTACCTGAGTTTGGACGATTCGTTGATGCGCATCTTCGCGGGTGATCGTGTCAAGGCGATCATGGACCGCCTGAAAATGCCTGACGGTGAGGCCATCGAGGCGGGCATCGTGACGCGCAGCATCGAGTCGGCCCAGCGCAAGGTGGAAGCCCGCAACTTCGACGTCCGCAAGCAACTGCTGGAGTACGACGACGTTGCCAACGACCAGCGCAAGGTGATCTACCAGCAGCGCAATGACATCCTCGACGCGAGCGAGCTTTCCGACATCATTGCCGCAATGCGCGAGGACTGCATGACCGATCTGGTGCGTCAGTACGTGCCTGTGGAGTCGGTGGAAGAACAGTGGGATCTGGCAGCCCTTGAAAAGGTCCTGGCCGACGAGTGGCAGGTGTCGATTGCCTTGCAGCAAGAAGTACAAGGCGCCAGCGCCATCACCGATGACGAGATTCTGGAGAAGGTATTGCGGGCTGCCCACGCATCGTTCGACGCCAAGGTCGAGCATGTGGGCCGCGAGAACTTCACGCAGTTCGAGCGCGTGGTTCTGCTGCAAAGCTTTGACTCCAACTGGCGTGACCATCTGAGCGCGCTGGACTATCTGCGCCAGGGCATTCACCTGCGCGGCTATGCGCAAAAGCAGCCCAAGCAAGAGTACAAGCGCGAAGCGTTCGAGCTTTTCCGCCAGCTGATTGACGGTGTGAAGAACGAGGTCACCAAGCTGCTGATGACGGTACAGGTACAGTCGCCCGCCCAGCTGGATCAGGCAGCGCAGGACATGGAAGCGCGTGCAGAAAAAATTGCCAATGTGACCTACACCGCCCCGACGGAAACCGGCGAAGTGGAGACCACGGTGGACGCGCAAACCGTTGGCCAGGCGCTGCCCGAAGGCATGCGCGTGGGCCGCAACGACCCTTGCCCATGCGGCAGCGGCAAGAAATACAAGGCGTGCCACGGCAAACTCGCTTGAGCTTTGAAGTGACCCAGTAAAACCAAAAGACACGGGCTGAGGCCCGTGTCTTCATTTGCGCGCCACGGTTTTCCGGATAATCGGCCGCAGTTTTTAAGAAGGATTCCCATGCCCGTCAATCTTCTCGCCCCCGTTGCCTCTGATCTGCATCCGATTGCCGGTGTTCGCATCGGCGTCACCGAAGCCGGTGTGCGCAAGGCCAACCGCAAGGACCTCACGGTGTTCCTGCTGGACGAGTGCGCCAGTGTGGCGGGCGTGTTCACGCAGAACCGTTTTTGCGCCGCGCCGGTGCAGATCAGCCGCGATCATCTGGCCAGTGGAAAAGGCATTCGCGCCATGGTGATCAACACCGGCAATGCCAATGCGGGCACGGGTGCAGATGGCCTGGCGCGTGCGCGCTCCACCTGTGCGGCACTGGCAAGCAAGCTCGATGTGGCGCCAGAGCAGGTCTTGCCGTTTTCGACCGGTGTGATCATGGAACCCCTGCCGAGCGACCGCATTGAAGCGGGTTTGCCGGCCGCCATTGCCGATGCGCAGCCCGGCCATTGGGCGCGTGCCGCCGAAGGCATCATGACCACCGACACGTTGGCAAAGGCGTTCTCGGCCCAGGTGCAGATTGGTGGCGCTACGGTGTCTATCACTGGCATCAGCAAGGGCGCAGGCATGATCCGGCCCAACATGGCGACGATGCTGGGCTTCATGGCGACCGACGCCTGCGTGGCGCCTGCATTGATGCAGCAGCTGGCGCGTGAGCTGGCCGATGGCTCGTTTAACCGCGTCACCATCGATGGCGACACGTCCACCAACGACTCGTTTGTTGTGGTTGCCACCAACAAGGCGGTGCACTCCCCCATCACCACGCTCGACAGCGCAGACGGTCAGGCGCTGAAAGCGGCCATGCTGGCTGTGGCGCAAAAGCTGGCCCAGGCCATCGTGCGCGACGGCGAGGGTGCCACCAAGTTCATCACCGTGCGGGTCGAGGGCGGCAAGACTGGCGACGAGTGCCGCAAAGTGGCTTATGCCATCGCCCATTCACCCCTGGTCAAGACTGCGTTTTTCGCCAGCGACCCCAACCTGGGCCGCATCCTCGCCGCGGTCGGCTACGCGGGCATTGACGACCTGGACCAGACCGGCATCGATCTCTTCCTGGATGATGTGCATGTCGCCATCCAGGGAGGGCGCAACCCCGCCTACCGCGAGGAAGACGGCCAGCGCGTGATGAAACAAAGCGAGATCACCGTGCGCGTGCTGCTCGGCCGGGGTGACGCAGTGGACACGGTGTGGACCTGCGACTTCAGCCATGAGTACGTCACCATCAATGCGGACTACCGGTCCTGATGGCTGCACAGCCATTGAATAATTCAAATTTGATAGCTGTCAGCGCTTTATGGATAAGCGCTAGAGGCCAAAATGACTGATAAATTTTATCGCCTGATCGAGCGCGCGGAGCGGCTGATCGCCCGCATTGAATCCGTTCTGCCCCAACCCTTGACTGCGCCCGACTGGTCTGTGGCCATCGCCTGGCGCTACCGCAAGCGCAGCAGCGGTCACGGCGTTCTCGAACCTGTACGCCATGTGGCAGCCATGCAGTTGGTGGATCTGAAAGAGATCGACGCGCAGAAGGAAAAGATCGAGCGCAATACCCAGCAGTTTGTGGCGGGCAAGCCCGCCAACAATGTGCTGTTGACGGGCGCGCGGGGCACGGGCAAGTCGTCCCTGATCAAGGCCTGCCTGAACGTTTATGCCGCCCAGGGCCTTCGCCTGATCGAAGTGGACAAGGCCGACCTGGTGGACCTTCCCGACATCGTGGACGTGGTGTCTGACCGGCCTGAAAAATTCATCATCTTCTGCGACGACCTGAGCTTTGAAGACGGCGAGCCTGGCTACAAGGCGCTCAAGTCCATCCTTGATGGTTCGGTGGCAGCGGCCACACCGAATGTGCTGATCTACGCCACCAGCAATCGGCGCCATCTGCTGCCCGAGTACATGGCCGAGAACCTGACCTACACCCACACCCCGGACGGCGAGGTGCATCCGGGTGAGGTGGTGGAAGAAAAAATTTCGCTGTCAGAGCGGTTTGGCCTGTGGGTCAGCTTCTACCCCTTCAGCCAGGAGGAGTACCTGACCATCGTGGCCCAGTGGTTGTCTTCGCTGGGTGTGCCTGCGGCTGAAGTCTCCGCAGCCCGCGCCGAGGCTTTGGTGTGGGCGCTGGAGCGGGGCTCGCGAAGCGGCCGGGTGGCTTACCAGTTTGCACGCGACTATGCAGGGCGGCACGATGGCTGAAACCCCTGCGGGAGATCCGGCCAGCAATGCCAGTCCCACGGCGGCGGCCGCTGCAGACGCACGCAAGCACACCGAGGTGGCGGTGGGCATTCTGCTGCGCTCCGATGGCGCCATGCTGTTGTCCACGCGCCCACCGGGCAAGCCTTACGCCGGCTACTGGGAGTTTCCGGGCGGCAAGCTGGAGGTGGGAGAGACGGTGGAGCAGGCCCTGCGCCGTGAACTCATCGAAGAACTGGGCGTGACCATTGGCCCCGCCAGCGTCTGGAAGGTGACCGAGCACGACTACCCGCACGCGCTGGTGCGGCTGCACTGGTGCAAGGTGTGGGATTGGACCGGTGAGTTTGAGATGCGCGAAGGGCAGTCCATGGCCTGGCAGCAGATGCCGTTGACGGTGGCGCCGGTATTGCCCGGAGCCTACCCGGTACTCCAGTGGCTTGCCGACGAGCGCGGCCAACCTATAGACATCGCTAAACTTCAAAAATGATAGCTGGTTGAGCTTTTGGGATAAGCGCTGGGGGCTGATTTCACTGAGAAACAACCGGTTTCAAAGCGGTGAGCGCGATGGGACTGTCAGTGCTGCAGGCGCGGGTCGCCGTATTGCGCATCGCCTGGCGGCGCCTCGGCAGGCATGCGAAAGTCCTCGCTGGCCCAGGCGCCCAAGTCCACCTGTTTGCAGCGCTCGCTGCAGAAGGGGCGGTATGCGTTGCTGGGGGCGTAGATGCTGTCACCGCCGCAGCAAGGGCAGGTGACGATGCGCGCAGCGGGTGCACTGTGCTTGCTGTTCCGTTCTATGTCAGCCATCCTCATCCATCCTCAAATCGTCAACGTGCTTGCGCCTGGTTACAGGCTGTCATTGCCTGATTTTCGCCGGGCTCAGGCGCACAAGGTCAGTTCAAACGCTGCATCTTCTGCGCAGGCGTGCAGGCGGGCATCGTCGCCCAGTCGCATCAACCGCACCGACACAATCAGCCGGTTGCCACTGATCTCGGGGATCAGGTTCAGTGCGGGGTCAATGCGCAGTCGCAGCAACTGGAATGTGCGCCCCTGGGGCAGGTTTTGCTGGAACTGCCCTCGCTCGGCGGCCACCTTTTGCGGCACTCCCGAGTCGCGCAGCAGCTTGAGCAGCACATAGATGGATTCCGCCAACGGCGCCAGGGTGGACGCCCATCCTTCCAGAGCCTGCTGGCGCATCGCGGGGGCATGGTGTTGCCAAGCGTAATAGGCTGGCAAATCAAACCCGCAGGTACCACCCGGAATGCCCACCCGGCTGCGAATGCTCATCAGCCAATCGTTCTCGGTCAGCGAATGGCCAGACTTGCCCGATTGCGCATTGAGCGCAGCGAAACAGCGGTCCAGCTGAGCGATCACAGCATCCAGCGCTGCTTCGGAAATCGAAGGGTTGCCGCGATAGCTGTCTAGCTGGTGCTTGTGTTTTTCAATGTCCTTGAGAACATCCGACTTGAGGTCGGCCCGGGCGGCCACGTCCATGATTTCGAAGATCGTGACCAGCGCAAAATGGTGATCGAGCGCATGGGACCGGGGGATCAACTCTCCCAACCGGCGGAACAACTGCTCAAGCCGCAGATAGGTTCTGAGACGCTCGTTAAAGGGATATTCGTAAAGGATCACGCTGGCGGGTTCCTGGGGGCTCAGGGGGGATTCTGACGCCGGTGGCGCGCGGCATGGGGTGAAAGCACAAACGGTTTCGTTCGCATCATAGCCCGAACAGCAAGGCCGTCTGCCTTGTGCGGGCGTGCAGCTCGTCGAGCGAGCAATCCACGTCATTGGCAATCACCACATCGGCCACCGCCCGCCGTGCGTGCCGGGTTGCTTGTGAGGCGATGATGCCTTGCACGACCTCCCTGGCAAGCCCATTGCGCCGCATCACCCGCTCGATTTGCGTCTCGGGTGAGCAGTCCACCACTACCACCGCGTCCAGCCTGCGCGCCCAACGGCCAGATTCTGCAAGCAGGGGAATATCAAACACGATGACCGCGCACCCGCGCTCAGCTGCTTGCTGTGCTTTGAGGTCGCTGTGCAGCGAAACCAGGGGATGCACGATGCCTTCCAGTTGCGCGCGTGCCTCGGGGTGCGTGAACGCGAGCTGTCGCATGCGAGGGCGGTCGAGCGCTCCGGCGGCATCGACATATGTATCGCCAAAGGCGGAGCGGATCGCAGGCATGGCCGCTCCATCGGGCCCCGTCACCTCGCGCGCAATCTGGTCTGCATCGACCAGTGCCGCACCTTGCAAGGCGAGGAAGTTGCCTACCGAGCTCTTGCCGCTTCCGATGCCTCCCGTCAGGCCCAGACGGATGGGGCGGCGCTTTTGTTCCGACACCTGCATGAGGAAGGCGCCCAGCTCAGAGCCCCACGAGCTTCAATACGGACTCGATGATGGCATTGGGACCAAAGATCATGGCCGTGAACCCTGCACCCACAAGGAACGGCCCAAAAGGCACATATCCCCCTTCGCGCAAGCTGCTGAATATCTTGAGGGCAATCCCGACAATAGCGCCGATCACCGACGACATCAGAATGATAGGCACCAGCGCCTGCCAGCCGAACCAGGCCCCCAGAGCCGCGAACAGCTTGAAGTCGCCGTAGCCCATGCCTTCTTTGCCGGTCACCAATTTGAAGCCCCAGTAGACCAACCACAGAGACAGGTAGCCCGCGGCCGCGCCCACTACGGACGCGTACAACGGAACGGCAATCAGCTGAGTGGCAGACGCCAACAGCCCCACCCACAATAGCGGGAGTGTGATGTCGTCTGGGAGCAGCGTGGTGTCCCAGTCAATGAACGCAAGCGTGACCAGCGCAGCAGAAAAACCGCACCAGGCAATACCGGTGGGCGTGATGCCCCAGCGCTGAATGCAGAAGAAGAACAGCGCTCCGGTTGCAATCTCGACCAGCGGGTAGCGAATACTGATCCGTGTCTTGCACGCGGAGCAGCGACCGCGCAAAAAAAGATAGCTCAGGACAGGAATGTTTTCATACCACTGCACCATATGCCCGCAGGACTGGCAGCGCGAGCGTGGGGTGAGCAGATTGAAGGGCTCGGGCGGGGAAGGGGGCTCCTCACCCGCTTCCGCGGCTTTAAACGCTACTGCCTCTGCCGCCCATTGGCGCTCCATGATTTTGGGCAGCCTGTAGATCACCACATTGAGAAAGCTGCCGATCAGGAGCCCAAAAACACTTCCCAGTGTCGCATCCAGCCAAACATCCACGCCCATTACACGACTTGGCCAAGTTTGAAGATAGGCAGATACATCGACACCACAATGCCGCCGATCAGCGTGCCCAGAAACACGATGATGATGGGCTCCATCAGGCTGGACAGCCCGGCGACCATTTCATCCACCTCTGCCTCGTAAAAATCCGCTGCCTTGCCCAGCATATGGTCGATGGAGCCCGACTCCTCGCCGATGGCGCACATCTGCAGAACCATGGAAGGGAAGATGTTCGCATTGCCCATAGCAGCCGTCAGGCTTGTACCCGTGGAGACTTCCTGCTGGATTTTCTCAGTGGCCATTGAGTACAGAGAGTTGCCCGACGCGCCGCCTACGGAATCCAGTGCTTCAACCAAGGGCACACCCGCAGCAAACATGGTGGATAGAGTGCGGGTCCAACGCGCAACGCAGGACTTCTCAATCAACGCGCCGAAAATTGGGATCTTAAGAAGGATGCGGTCCATAACCATCTGCATCTTCTCATTGCGTTTCCACGCCTGCATGAAGAAATAAAAACCGCCACCGATACCGCCGAATATCAGCCACCACCACTTCACAAATATTTCACTGATAGCCATCACAAACAATGTGGGAGCGGGAAGATCTGCGCCGAACGACGTAAACACTTCTTTAAAGGCCGGGATCACAAAGATCATGATCACAGCCACCACTACAAACGCCACGATAACCACGGAAATTGGATACATCAAAGCGGATCGAATCTTTGATTTGATCGCCTCTGTCTTCTCCATATAGGTTGCGAGACGGTCCAGCAACGCTTCCAGAATACCTGCGGCTTCACCCGCCTCCACCAGATTGCAGTACAGACTGTCAAAATACATGGGGTGCTTACGAAACGCACCGTTCAATGAAGTACCAGTTTCAACGTCTGAACGAATATCGTTGAGCAGCTTGGTAACACTGGCATTCGTATTCCCACGCCCCACGATATCAAATGACTGCAGCAAAGGAACGCCCGCTTTCATCATGGTTGCAAGTTGGCGTGTAAACAGGGCAATATCTTTGGGCTTGATCTTTTTGCCCGAACGCATCCGACGTTTCTTGATCTTTGTCGGAAATACGCCCTGGCGACGGAGCGTGGCCTGGACTTGGTTTTCCCCAGAGGCGCGCACCTCTCCCCGGACAATCTTTCCATGCCGGTCTTTGCCTTCCCATTCGAAAACAAATTCTTTGATGTCTCTTGATGCTGCAGTCGCCATACTAATCCCTCATGAGCATTATTCGTTGGTGACTGCTAGTACTTCTTCAAGAGAAGTCAGTCCCTGTTTTGCCTTGTATAAACCCGAAGCACGGAGTGATCTCACGCCTTCAGATTTTGCTTGTTCGGCAATCTCGAGCGCACTTCCATCGCGTAATATGATGCGTTGGATGTCTTCAGATATTGGCATGACCTGGTAAATGCCGACACGTCCCTTGTATCCATTGTTGCAAGCAGAGCAACCCACTGGACGGTAGGTGACCCACGATCCATCCAGTTCTTCTTCGGCATAGCCTGCCTCTAAAAGCGCCTCATGAGGAATGTCCGCTGGAGTTTTGCAAACAGGGCACAGCCTGCGTGCAAGTCGCTGTGCGGTAATTAATATCACGCTTGATGCGATATTAAACGGCGCAATGCCCATGTTGCGCATGCGTGTCAGGGTCGTCGGCGCATCATTGGTGTGAAGCGTCGAGAGAACCAGATGTCCGGTTTGTGCAGCCTTGATAGAAATATCGGCGGTTTCGAGGTCTCGAATTTCACCAACCATGATTATGTCTGGATCTTGTCGCAAAAACGACTTTAGCGCCACTGCAAATGTCATCCCTGCCTTCTCGTTGACATTTACTTGATTAACTCCTGGGAGATTTATTTCCGAAGGGTCTTCCGCTGTTGCAATATTGACGCCAGGTTTGTTCAGCAGATTTAAGCAGGTATATAAGGAAACCGTTTTCCCGGAGCCGGTCGGGCCGGTGACCAAAATCATTCCATAGGGGCGGCCAATGGCTTCCAGCAGACGTTCTTTTTCTATTGGTTCATAGCCAAGAGCGTCAATTCCAAGCTTTGCACTGCTCGGGTCCAAGATACGGATAACGATCTTCTCGCCGAACAACGTAGGCAGTGTGCTCACCCGAAAGTCGATTACGCGGTCGGGGCCAACCTTGAGCTTCATTCGACCGTCCTGGGGAACGCGTTTTTCCGAAATGTCCAGGCGTGAAATCACCTTTATGCGGGAGGCAAGTTTGTCCTTAATAGCAACAGGAGGGGATGCTATTTCCCTCAACTCGCCGTCGATGCGGAAGCGGACCCGGTATTGGTGCTCGTATGGCTCAAAATGCAAGTCCGATGCGCGCATATTGAATGCGTCGAGAAGCATCTTGTGAAGAAACTTGACAATGGGCGCATCCTCGACATCCCCAGATCCCGCATCGTTGTTGTCTGGAACATCTTCAACAGGAACATCGTCAAATTCGAAACCGCCCCCCCCGCTGACCAGGGTGTCCATAGAGTCATTGGTGGACTTGGTGGTTGCCTCCACCAATTTGCTCAGCTTGTCATATTCCGCAATTACCCAATCCACACCCATCTGGGTCGTGAATTTGATTTTTTCAGCAGCCTCTTGATCGGTAGGATCTGCAGTTGCAACAATAAGGCGATTGTTGCGTTTGCTAAGAACGACAACCCGATACGCTTGACATATCTTGGCGTCAAGAAGTTCTTTGGGAAGCCTGAGGGGATCAATAGCATCAAGATCCAGCAAGGGGGCGCCAAAAACTGCTGACACCGTGTGCGCCAGATCTGCCGCAGATACCGCGCCTGAGCCTGTCAACTCAGCGATAAAACTGGTGCGCCCAATTTGTGATTTTTTGTAAATGTCCTCGGCTGACTTTTGGGTCAGTTTGCCGGCAGACATCAATGCCCGGCCCAGTCCTGGGAGGGCTACTGCAGAGGCTTCTTTGGGGACAGTTTCAACAGCGGCCATGTAACCGGTAATGTGTTAAGTGTGGAAAAGAAACCATCCTATCATCACCGATCACCTGCTGGCTGTACAGCGCTGGATATTGGCAACACTGCGACAGAAGTAGCCCTGTTACATGAAATATCCGCTGCTTAAATTCCAGTGAGTTGACCTAAGCCTCGGAAAATCCCCCTAATCCCCGGCCTCGCTTGAGAGTTCTTTTGGTGCACCTATTTGCGATGGTGTGTCAGTGGCGGCGCACAAGAAGCTGAGCTGCGAGTTCTATCAATCCGGCCCTGTGGGCGTTGGCTGGAAGTTGCTCTGCCGCCGCGATGGCGCGGCGTGCTTCAGCGTGTGCGGCGGCGCGGGTCACTTCCAGTGCCCCGGTGTCTCGTACGATTGCCACAATTTCTGCGAGTTGTTCGGTAGAGCCCTGCTCGATGGCATGGCGCACAACTTGCGCTTGGTGCGGCGTGCCACGTTGGATGGCAGCAATCAGGGGTAGCGTCGACTTGCCTTCTCGCAGGTCGTCTCCCAGATTCTTTCCCATTTCCGTGGCGTCGCCGTCGTAGTCGAGGACGTCGTCAATGATCTGGAATGCGGTGCCCAGGGCCTGACCGTAGGCCGCACACGTTTCTTCCGTGGCGGGCGAGCTGTCGGCAAGCACAGCGCCCAATCGCGCGCTGGCTTCAAATAGCTTGGCTGTTTTAGAGCGAATTACGCGCAGGTAACCCGCTTCGTCGAGCGACGCGTCATGCATGTTCATCAGTTGCAACACCTCGCCCTCAGCGATCACATTGGTTGCTTCCGAGAGTATCTCCATGATGCGCATGCTCCCGGCTTCCACCATCATCTGAAATGAGCGGGTGTGCAGGAAATCTCCCACTAACACGCTGGCCGGGTTCCCAAAGGTTTCATTGGCGGTAGGGCGCCCGCGCCGCAGTGTCGATGCGTCGACCACGTCGTCATGGAGCAGGGTCGCCGTATGAATCAGCTCGACCACTGCAGCAAGGCTGAAGTGATGCGTTCCACGATAACCGAGTGCTCCGCACACCATGAGCAGCAGCGCGGGTCGCAGGCGCTTGCCTCCGGCTGCAATGATGTATTGCGATATTTGGGCCACCAGTGGGACGCTGGAGGTCAGGCGTTGACCAATGACCTTGTCGACCTCATGCA
>NZ_JBKBXG010000124.1:0-10981 GCF_046314175.1 Acidovorax sp. | reverse complement strand
CAGCGGTCAGGAGGCATGGTACAAATCATTCAGGGATACCTCTGAGCGCCCTCTCAAGCAAAAAAGCCCAGAACCTTTCGGTTCTGGGCTTTTGCTATCAATGGTCGGCGTGGCGGGATTCAAATACCGCCCTGGAAGCCGCGCCAATGCTCGCTTTTAGCCCTGAAACTTTGGAAGTTGCCCCAAAAGTTGCCCCAGGGGTTAAGTCCAGCGCCCATTCTCGCCTGAATCGGCAGCGCCCCGAGGATTTAGGGCATCGCCAGCTGACCGCCGCCCTGTAAGTATCGCTGGCGCAGCCAGGGCGACAGGTGCCCCAGCAGCACATTCGCGCTTTGCTCCGAAGGAGCGCACAGCCAAGACTGTGGCCACTGCCGAAGAAATCCATCATCCCACTCCGAGCCGGCCAGCACCATGGTGCAGGCGTCGCGGCGCTTGACCACACGCGCGTGCCAAAGCCCATGCAGTAGCTGGCGGTCCCCTTCCCTGTCGTAAAGCGAAGTGCTCCATACGCCGTTGAATTGGGTGCTGACCACCAGAGCCACCCGCATGGGCCGGCGGCGAAGCAACTGCACCGGTAGGAACACGCCAGCGAATCGAAGCGGAACCACGCATGCCAGCAACCCGTGCATTTTTCGGTTCGCGTTGTCGGCCAGACTGCCAGGGGCGGAGTCGCTTGAAGGGGTAATTCCGGGCAGGTCCATGGTGGGGATTTGGGTAATACTGTATGAATATACAGCCCGCCGTATCCACCAACCATCCGGGAGGCGCAAAAACCCGTCAAATCCCGTCATATGGAATCGCACCAAAACCGGGCGCGAGGCCGCGCCGGGCCTAGCGATGCCCAGGGCCGGCGGCGCCGTCAAAAGTGGTCCATTAAGCACGCGGGCGTGGCGGGGTCTCGACTGCGCGCTGGCGCCTGGGATGGGGTTGCAGGCATGAGGCACGGCCACCGCCTACGCCACACGCCCACGCGGGCGCACGGTGGGCCGATGCAGGGGCCGGGCGCGAACAGGTAAGGGGTGGGTATGTGCGCAACACGCGCGGCGCTCTACGGGCGCAAAAAAGGCCACCGCATGGGTGGCCTTCTGCATTGGCGGCGCGTAGTTCGTGCTGGCCTTGCGCCTGGTGGCGGTGCGGCAGCGGCGCGGTGGCCAGGTGGTGACGCGCGGGCGGCTCTGATTTACATGGAAATACGGGCGCAGCGCTTGCCACTCAAGCGCTGACAGCTATCTATTTGGTAGCGTCGTCCTCACTGCCGCCGATGACGTAAGGCGTGAACCGCACCAGTTCATCACCGAACCAATCATTCAAAGCCTTGAACCGTGTCTGTAGCGGCTCCAGTTCGTTGCGCGCGAAGACTTCCGCCGCCGGCTTCACAGCGCCGAACCCGCCTGTATTGCCTGGCACGATGCCCATAAGCTGGGGCGGCACGCGGTGGGCCGCCAGCACATCGTCGCGGCTCACGTTCTTGATGCTAATGAAGTCATCCTTTGCGGCCACTTCACTGATGGGCAACACCTGAATGCCGTCCTTCTTGCCGTTGGGCGAGTACATGAACAGGTTGCGGAAATTCCCCGGCCCCTTCGCGTTGCGCATGGCTTCGCGTAGCGCGTCCACATCGCCCTGGGCCTGGGCCGGGTCCGTCATGTAGAGGATGAAGCCGGCGTGGCTCCCGTTGTTGTAATACTTGCGACGAAACAGGGTGGCCGATTCGTTCAGCCAGGCCGCCTGCAGCGTGGAGAGGTATTCGGGCAACCCGTACACCTCCTGATTGATGTCCGGTTCAATCAGGTGAAACACGCTCCCCGGCTTGAATTCGTGTTCCTTCCCGAAGCCCTGCACAAAGTAGTAGGTGTCCAGCGCCTGGCCCCTGCGCATGTACTTGGCCAGGCTGTGGCGCAAGCCCAGGTCACGGCCCAGCATGTTGGGCGTTCGCTCCAGATAGGCATTGCCGAAGGTGAGAAAGTCCAGCGCGAATTTGCCGAAGGTGTCACGGCTCAAAAGCCGGTGGGGCACGAAGGTGGACGCCAGAACGTTGCGCTTGAAATACAGCGCGCTCGCGTGGTGCGTGGCGGCCCGAAACGAACGCGCCAGGCCATCCCAGCTGATGGGCGGTTCGTACCACTTGCCATTCAGCCAGGCTTCGCAGTAGTCCAGAATCTCGCGGCCATCGAGCACGGGAAGCGGATCGCCAAAGGTGAACGCCTGGGAGCTGGCCTGCGAGACAGTGGACGCCGACGAACCGGTGGCCGCAGCTGGGGCGGGTACGGTGTTGGAAAAGGCCGGCGCAGCTGCGCGGCGCTGGTTTCGCTTGTTCATTAGGAAAACTCCATTACTGATGTGGTGGCTTCGCTACCGCCTTCCAGCGGCTCGAAGTCCATGGCGTGCATGCAGGCCCAGGCCAAGTCGGCGTGGCCCGTTTCGTTGTTGCGGCCGGCGTCATACGTGGCTTGCCGTCCGCTGGTGGTCAGCACCTTTTTGATGGCCATGAAGGCCTGGGCAAGATCAACCGCGCCCGCGTCAAACTCCAGCCGGCCTTTGCTGATGACGCTTTTTGCTTTGAGCACCAGCCGGGTTTTCACATCCACGCTGTACTGGTACGCGCGGGCCGCCGGGAAGAACTGTTTGACCAGCTGATAGACGCCCTGCCCGATGCCGGTGGTGTCGATGCCGATGTGCTGAACGTTAAAGCGCTCTGTCACCTTCTTGATGGTTTCGGCCTGGGCCTCAAAGTCCAGCCCACGGAACTGGTGGCGCTCCAGCACGCGGAACTTTCCGCCAGGCTCTGCAGGTGGTGCCATCACCACGAGGCCGGCGCTGTCGCCGGTGTGGCTGGGGTCATAGCCAACCCACACAGGGCGCCAGCCAAAGGGCCGCATGCCAAGCGGCTTCACATCGGCCCAGGCTTCCCAGCTGTCCACCATGCAGCGCTGCAGCTCTGCCAGGGGAAACACGCTGTAGCTGTCGTCAAGAAACCCGCACATCAGCAGGTTTTCATAGTCCTCTGCGCTGTACTCCAGCCGCAGTTCGTCAATGTCGAAAAGGTTGCAGCCGCCGCGCATCGCATCCACGATGGTGACGATCTGGCGCCATATCTTGTCCTCGCCCGAGTAACCGCCGGCCAGCCTGTCGTGCGTGAGGTCCAGCGCAATGCGTTCGTTTTTCGGCCGCTTCTTGTTGAACCTTTCACCAGACCACAGCGCATACGCTTCGTGCTGAATGCTTGACGGCGTGGAGAAGTAGGTTTTGCGCCAGTGCTTGTGCATCGCCATGCCGCTGGCCACCTTGTTCAGCTCTGTAAATTTGCGGGTCCAAAAGCACTCATCAAAATAGAAGTTCCCGTGGTAACCCTGCGCCGTCAGCGCATTGGTGCCCAGGAAATACAGCGTCGCGCCGTTGCTCAAAACGATGGGATCGCCCGACAGCTCCAAGTCGCAAGCCTCCTTTGCAAAGGCCACGATGTACTGTTTGAAAATGTGCGCCTGGGCCTTCGACGCGCTGAGGAAAATTTGATTGCGGCCGGTGGCGATGGCATCGGCCAGCGCTTCGCGGGCAAAGTACCAAGTGGCCCCGATCTGCCGCGACTTAAGGATGAAGCGCGTGCGCAGCTCGCTATTGCGAAACCAAACTTTCTGATAGTCGAACAGTGAATCGCGGAACGCATCCAGCAGCTTTTCGTGCTGTTCTTCCGTGAAATGGTTGCGCTCCGGGCGGCGCTTGGGCTTGTCGTTGCGCGCCTTGATGGCCGGGTTCAGGTCCGACTCTTTGCCCGTTTCCGTGTACTTGTGGACGCGGGCAATTTGCGCGATCTGGCGGCCGAGTAGGTCAATCTCTTTGAAGTCGCCGCCGGTTTTGTTGTCCTTCATCACCAGCTGAACCATGCGCGTTTCCAGCGCCGCTTCGACCCGCTGGGCCGGTTGAAACTTGTCCCAGTCTTCGGCATCCTTCCAGCCCTGCACCGTGCTGCGCGGCTCCAAGATGTATTCAGCGATGCTGGAAACGCGCCACCCTTGCCAGTACAAATGCCGCGCCGCGCGGCGCTTGTCAGCTGCGAGGCCATCGGCGGGAACGGTGGAAAAAGGGAGTGCGGGCGCGAGCGTTTGGGAAGCCATGGGGCGAGTTTCGGCCGCATGTCTGTGAAGCACTACACGCTTTCAGAGCCTTTCAAATGTGCCCTGGCCGCACACAGGCGGCATTGATTGCTGGGCTCGCGCGACGGCGAGACGATGGCGGTTACTTCGACCACCACCGTTCAAGGAACGCAACCCATGGCAACCAAATCCCGTTTTTTCCGCGTAGCCACCGAAGGCGCAACCACTGATGGCCGCGCCATCGAAAAGAAGTGGATTGAGCAGATGGCTAAGAACTTCGACCCCAAGAAGTACGGCGCCCGCATCTGGCTCGAACACTATCGCGGCATCGCACCCGAAGGCCTGTTCAAAGCCTACGGCGACGTGCTGGCGCTCGAAGCCCGCGCGGTGGACGGCGGCAAGCTCGCACTGTTCGCGCAAATCGAACCCCTGCCCGAGCTGGTGGCCATGACGAAGGCCAAGCAAAAGATTTACACCAGCATCGAAGTGAACCCGAGTTTTGCCGACACCGGCGAGGCGTACATGACGGGCCTGGGCGTCACCGACAGCCCTGCAAGCCTGGGCACCGATGTGCTGACCTTCGCGGCGCAGAACCCGAAGGCCAGCCCGTTTGCCGGCCGTAAAGAAAACGACGCCATCCTGTTCAGCGAAGCCGTGGAAGCCGAATTCAACTTCGAGGACACCGACGACACCGACGCCGGCGGCACGAAGTTTTCGGAGGTGCTGAAAGGCGTGCTGGCCAAGTTCAAAAAGAAGGGCCAGACCGACGACGCGCGTTTTTCTGACGTGGTGGCCGGCTTTGAGCAGCTGGGCCAAACCATCCAAGAACAGGCCGACGAAATGGCAGAGCAGGCCAAGGCCCACGACAAGCTGGCCAGCGACTTTGCAGCGCTCAAAAAGGCCCACGACGACATGGCCGCCACGCTGGAAAAGACCCCGAGCCACAACCACACCCAGCGCCCACCAGCTGCTGGTGGCAGTGGCGTGGAGCTGACCCAGTTCTAAGCCGCGCCACCCACCACGCACGACCAAACCACCGCAATCAATTCACCCATCAGGAAACCAAAAAATGCGCAACGAAACCCGCAACGTTTACACCGCCCTGCTGTCCCAAATCGCGCGCCTGAACGGCGTTGCCGATGTGTGCAAGCAATTCAACGTGGCCCCGTCCGTCCAGCAAACGCTGGAAAGCAAAATGCAGGAGTCCAGCGACTTCCTGTCGAAAATCAACATGCCATCGGTGGTGGAAGGCCAGGGGGCAAAGCTGGGCCTTGGTATTTCCGGCCCAATCGCAAGCCGTACCAACACCGACAACGCCGACCGCCAGACGCGTGATGTGTCCACGCTGGACAGCAAGGGATACCAGTGCGTGCAGACCAACTTCGACACGCACATCAAGTATCAAAAGCTCGACGCGTGGGCCAAGTTGAAGAACTTCCAGACCCTGGTGGCTATGGCCGTCCTGCGCCGCCAGGCCCTGGACCGCATCATGATCGGGTTCAACGGCACCAGCATTGCCGCCACCACTGATCTGGTGGCAAACCCGCTGCTGCAGGACGTGAACAAGGGCTGGCTGCAGCACCTGCGCGAAGACGCCCCCGCCAACGTGTTGAAAGAGGGCGCCACACCTGGCGTTCTCAAGATCGGCGCTGGCGCAGGCAACGATTACAAGAACCTCGACGCGGCCGTGTATGACGCCATCGGCCTGCTGGCCCCCTGGTACCAGCAAGACCCCGATTTGGTGGTGATCCTGGGCCGCGAGCTGCTGGCAGACAAGTATTTCCCAATGGTGAACGTCAACCAAGCGCCCAGCGAAACCCTTGCGGCCGACATTGTCATCAGCCAGAAGCGCGTGGGGGGGCTGCAAGCGGCCACCGTGCCGTACTTCCCGCCTAACGCCATGCTGGTGACCACCTTCGACAATCTTTCGATCTACTGGCAAGAAGGCGCCCGCCGCCGCCGCATGGAAGAAAACCCGAAGCGCGACCGCGTGGAGAACTACGAAAGCTCGAACGACGCCTACGTGGTTGAAGACAACGACCGCGCCGCGCTGGTGGAAAACATCGAACTGGTGGATTGAGCTGGAGCCCACCACCATGAACACACCGGCAAAGCGCCACAAGATGCGCGTACTGGCCGAGCTGGCGGCGAAGGCCGCCGGCCCAGGCGAAGAGGTGCGGGGCAGCGCTTACGAACTGATGCTGGCGCAGCTGGCAGAGCACAAGCGCACCCTGCGAAAAATCCAGAGCACCGAACGGAAAATCGAAGCCAAGGCCAAGATGCTGCCCGACTTCGAGGAGTACGTGACCGGCGCGCTGGAAGGCGGCCAGGGCGCGCACGATCTGGTGCTAACCACCCTGATGGTTTGGTACTTCGACGTTGGCAACTGGACGCGCGGCCTGGAGATTGCGGCCTATGCGCTCGCCCACGGCCTGGTGCTGCCAGACCAGTACGACCGCGCCCTGCCCACGCTGCTGATTGATGAATCGGCCACCGCAGCAGCGAAGGGGCAATTGGTGGGCGACGAAGCGCTGCGCGTGCTGGCCGAAGTGGACCAGCTCACCGCTACGCACGACGCCCCCGACCAAGCCCGCGCCAAGCTGTTCAAGGCCATCGGGTATGCCCTCATCGGCAAGACGCCGACCCACGAACCTGACATCACCACGCTGGACGAAACCAAGGCACGCATGGCCATGGAGAAGCTGCAGCGCGCCCACGAGCTGTTCGCGCAGGTGGGCGTGAAAAAAGACATGGAACGCCTGGAGCGCCGCATTAAGGCGGCCCCGAGCACCAACTGAGCGCACCCCGCACCCGGCGGCTCCGGGTGCCGCGACCAAGGGCGCAAGCCCATCGGTCAACGCACCCGGACCACCGCCGACCTAACCCCCACCGCCCCAAGGCCTGCCCGTGAGTTTTGTAGCCACTGCCAATCCGCCCATCGAAGCCGAAGATGCCCAGGTTGAAAACGACCCGTGGTTTCCAGCTATCGAGGCGCCCAAGGTCCGCGAAGCGTGCCTGCTTGACGGTACCGTGACGGCCGCCCGCCTGGCCGATGCCATCGCGGGCGCCATTGACGCGGTGAATGCCGAGCTGCGCACCTACAAAGCCGACCAGCTGGCCCTGGGCGTGGAGTCCCTGGACGATGCGGGCGACGGCCGCCAGGCCGGCCGCTACCTGCGCGCCATCCACGCGCATGTGCAGGCCGATCTGGCCGAGGCGTACCGCGAAATCGACACCACGCCGCACAACGACAGCAAAACCGAACGCATCCGCGAGCGCATCGAAGCCAAGGTGGATGAACACCGCCGCAAGCTCCGGTGGGCCATCTCCGACCTGTTGGGCCGGCGCCGCACCACGGTGGAGCTGATCTGATGCGCGCCGTTGCCCAGGACCACGAAATGCTGGATGAGCTGTGCCGCCGCACCACTGGCGCCACGGCTGACGTGGTGGAAGCCACGCTGGCCGCAAACCCCGGCCTGGCCATGCTGGGGCCACGCCTGCCCGCTGGCACCGTGGTGCAAATAGTTGTCCCGCCCAAACGAACCAAAAAACAAACCATCAACCTGTGGGACTAAATCACCATGAGCGACAGCGTAAGCAACATCGCCAAGGCCGTGGGCGTTGAAGCCATGAAGGCATCGCCACCCGTTGCCGTGGCCGCGAAACAAGACGGCGGCTTTTTCACACTGAGCCCAATTACCACCCTGACCTGCATTTATCTGGTGCTGCAAATCGCCTACCTGGCCTGGCGGTGGCACCACGAACGCGCCGACCGTCACGCCAAGCGCAACGCCTGCGAGGTGGCCGAATGACCACCAGCACCCGCCAGCGCATCGCCGTGGCCCTGCTGTCGCTGTCGGCGGCCGGCTTTGCCACGTGGAAGACCAGCGAAGGCGACGGCCCCACCAGCGTGCGGGCCGATGGCGCCGTGGTGCACCACCCCTACGTGCCAACGGCCGGCGACGTGCCCACCATCGGCCACGGGTCCACCCGCTACGAAGACGGCACACCCGTACGCCTGACTGATGCGCCTATCACGCGCCAGCGGGCCGAGCTTCTGGCGCTGAACCTGCACAGCGCCGATGAAGTGCGGTTCAAAGCCAGCCTGCCCGGCGTGCTGCTGTACCCCGGAGAATTCGACCTGTACCAAGACTGGGTGGGCCAGTTCGGCAGTGGCAATTGGCGCAAACCCAATTCCCCGCGCACCTGGTTGCTGCGCGGCGACCACGTGGGCGCCTGCCAGG
This sequence comes from Acidovorax sp., assembly GCF_046314175.1. Classification (GTDB taxonomy): domain Bacteria; phylum Pseudomonadota; class Gammaproteobacteria; order Burkholderiales; family Burkholderiaceae_C; genus Acidovorax. The sequence goes on along the minus strand of NZ_JBKBXG010000124.1, from coordinate 2,646 downwards.
CGCTGCTGCTGTGGCGGTTTCAGGCCGGCCGCGATTGCCGCCTGCCGCAGAACTGGGGGCCGAAGGGCTGCAAGGGCGTGTGGACGCGCCAGCAAAAGAGGCATGCGGACTGCATGGCGATGCAATGAGCCAGGCCCTGCAAATCCAACCGCTGGCCGTCTATCACCGCGAGGTGTTTGTGACCAGCTCGCGGGCTACAACCAAGGCCAAGCCCGCCAGGCCGGCGCGCGTGGAAATCAGCTATCAGGCGAACGGCGCAAACCTTGTCATTGCGATGGCTGCAGCCGATGCCGAGGCGGTGGCCGAAGAACTGGTGCACGCCGCTGCCCGCGTGCGTGAAATCAACCTTTCCCGCACAGCTGCGAAGGGGCCGAAATGCTGACCACCCTGCGCGCCAATGCCTGGAAATACACCGCCCTGGCCCTTGGGCTGGGCCTGGGCTTCGCGCTGCTGATGCAGACCCTGCGCCTGGCCGAATCCGAGCTGGAAACCGCCCACACCGAAACCACCCTGCAGGCCGAGCGCGCCGCCGCCGCGCTGTCTGCGCTCAAAACCTCAGAACGCTATCGCAAGCTAGGAGACAAGCACCGTGACGAAATCGCCCAAACCGACACCGAAGCGCAGGCCGCGCTGGCTCTGGCTGATGATGGCCGCGCTCGCGCCCTGGATGCTCGCAACCGGCTGCAGCACGACCTTGCCGCCTATCTCACCCAGCACCGTGCCGCCGCCCAGGCTCGCGCCGCTGCCGGCCAGTGCGCGCCAGACACCCGCCCCGCCGAGCTGCTTGCCGACCTGCAACGACGCGCTGACGACAGAGCGGGAGAGCTGGCGCACGTTGCTGACACCGCCCGCGCCCGCGGGATCGCCTGCGAGCGCGCCTACGACAGCGCCCGCAACATGATCGAGGCCGCCCAAAATGGAAAAGCCGAGTAGCCTGCGCGAGACGCTGACCAATGCCCTGCCGACCGTCAAGAAAGACCCGCAAAAGCTGGCCATCTTCATCACCGGCGGCCGGATCATGCACAGCGGCACCGACTCACTGTCGTTTGAGTACGCCTACACCCTGCGCGCGCTGCTGCTGGACTATGCGGGCCATGCCGACGCGGTGATGGCGCCCCTGGTAGAGTGGATGAAGCGAAACCAGCCGGAGGTCTTCGACGATCCCGCAAAGCGTGCCCGCGCCATCCGCTTCGAGGCCGAGTATCTGAACGCCAAGGCCATCGACCTGCAAATTGACCTGGAACTGACCGAGCGCGTTATTGCGCGCCCGCGTGCAGATGGCCCTGCGGGTGCGCTGGACCTGATCCACCCCAAGGAACCACCGCCACAGCTGGCGATACTGCAGGCCGAACACTGGGAAGTGTGGCTGCGCGACGAAAAGCTGGCCACGTGGGACTACGCCCCCCGATGAAATACCTGTTCACCCTTTGTTTTCTGGTGTGGGAAGCCTGGCTGCGCGTGCGCGGCCCCTGGCGCCGCTGGCGCCGCGCCCGCCAGCGCCGGGAGCCCTGAGCCATGGCCGACGACTTCATGCAGCTGGAAGGCTGGCTGCAGCCGCTGCTGGACCGCCTGAGCAATGCCGAGCGCCGCAAACTGGCACTGGACGTGGCGCGCGAGCTGCGCCGCGAGAATGCGGCCACCATCCGCGCGCAGCACGGGCCAGATGGTGAAGCCTGGGCGCCCCGTAAGAACCCGATGCGCGACCAGCGCGGGCAGCTGCGCAAGCGCAACGCCGACAGCATGTTCACCAAGATGGCCGGCGCCAAACACCTGCGCGCCCAGGTCGAAGGCGGCGACGCGGTGGTGGGCTTTGTGGGCCGAACCGAGCGCATCGCCCGCGTGCACCACTTCGGCCTGCGTGACAGCGTGAAGCCTGGCGGCCCGAAATACGACTACCCAGCGCGTCCACTGCTGGGCATTTCCGACGACTTCACCAAGCGCCTGCAGGACCGTCTTTTGTCGCATCTGACCGGCGGGTGAAATGCCGAATGTGTGCACCCCGCACACAGGGCAAACCGCGTGCGTTTCCGCGCACGCGCGGGCACCATCAATTGCATGGATCGCCCCATAGACCAACCCGAATCCCCTTTTGAAATCCTGCGCCGCATGGAGAACCTGGCGCGCGTGGGCACTGTGGAAGAAGTGCGCACCACCAAGCCCGCCCGCGTGCGCATCCGCAGCGGCGACATGGTGACGAACTGGCTCCCCTGGGTGGCTGGCCGCGCCGGTGGCGCAGCTGGTGCAATGTGGTGGCCGCCCGTGAAGGGCGAGCAGGTGCTGATGCTGGCACCCGGCGGCGATCTGAATAACGCCATGGTGCTGCCCGGTGCATTCAGCGACAAGATGCCGCAGAACGGCGACAACCCGGCCATGTTCCGCATGGACTTTGGGGGCGGTGCGTACATGGAACACGACGCCATCAACGGCAACTTCCGACTGGAAGCCATGGCGTCGATTCACATCCAGTGCATGGGCTCCAGCATCACCATCTCCGAGGATGGGATCACCATGCAAGGCGCTGGAGGGACCGCAACGCTCAACAGCGAAGGCTTGAAGGTCACGCCCGATGTGCTGGCACAAGACATCAGCCTGGTGAACCACCTGCACCCCGGCGTGAAGCGCGGCGGCGAAGAAACGGACCCGCCC
>NZ_JBKBXG010000123.1:0-11935 GCF_046314175.1 Acidovorax sp. | reverse complement strand
TCTGCATCCCGCCGAAGGGGCGCAAACATGGGACGCAAGCCTCTGGCCAAACCCGTTTCGGGCGCGCCGCCGCGTGGCTACAATACGGCTGCTGATGAAACTCTGGCGCGGCAACTGCCAAGCCGGTGTTTTCACAGGCCTCACTGAAATACCGTTGTCCGTCAACGGCTTACAGAAGGCGGGTGTAGTTCAATGGTAGAACGGCAGCTTCCCAAGCTTCATACGAGGGTTCGATTCCCTTCACCCGCTCCATTTATGACTTTCATAACCAGTCATAAACAGTCAAAAACCCAATCAAATCAAGCACTTAGGCTAGTTTGAGCCGTCAAGTGCTGTCATGTTCCGCCATTGCAGCGCAGAACATTAGGGGGTACAAACTGGGGGAACAGGGCAAATTTGCCCCCTTTCCTGGAGTTTTGTTCCCCCATGCTCACCGAGATTGCCTGCAAAGCCGCCACCTGCCCAGACGACAAGCCGCGCGTGCGCTTTACCGACGCTGGCGGGCTGTATCTGGAGGTCACTCCGAACGGGGCAAAGCGCTGGTTCTGGAAGTACCGCTACGACAACAAAGAGAAGCGGCTTTCGCTGGGCAGCTACCCCGCCGTCAAGCTCAAAGAAGCGCGCCTGAACCGGGATGACGCCCGCAGGCTTCTGTCTCAAGGCAGCGACCCGGTGCAGCGCCGAAAGATCGACAAGGCCACCGCCCGCGTCAACTCGGGCACCACCTATGAGAAGGTCGCCCGCGAGTTCCACGCCTTGAAGGCGAAGGAATGGAGCGATGCCCATTTCACGAAGTGGATAAAGCTGCAAGAGGCAAACCTGTTTCCCTGGATTGGTCCGCTGCCTATCGCTGAAATCACCGCGCCGCTGCTGCTGGAGACTCTGCGCCGCGTGGAGGCCAGGGGCAAGAACGAAACCGCCCATTCCCTGCGCCAGTACGCGGGCCAGGTGTTCCGCTACGGCATGGCAACAGGCCGATGCACCCAAGACCCCGCCCACGCTCTGCGGGGTGCTTTGCAGGCCGTGATCGTCAAGCACATGGCCGCCGTGCTGGAGCCAAAGCAGGCCGGGGAACTGCTGCGCGCCATTGATGCTTACCACGGGCACCCGACGACGCGAGAGGCCCTGATCCTGTCCGCGCTGCTATTCCAGCGCCCCGGCAACATCCGACAGATGGAATGGGCATGGGTTGACCTGGAAGGCGGCCTGCTGACCATTCCGGCCGCATCCATGAAGCGCACCGTTCAAGGCAAGCGCACCGGCAAGCCTCACCTGGTCCCGTTGGCTCCGCAGGCCGTGGACTGCCTCAAGCGAATGCACGTTTTATCGGGCGCGGGCCGGTACGTGTTCCCCTCACTGCTGACCGGCGAACGTCCTATGAGTGACAACACCGTGAACACCGCGCTTCGCCGCATGGGCTACACCAACAGCGAAATGACCGCCCACGGGTTCCGTGCGATGGCCCGGACCATCCTGGGCGAACACCTGGAGACAGACCCCGAGGTGATCGAGGCGCAATTGGCCCACGGGAAATCCGGGCCGTTGGGCATGGCCTACGACCGCACCACCTACATGGCACAGCGCCGCAAGATGATGGTGGAGTGGGCCGACTACTTGGACAAGCTGCGCCAGGGCGCGGATGTGATCCCGCTTCGCGCATGAGAAACCGGCAAGCCCTGCGCCGGATCAAGCAGGGCAAAAGAGGAGGAACAGATGAACGAGATCGAACACACCAAAACCTCAATAGCAATCCAGCTTCGCGCCTTCACCGACTCGGCAAAGCTTGAGTTTGTTTTGGCCGCCATTGCGGGCCTCGGAGAGCTGGGGGGCAAGGAAGCCATTAAGCACATAGAGGAGCTGATGGACATTCAAGCAGATCGCAGCACGCCAAACGGTGACGCAATTTGGGCGGGCCTACTGCAAGCCTATGGGCGCGCCGGGAGGTTTCTTCCGGACTGATTCTTTTGGCTACGCTGCAGGGCCTTGACTGCGGCAAGGCGACAGCCAGGGCGATTCGAGCGCCGAGGCTGTCTGACCACAACGAAAGAAGGACTTTCACCATGGCTACCGAAACTGTAAACCAACGACGCGATGACGATACTGAAGACAGGGCGAACGAGGCCGCCGCACTGGGTGATCTGGTGCTATGGGTAAGCCAGGCGCGTGACCTCCTTGATGAGATCCGCAATGCCGCTGGGTATGAGGGTTCGTCGCTGGCTGTCGCACTGAAGCGCTTCGATATTCGCTACCACTCAGCCGATTGGACTGGTGGGGACGCTGGTGACGGCCTGGCCTATGTTCTCCATCGTCAAAACTATTTGATCAAGTCGCTGGCTTAATCCCATTCGCCAGCCCTAGCGCGATGGCGTGCAATCCGTTTCGTCTGACGGGCTGGGCTGGCACTTTTAATGGAGCGTGAGGGAACGCATGACAAAGCCATCCAAAGCCATGCAGCTGCTGCAACAGCGGCTTGCAGAAAACCCGCGATTGCCAGCCCCGACGCGGCATGTACTGAAGGCCCTGGCAAGCGAAGCCGGAGCCCCGGTATGGGACTTCTTCGGCCATGACGAGCCAAAGCTGTGGCGAGTCGTGGACCGTGTGCGCCAAGCATATGAGCAGACTTTGGCAGAGATGGCCAGGCCCAGTTCATCGCAAGAGCGGCAGGATATCGAGAGCATCATCACGCAGGCCAAAAAGCTCAAGACCGCAATCAAATCCTCGTCGTTGCCAGGGCGGACTGCATACCTTGATCGGTACGAGTTGCAAGCCGAAGATATGCCAGATGTGCCCATCGATGTAGGCTGGCACACGCTGCCCGCTGTTGGTCATTTTGGTTTCGGTTATCCGCTGGCAATCTGCGAAGTTTTGGACTGGGCCGCCGAGCTTGCGCAACAGCATCTTGATGGCCTGCCAGTCCGCGCAGTAACACGAAAAAAGGACCAGCCCGAGGTTACCGTGTTTGTGCGCAGGCTTGCTTGGCATTTCGGGGAGCGCGAGTTTGGCGAAGAGCATCGCACGGCCATCGCTCACATTGCCAACGCCGTTTTTGACCTGTCCGACCCGCTAGACGTAAAGGGAGTGGACGGTCGCCTCAAGGATCGAAAGAAACCTTTTTCCAAGACCTAAGAGGGCGTTTTTCTACGTTAGGTAGGCCATCCAAAACGCGCGCCATTTTTACAGTCATGTCCATGGCCCAAGCGAATCACTGCATACCGCAGCGAACACCGGGAGCCAGTAGCCAAGAAAGGGCTGGACATGACGCACCAAGCATTCACAATCCCGGAGTTCATCGGGCATTTCAAAGTCGGACGCACAAGCGCTTACGAAGAAATCGCCAGCGGGCGCCTGGCCACGTACAAGGTTGGCCGCCGCCGCTACATAAGCGCCCATGCTGCCGCCGAATGGCAGCGCAAACTTGAAGCCGAAACAAACCCGCCCAAGTCTTTCTGGGAAGCGTCTGATAGCGGGGTGACGGCATGAGCGTTCAACCGACCACCACCCACAGCAAACGCGCGTTGTCGCAGAGTCTCGACGCTGTGAAGATCGAAGATGCACTGCTGAAAATTCAAACCGTCACGGCTGTCACTGGCCTGTCTGAATCAAGCATTCGTCGCAAGGTGGCAGACGGAAAATTTCCCAAGCCCATCAAGGACGGCACGCGCTGCACCCGCTGGGTCGCCGGTAGCGTCACCGACTGGTTGCGCGCAAAGGGGGCAGCATGAAAAAACTCCCCCCGAAAAAGGCGATGGCCCCGACTGTTAGCGCAGTTGGAGCCATCCGGAAAAAACAAAAGCACCTGCAGTTTAGCGCGAAGTCCACCGCAACGGAAGCCCAGTACGACCGACTCCTTCGGCTCCTGCGGACTGGCAAGCGCAACACGATAGAGCTGCGCAGGGCGGGAATCATCGCCCCGGCCGTGCGGATAAAAGAGCTGAAAGACTGGTTCGGCTACGACATCCCCACTGTGGAGCGAATCGACATGTGGGACGACGAAGGCTTTCTGCACCCGCGCATCGCCGTTTACGAACTGGTATCAGAGCCAGATGGCGAACGGCCGCAATAGCGGCAAGCGGGGCGACACCGGGCGCGACTCGGGCGGCTTTGTGGCGCTGCCCTGGTCGGTGCTTGATTGCCCCGCCTACGCCGCCCTGAGCCACCCCGCGCGGGCGCTGCTGCTGGAAATCGCGCGTCAGTTCGTGCGCGACAACAACGGGCGTTTGCTTGCCTCGCGCGCATACCTTGGGAAGCGTGGATGGAATAGCCCGGACGTTATCAGCCGTGCAAAAAACGACCTGATTGCAGCGGGCTTCATTCACGAAACCGTGAAGGGCCACCGACCGAATAAAGCGAGCTGGTACGCGGTGACGTGGCGCGCGTTGGATCGGTTGTCAGGCTACGACGCAGGGGCCGCCGAGACGTTCGTGCGGGGTGCCTACCAAAACGCAAGTCTTAGACCGTCTCCCGTACTAGGGAAGGCGCTGATAGGTACGTCTCCCGTACTAGGGGCCACCGCCTCTAGTACGTCTTCCGTACCTATCAAGGCCGTTTCTGCCACCTCGCCTAGTACGTCTCCCGTACACCCTCTAGAGATGCCATCTCCTGAGCCTGAAACCACACACTGAAAGACAAGACCATGACCGACAAACTGACCCACCACCACCTGGTCGCCGAAGAAATAAACGACGAACATGGGCGGGCCCTTCTGCTAACCCAGCAAGACGGAATCGAAGAACCACATTCGGTGCTGGTTCACCCGTGGCAACTGCGCGCCGTGTGCCAACAGTTCGGAATCATCGCAAGCGACCAGCAAGCGGCAAAGACCATCGCCACCCTGCAGCGCCGCATGCAGGGCCTACGCGCCCGCATTGACGCCATCACCGACTGGATGACGCAGCACAGTGACCACCGGCACGCGGATCTAACCTACGAGGTGACGCAGTTGCAGGCGCTTCAAGACCTCGCCAGCGAGTGGTGCGCAGAGTTTGAGGAAACGGAACAGCCGCTTGATAAACCCAGTGGGTTTTCGATGGGTAACCCACAAGCAACCCACGAGGAAAAATCAGAAAAGCCGACTGCGGGGCAACTAGCTTTTCACGTCTGATTGTTCGCCAAAGTTCAGGGCTGGTTTATGTGCGCGCGCCCCCTTCCCAGCTCGTGCGCGCGCACGTAAAACGCTTTCATCAGCAACCGCCCGTCGTTCGATTGGGCACCTTTTGAAAGCCCAATTTATGCAACTCGCAGCCATTCGTGAAGCCCGCGCCAACAAGGTGGCAGAAGCCCGCCGCATCCTGTCCACCGCCGAAACGGAAAAGCGCAGCCTGAACCCTGCCGAGCAATCGGCCTTCGACAAGTTCAAGGCAGAAATCACCGGCCTTGAAGCCGACGAACAGCGCGCCACCTTCATGGAGGACTGCGAGCGCCGCGCCGCTGGTGATCCGGTGGGCGACCGCTCTTTCTCTGCGGTACAGCGCCAGGTCAACGTGGTGGAAGTGATCCGCGCGCAGATGGAGGGCCGCAGCCTTTCCGGCGCCGCTGCTGAGTTCGCGCAAGAAACCGAACGCCGCACCGGCCGCAAGGCGCAGGGTGTGTTTGTCCCGCTGTCGGCCATCGAGTCGCGTGCTGTGAACACCACCGGCACCGCTCCCGAGCTGGTGCCGACCATCCACCGCGCAGACCAGTACATCGAGCCCTTCCGCAATTCGCTGCTGGCCCGCCGCCTGGGCGTGCGCGTGCTGTCGGGCCTGTCGGGCAACCTGTCTATCCCCAAGCACGGCACCGGCACCACGGTTGGCTGGGTGGCTGAAAACGCTGCATTGCCCACAGGTGATATGAGTTTCGACGGCGTGACCCTTGCCCCCAAGCACGCGGGCGGCATCACCGAGCAGTCCCGCCAGCTCATCATGCAAAGCTCGCCCGACATTGAACAGCTGGTGCGTGATGACCTGTCTTTCATGCTGGCCCAAGCCATCGACAGCGCAGTCATCAAGGGCGGCGGCACCAATGAGCCGGTGGGCGTGCTGTCCACCAGCGGCATCCAGACCGCGAGCCTCGCCACTCTAAGCTGGCAGAACATCCTGGCCATGCTGCAGAAGCTGGACATCGTGAACGCCAGCGCCGCCAACATCGTGGCCAGCACCAAGGCCAAGGCCAAGCTGGCAGGCACCCTCAAGGCCGCGGGCATTGCGGGCTACATCCTGGAGGGCGGCAAGGTGGGCGACCTGCCCGCGTACTTCTCCAACCAAGTTGCAGAAAAGACCGGCACCCCCAACACGGGCCGCGTGATCGCTGGCGACTGGAGCCAAGTGATGTTGGGCATCTGGTCCGAAGTAGACATTCTGGTGAACCCTTACGCCGAGGGCGCCTACAGCAAGGGCAACGTGCTGATCCGCGCCATGGCCACGGTGGACGCCGCAGTCCGACACCCCGAGGCATTCGTGGTGGCCGACGATTTGGCCATCTAAGGAGCTGCGACATGTTGGAGCTTCGCGGACACGGCACGCTCAAGGCGACCGGCAACAAGACATTGACCGGCTACGCCGCCGTGTTCAATTCCGAGGCAGTCCTGGGAGACTTTTCAGAGGTCATCCGGCAAGGTGCCTTCGCCAAATCGCTGGCGACGGGCTCCAACATTCGCGCCCTGTATCACCACGACGGCACCGCACTCCTGGGAACCACCCGAGGCGGCACGCTGCAACTGCGAGAGGACGCGCATGGACTGGCTTTTCAACTGGCACTGCCTGACACCAGCCATGGGCGTGATCTGGCCATCTTGGTGGACCGTGGCGACGTGGCGGGCTGCTCCTTTGGGTTCAAGGTGCGCGACGGTGGCGACCGCTGGGAACAGCGCGGTGCGCAATTGGTGCGCGAGCTGCTGGACGTGGACCTGGTGGAAATCACCTTGACCTCAGACCCAGCATATTCAGACACCACGGTAGCAATGCGCAGCCGCCCGCATCAACAGGGCTTTGTTGACCTGAACCGCGCATGGATGGACACCGTATGAGCATCATCAACCGCGCTCTGTCTGCCATCGGCCTGGAGCGCCGCAGCGTCTCCGGCGGTGATCCGTACTGGAGCAACTTCGCCAGCCTGCGCAATGGTCCGGTGAACGACAAGACCGCCCAAGGCGTGAGCGCTGTCTATGCCTGCGTGCAAGCCATCAGCGAAACGACCGCCAGCCTGCCGCTGATCCTGTTCAAGCGCAACGGCGACGACCGCGAGCGCGCATCAGACCACCCGCTTTACAAGGTGCTGCACGACCAAGCCAACCCCGAGCAGACCGCCCTGGAGTTCCGCGAGTACATGCAGGCCGCCGTGCTGCTGCGCGGCAACGCCTTTGCCCGCATCGTGCGCGGCTGGGATGGCCAGGTACGGGAGCTGTGGCCCCTGTCCCCTGATCGTGTCTCAGTGCTGCGCGTGGGCGATAAGCTGGCCTACGACTACATCGACACGAAGGGCATCGTTCACCGGCTGCTGGCTCATGAGGTGCTGCACCTGCGCCACCGCCTGGGTGATGACGGCGTGTTGGGAATCTCGCCCATCGCCGCAGCCCGCAGCGTGGTGGAGCTGGCCATTGCTGAGGGTGAGCATGGGGTGAACACCTTTACCAACGGCGCCAAGCTGCTAGGGGTTCTCAAGTTTCCCGGCAAGCTCAAGCCAGAACAGCGCACCAACATCCGCGAGAGCTGGGCCAGCCAACACGCTGGAGGCAGCAACGCGGGCCGCACTGCTGTGCTGGAAGAAGGCGTGGACTTTCAGGCCCTGTCCATGACGCTGGAGGATGCCGAGTGGATCGCCGCACGCCAGTTCTCTGTGGAAGAAGTGGCCCGCCTGTTCCGGTGCCCGCCCACTGTGATCGGGGACTTGCGAAACGGCAACTACTCCAACAGCGTGGAGATGGCCCGCCAGTTCGTGACCCAAACCCTACGCCGCCACCTGGTGGCATGGGAGCAAGGCATTGCAGCCAAGTGCCTGACAGACGCAGGCCGCCGCATGTACTTTGCCGAGCATCAGGTGGAAGGGCTGCTGCGTGGCGATGCCACCAACCGCGCCGCTTTCTACAGCTCCGGCATCAGCGACGGATGGATGCTCAAGTCCGAAGCCCGCAAGCTGGAGAACCTGCCCGCCATCGAGGGCCTGGACGACCAGCCCAAGGCACCAGCACCCAGCGCCACCCCTGCGCCGCTGCCGTACCCGAGCAAGCAACAGGAGGCCACGGCGTGAAGATGCTGGACCCCTGGAAGGCACGCGGTTTGAAGATGGCCGACGACCTGCCGCGCAAGCCTTTGACCATTGCGGACATTCGCACCAAGCGCTGGACCAAAAAGGGCAACGGGCGACTGCTGCCGCTCAACTCCGAAGCCTGGTATCGACTGCGCCGCACGGTACTGGCTGAGGTGCCGCTGTGCCAATACTGCCCGCCAGGTGTCATCACGCCCGCCACCGAGGTGGACCACAAGAACAACGATCCAGCGGACAACAGCCGGGAGAACCTGGTGAGCTGCTGCAAGCATTGCCACTCGATCAAGACGATGGCCGACATGTACGGCAGACCGGCGCGCATGGGCTGCGATGCCGAGGGCAACCCCATCAACCCGTCGCATCCATGGAATGAGAAATCACGGGCAACCGATGGCCCAGAACCGACCTGTTCCCCTTACGCAATCGCTAACCGAGGAAACGAGCCATGAAGGTGACGCCCCGCCGCAAGCGCTCCGACTCTGCCGCAGCCGCCATTGCTGCAACCCAAGCCGCAGCCCTTGGACCCTTGGAACCGCCCGCGCACGTCACCCTGCGCCTCGGTGATCGCCCATTCTGGAACGCCATCATGCTGGCCCGCGCCCGCGACACCTGGACCGAAGTGGATCTGACCACCGCCGCGACCCTGGCACGCACTCAGGCCGACATTGAAGACCTGCACGCAACCCTGGCCGCCGCTGGCTACCTGCTGGGCGACAAGCCGCACCCGCTGGCCGCCGTGGTGGAAACATTGGCCCGCCGTGCCGTGGCTCTAACCCGCGTCCTGCACGTCCACGCCGAGGCGACCGTGGGCAAGTCCGAAGACGCCGCCAAGGCCTTGGAGCTGGAGCGCAAGGCCCGCCAGGAAGAAGGCGACGACCTAATCCCGAGGCTGCGCGCGGTATGAGCCGAGCCGAGCGAGTCATCCGATTTATTCAGGGCTACTGCCTTGTGCCCGATGGCGCGCAGGTGGGCCAGCCGCTGGTGCTGGACGACTTTCAAAAAGAGTTCATCCGGGCGATCTACGACAACGCTGCAGGCACCCGCCGCGCCATCCTGAGCGTGAGCCGCAAGAATGGGAAAAGCGGGCTGATTGCTGGCCTGCTGCTGGCCCACCTGGTAGGACCCGAAGCGAAGCAAAACAGCCAGCTGGTGTCCGGTGCCATGAGCCGGGACCAAGCCGCCCTGGTGTTCAACCTGGCCAGCAAGATGGTGCAGCTGTCCCCCAAGCTGTCGGCCATCGTGCGGATCGTGCCCAGTGGCAAGCGCCTGCTAGGCCTGCCCCTGAACACTGAGTACAAAGCCCTCGCAGCGGACGGCAAGACGGCGCACGGCCTTTCACCCGCGCTCGCCATCTTGGATGAGATCGGCCAGGTGCGTGGTCCGCAGTCCGACTTCATCGACGCCATCACCACCAGCCAGGGCGCGCACGAAGCGCCGCTGCTGATCGCTATCAGCACCCAAGCTGCCAACGATGCCGACTTGTTGAGCCAATGGATTGACGACGCCAGGGCCAGCAAAGACCCGCGCATCGTCTGCCAGGTGTACGAAGCGCCCGAGGGCTGCGACCTGCTGGACGAGAGCGCATGGCGCGCCGCCAATCCAGCCCTGGGTACGTTCCGCAGCCTGGACGACCTGCGCGAGCAACTGACGCAGGCGCAGCGGATGCCGAGCATGGAGAACACCGCGCGCAATCTGCTGCTGAATCAGCGGGTTTCGACTGTCTCGCCGTTCATCAGCCCGGACGTGTGGAAGTCCTGCGCCGCCCGCGTGCTGCCCTTTGATGGTGTGGTGTTCGCTGGCCTGGACTTATCGGCGCGAACTGACCTCACGGCCCTGGTGATCGTGGGCCAGGTGGATGACGTGTGGCAGGTGCAGTGCCACTTCTGGACCCCTGAAATCGGCCTGGCAGACCGTGCCCGCCGTGATCGTGCCCCATATGACCTGTGGGCACGCCAGGGCCTGTTGCACACGACGCCAGGCGCCACCGTTGATTACGAACACGTCGCCCAAGACATGGCCGCGCTGCTGTCCGAGCTGGACGTGCAGGCCGTGGCCTATGACCGCTGGCGCATCGAGCTGCTGCGCAAGGAGCTGGACAAGATCGGCGCAGACCTTCCGCTCGTGGAGTGGGGCCAAGGATTTAAGGACATGGCGCCCGCGCTGGATGCGCTGGAAGCCGAGCTGCTGAATGGGCGCATCGCCCACGGTGGACACCCGGTGCTGACCATGTGCGCCGCCAATGCCGTGGTGACCAAAGACCCGACCGGCGCGCGCAAGCTGGACAAGGCCAAGGCCACCGGCCGCATCGATGGATTGCAGGCCCTGGCCATGGCCATGGGCGTGGCATCGAGGGCCGAACAAGCCCAGTTCGTGGGGTTCGATGCCTTCACGTTTGTTTAGCCCTGCCTGGGGGCGCCGCAAGGCTAGCCAGGACACGTTTTAGTCGGCCAGTGACGTGTCATGAAACCGACCCCGACAGCCAGCGAGTGGGCTTTCACGGACGGCGCGCAGAAGTGAGTGATTCACCAATGCGAGCCTGGGCCCTGATTACCTTTCCCCACGGCGCTGGCACCCCTACAACTGAGGAACCATCATGGCTGCACTATTGACCCTGGACGAAGCGAAGCTGCACTGCCGCGTTGACCACGACGACGAAGACGCACTGCTGGGCGCGCTGATCGCCACCGCCACCACCGCCGTGGCCGATTACATGAACATGGATGCGGACGATGTGGACGACACCGCGCCGCCCCCGGTGAAGTCTGCCGCCTTACTGCTGGTGGGCACGCTGTACGAACACCGTGAGAGCCAGGGCGAACGGCAGTTCTACAAGAACCCGGCTTTCGAGGCTCTGCTGAACCCCTACCGGGTCCACGCATGAAAGCGGGCGACCTTGACCAGCGCGTGACGGTGGAGCGCTACACGAGCACCGAAGACGAGCTGGGCCAGCCCATCGAGTCCTGGGCGCCCCTGTTCACCTGCTGGGCGGCAGTGGAGCCGCTGACGGGCCGGGAGTTCATCGCCGCTCAGGCCGCGCAGTCTGAGGTGACGGCCCGTATCAGGATGCGGTTTCGACCATGGATGACCAGCCAGGACCGCGTGATCCATGGGGGCACCACCTACGGTATCGAGAGCGTGATTGATGTGCGCTCAGAGCACCGCGAGCTGGTGCTGATGTGCAAGGCGCTGGGGTGACCTGCTACCCTGTTTCTACTTCTGGCGAAACACGGGAATAGAACCAATGGCGATGGGGAAAAAGTGGGGGTAAAAAATAAATCGAATCGCTGAAAACAAGCACCCATGCGGCATAGAAGCAACAGTTGGACTCCCTTCACCGTCCAGCCCCCTTCGGCTGATCATCTCCCCCCCGTCCTTGCCTTTGCTGTTGTTTTGACCGCGCATGCTGCACGGATGACGGCATGGGCGCGCGCCCATCCAGTAGGGCATGTCAAGCCATTTGCTGACGCCACGCGGCCGCCACCCACGCCACCATTCTGGAACGACCTCCTTTGGAGGGGCACTATCGTGTGAGGAAATGAATGGCTTCCAAAGACAAGGACTCAGCACAGAAACCCGCCGCCAGCAAGAAGCCAAGCACGGCGCAGGAAGGCAAGGACGCCAAGGCACAACGCGAGCTGGGCATCGTCGGGCCACATGGCGACATGCGGCTGGCCTCGGTCATCATCGAAGGCTA
>NZ_JBKBXG010000122.1:0-12002 GCF_046314175.1 Acidovorax sp. | reverse complement strand
AATTGATGACAAAGTCCCAGGCCATGGGCTCGTGGCCCTGCAGGTCGCGGTGCACCACCACACATTTCACGCCATTGAGCGTGGTGGGAATGCACCAGGGCGAGTAGCTCAGATGGCTGCCCGGGCGCGCTCCGCCGGGGCGGAAACTGCTCATCACCCCGGCCAGCCGCTCGGCCCAGTCGCTGGGGCGAAAGGTTTTCCCGTCGTGGGTGATGCCCTGAATGAAGACTTCTTTGGAGGAGGGGGAAACCATCGGGGATTGGAGTGGTAATGAGGGTGACAGACACAGGATCACTGCATGCTGCACCGCAGCGCGACATTCTAACTCTTATATAAGAGCTAACTCCCTAATCCTTATGCCGCGCTACACATAGAAGCCAAACCCAGGCAAGGCGCGGCATTGCAGTAATGCGCAATCATCAACAGACGATCACCGGGCTCCCCCTAGAATCGTGCTTCGCTTTTTCGGGTTCATACCGGCCACAAGCCGACCCATCACCGCACCGTCAGGAGATTTCTGCATGACCGCTACCACCCCGGCAGCCTCGCCCCACGTGATGAACACCTATGGCCGTGTGCCGATTGCACTGGCCCGTGGACAAGGCTGCCGAGTCTGGGATGTGAACGGCAAGGAGTACCTGGACGGCCTAGGCGGCATTGCGGTGAACACGCTGGGCCACAACCACGCCAAGCTGGTGCCCGCATTGCAGGACCAGATCACCAAGCTGATCCACACCTCCAACTACTACCACGTGCCTCTGCAAGAGCAGCTGGCCGCCAAGCTGGTGGAGCTGTCGGGCATGACCAATGTGTTCTTCTGCAACTCGGGCCTCGAAGCCAATGAGGCGGCCCTGAAGATCGCGCGCAAGTTCGGTGTGGACAAAGGCATCGCCAAGCCCGAGATCGTTGTGTACGAAAAAGCCTTCCACGGCCGCTCCATCGCCACCATGTCGGCCACGGGCAATCCCAAGATCCACAACGGTTTCGGCCCGCTGGTCGAAGGGTTTGTGCGCGTGCCCATGAACGACATCGACGCCATCAAAAAGGCGACCGAAGGGAACCCCAACGTGGTGGCAGTGTTCTTTGAAACCATTCAGGGCGAAGGCGGCATCAACGGCATGCGCATTGAGTACCTGCAGCAGCTGCGCACGCTGTGCGACGAGCGCGGCTGGCTCATGATGATCGACGAAGTGCAGTGCGGCATGGGCCGCACCGGCAAGTGGTTTGCCCACCAGTGGGCGGGCATCGTGCCGGATGTGATGCCCCTGGCCAAAGGCCTGGGTTCTGGCGTGCCGGTGGGCGCTGTGGTGGCGGGCCCCAAGGCCGCCAACGTGCTGCAGCCGGGCAACCATGGCACCACGTTTGGCGGCAACCCGCTGGCCATGCGGGCCGGGGTCGAGACCATCCGCATCATGGAGGAAGACGGCCTGCTGCAAAACGCTGCCACAGTAGGCGATCACCTGCGCGCGGCCCTGCAGCGCGAACTGGGCAGCCTGCCCGGTGTGAAGGAAATCCGCGGCCAGGGCCTGATGCTGGGCATCGAGCTGAACAAGCCCTGCGGCGCGCTGATTGGCCGTGCGGCCGAAGCGGGCCTGCTGCTTTCCGTCACGGCCGACAGCGTGATACGTTTGGTTCCCCCGCTGATCCTGACCCCCGCCGAAGCCGACGAAATCGTCGCCAAACTGACCCCGCTGGTCAAAGCCATCCTGGCCGAGTGATCGGCAGGCACTGAGACACAAGCCCATGAAACATTACCTGCAGTTCAGCGACCTCAACGCCGACGAATACAGCTACCTGTTCGAGCGTGCAGCGCTCATCAAGAAGAAGTTCAAGGCCTACGAAAAGCACCACCCGCTGGTCGACCGCACGCTGGCCATGATCTTCGAGAAGGCCAGCACCCGCACCCGCGTGAGCTTTGAAGCCGGCATGTACCAGCTGGGCGGCAGCGTGGTGCACCTGACCACGGGCGACAGCCAGCTGGGCCGCGCCGAGCCCATTGAAGACAGCGCCAAGGTCATCAGCCGCATGGTGGACCTGGTGATGATCCGCACTTACGAGCAGACCAAGATCGAAGACTTTGCCGCCAATTCGCGCGTGCCTGTCATCAACGGCCTGACCAACGAATACCACCCCTGCCAGATCCTGGCGGACATCTTCACCTTCATCGAGCACCGTGGTTCCATCCAAGGCAAGACCGTAGCGTGGGTGGGCGACGGCAACAACATGGCCAACACCTGGCTGCAGGCCGCAGCGCTGCTGGGCTTCAAGGTACACGTCAGCACGCCCCGTGGCTATGAAATTGATGAGAAATTGGCCGCTGGCACAGGTGGGATAAGCGCTGATAGCTATCAATTTTTTAGCGACCCGCTCGAAGCCTGCCAAGGCGCCGACCTGGTCACTACCGACGTGTGGACCAGCATGGGCTACGAGGCAGAAAACGAAGAGCGCAAGAAGGCGTTTGCCGACTGGTGTGTGGACGCAGAAATGATGGCGGCCGCCAAACCCGATGCGCTGTTCATGCATTGCCTGCCTGCGCACCGTGGCGAGGAGGTCGAGGCCGACGTGATCGACGGGCCGCAATCAGTGGTGTGGGATGAAGCCGAGAACCGGATGCATGTGCAGAAGGCGCTCATGGAATATCTGCTGCTTGGCAAGGTAGCCTGAGCCCCAAAGCCCCATCCATGCCTTGGCGCCGCCAGCCTGCCCATAGCGCCGAACTGCTGGCGCATTGGCAAACATTGGGCCAAGCGCTGGGCATGGATACACCAGCCTGGCGCAAAGAAGGGCGGCGCCTGGTGCTCAGCTGGGCTCGCTGGCCACGCGCGTACCACGACACCACCCACCTCTGGGCGTGCCTGCGGCATGGGAAAATGGTGCAGGATCAGCAACCGGGTGCGCTCGACAACCCTCACGCTGTGGCTCTGGCCCTGTGGTACCACGACGCCATCTACTGGCCGTGGAGCAAGCACAACGAAGAGCGCAGCGCTGACTGGGCCAGCCGCTTTCTGCTCAGCCAAGGCCTGCCCGCCGCGCTGGCGCAGACCGTGCACCAGCACATTCTGGATACACGCCACACCCCTGGTCCGCTCGCGGGCGATGCGCAATGGGTGGTCGATATCGACCTGGCCATCCTCGGCCAGAATGTTGCGGTGTACCGCCAGTTCGAGCGCAACGTGCGGCGTGAATATTTTTTTGTGCGCTGGCCGCGCTATGTTGCCGGGCGCAGCGCGGTGCTCCAGGGGTTTCTCGACCGGCCTCGCATTTACTGCACGGACCTGTTTTACCAACGGTATGAAGCGCAGGCGCGCGCGAACCTGAGCCGTGCACTGGAGGCGCTTAGCGAGGGTCGACTCTACGGCCCAGAAACAAAGTAAGGCGTTGGCTCAGAAACGCGGGTTCGGCGCTTCATCAATCGCAGGGTTGAAAACGTCGGCATTCCTCCACCACGTGTATGGAGGTCAGCAAGTTCTCGCCCTCCACAGACCGGGCCGTGAACTTGACCCAGGCGCCTTCTGGGATTCCAGCCAGCAACGCCCGATCCACCGCCACGAACGTCAGCGTGGAAAACGGTATCTTGGAACGCGGCAGCAGCTTTAAACGGACCAGCAGGCGGCCATCTGCCTCCTTCTGCACCGACACCAGGCGGGCCCGCGTGTAAACGGGTTCCACAGTGGAGGCGCCCGGGTCACCCTGCGTTGCCGGAGCAGACGGTGCAGCAAAAGCACTTGCTGCCATGACGCTGCACAGCGACGCCGCCACCGCAAGCACCGCGAGCCGGTCAGAAACTCCTGCTGCCCAATTTCCTGTTTTCATGCCGACCTTTCTCGTACTGTTGGCGACCTGAGGGCGCAGACGGATGCATCACCGCCACCCTGGCCCACGTTCAAAACTGCGTCCCCACCGTCAGGTACGCGCGTGGCGTCCACTGCATGCTGCTGCGGCTGACCAGCGGCACCGCGCCCGATGCATCGACACGATCTCGGCGGAAATGCGCATCGCCCACGTTGTACACGCCCAGGCGCCAATACCCCAGGCCGCGCACCAGCTGCCCCAGGTAAAAGTCCAGCATGGCGCTCGCGCGGTTCTGGCCCGTGAGCGTGGCGTTGATGTCCTGGTCGGCGCGCCCTGTCATGGTCAACGTGGCGCCGCCATACAAGCCGCCGCTGCGCGGCATGGGCTTGGCAGCGGTCAGCGTGGCCACGTAGCGCGCCTGCCCGGGGATGCGCCGCCCTTCGTTGGGCCCGCTGGTCATGCGCGACTGCAAGAGGCTGGCGTTGGCCGACAGCGTCCAGTCACGCCCCAGGCCCAGCCATGCGAGCCCCGTGCGGGCATCGGCTTCCAGGCCCCAGACCAGCGCGTCGCCCACGTTCGCACGCTGCTCTACCCATCGCGATCCGTTCAATTGCAGCGTGGGCGCCAGCACATCGCTCATCTGCCGCACAAACAGGTTCAGGCCTGCGTGGCCGTTGGTCAGGCGCCGCTCAAAACCAGTGTCCAGCGTCCAGGCCACCTGCGGGCTCAGGTTGGGGTTGCCGATGGTGTCGGGGTTGCCCAGGCTGTTGCTGCCCTGGCTGGGGATGACCCGGTCCACCAGGTCCCACACACGCGGCAGCTGGGTGACGCGGGCGAGGTTCACACGCCACTGCAGGTCGTCGGACAGCGGCGTGCGGGTGTGCAGCGATGGCTGGAGGATGTTCCATTGCTTACTGCCCTCCACTGCAGAGCTTCCGCCGTTCAATTCAACACGCTCGCCGCGCAGCCCCAGCGTGAGCGTGGTGCTAGCGGGCAGCTCCCATTCGTTCTGTCCCCAGACCACCCACCGGCGGATGCCGGCGTCCAGACCCGAATTCACCGGCAGGGCGCCGCTCGCGGTGGTGCTCACAAAGAGCTTGCGGTCTTCCAACTGCGCCCCGGCGCTCCACAGCAGCGCATCGGCCGTGCCGGTCAACTTGCTGCTGAGGCTCCACACGTCCTCGCGACGGTCGTCCACAAAGCTGTAGCTGTCCGTGACGACGGCACCACCAGTGCCGATGTTGCGCAGCAGGTCGCCTCTGCGGTCCACGGTGTCGCTGGCGCGGCTGGCGGCCAGAGTGGTTTCGAGCTTGCTGACAGCAAAGCCGTGCGTCCAGTCGGCGGCTGCTTGCAGGTAACGCCGGTCGTATTGGTGCGACTCCTGCGAATTCAGGGCGTACGTGCCATCGCCACTGCCCACGCTGTCGGCTGTGCCGCCAAAGTCAGCCTTGCTGAGCGTTGCCCGCAGCGTCACCTGATCTGCCGCACCCAGCTTCCCGCTGATGCGCGGCACCAGCGCGTAGTCGGTGCGCTTGTAGCGGGCGCTGGTGTCTGACTGCGCCACTTCAGCCCCGGCACGTTCCGTGCTGCGGTGCGTGTCAGACCCCAGAAGCAGGCCTGTCGCAGACGCTGCGACGAAGTACGACCAGGGCTGGCTGGCCTCGGCTTCACGTGGCTCGTGGGCGCCCTTGGGCGTTGCCCCCAGCGGGCCGGTGCGCGAGAAGAACGCCTGCCCCGCATTGCGCCCCCACACGTGGTTGTCGGTCAGGCGCAGCGTGGTTTCGCGCTTCACGGTGGCCTGGCGCAAAACGATGTTGAGCGTGCCGCCCGTGGCGCCCGAGAACTCTGCGCTGGGTGCGCGCACCACCTCGATGCGTTCGATCAGCTCGGGTGGCAGCTGGTCAATGGGCAACTGGGTGCGCTTGCCGCCCACGCGCTGACCGTCGATGAGCAACTGCGTGGCTCCGCGCTCCATGCCGCGCATGCGGATCTCCACGCTGCCGTCGGCAGAAGGCGTCAACTGCACGCCCGGCAGCTGGCGCAGAACATCGGCCACCGAGAACGCGCCCATCTGCTCGATGTCACTGCGGTCCACCACCACTAGCGAACCGGCTGCAAAAAACCGTTGCTCCAACGACCTGCGTGCCGTGACCGTGACCGTGACGCCATCGAGTTGCGGCGTGGCGCCGCCGGTTCCCTCTGGCATGCCCTGCGCCCAGGCTGCACTCCCTGCCGCGGACGCCACGCACGCCGCCCAGATGGCGACGCGATGGCACTTGTGTGTTGTTTGTTTCATAGACACCCCTCTCTGCGGCAGATTGTCCGAGGACAAGGCTTAATGGCAGCCTAAGACACGTGCCTTTTGCCCCCAGCCGTGGAGAATCTGCAGCGTCCAAGCGACAGTCATATCCAGGCACCAACAAGGCCCGCTCAAACCTCCAGCGGCTTGCGGTAAATCGTGTTGCGCTTGACCACCTGAAAGCCGCAGTCCGCGTACACGCGATTCGCGCCCGTCAGGTTCTCGCCATCCACTGCCAGTGCCGACTCGGCCATCCCTTCGTCGGCCAACAGGCGCAGGCTGCGGGCGATCAAAGCTCTTGCCAAACCGCGCCTGCGCCACTTGCGGCCCACGCTGATGAACTCGGTGTAACCACGGTTCCTGGACAGATGACGGTTTTCGTCCTCGTTGATATACGTGCGGACCTGGCCCGCCACTTCATCGCCGTCCCATGCCACCTGCCAGCGCGCGGGCTGAAAAATATGGCTCTCCAGCCAGGTGTCGTAGTCGCGTGGCAACGGCGGCGCCATCCCCCAATGGTCCTCAAACGCGGTGTGGTGCGCGTCCCAGATGGCGCGGTAGTGCTCAGGCAGCGCGGGCCGCAGCTCCAAGCCCGCGGGCAAGGCAAAGGCAGGCGCATCGTGCAGCCGCGTGTGCAGCATTTCAAAGAAGTATCGCATCGGCGAATAGCCTGCGGCCTGCAGCAGTCTGACCCGCGCTTCTTCGCCTTGCTGCACATAGGCATGGTGCACGTGCGGGCCGCCCGGGTGTTGCGCTGCCACGGTGTGGTTCCGCTGCTCGATCCAGCCCTGCAGCGCACGGCCGATGCCACGCTCGCGCCAATGCCCGGGCACAAAACCGATTTGTGCGTGCAGCGTTAACCCGTCGGCCTGCGTAAACCGCCAGCAACGGCCATAGGCGACCAGCTCGCCGTCCAGTTCGGCCATCACTGCGTCCTGGTACGGGTCGCATTGAGTGAAGGCCGCGTAATCGCGCGCCAGGTCTTCGGGCGTGCGCCGCGCGATCACCCCATCGGCATCAAAGCTGGCATTGGCCACCTCGGCCATGGCCGGGAAGTCCGATGGGCCGCGAAACGGCCGCAGCACCAGCCCTGAAGCGGCCGATAAATTCATCACCGATTGGTCATCACCCACAAGGGCATTCTCCCCAGTTCAATTCATTCATTCATTCGTTCTTCTTCTCGCTCAAACGGCCGTGAGCAAGCCACGTTGCGCTGCGCCCGCTGCCATTGTGCAAAGTGCTGCCTTAACGCCAGCCAAAGACGCCGCGTCAAGCCACGCACAGCTGCCACCGCACCCGCCACAATCGCACCCCATGCACATCCTGCTCATCGAAGACGACCTGGATCTGGGCCGCGCGCTGCAGTCTGCGCTGAAGGTCGAAGGCCTGACCAGCGAATGGCTGCGCCGCGCGGTGGACGCGCCCGCCACCGTGGACGCCACCACCGTGGACTGCGTGCTGCTGGACCTGACCCTGCCCGACGGCAGTGGCTTTGACCTGCTCGCGCGCTGGCGCAACCAGGGCGGCCAAAGCGGGCAGGTGCCCATCATCGTGATCACAGCGCGCTCTGCGGTGGAAGACCGGCTGGCCGGGCTGGATGGTGGTGCGGACGACTTTGTGATCAAGCCTTTTGCCACGGCAGAGCTGATGTCGCGCATCCGCGCTGTGCTGCGCCGCAGTGCGCGCCAGGCCAGCGAGCGCTGGGTGCTGGGCGAGCTGGTGATCGAGCCGCGGCGCCATGCGGCGCAACGCGGGGGCGCGGCGCTCGATCTGTCTCCACGCGAGTTTCAGCTGCTGCTGGAGTTGGCGCGCGAGCCGGGCGTGGTGGTATCCAAGAGCGTGCTGTCGCAGCGGCTCGACCCACTGGGCGAGCCGGTTGACTTTGGCGCCATCGAAGTGCATGTATCCAACCTGCGGCGCAAGATTGGGGCGGAGTTGATTCGCACGGTGCGGGGTGTCGGGTATTTGCTGCAGCCATGACACCCCCCATCTCCATTCCACGCCATTTGCGCACCGCCTGGACAAAGCTTGCCGAGCCCACGCTGGTGCGTCGCAGTGTGATATCTGTCATGGGAGCCTTCATCCTGGTATGGGTGGTCCTGCTCGGCTACAACTACGTCAACTACAAGCAGGCCATCACCTATGACCCGGGCCTGCAAAAGTATGGCGACGCAGTGCTGGACTCGCTGGCCAGCCTCACCGATCCATCGCAAGCTTCCGTCGCCCTGGCCTCGACCGACCACTGGACCAACATCCGCCGTCGACAGGTCGGCCTGCAGCCCGGGACCTTGCTGCATGAGCTGAAAGACGCCGCCACCGGCCAGCCGGTATTCACATCGCCCGGCCTGCAGCCATTGACCCCGCCGCCCGCCACGCCCGAGGCAGTGGGCGTAATCACGGAGGCCCGCCTGGGCGGAACCGCATACCGCATCTACACGGGGCACAACGCACGCTGGGCCCTACGGGTGATCGAGCCCAAACGTACAGATTCCAACTTCCTGCAGTACAACGGACGCGCGCTGGTGCCCTACCTGATGCTGGCGGCTCCCTTCGTTCTGCTGCCCGTTTGGCTGTCGGTGCGCAACGGACTGCGACCTTTACAACAACTGGCGCACCGCATCGCCCACCGCACCACTGACGACCTGCAACCCGTCGGCTTCAATGCCCGCCACCGCGAACTCAAGCCGCTGGAACAATCGCTCGACACCCTGCTGGCCCGAATGCGGCAAAAAGTCGAGCGCGAACGCGCGTTTGTGCAGGACGCCGCCCACGAGATACGCACACCGCTGGCCGTGATCACCGCGCAAGCGCATGTCATGGCGCGCTCGCAGAGCGAAGACGAGCGCACGCAGGCGCAGGCGCACCTGGAGCAGGCCATCGCCCGCACCTCGCACCTGGCGCAGCAGCTGCTGGACCTGGCCGCGCTCGATGAAGCGCAGCGCCCCGCACCACGCGACCTGGACGTGGCGCAGTGGCTGCGCGCCGCGCTGGCGCAGGCCGCGCCGCAAGCCATGGCGCAGCAGATCGAGTTGTCGCTGGACGCGCCCGACACCCTGCCCGCTCGGCTGGACCTGCCCGCGTTCGAATCCATCGTGCACAACCTCATCGACAACGCAGTGCGCTACACCACGGCTGGCGACAACGTGGCGCTGGGCCTGCGGCACGATGGCGCCTTGCTGCACCTTGTTGTGCAGGACGATGGGCCGGGCATTCCGGTCACCGAGCGCAGCCGGGTGTTCGAGCGCTTTTACCGGGGCGTTGGGCATGCGGCCAATGGGTCGGGCCTGGGCTTGGCCATCGTGCAGCAGGCCGTGCGGCGCATGGGCGGGCAGGTGCAAGTGGGCGACGGAATCAACGGCAAGGGCGTGGGATTTTTCGTTAGCATTCCCGTGCTCCGTAGCGCCTGAGTCCAACCAGGCGAACCACTCATCACTTCGCCCGCCATGCCCGACGCCGTCCACCCTTGCCTGACCTGTGGCGCCTGCTGCGCCAGTTTTCGTGTGGACTTTGCGGTGGAAGAAATGCAGGAGATGGGCGGCACCGTGCCGGGCGGTCTGGCTGGGGAAGTGACCGCCACCACCTGCCGCATGCGGGGCACCGACCACGTGCCTGCACGCTGCGCAGCGCTCACCGGCAAGATCGGCGAGAAAGCGGCCTGTGGCATTTACGAATGGCGGCCGTCGCCCTGCCGCGAGTTCGAGGCGGGGGACGATGCGTGTCACCGGGCGCGCCTACGGCACGGGTTGCCACCGCTGGCCGAAGGTCTCATCTTCTGATCAGCAAGCTCAGACATTCAGAGGTCGTTTAGACCTCAACAAAAAACCCCGAAGCTGTTGGAAATAACCGACACCACGGGTTTTCCGGGACATGCAAACTTTGTCCCATGCCAGCAAGCCACCCTTCCAACGCCCGCCCGCTCTGGGACATCTCGCCGCCCGTGCACGCGAGCAGCCCCGTGTTTCCGGGTGACACAGCTTACAGCCAGCAGTGGTGCGCCACCATCGGCCCGGGTTGCCCGGTCAACGTGAGTGCCATCACGCTGTCGCCCCATGTGGGCGCGCATGCCGACGCACCGCTGCACTACGACGAAAGCGGCGCCACCATCGGTGATGTGTCGCTCGACGCCTTCCTCGGCACCTGCCGCGTGATCCACGCCATCGGCTGCGGCCCGCTGATCGCCTGGGATCACATTGCCCACGCAGTCGATGGCGCCCTGCCCGCCCGCGTGCTGGTGCGCACCTACGCCCAAGCCCCCGAGCAATGGGACGGCGAGCTCACTGCCTATGCCCCCGACACCATCGAACGCCTGGCCGACCGGGGCGTGTTGCTGGTGGGCATCGACACCGCCAGCATCGATCCGGCCGACAGCAAGACGCTGGACAGCCATCAGGTGATCCGCCGCCGCGGCCTGCGCGTGCTGGAGAACCTGGTGCTCGACGATGTGCCCGAGGGTGACTACGAGCTGATCGCCCTGCCGCTCAAGCTGACCACCGCCGATGCATCGCCGGTCCGAGCCGTGCTGCGCGCGCTCTGACAACAAAATTTTCAAGCCTTTTTAGTCTCTAGCGCTTATCCCATAAGCACTAGCAGCTATCAAAACAGAAGTAACCAACCTCAACCGCCATGACGACCACTCTTGAAAACTGCCGCGCACTCGATGCGCAAGACCCGCTCGCCCCGCTGCGTGCGCATTTCAGCCTGCCTGCGGGCGTGATCTACCTCGACGGAAATTCGCTGGGCGTGTTGCCCAAGGCCGCCGCTGCGCGCGTGGCCGACGTGGTGGCGCGCGAATGGGGCACGGACCTCATCAAATCCTGGAACACCGCGAGCTGGTTTGACCTGCCCCAGCGCCTGGGCAACCAGCTGGCCCCGCTGATAGGCGCGGGCCAGGACGAAGTGGTGTGCACCGACAGCACGTCTATCAACCTCTACAAAGTGCTGAGCGCCGCGCTGAACATCGCCCGCGAAGACAGCCCGGCCCGCAAGCGCATCGTGAGCGAGCGCAGCAACTTCCCCACCGACCTCTACATTGCCGAAGGCCTGTGCAAAGAGCGTGGGCTGGAGCTGGTGTTGGTAGAGCCTGAAGAGATCACCGCCGCGCTGACCAGCGACGTGGCGGTGCTGATGCTGACGCATGTGAACTACCGCACCGGCGCCATGCACGACATGGCTGCCATCACCGCAGCCGCACATGCCCAGGGCATCTTGTGCGTGTGGGATCTGGCGCACAGTGCGGGCGCGGTGCCTGTGGACTTGAACGGTTCGGGCGCGGATTTTTCGATTGGCTGTGGCTACAAGTACCTCAACGGCGGCCCCGGCGCACCGGCCTTTGTGTGGGTGCACCCGCGCCATGCCAACCGCTTCTGGCAACCGCTGTCTGGCTGGTGGGGCCACGCCGCACCTTTTGCATTTACACCAGACTACAAACCTGCCCCGGGCATCACGCGCTACCTGTGTGGCACACAGCCCATCATCAGCCTGTCGGCATTGCAGTGCGGGCTGGATGTGTTCACGGCCGCCGAAGCACTGGGCGGCATGGCCGCACTGCGCACCAAGTCGTTGGCGCTCACGGATCTATTCATAAAACTTGTGGAAGAGCGCTGCGCAAGCTACGGACTGGGGCTGGCCACACCGCGTGAACATGCCCAGCGCGGCTCGCAAGTCTGTTTGACGCGTGACGAAGGCGCTGGCGTCAACGGCCAGGGCAGCGGCGCCTACGCCATCGTGCAGGCACTGATTGCGCGCGGGGTGATTGGCGACTTCCGCAAGGGTGATGGGGGCAAGGGTCCGCACAAGGACATCCTGCGCTTTGGCTTCACGCCGCTGTACCTGGGCTTTGAGGATGTGTGGAATGCCGTGGAGCACTTGCGCCAGGTGCTGGAGAGTGGCGAGTGGAAGAAGGCCGAGTTCA
>NZ_JBKBXG010000121.1:0-12474 GCF_046314175.1 Acidovorax sp. | reverse complement strand
ACTCACGGTGGCAGACATCCTGGACGCTTCCTACCTGCCGGTCACTGCGCCGGTGACGGGATACAACGCCCGCATGAAGCTGCTGGGCAGCGCTTTTATCGACCCGAGCCGCGACAACCTGCTGGGCACCTTGCGCACCCAGCAAGCCAATGTGTGGAGCTACCAGTTCAACTGGGCCCAGCAACCTGCACCGTGGGCCGATGTGTATGGCGCAGCGCATGGTTTTGACCTGCCCTTCGTGTTTGGAAATTTCGGCCCGTCGCTGCTGGCCAAGGCGGCCAACAGCACAGCCAACCAGCCCGGACGGCTGGCATTGTCCAAAGCCATGATGGACAGCATGCGCGCCTTTGTGCACACGGGCGACCCCAACAACGCCACGGTGAATCTGAACTGGCAGCCCTGGCCCAGCAGGCTGCTGTTTGATGCCGACCAGAAGGCAGTGCGCCTGAGCGTGCAGTAAGCAACTCACCAGCGCCGCCGTGCACCACCCCGAGTTCTACGATGCCGCAGTGGCGGCGAGGTACGCGCTGAGCGCCTCGTCGTCCACGATCGCGACCCGACCAAAGTCCAGCGACACGATGCCCAAGCCCTCCAGCGTTCGCAAGACTTTGTTCACCGTCTGCCGTGACAAACCCACCAATTGGCCCAGCTCCTCCTGCGTCAGGTTCAACCGGCGGGTGCTGCGCCAGAACAGGCGGCTCAGGTACAGCGCGACCCGGTGCTCGGTGGACTGTGTGCGCCCGGCTTCGATGATGGTCATGGCCTGGCCCAGCCGCATGTTCAGGTGCAGCACCAGGAACTGGTTGAAAGCCATGCTGTTCTCGCGCAGTTCGGCAAACAGCGGCAAGGGCAAACACAGCAAAGAGGTGGGGCGCAGCGCGACCACGTTGTACCGGCGTGGCTCTGGTTTGAGGGCGGACCCCTCTCCGAACCAGTCGCCGTCTGGCACGCCGATGAAGGCGGAGGAGCGCCGATGGCTGTTTGGGCTTTGCAGCATCACCAGGCCTGACAGAACGGCGTGCCAGCCTTCCACGGCGCTGCCTGCGGGCAGCATCACATCGCCCTTGTCGCCATGCGCTGCAAACACCTCACTGCGTAGCCGCTCCTGCATTGCAGCAGGGACGGCGGCGAACCACGGTTGGGCTGCGATGAATCGCGATGCGGAAGGGGCAGAGCTGAGCATGGCGGCGATTGTCGCTGTGTCCGTGGGCGATGTGCAGGGTATTCCCTTGGCTTTTGTCAATGGGACGACATGTGTTGGCAGCCATGATGGCAGGGCGCACACTGGCGCTGTACCGAGTGGGATGGCGAAGGGTTTGCACGACCCCGGAGACAGTTCAACCCGACGCCCCGCGCTACGATGATCAATCCATTCACTACAACATCCAAGGAGCACACATGCTGGGCCTGATGCAGAGCCAACCGTTGCTGATCTCGTCGCTGATCGAGTTCGCCGAGCGCCACCATGGCGACGCCGAAATCGTCTCCCGCCGTGTCGAGGGCGACATTCATCGCTATACCTATCGAGACCTCGGCGCCCGTGCTCGCCGCCTGGCCAATGCGCTGGATGAGCTGAAGCTGGAGTTCAGCGACCGCGTTGCCACGCTGGCCTGGAACGGTTACCGCCATATGGAGATGTACTTCGGCGTGTCCGGATCGGGCCGCGTGCTGCACACCGTTAACCCGCGCCTGCATCCCGACCAGATAGCGTGGATCATGAATCACGCCGAAGACCGGGTGCTGTGTTTTGATGTGACCTTTTTGCCGCTGGTGCAAGCCGTGCATGCCAAGTGCCCCACGGTGAAGAAGTGGGTGGCTCTGTGCGATGCGGACAAGCTGCCTGCGGATTCCGGCATCCCTGGCCTGACGAGTTACGAAGCCTGGATCGGTGCGCAGTCGCCTGACTATGCGTGGCCCGAGTTCGACGAAAACTCCGCGTCAAGCATGTGCTACACCAGCGGCACCACCGGCAATCCCAAGGCTGCGCTGTATAGCCACCGCTCGACCACATTGCATGCCTACGCGGCTGCGCTACCCGACGTGATGTGCCTGTCGGCCCGGGACTCGGTACTGCCCGTGGTGCCCATGTTCCACGTCAATGCCTGGGGTATTCCGTACTCGGCTGCTCTCACGGGCTGCAAGCTGGTGTTCCCGGGCCCGGCTATGGACGGCAAGTCCATCTATGAACTCATCGAGTCCGAGAAGGTGACCTACGCTGCAGGCGTGCCTACGGTGTGGCAAATGATGCTCGGTCACATGAAGCCTACGGGCCTCAAGTTCTCTACCCTTCGCCGCACGGTGATTGGTGGGTCGGCCTGCCCGCCAGCGATGATCCACGCTTTCAAGGAAGACTATGGCGTGGAGGTGCTGCACGCCTGGGGCATGACCGAGATGAGCCCGCTGGGCACGCTGTGCACGCTGAAGAACAAGCACCTGTCTATGCCCAAGGATGAACAGATGAAGATCCTGCAGAAGCAGGGGCGTGCCATCTACGGGGTAGACATGAAGATCGTGGGCGGTGACGGCAACGAGCTGCCGTGGGATGGCAAAACCTACGGCGATCTGCTCGTCAAAGGCCCCTGGATCGTGGACAGCTACTTCAAGGGCGAGGGCGGCAACCCGCTCGTCAAGGATGCGCAAGGCCGCGGCTGGTTCCCTACGGGCGATGTGGCCACCATCGATGCTGATGGCTTCATGCAGATCACCGACCGCAGCAAGGACGTGATCAAGTCCGGCGGCGAATGGATCAGCTCCATCGACATCGAGAACATTGCCATGGCGCATCCATCGATTGCAATGGCTGCCTGCGTGGGGATGCCCCATCCCAAGTGGGATGAGCGCCCCATTGTTGCGGTGGTCAAGCGCCCCGGCGCCGAGGTCACGCGTGAAGAGCTGCTGGCCTTTTATGAAGGCAAAACCGCCAAGTGGCAGATCCCCGACGACGTGGTGTTCGTCGATGCGATTCCGTTGGGAGCTACCGGCAAGATGCTCAAGACCAAGCTGCGCGATCAGCTCAAGGATTACAAGCTTCCGGGTCTGTAAACCGGGGCAATGCACCGCAGCGGTGCTCGGGGGAGCACTGCTGCAGTCACGTGTGCGACGCTGGTAGGGGCAATCCCTGAGCATCGCTTTGTTGCAACGCGGTACGCTGCGTTGTGTTGATTTACAAGGAGACAAGACCATGAAATTCGCTATTAAGGCTATAGCAGCCTCGGTAATGTTGGTAGGCGCTAGCGGCGCGTTCGCCCAAAAGGGCGAGACCGTGAAGATCGCCTGGCTTGACCCCCTTTCGGGTCTCATGGCCGCAGTGGGAACGAACCAGCTCAAGAGCTTCCAGTTCATTGCCGAAGAGTTCAACAAAAAGAATTCTGCGGGCGTCAAATTTGAAATCATCGGCATCGACAACAAGCTCAGCCCCCAAGAGACCACCAGCGCCCTGCGCTCGGCCATGGACCAAGGCGCGCGTTATGTCGTGCAGGGCAACGGCTCGGGCCCTGCGCTCGCCATCATGGATGCGCTTGAAAAGCACAACTCCCGCAACCCAGGCAAGGAAGTGCTGTTCCTGAACTACGCTGCGGTGGACCCAGACCTGACCAACAGCAAGTGCAGCTACTGGCACTTCCGTCTGGATGCGGACACCTCCATGAAGATGGAAGCTCTGACGACCTACATGAAGGACCTGCCAGAGGTCAAGAAGGTCTACCTGATCAACCAGAACTACTCGCACGGCCACCAGGTCTCCAAGTTCGCCAAGGAGATGATGCAGCGCAAGCGCCCTGACGTGCAGTTTGTCGGCGACGACCTGCACCCCCTGGCCCAGGTGCGTGACTTCTCGCCCTACATCGCCAAGATCAAGCAGTCGGGTGCCGATAGCGTGATCACCGGCAACTGGGGTTCCGACCTGGCACTGCTCATCAAGGCCGCCAACGATGCAGGCTTGAACAACGTCAACTTCTACACCTACTACGGCTCCGTCACGGGCAGCCCCACTGCCATGGGTGCAGCCGCTGCAGGCCGCGTGTACATGGTGGCATACGCCCACATGAACCTGCCTGGCCCGCTGAACCAGATCGTGGTGGACTACAAGAAGAAGTTCAACGACGACATGTACACCGGTGCCGTTTACCACGCCTTCACCATGCTGTCCGAGGGCTTTGTCAAAGCCAAGTCGACCGACCCCGTCAAGGTGGCTGCGGCGTTTGAAGGCATGAAGTTCAAGAGCTTCAATGGCGAAGTCGAGATGCGCAAGACCGACCACCAGTTGCAGCAGGGCCTGTTCATTTCAAAGTGGGAAAAGGCCAGCAGCAAGTACCCCATCGACTCCGAGAGCACCGGTCACACCTTCGTTCCTGTGAAGTACTACGAGCCCTATGTAGCCAGCACGCCCACGTCGTGCCAGATGAAGCGTCCATAACATCAGTTTTGGAACTTCGAGGCCCGACCTACTCGGGCCTTTTTTTTACCCCTGAAATGAAAAATTCCAATGAATCCTGAGTTTTTCGTGATCTCTTTGCTGAACGGCGTGAGCTACGGGCTCCTGCTGTTCATGCTGAGTTCCGGCCTCACGCTGATCTTCAGCATGATGGGCGTGCTCAACTTTGCACACACCAGCTTCTACATGCTGGGTGCCTATTTCGCGTTCACCATCTCCGGGGTGGTGGGCTTTTGGCCGGCGCTGGTGCTGGCACCCCTTGCCGTGTTTGCGCTGGGGGCCGCGTTCGAGCGCTACTGCTTGCGCCGGGTTCACAAGTTCGGCCATGTGCCTGAGCTGTTGGTGACCTTTGGCTTGTCCTACTTGATTCTGGAGCTGGTGCAGCTGGTGTGGGGCCGTTCCACGGTGCCTTATGGCCTGCCAGAGCAACTGCAGGGGCCCCTGTTCAACCTGTATGGCACGCAGTTTCCCAAGTCGCGCTCGTTCGTGATGCTGGTGGCTCTGGTCATGTTGGTGTCGGTATGGCTGCTTTTGACACGCACCCGCATCGGGCTCGTGATCCAGGCTGCGCTGAAGTACCCCGAGATGGTTGAAGCGCTGGGCCACAACGTGCCACGCGTATTCATGCTGGTGTTTGGCGGCGGCGCTGCGCTGGCTGGCCTGGCCGGTGTGATCGGTGGTAACACTTACATCACCGAACCTGCCATGGCAGCGTCGGTCGGCTCCATCATCTTTGTGGTGGTCGTGGTCGGCGGCATGGGGTCGCTGGCGGGTGCCTTTCTGGCATCGCTGCTGATCGGGCTGGTGCAGACCTTTGCGGTGGCGCTGGACTACTCGCTGATCCACGTCTTCAAGGCCGTGGGTGTGGCGGTTACCGACCAGACCTTTGGTTACCCCTTGCTCAAACTCACGATCTCTCAGGTGGCGCCGATCCTGCCGTACCTGTTCCTCGTGCTGATCCTGATCTTCCGCCCCAAGGGCCTTCTGGGCACGCGGGAGGACTGATGCCATGAATTCCACTACAACAACCCCTGTGGCCTCCAGCGCCACGTCGCACTACCGGTTCAAGCCCTTCAACGTGGGGCGGTTCGTCATCTGGACGCTGTTTGCGGTCATGCTGATTGTTGCGCCCATGCTGTTTCGCAGCAGCCTTGCGCTCACGATGCTCTCGCAGATCGGCTATCTGATCATCATCTGTCTGTCCTACAACATCCTGCTGGGGCAGGGCGGCATGCTCAGTTTTGGACATGCGGTGTATACCGGCCTGGGCTCGTTCATTGCGATCCATGCGATGAACATGGCGACCAAAGGCACGGTCAATATTCCGCTGGTGCTCATTCCACTGGTTGGCGGCTTGGCGGGGGCATTCTTTGCCATCCTGCTCGGTTTTGTCACCACCAAGAAGTCAGGCACGACCTTTGCCATGATCACGCTGGGCATTGGCGAGCTGGTCGCGTCCATGGCGCTGATGTTCCCCGAGTTTTTTGGCGGAGAGGGCGGCATCACCACCGATCGCGTGTATGGCTCGGCGTTTTTTGGCTTTACCTTCGGCCCTGCCATCCAGGTGTACTACCTGATCGCAGCGTACTGCTTTGTCTGCACGGCAGCCATGTTCGCGTTCACCGGCACACCGCTGGGGCGCATCCTGAACGCTGTGCGCGACAACCCGGAGCGCGTGGAGTTCATTGGCTACAACACGCAGCGTGTGCGCTACTTCGCGTTCATCATTGCGGGCTTTTTTGCAGGTATTGGCGGCGGTCTGGCCACCATCAACTTTGAAATCATCACCGGCGCTGACAGCCTGAGCGTGATCCGCTCGGGCGGCTACCTGCTATTCACCTTCCTGGGTGGGGCCACGTTCTTCTTTGGCCCCATCATCGGAGCGGTGCTGCTGGTGCTGGCCTCGGTGCTACTGTCTGAGTTGTCGATGGCCTGGTTGTTGTATCTGGGGCTGGTGTTCCTGTTCATGGTGATGTATGCGCCCGGCGGCATTGCCAGCCTGATCATGATGAACCTGCGCTTGGCCAAATACGGCAAGTTGCGTGGGTTGTGGAGTTCGTACCTGGCGCTGGGCGGCACGGCGCTGGTGGGCGTGATGGGCGCAGCCTGCATGATCGAGATGACCTACCACCTTCAGCTCAATGCGGCCTTGGGGTCAGAGCTTAAGTTTCTGGGGGCCACGCTCAACGCCAAGGGCTTTACCAGCTGGTTCGGGGCCATCTTTGTGATGGTGACCGGATTTGCTCTGTTTGAGCTTTGCCGTCGCCAGTTCCTGCGCCAGTGGAGCACGATCCAGGAAGAGATTGAACATGAAATCAAGCGTGGGGAGGCGCTGTAAAAATGGCGGCTGACAACGCAACCAACAACAATACCTACGCCCTGGAGCTGCGCGACCTGCGCAAGAGTTTCGGCAAGACCGAAATCATCCGCGGTGCGAATCTGGTGGTCGCACCCGGCGAGCGGGTGGCCATCATCGGCCCCAACGGAGCGGGTAAGTCCACGCTGTTCAATCTGATCAGCGGGCGCTTTGCCCCCACCAGTGGTGATGTGATTCTCAATGGGCAGCGCATCAACGGCCTGGCCCCTTACGAAATCAACCGCAAGGGCTTGTCGCGCAGTTTTCAGATCACGAACATCTTTCCCAAGCTGAGCGTTTTCGAGAACCTGCGCTGCGGTGTGCTGTGGAGCATGGGCTACAAGTACACGTTCCTGCGTTTCCTGTCGAACCTGCACGACGCCAACGCGCGCGCTACAGAGCTCATGGAGATGATCAAGCTCGACAAGAAGCGTGACACGCTTGCCATGAACCTGACCTATGCCGAGCAGCGCGCACTCGAAATTGGAATCACCATCGCTGGCGGTGCCAACGTTATTTTGCTGGACGAACCCACCGCCGGCATGAGCAAGAGCGAGACCACACGTTTCATCGGCCTGATCAAAGAGGTCACTGAGGGCCGTACCCTGCTTACCGTGGAGCACGACATGGGCGTGGTGTTCGGCCTGGCCGACAAGATTGCCGTGGTGGTGTATGGCGAGGTCATTGCCTTTGATACGCCGGACAAGGTACGTGCCAATGCGCGCGTGCAGGAGGCCTACTTGGGCTCTGCCGTGGCAGACGAGCAGGGCGGGGGACACTGATTTATGCTGAAAATTGAAAACCTCCACGCCTACTACGGCAAAAGCCATGTATTGCATGGCGTCACGTTCGATATCCAGCCGGGCGAAATTGTGGCCCTGCTGGGCCGCAACGGCTCAGGCCGCTCCACCACCGCCAAAGCCATCATGGGACTGGTGGACTGGGAGGGCACGGTGCAGTGGAAGGGCGAAGAACTCCACGGCAAGAAGGCCTACGAAATTGCCCACTTGGGGCTGGGCTACGTACCGGAAAGCCGCGATATTTTTCCGAATCTCACCGTGCATCAAAATCTTCTGCTGGGCCAAAAGGGCAACGGCAAGGGCAGTCGCTGGTCGTTTGACGACATGTATGAACTGTTCCCGCGCCTCAAGGAGCGCCAGCACACTGAAGCGGGGGTGATGTCAGGTGGCGAGCAGCAGATGCTTACCCTGTGCCGCACGTTGATGGGTGACCCGGACCTCATCATCATTGATGAGCCCACCGAGGGCCTGGCGCCCAAGATTGTTGAGTTGGTGGGCCAGTATCTGCAAACCATCAAGGCGCGCGGCATATCGGTGCTGCTGATCGAGCAAAAGCTCACCATTGCGATGAAGATCTCGGACCGCGCGCTGGTGATGGGGCACGGCGCCATCGTGTTCCAGGGAACGCCGGACAGCCTGCGCGCCGACAACTACATTCGCAAAGAGTGGCTTGAAGTCTGACGACTTCTGTCAAATCAAGAACAAGAGAGGCGCCCGATAGCTGAAGGCGCCTCTTTTTTTGCCCCCCGAGATGCCGCCCCGCAAACAGCCTTGTCCCCCCGGGGACAAATTGACACTGTCAAAGCCGATTGAAGTCTCTACAATAAAAACGCACGACCGTTCTTTTTCACTTTCCAAGGAACAACAGCACCATGACCGCTGAATACAAAGTCCACGGCTCCGTTGCCGTGATCACCATGGCCAACCCTCCCGTCAACGGACTTGGATTGGCAACCCGCCAAGGCATTGTGGACGGCCTCAGCCGTGCCAATGCCGATGCAGCGGTCACGTCCATCGTCATCACCGGTGCCGGTGGTGCGTTTTCCGGCGGCGCCGATATCAAGGAGTTCGGCACGGACAAGTCCTTGCAAGAGCCCAACCTGCTGTCGGTGATTGCCGCCATCGAAAACTCGGCCAAGCCCGTGGTGGCCGCCATGCACAGCGTCGCCATGGGTGGCGGGCTGGAGCTGGCCCTGGGCTGCCATTACCGCATTGCGGCGCCTGGCTGCTCGATTGCACTGCCTGAAGTCAAGCTGGGCCTGATCCCCGGCGCGGGCGGCACGCAGCGCCTGCCACGCGTGATTGGTGTGGAAGCGGCGCTCAACCTCATCGTGAGCGGCGAGCCCGTCAAGAGCGAAATGATCGCGGGCGTGCCCGGCCAGAAGCTGTTCGACAAGTTGGCGGCGTCTGCGGAATCTCTGGCGGCCGAGGCCCTGGCCTTTGCACAGAGCGTGGCGGATGCCCGCCCACTGCCTCTGGTGCGCAACTTCCCCTGCAAGCACCCCGAAGGCGATGCGTACTTCCAGTTTGCACGCAACATGGTCAAGGGCATGGCCAAGAACTACCCTGCACCGGCCAAGTGTGTGGACGCGGTTGAAGCCGCCACCAAGAAGAAGTTTGCCGAAGGCATGCTGGTCGAGCGCGAGATCTTCATCAACCTGATGTGGACGCCTGAGTCGCGCGCATTGCGCCATCTGTTCATGGCAGAGCGTGCAGCGAGCAAGATCCCTGACGTACCGTCTGACACCCCCAAGCGTGACATCCAGCTGGTCGGCGTGATTGGTGCAGGCACCATGGGCGGCGGCATTTCGATGAACTTCCTGAACGCTGGCATTCCCGTCAAGATCCTGGAAATGAAGCAGGAAGCACTGGACCGTGGCGTGGCCACGATCAAGAAGAACTACGAAGCCCAGGTCAAGAAGGGCAAGCTCAAGCAGGATAAGTACGAGCAGCGCATGGCCCTGCTGAGCACCACGCTGAGCTACGACGACTTCAAGGACTGCGACCTCATCATCGAAGCCGTGTTCGAAGAAATGGGCGTCAAGGAAGCCGTGTTCAAGCAGCTGGATGCCGTGGCCAAGCCTGGCGCCATCCTGGCCTCCAACACCTCCACGCTGGACGTGGACAAGATCGCCGCCTTCACCAAGCGCCCGCAAGACGTTGTGGGCATGCACTTCTTCAGCCCCGCCAACGTGATGAAGCTCTTGGAAGTGGTGCGCGGCAAAGAAACCGCCAAGGACGTGCTGGCCACCGTGATGGCGATTGGCAAGAAGATCAAGAAGACCTCGGTGGTCTCGGGTGTGTGTGATGGCTTTATCGGCAACCGCATGATCGAGCAGTACAGCCGCCAAGCGGGTTTTTTGCTGGACGAAGGCTGCACGCCCCAGCAGGTAGACAAGGCTGTCGAGAAATTCGGCTTTGCCATGGGCCCGTTCCGTATGGGCGACCTGGCCGGCAACGACATCGGCTGGGCCATCCGCAAGCGCCGCGCCACCGAGCGTGCCGACATGAAATACAGCCGCACGGCCGACAAGCTGTGTGAACTGGGCCGCTTTGGCCAGAAGACCGGTGCAGGCTGGTACGACTACCAGGCCGGCAAGCGCGATGCGATCCCGAGCGATCTGGTCAACAAGATGATCGAGGACCACCGCAAGGAGCTGGGCATCACCCCGCGCAAGATTTCGGACGAAGAGATCGTGCAGCGCCTGGTGTTCTCCCTGGTCAACGAAGGCGCACACATCCTCGAAGACGGCATTGCCAGCAAGTCCGGCGACATCGACATGGTGTACCTGACCGGCTACGGCTTCCCCATCCACCGTGGCGGCCCCATGCACTACGCCAGCGAAGTGGGTCTGTTCAACGTGGTGCAGGCCATGGACCGTTTTGCCAAGAACCCACTGGATGACGCCGCGTTCTGGAAGCCCGCTCCGCTGCTGGCCAAGCTGGCCGCTGAAGGCAAGGCCTTCCAGTAAATAGCCGCGTGCACCCATCTACAGAATCAAAGGAATTCACATGACCTCCGCAGTGATTGTTTCCACCGCCCGCACCCCGCTCGCCAAGAGCTGGAAGGGTTCCTTCAACATGACACACGGCGCCACCTTGGGCGGCCATGCTGTGCAGCACGCGGTGCTGCGCGCTGGCATTGATGGCGCTGATGTCGATGACGTCATCATGGGCTGCGCCACGCCTGAAGGCGCCACAGGCAGCAACATCGCGCGCCAGATCGCGCTCAAGGCTGGTTTGCCCATCACGGCCTCCGGTGTCACCGTCAACCGCTTCTGCTCGTCGGGCCTGCAGACCATTGCCATGGCCGCCCAGCGCATCATCGCTGGCGAAGCCGATGTGTATGTGGCGGGTGGTGTCGAAAGCATCTCCTGCGTGCAGCAAGAGATGAACCTGCACATGATCCAGGACCTGGCCCTGGCCAAGCAAAAGCCCGAGATCTACTGGAGCATGCTGCAGACCGCCGAGCAAGTGGCCAAGCGCTACAACATCGGTCGCGAAGCCATGGACGAATACGGCGCCGCCAGCCAGCAAAAGGCCTGCGCTGCGCAAGCGGCTGGCCTGTTCGACGCAGAAATCGCGCCCATCACCGTGACAGCCGGTGTGGCCGACAAGACGCTGGGTTTGATCACCAAGCAGGTCACCGTCAGCAAGGACGAAGGCACCCGCGAAGGCACCACGGTAGAAGCCATCAGCGGCCTGCGCTCTGCGCTGCCGGGCGGTTTGATCTCTGCGGGCAACGCCAGCCAATTCTCCGACGGCGCCGGCGCCTGCGTGGTAGTCAGCGAAGAGTACGCCAGCAAGAAGGGCCTCAAACCCCTGGGCCGTTTCCTCGGCTTTGCCGTGGCAGGTTGCGAGCCCGATGAAATGGGCATTGGCCCCGTGTTCGCTGTGCCCAAGGTGCTGAAAAAGCTGGGCCTCACCGTGCAGGACATCGACCTGTGGGAGCTGAACGAAGCCTTTGCCGTGCAGGTGCTGTACTGCCGTGACAAGCTGGGCATTCCCGCAGACCGCCTGAATGTGAACGGCGGCGCGATTGCCGTGGGTCACCCGTACGGTGTGTCGGGCCAGCGCCTGACGGGCCATGCCCTCATTGAAGGCAAGCGCCGCGGCGCCAAGAAGGTTTGCGTGACGATGTGCATTGGTGGTGGCATGGGCGCTGCCGGTGTGTTTGAAGTGC
This sequence comes from Acidovorax sp., assembly GCF_046314175.1. GTDB lineage: Bacteria > Pseudomonadota > Gammaproteobacteria > Burkholderiales > Burkholderiaceae_C > Acidovorax. The sequence continues at coordinate 703 of NZ_JBKBXG010000121.1, read as the reverse complement.
TGTAAGCCATGAACCTCAGATCGTGAATACGCTCTGAGAGCCTCGGCCGCGCAACCCGCTGTCGGGGCTTTTTTGTTTACTCCTGTTTCAATAGCTGCTGGCGCTTGCTGGATAAGCGCTAGAGGCACTTTTAGCTTGAAATTCTATGAGCCTACGCCCCACCGTTGATTTCCTGCTGTATGAATGGCTGCATGCCGAAAAGCTGCAGGAGCGTGAGCGCTTCGCCGACCACTCGCGCGAAACCTTTGATGCGGTCATCGACACCTGTGAACGCATCGCGCGCGAAAGATACGCGCCTTTCAACCGCACGGTCGATACGCAAGAGCCACACTTTGACGGCGAGAAGGTCACGCTGCCCCAGTGCACGCACGATGCGAACAAGGCGTATGCGGAATCGGGCATGCTCAGCGCCGCGCAAGACTACGACATCGGCGGCATGCAGCTGCCCTACACGGTGGAAGCTGCGGCCAACAGTTTCTTTGCGGTGGCGTCGATCAGCATGGGCTCAGGCTTGCTCACGGTGGGCAATGCCAACCTGCTGATGGTGCACGGCACCGAGGCGCAGCAGAAGGTATTTGCGCTCAACGAATTCTCCGGCCGCTTCTCGGGCACGATGTGTCTGAGCGAGCCCCAGGCAGGCTCGTCGCTCAGCGATGTGGCCACGCGTGCGGTGCCCGATGGCGACGGTTTTGAAAGCGACCCC
>NZ_JBKBXG010000120.1:0-12962 GCF_046314175.1 Acidovorax sp. | reverse complement strand
CACGGCATGATCGACATGGTGCGCAAGGGCGAGTTCCCCGAAGGCTCCCGCGTGTTGTACGCGCACCTGGGAGGCGTGCCAGCGCTCAACGCCTACAGCTTTCTTTTTCGCAACGGCTGATCTCTCAGCGTCCGACGCAGAACAGCTGCGCTGGGCCCAGCTGGCTCAGTTGGCCGCCATCTGAAGCAAGCAGTGGCGGCCTGAGAGACGGGGTGAGCGCAGAGGCACGCTTTATCGGCTGTCGCGTTTGCCCTGAGCGCGGCGCATGCTCGCGCCTTGGTGGGCATGGATCGCAATGTTGCCCGGCGACTGCTTGAGCGGGTTGCCGCGCAGCGCGGACGCAACCAGGTCGGTGGGCGCGTGGGCCAGGGGCGCATGCGCCTTGCCGTTGGCCGTGGGCGCCTTGTCCGATGGCGCCTTGGCCGAGCGGGTTGCGTGTCCGTTGAGTACCGATGCAGTCAGGGGCTGGCCGGCCGCGTCTGCAGCGGTTGCTGTTGGTTTGGCTACCGATTTGGTGCTGGTGGGCGTCGCTTTAGCGCTGCTCGTTTTAGGGACGTCGGTGCTTTTTGCAACGCGTCGGGTAGCAGCCGGGGCAGCCGCTTTCGCCTTGGCAGGCGTTTTGGGTCCAGCGGCAGCCGAACGACCCTTTAGGGCGGCTCTCTTGGCACCACTGGCGGCGCCCGCGTCACGCGCTTCTTTTGCTTCCAGCTGGGTGACGCGCGCCTCAAAACGGCTCAGCACTTCCTGCAAGATGTCCGCCTTGCGCTGCGTGCGCTCGTTGTCGGCACCGACCGGTGACCGGCCCTTGGTGGTGGACGCGCCGCGCACCGACACCGTCTGGCGGCGAAACAGATCCCGGTACTTGTCGCGCAGCGTCCTCGCGCGGGTGACCTTGCCGCGCAGGCGGGCCAGCGTCAGCGCTTTGATGGGCTCTGCGCGACTTTGGTCAAACAGGTCCAGCTCAGCGGCGGTGAGAAGGGGGCGGGCCTGGGTGATGGTGGTTGCCATGGTGGGTCTCCTTTGCAGTGTGTGGGCAAAGAATCCACCGTAGTGCAATGGGCCTTGAATATCTGTGGGACACAGGGCCGGTGCAGGGTCATACCATGCCGCCAGCCGCAGCCATCGGGGCGCTGCCCCCGCTCAGGTCGCCAGCAGCGTCTGCACCCGATCACGCAGCAGCGTGGGCTGTACTTCGCGGGACGCCACAGGGTGGCCGACGTTGAGCCCCACACGGCTGTAAAAGCCCCGACGGAAGGGACGCACCATGGCGCCTCCCTGCTCGATGCGGCTGAAGTACGAGCCCCACAGATTGGTCAGCGCCATGGGGATCACCGGGGCTTCAATGCCCTCTTCGCGCGCACGCTCAATGATCTTCATGATGCCGCCCTTGAACTCCTGCAGCTGCCCGTCCTTGGTGATGCCGCCCTCGGGGAAGATAGCCAGCAAGTCACCCTCGCGCAACACCTGGGCGGCGCGGTCGAACGCCGCTTCATAGGTCTTGGGGTCGTCCTTGTACGGGGCGATGGGGATGGCCTTGGCCAGGCGGAACAGCCAGCCGAGCACCGGCACGCGGAAGATACGATGGTCCATCACAAAGTAGATGGGGCGCGGACTGGCCGCCATAAGCAGCACGGCATCGACAAAACTCACATGGTTGCAGGCCAGGATGGCGGCGCCCTGTGCGGGCAGGTTTTCGTCGCCCTGCACCTTGAAGCGGTACACAAACCGCGACGACATCCAGGCCACAAAGCGCAGCAGGTATTCGGGCACCAGCATGAAGATGTAGAACGCCACCACCGCGTTGGCGATGCCGGTGAACAAGAATATCTGCGGCACCGTGAAGCCCGCACCCAGCAGCGCGCCCGCGATCAGCGAGCTGGCGATCATGAACAGCGCGTTCAGGATGTTGTTGGCGGCGATGATGCGCGCGCGGTGCGTAGGTTGGCTGCGCATCTGGATCAGCGCATACATAGGCACGCTGTAAAGGCCAGCGAACAGGCTGAGCAGCGCCAGGTCCAGCATCACGCGCCAATGCTGGCTCTGCGCGAGGAAGGCGCCCAGACCCATGATTTCGGAGGGCGGCAGGCTGCGGGACGCAAAGTACAGGTCGATGGAGAACACGCTCATGCCGATGGCGCCCAGCGGCACCAGGCCGATCTCGACATGGCGGCGCGAGAGCACTTCGCACAGCAGCGACCCGATGCCAATGCCAATGGAAAAAACCACCAGCAGCAGCGACGCAACCTGCTCGTTGCCGTGCAGTACCTCCTTGGCCAGGCTGGGAAACTGGCTCAAAAACACAGCACCAAAGAACCACATCCAGCTGATGCCCAAAAGCGAGCGGAACACCACAATGTTCTCGTGCGCGAGCTTGAGGTTGCGCCAGGTTTCCGTGAAGGGGTTCCAGTTGATGGTGAGGCCCGGGTCGGTGGCGGGCACCGAAGGAATGAACTGGGCCACCGCACGCCCGGCAACGGCCGCCAGCACACAGGCCACAGCGACCGTGGTGTGGCCAATACCCGGAATAGCCACCAGCAGCCCCCCCGCCACGTTGCCCAGCAGGATGGCCACAAACGTGCCCATCTCGACCATGCCGTTGCCGCCCGTCAGCTCCCGCTCGCTCAGCACCTGCGGCATGTAGGCAAACTTGACCGGCCCGAACAATGTGGAATGCACACCCATCAGGAAGGTGCACAGCAGCAGGACGGGCACGTTGTCCGTCATGAAGCCACCGGCTGCCACCAGCATGATGGCGATCTCCATGTTCTTCACGAAGCGGATCATCTTCGTCTTGTCGTACTTGTCGGTCAGCTGCCCCGAGGTGGCAGAGAACAGCAAAAACGGCAGGATGAACAGCGCCCCGATCACCAGCCCCGCCATGGCAGGCGGCAGCCACGACACGCTGAGCTGGTAAGTCACCATCACGGTGAAGGCGAACTTGAACAAGTTGTCATTGGCGGCGCCAGAAAACTGCGTCCAGAAAAACGGCGCAAATCGGCGCTGGCGCAACAGGGCGAACTGGTTCGGGTCCTCATGCGTCGTCGTGGGGGTGGGTGCCACGCTGGCTGAGGGGGTGTCGGGGTGCATGCGTTTCTCCTCGTTTCCGATGGGTTTGCTTGTTGGAATTTTCCGTGCCCGCACGCCATGCGCCGTCATGCGCGTGACCTGCGGGCGACACCCACGGCGTGGGCGCCATTCTGCCCGGACAGCGTGACGACCGGCACGCCCCGTTCAGCACCGTTGCGCAATGCCGCCAGGGCCTGCAGCACCGGCCAGGCGGCGCCAGCAGCAAATACGTGTTTGATGCTGTGGCCTGACACCCACTGGTGGGTGGCATCAAACACCGCGTGGTCCGCCGCTTCAAACAACTTGGCCACGGCATACAGGCCAATCACCGCGCCCAGGTGCACTGCCAGCGCGCCATCGCGCCGGGGCAGACACGCCAGCGCCAGCACCACCAGCATGCCGCCCAGTTGCACCACCGCCCAGGGCATGAGGTTGCCGGTGTGTGCCCACCACAGCACGGCCAGCGGCCCGGCCAGCAGCACCACACCGGCCGTGGCCCAACCGGCCCGCTCGCTCACGCGGCTGGCCGCCGCCAGCCCCAGCAGGCCCGCAAACGGCAGCACCATGCCCAGCCGGTCCCACAGCAAGCCAGCATCCAGCGGTTGCCAGTGGTACACGCTGGAGCCGACGGCCGTGCACAGCAGACCCGCAAAGAACAGCGATGCGAACGTGCGGGAGGTCATGTCCAGAGCGCCGGGTGCCAGGCGGCGCAGCGCCCACAGGCCCCACACCCCGGCGATGGCAAACGGCAGGTTGCTCAGTACGTCGACCGCGCACGGGATGCCCCACAGCGCCCTCTGGTCGGCAAAGCCATGCTGGTGCGCACTGGCGGGCAGCACCGGCCCGAACACGGCCAGGGCCAACAACGCGACCAGGCCCAGCAGCAGGCCTAGCTCGGCGCGCGCCTCACGCTTTTGGCGCCGGGTGGGGAGAGAAATCAGAAAGCTCATGGTCGTCACATCCTTGGATGGGGGGAATGCCGCGCAGTGTGTTCAGCAACGCACACGCATACACCAAAAAGTCGCACAGAGGGCTACCCAAGCCACCGCGGGTATTGATAATTGATACCCAGGAGCAAAAACCCATGAGCACTACCGCCGACCTCGTCACCGCCCTCAAAAAGGAACTCAAGACCGCGCAGATGACCTACGCCGACTTGGCGCAGGCGCTGGGCATGGCCGAGTCCAGCGTGAAACGCATGCTGGCCAAGGGCGACATGCCGCTGTCGCGCATCGACGCCATCTGCCGCGCGCTGGCGCTGGACTTTGCCGACCTGGCGCGGCGTGTGGCCGACGAGCAGCCCCTGTTGAAAGAGCTGACGCAAGAGCAGGAAAAAGCCGTGGTGGGCGACAAGAAGCTGCTGCTGATGGCAATTTGTGTGCTGAGCCAGTGGACGCTGGAGCAGGTGACCACGAACTACCGGCTGACCGAGGCCGAGGGCATCAAGTACCTCGCGCAGCTTGATCGCATCGGCATCATCGAGCTGCGGCCGCTGAACCGCTACCGCCTGAAACTCGCCAAGACCTTCCGCTGGCGCCCGCATGGCCCGGTGATGAACTACTTTCGCGACCACGCTCTGCTCGACTACTTTGCGGGTGGCTTTGACGGCCCCGGCGAAGGCGTGCTGCTGGTGCACGGCGCCATCAGCCGCAGCCTGGCGCCCGCCTTCATGGAGCGCATGCAGCGCGTGGCGCAAGACTTTGCCCAGCAGCACCTGGCCGACCAGAAGGTGCCCGACCGCGAGCGTGAGGGCTACACGCTGCTGCTGGCCATGCGCAGCTGGGAGTTTGAGGCGTTTGCGACGATGAGGAAGTGAGCCGTCACTACGTTTTCGATAGCTATTAGCGCTTTATCAATAAGCGCTAGAGGCCAAAAACACCAAAAATCCTATTTCACAGCCGACTCAAAACCGGTTTCTTGTGCCGCGACCGCTTGACGCCACAAACAGAAAATACTATTCTTTAAATAACAAATTTTGTTTATTTAAAGATAGTCAAATGAAAACCACCCGCCAGCAACAAGACGCCACGCGCCGCCAGATCGTGGCCAGCGCGGTGGACCTCATGACCCGCCAGGGCTTTGACGGCACGACGATGAAAGACATCGCCCGCGCCGCTGGCATTGGCGACGCGACGATCTACAAATACTTCCCCACCAAGGACCGCATCGTGCTGGGCTACCTGGACGATGTGGCCCACCAGGCGCTGGCCAATACGATGCAGACGCCGGGCTTCGCGGGCTACCAGCTGCAAGAGAAGCTGCAGCGCCTGACCGACGCCGTGCTGGAGCGCCTGCTGGCCGACCGCGAGTTTGTGGCCCAGGTGCGCAGTCTGGCGCGGCGCTCGCCGCTATCGATGCTGGCCGAGCCGCTGGCGGCGCGGCAAAGCTTGCGTGAGGCGGTGACCAGCTTTCTGGAGGCCGCCGAGGCCAGCGGCGAGATCGAACCCTGCGACTTCAAAGGCATGGCGGGCGGGTTGTACACCGACTACCTGGCCGGTGTGGTGACCTACTGGCTGGCCGACACGTCAGACGAATTTGCCGACACCACGCAGCTGGTGGACCTGTCGCTCGGGGTGCTGGTGCAGGCGCTGCGCGGCGGGCTGGTCAACCGCGTGCTGCAACTGGGCGGCTTTGTGCTGCGCAGCCAGATGGCGCGGATGGTGCAGCACAGCAGCGGGCTAATGGGCATGCTGCAACTGGCCAAACACGCCATGGCCAGCGCGCCGACCAGCCCTGCCCGCGCCGCCCCTGCCGCAGCCGCGGGGTCACCCGCTTCGCCAGAGCCCGCCAAGCCGCCCCGCGCGACGCGCAAACCCCGCGCTGCCAGCCCGGCCCCAGCCGCCACCGCCACCACCCCCGTCAAACCAGCAACCACCCCGCGCAAGAAGAAGGCCGTATGAACACCGCCCCCACCAACGCCGTGCGCGAAACCCAGGTGCCCGCAGGCACCGCCATCCATGCCACCTTGCCGGGTGCCCATTTTTTTGACGCCTATACAGTGGCCGACCCGCGCCCTGCCACGAGTGCTCTGGCGACCTGGCTGGACGTGGTCGCGCGCACACCGCGCTGGACGCAGCACCTGCTGGCGGTTCGCAACACGCTGGTGCGGCTGGTGGGGCTCAAAGGCGTGGGGCAGTTGCAGGATATGCATCCGACTGCCAGCGGCGCATCCCCGCTCGATGCAAGCAGCTACCGCGTTGGAGACCGGGTGGGCATCTTCGTCATCCGCCATCTCAGCGACACCGAAGTGGTGATGGGGCAGGACGACAAACACCTGGATGTGCAGGTGTCGCTGACCAAACACCCAATATCCATCAGCGCCGATAGCACCGATAGCCCCGCCACGGTGGTGCTCAGCACCGTCGTGCACATCCACAACACGCTGGGCCATGCCTACATGGCCGTCATCACGCCGTTTCACCGCCGCATCGTGCAGGTCATGCTGCAGCGGCTAGCCCCTTCCAACCATGGCCCGCGCTGACGCGCCGCGCACCAGCCGCCTGGCACGCGGCACCATCACAGGACTGGCGGCGGCACGTATCGGCATGGCCCAGTTGGGGCACCGTGTGCGCACGCCCTCGGCTCAGGCGCAGGCCGACCACGAGGCCGCGCTGGGCCGCATCCTGTTTGGTGCCTTGGGTCAGTTGCGGGGCTCGGCGCTCAAGGTGTCGCAGTTGCTCAGCATGCACCCGGGGTTGCTGCCTGACGGCGTGCGGCAGGAGCTGGCACGCGCCCACCACCAAGCCCCGCCGCTCAACCGCGCATTGGTCGGCCGCGTGTTCCGCCAGGCGTTTGGGCAGGAGCCCGAAGCGCTGTTTGACCAGTTCGAGCCCACCGCCGTTGCTGCTGCCAGCCTGGGCCAGGTGCACCGCGCGCAGCTGACAGGCCACGGCACGGTGGCCGTGAAGGTGCAGTACCCCGGCATTGCTGCCACCATTGCCAGCGACATGCAGCTGATGCGCGCTGCCCTGCGCGCCCTCGCCCATACCGACATGCCGCTGCCCGCCCACACCGTGGTGGACAGCGTGATGAACGAGATCGAGGCCACGCTGCTGCGCGAGGTGGACTACCTGCAGGAGGCCGAGCAACTGCAATGGTTTGCACAGCACGCGGCGCTTCCGGGCGTGGTGCTGGCCCAGCCCATCCTGTCGCACACCCGGGCCCAGGTGCTTACACAGCAGTTTCTGCCGGGCCAGCATCTGCAGGACTGGCTGGCCTCGCAGCCCACGCAGGCGCAGCGCGACCGGGCCGGACAGCACCTGTGGGACTGGTTCATGCACTGCCTCTTTACGCTGGGCCGAATGCACGCCGATCCGCACCCGGGCAATTTTCTGTTTTCGCCCGACGGCACAGTGGGCGTACTGGACTTTGGCTGCACGCGGAGCCTGTCAGAGCACTTTCGCAGCCAGGTTTTGAAGGCATGGTCTGCCTTGCTCAGGCCCGCCGCTGACCCGCAACGCGATGCGCTGGTGCTGCAGGCCTACCAGGCGCTGGGGCTTGTGAAGGCTGACCTCGCCGTGCAGGAATACATTGCCGCACTCGCACCCGCGCTGGCCGACATGCAGGCCTGGCAAATGGAGCCCTTCACGCAACCGGTTTTCGACTTTGGCACCAAGACGCCGCCGCCGCTCACCGCAGCCCGCCACCAACGCATGCTGGGCGAACACCTGTCCAACGTGCCTGGCGAAATGCCCGCGTTCGAGCGCATGTGGATGGGCCTGATGCACCTGCTCACCGGGCTGGGCGCGCGGGTGCGCACCCACCACCCTCTGCTGCATGGCGCAACGCCTTGGGACGACTGACATGAATACCGCCTTGATGCTGGCAGCTGTGGGCCTTGCCATGGTGGGCGTGGCGCACTCGGTGCTGGGCGAAGTTTTGGTGTTTCGCAGCCTGCGCACGCGGGGCATCGTGCCCACCGGCGGGCGCCCGGTGCTGCGCGAGCGGCAGGTGCGCATTTTGTGGGGTACCTGGCATCTGGTCACGGTGCTGGGCTGGGCATTGAGCGCGCTGCTGTGGCGCTTGGCCACCGTGGCAGTCGAGACGGAGCTTGCGGCCTGGATAGCCGATGTGGCCGGGGCGGCGACGCTGGCCAGCGGGTTGCTGGTGTTTTTTGCTACCGAGGGGCGGCACCCCGCGTGGTTTGCGTTGATGGTGATAGCAGCGCTGGTGTGGTGGCGCTAACGGCCTGACAGCACGCGCAGCACCCGATGCCGCCCCGGCCCGACACACAACTTCACAAGACTTCGCAATACCACTACGCCGCGTTGACGCAGGCCCCGCACCATCCAGTCTCCGGTTCCGCAAGGAATCTTTTTCGAGGAGATCACCATGGCCCGCAATGCACTCGCTGCTGTTTCCATCGCTCTGCTCTCGCTGGGCGCCGCCGCGGTGGCGCAGGCGCAAACCAGCGCCACCGTCGTCATCCAGTCTGGCGGCCCCCAATACCGCGCACCTGCCCCGGTGCAGGTGCAATACCACCGCGCACCGCCTCCCCCCCGCCATGAAGCAATGCCCCACCCCCGCCGCGGCATGGCGTGGGTGCCCGGCCACTGGGAATGGCGCGGCCACCGCCATGTGTGGATGCAAGGCCACTGGGTAAAAGCCCGCCACGGCTACCACTACCGTGAGCCCCGCTGGATAGAGCACGGTGGCCGCTGGAACATGCAGCCCGGCCACTGGGACCGTGATGGCGATGGCGTACCCAACCGCCATGACCGCCGCCCCAACGACCCCTACCGCCGTTAAGCCGACCGCCCGCGGGCTCAGCCTGTCGGACTACAGCGCGCACTGCGCCCCACCGACAGACGGGCTCGCCCCCCTGCAACGACTATGGCCTTCAAGTCCAACAACGCAGCCACCGCGTTCCCACCGCCGCCCCTTTGCCAGGGTGGGCATCGCCAACCGGCTGCATAAAACCAAGGAGTCTCACCATGACCGCTTCAACACGGATGTTTCGTGCATCCCTCACCGCCACTGGCCTTGCATTGGCCGCGCTGATGGGCGCCACCGCCCCGGCGCAGGCCCAGATACAGGGCACGGTGATCGTGCAGTCCGGCTCGCACGGCTATGTGATTCCTGCCCCACCACCCCAGCGCCGCGAGGCCACGCCACGCGCTCGTCGCGGTGAAGTGTGGGTGCCTGGCTATTGGGACTGGCGTGGCAACCGACACGTGTGGGTGAAGGGCCATTTTGAAAAGGCGCGTGCAGGTTACCGGTACCGCACGCCGCAGTGGGAACAGCGTGATGGCCGCTGGGAAATCAACCGTGGCGGCTGGGACCGTGACGGTGATGGCATTCCTAACCGCCAAGACCGCGACCGCGATGGCGATGGCATTCCCAACCGCTACGACAACAACCGTGACGGCGTATCCAGCCGCTACGACCGTGACGGTGACGGCATCTCCAACCGCAATGACCGTGACCGTGACCGCGATGGCGACGGCGTGTCGAACCGCCGCGACAACCAACCGGACAACCCGCGCCGCAACTGATCGGCCCGGTTGCACTGGCCTAAAAGCGGTTTAGTCGAATTTCACCCCGGCGCAACCCAAGCCCGGAAAGTCGGCCACCACCACCGTGCCCGGCGCCACCAACACGGTGCCCGAGCAAGACCCGGTGGTCACCCACTGACCCGGGGGGGGCCCCCCCCCCCCGGGGGGGGGGGGGGTGGGGGGGCCCCCCCCCCCCCCCCCCCGGGCGCCCCCCCCCGGGGGCGGGCCCCCCCCCCCCCCGCCCCCCCCCCCCCCGGGCGCCCCGCGCCTTCGTTGGCGAGCCACGCCAACAGCCGCAGCGGGTCACCCGCCGGGTTGCCCCAGGCGGCGTGCCGCACGGACACCGAGCCGTTCACAGACAAAGTCACCCCTTGCATCAGAGGCTGGACTGCGGCCACATCGGCCACCCCCGATCCCACAATCAGCGCCCCGTGGCAGGCCTGGTCGGCCAGGCGGCTCCATTCGCCCTGCTGTGCCCAGGCTGCAAAACGCGTGTCGCACACCTCGATGGCGGCACGCACCGATACGACCGCAGCCAGCACCTCCTCCGCGGTGTAGGGAGTGGCGCGGTCGGGCAGGTCGGCACCCAGCTGGTACACCAGCTCCGCCTCCACACCTATCACGGCAAAACCTGCAGCGGGCAAGTGGACCGCTTGGCCTGCAGCGTCCACCCACACCGAGTCATTGGTGAGCGCGGCACGCACGGGTTGTGCCTGGGGCGACGCGGCGCCCACCTTCCAGCCCGCCACCTCGCCGCGCTCACGCACCACGGCGTCTTGCACGGCGTAGGCCTCGGCCGCACTGCGCGGGCGCAAGGCAGCGGGCAAGTCCAGCGGGCGGGGCGTGCGCCCCTGGCGCGCCATGGTGATGACGGCGGCGCTGGCAAAGGGGTCGAAGGCGGTGTCGGGCATGGCGGGAATCCTGGGGCTGGGGCCAGCGGATTATGACGAGGCACCCGCCCGCAGCGGCTCGCCAGCATCAGCAACGATTGCCGCCCATTAGCGGCCAAACCCCCCGTGCCGTCGCCCACGCGCCCCTAGAATGGCCCCCGCAGGAGAGCACGGCAGCCACAGGCCCGCCGCTGCACCGAAGGCGCAAACTCCCATACACGCTCAGGTCCCGTACTGCACCATTCATCAAAGCCGTCTGGAGAGACGCCCCAACCCATCACCGGCGTTGTGGCGCACCGAAGGAGCAAACCGCGCGCCATGTGGGCCGTGCGGTGAATCTCTCAGGTACCAAGGACAGGGGGAGCGGCAGCTTGGCGGACGCGCGCCAGCTGTTGCTATTCAAAATATAGCTACTAACGCACGTCCATCAAGCGCTGAACCCTTAAAAGGCTTCAAAAATGCGCGTGATCGTTTTGGGCGCCGGCTTGCTCGGCGTGACATCGGCTTATTTCCTGCAACAGCTCGGCCATGAGGTCACGGTCATCGACCGCCAGGGCGCGCCCGGTGCGGAGACCAGCTTTGCCAACGGCGGCCAGATCTCGGTGAGCCATGCCGAGCCCTGGGCCAACCCCAGCGCGCCGCTGAAGGTGCTGCAGTGGCTGGGCCAAGAAGATGCCCCTCTGCTGTTCCGCCTGCGCGCTGACATGCGGCAGTGGCTGTGGGGCCTGTCCTTTTTGCGCAACTGCACGCCAGCGCGCACGCGCCACAACATCGAGCAGATCGTGCGCCTGGGTACCTACAGCCGCGACACGCTGCAACAGCTGCGCGCGGCCACCGGCATCCAGTACGACCAGCGCACCCAGGGCATCCTGCACTTCTATACCAATGCCAAGGAGTTTGACGGCGCCCTCGCCCCTGCCGAGCAGATGCGTGCGCTGGGCTGCGAGCGCCAGGTCATAAGCGCCGACGAGGCGGTGCGCATTGAGCCAGCGTTGGCCCACATCCGTCCCCAGCTGGCGGGCGCCACCTTCACGGCCGAGGATGAGTCGGGCGACGCTAACCAGTTCACGCGCGAACTGGCCCGTTTGTGCGAGGCAGCGGGCGTGCAGTTCCTCATGGGCCACCACATCACCGCGCTGCGTCAGGCACGCGACCGTATCGACCATGTGGAAGTGACCACCGCCGAAGGCCGCTTCGAGCGCGTGCAGGGCGACGCCTTCGTGCTGGCCATGGGCTCGTTCAGTCCGCTGCTGGCGCAGCCGCTGGGCATCCACTTGCCGATTTATCCCGCCAAGGGCTATTCGGTGACCATGCCGGTCAAAGACGCCTCCAAGGCGCACCAGGTGAGCCTGACGGACGACGAGTTCAAGCTGGTCTTCTCGCGCTACACCAGCGAACGCGGCGGTGACCGTCTGCGCATTGCCGGCACGGCCGAACTCAATGGCTACAACCGCGACCTCAACCAGGTGCGCTGCGACGCCATCGTGCGCCGCGTGGAGCAACTCTTCCCCGGGGCGGGCGACGCCAGCCAGGCCCAGTTCTGGACCGGCCTGCGCCCCGCCACGCCCAGCAACGTGCCGCTGATCGGCAAGACCAAAGTGCCCAACCTGTTCCTGAACACCGGCCACGGCACGCTGGGCTGGACGCATGCCTGCGGCTCGGGCAAGTCGCTGGCGCGCATCGTGAGTGGGCTGTCGCCTGAAGTGGACTTTGATTTCGCCGGGCTGGCACGGGGCGACACACCTACACGGCTGAGCGCACAAGGCGCACGCTAAGTCCGCGAAGCCCACCGAGTCAAACACTCCTATTTTGATAGCAAGTAGCGCTTATTCAATAAGCGCTGCAGGCCAAAAATACCTCAAATCCATCACTCATCGGCCTGCACATTCTGCTGCCGGGCAACGGTGAGGACAGGCCTGCAACGCGGCAGCCGCGCCACAGATCACGGCCGCATCAAAGGGCCGGGGGCCACAGGTTCTTACAATGTCCCACTGATCAACACCCAAGGGCGCGCAAGGCGCCCTTTCTATGGAAATAGCAATACTCTTCGCCCTCATCCTGCTCAACGGCCTGTTTGCCATGTCCGAGATCGCTCTGGTCACGGCCCGCAAAGCCCGGTTGCAGAAGCTCATTGATGAGGGCGATAGCGGCGCAGTCGCGGCCGTGAAACTGGGCGAAGACCCCACGCGTTTTCTCTCCACCATCCAGATCGGCATCACGTCGATTGGCGTCCTGAACGGTATCGTGGGTGAGGCGGCTTTGGCCGGGCCGCTGGCGATGTGGCTGGAGTCGCTGGGCGTACCCATGCCGTTGGGCAGCTATGCCGCCACCGGTTTGGTGGTGGTGCTGATCACGTACTTCTCCATCGTGGTGGGCGAACTGGTGCCCAAGCGCATTGGGCAGTCTTACCCCGAGACCTTTGCCCGCCTGGTAGCACGGCCCATCAACTTTCTGGCCATTGCCACCAAGCCGTTTGTTCTGCTGCTGTCCACCTCCACCCGCACGCTGCTGC
>NZ_JBKBXG010000119.1:0-13051 GCF_046314175.1 Acidovorax sp. | reverse complement strand
ACGTGAACGGCGGCGCCATCGCCATGGGCCACCCGCTGGGCGCCACGGGCGCCATGATCCTCGGCACCCTGATTGACGAACTGCACCGCCGGGGCCAGCGCTATGGCCTGGCCACGCTGTGTGTGGGCGGCGGCATGGGCATTGCCACCATCGTTGAACGCGTATGAGGAACAACCCCCTGAGCGGCTGCGCCGCTTCCCCCTTCTCTCATCGCTGCGCGATGGGAAGGGGGACGACGCCACTGGCCTGGCAAAGCCAGTTCCACGGCGTCCGCTGGCCCCAGCCACGCTTCATCTAAGGCCGCGCCCCATAGCTGCGCTATGCCGCATTACAGATTCGGAGACATCAGCATGCAAACCATCCGCTACGAGCTCATCCCCGCCCAGGGCACTGAAGGCCAGGTCGCCGTCATCACCTTTGACGAAACCAATTCCCCCGTCAACACCATGTGCCGCCAGTGGCAGCAGGAGCTGGGCGAGGTCACGGCCCAGGTGCTGGGCGACCACGAACGCCTCGGCACCGCTCTCAAGGGCATCGTACTGGCATCCGCCAAGACCAGCTTCTTTGCCGGTGCCGACCTCAAGGCCACCATGCGCCTCACGCCCGCCGATGCGCCCAACGCGTTTGGCGAAATCGAGCGCATGAAGAAGCACTTCCGCACGCTCGAAACGCTGGGCATCCCCGTGGTGGCCTGCCTCAACGGCGCGGCGCTCGGCGGCGGCTGGGAGGTGGCCCTGGTCGCCCACTACCGCATTGCCGTGGCCGACCCCAAGATCCAGTTCGGCCTGCCCGAGGTCACGCTGGGCCTGATGCCCGGCGCCACCGGCGTGACCAAGATGACGCGCCTGCTGGGCCTGATGGGTGCGCAGCCTTACATCCTCGAAGGCAAGCTCTTCAACCCCGCCGAAGCGCTGGAGCTGCAACTGGTGCACGAGCTGGTCGCCACGCGCGAGCAACTGCTGCCCGCCGCCCTGGCCCACATCGCCACCCACCCGCACGCGGTGCAGCCGTGGGACGACAAGAACTACAAAATGCCCGGCGGCACGCCCGCCAACCCCAAGATTGCAGGCGCCCTCACCGTCGCGCCCGCCATGCTCAAGAAGACCACGCGCGGCCGCTACCCCGCGCCCGAGGCAGCTCTCGCCGCCATGGTCGAAGGCGCCATGGTGGACTACGACACCGCCTTGCGCATCGAAAGCCGCTACCTCGCCCGCCTGATGACCGGCCCCGTGGCGCGCAACATGATCAACACGTTCTTCTTCGACATGAACGCGATCAAGAGCGGCAAGTCGCGCCCAGGCTCGACCCCACGCTACAAGCCGCAAAAGGTCGGCATCCTGGGCGCGGGCATGATGGGCGCAGGCATCGCCTGGGCACAGGCGAGCCGGGGCATCGACACCGTGCTCAAGGACGTGAGTGTGGAGAAAGCCGAGGCTGGCAAGGCCTACAGCGCCAAGCTCACCCAGGCCCGCGTGGACAAGGGCCGCATGACGGCCGAGGCGCAGCAGGCGCTGCTGGCCCGCATCACGCCCACCGCCAGCGCGGCCGACCTGGCGGGCTGCGATCTCATCATCGAAGCCGTGTTCGAGAGCCGCGACCTCAAGGCCCAGGTCACGCAAGAGGCCGAGCCACAACTCGCACCCGGCGGCTTCTTCGCCAGCAACACCTCCACCCTGCCCATCAGCGGCCTGGCCACGGCCAGCAGCCGGCCCGAGAAGTTTGTCGGCATCCACTTCTTCAGCCCCGTGGACAAGATGAAGCTGGTGGAAATCATCCGCGGCAAACAGACGGATGACGAGACCGTAGCCCGCGCTTTCGACTACG
The DNA here is from genome assembly GCF_046314175.1 of Acidovorax sp. Lineage (GTDB taxonomy): Bacteria > Pseudomonadota > Gammaproteobacteria > Burkholderiales > Burkholderiaceae_C > Acidovorax. Next base: position 11,227 of record NZ_JBKBXG010000119.1, on the reverse strand, counting down.
TGCAGGCCTTGGGCAAGGTGCCCATCGTGGTCAACGACTCACGCGGCTTCTACACCAGCCGCACCTTTGGCACCTATGTGATGGAAGGCGCCGCCATGCTGGGCGAAGGCATCCCCGCCGCCGCGATTGAAAACGCCGCCCTGCAGGCCGGCCTGCCCGTGGGCCCGCTGGCCGTGCTGGACGAAACCGCGCTGACGTTAAGCGTGCACGTGCTGGACCAGACCCGCGCCGACTACGCTGCTGAAGGCAAGACCTACACCGCCACGCCCGGCGAGTTGCTGGTGGAGCGCATGGTCAAGGAACTGAAGCGCCCCGGCCGCGCAGGTGGCGGCGGCTTTTACGACTACCCCGCAGGCGCCAAGAAGCACCTGTGGCCGGAGCTGAAACCGCTGTTCGAGAAGCCTGGCGTGGAGTGGAGCGTGCAAGAGATCCAGGATCGTTTGCTCTACCGCCAGGCCATCGAGACCGCGCGTTGCCTGGCCGAGGGCGTGTTGACCAGCGTGCATGACGCGAACATCGGGTCGATTTTTGGGATTGGGTTTCCGGCGTGGACGGGGGGGGCGATGCAGTTCATCTATGGAACTGGGGTGGAAGCGTTCTTGAGGAGAGCGGGTGAGTTGGCAGAGAGATACGGAGCGGGGTTCGAGGTAGACAAGAACACGCAAAAGGCGTTTGTCCCAGCCTGCAGTTCGTACCGCTAAAAGGACCTTATTTCGAAGACAAACAATAAAGATCTGCGATGATCGATAAAAAGAGGAGGGCACATGGCAACACTTCGAATCATCTCAATCAAATTCTCTCACTACAAGGCCTTTAAGAGCTTTTCCTTACAGCTACAGGAATTTAATGTTCTTGTGGGCCCTAACAATTCAGGAAAATCAACAATAGTTGGGGCCCTCAGAATTTTGCACGAGGGCATGAGACGAGCCAAATCAAAAAGCCCGGAGCGGATAGAAGTAGATCGAATTGCGACTTACGGCTACAAAATCAACCTTGAAGGACTACCCGTTGCCGCAGAGAATATTTTTCACGATTACGACGAGAGCCACCCCGCATCAGTCACCTTCACTCTTTCAAACGGGAACCAACTAATCCTACACTTCCCCGAAGCAGGAAAATGCCTATTGGTGCCAGAAATAAAATCAGGGACAATTAAAACGCCAAAACAATTTCGCGAAGCATTTGATTTGGATATTGCATTTGTCCCAATTTTAGGGCCGGTAGAACAAAATGAACCACTATATGGCAAAGAGGCTGCAAGGCTTGCACTATTAACCAGTGGTGCATCTCGAAATTTTAGAAATATCTGGCACCACTATCCCGAAGATTTCGATAAATTCAGAGACTTAATTCAAGCGACTTGGCCTGGCATGGACATCTTACCGCCCGAGGTAGGAGATGACCGAAAATCACTTTATATGTTCTGCCCCGAGGAGAGACTGCCAAGAGAGATCTGCTGGGCTGGGTACGGATTTCAGGTCTGGTGCCAAATGCTCTCATTTATCATCAAAGGATCAAACGCAAGCATACTTGTCATTGATGAGCCAGATATTTATCTACATTCTGATTTGCAGCGTCAACTTGTATCACTGCTGCGCGAGCTCGGTCCAGATATCGTATTGGCCACACATTCGACCGAAATCATTGCCGAATGCGAACCAACGAGCCTTCTAAACATCAGCAAGAAAAACCGTGCAGCTAGTCGAGTTAGAGATGTCTCTCAACTGAAACGTGTTTTTTCAGCACTTGGCTCAAATTTAAATCCCACTCTAACGCAACTAGCAAAAACTAAAAGAGCCGTATTCGTTGAGGGATTGGATTTTCAGATCCTGTCTCCAATTGCACGAAATCTAGGAATGCAGCGACTAGCCAATCGCTCCGATTTTGCCACGATTCAAATCGAAGGCTTCAACCCTCGGCGCGCCGTCGATTTAGCATCAGGAATTGAAAAGACAGTTGGGGGCAAAATTTTGAGGGCGGTCGTGCTTGATCGGGACTATCGATGCGCCGGTGAAATTGCAGAGATAGAAAAAGAACTTCAAGCCAATGAATTCAAAGTTCACATTCACGAAAGAAAAGAGATAGAAAACTATCTCCTAAATGAATCACTGATTTCATCAGCCATTTTGACAAAAATGAAAGAAAGAGAGCGGCGCACAGGACGCCCGCTCCAACCCATCCCTGATATTCGAGCGATGCTGGAAGATTGCGCAGAATCAATTCGCCTGGATGTTTTCGCTCAACGCCTAAAGCAATACGCTGAGTTTACAAAGAGAATTACCCCAAATCTTGATCAAGCCACCGTGACAGCCCAGTTTTCGAAAGACTTTGAATCTGACTGGAAAGACCCACAGAGGCGAATTGCAATAGTGCCGGGAAAAGAATTAATTGGCTTATTAAATAAAAAATTACAAGAGCTTTGTGCATTGAGTATTTCAGATGCCTCAATTGCGAGCTATATGCGTCAATCTACTATCCCGGCAGACTTCTTAAAACTCATGCAGATGCTTGAGGTCTTCGGGCAAAGCCCTTCTCCAGATTAATACATTGGGCCAGCGAACTACTCAGCCTTCAATCCCAACATCCCCCGCGCCTCCTGCGGTGACGCCACCTCCCGCCCTGCGTTGCGCGCATACCGTGCCAGCTGCTCAATCAGCGGCCCGTTCGAATCCGCCTTGGTCCCATCCGGCAGATAGAACGTGTCCTCCAGCCCCGTGCGCAGATGCCCGCCCAGCTCGGCCACCCGCTGGTGCACGGGCCAGATCTCGCTGCGGCCGATGACGGTGGCTTGCCAGGGGGAGTCTTTGATCTTGAGCTGAGCAAGATGGGCAGCAGGTCCGGGTCGGCGGGCAGACCGGCTTCGACTCCCATAGCAAAGTCGTATTCGAATGGATGAACGCCCTCAGACCCAGCCTGGCCTGCTCCGAAGGGAAATCTCTAGCCGGAGTGCCAATCCACCCACTGCAGTCCCGGCACCCGCGAAAACTCCCGCACGTTGCGCGTTACCAAGGTGGCCTGATGACGCAAAGCCGTTGCAGCGATCAGTGTGTCGTGCGGGCCAATGGGCATCCCCACCGACTCCAGCTCAGCACGGATGCGCGCCGCATGCACCGCGCATTCGCTGTCAAACGGCAGCACTTGCAGGGGCTGCAGCAGCTTGTTCAATGCGGCCAGCCGTGGCGCAGCGGCTTCGGGTGGCAAACGCAGCAGGCCGTATCTCAATTCGTACTCAACGATAGCGGGCACGCCAATGTCTGCGGGCCGCAGGGCTTGCATGCGCGGTACCACTTGCGGGTCGCCGCGCATGTAGTAGCTGATGGTGTTGCTATCAAGAATCAGCATGCTCAGAAGCCGATCCGGGGCACATCTGCGGGTTGGACTGCACCCTCTTCACGCAGGGGAAAGTCAGCAAACCGACCCGCAAGGTCCAAACAGTCTTGAGGCCATTCGTGGGATGCGTACTTGCGGATGATGTCCGCTACCCACCGACTTTTGGATACGCCACTGGCCTGTGCAGCCTGCTCGACCAGGGCTTGGGTGGCATCGTCCAGGTAAAGAGTGATTTGGGACATGACGAACTCCTTTGCCAAACACTTATACGGGCAAGTATATTTTTTCCAACCCGCACCATCAATCCCGCTGATGCATTTGCTCCTATTTTTATAGCTATCAGCGCTTTTCCATCGGGCGCACAGATTGGATCTGACTCAAAACTTGTTATGTCCGCACGGGCTTTTTGCCTCGCAAATTGATCGTTGAGCGATCAGTTTGCAAGGTTGCCGATCTGCTGACGAGAGTCGATGACTGCCGATGCTCACATCTCGCTGCGACCGATGACGGTGGCCTGCCAACGGCCAGTCCTCAGTTCACGATGAGCTTACTGTTGTTGAGCAACAGGGTAATGATCTGCTGGTCTGTGACAGCGCCCGCATAGGTTGCCTGCAGATCAACTCCGTTCAGGATGATGCGCTGCGTTTCTGCAGCGCTGCTGTAGCCTGCACCAATGGCATGCGAGTCGCCGGCAAAACCGCCGGTGTGGCTGATATGGATGATGGTGCTCCCGCCTGAAACGACGAAATGCAGATAGTCGGCCAGGTTGCCTGCGCCATTGTTCGCACCTACGCGCTCTCCTTGTAGAAGGTCGCGCAGATCCAGCACATCGCCTCCACTGAAGTTAGAGCCTGCCGATGCGGTAGAGAAGTTGAGAATGGTGTCCACAGCTGGCACGCCAGCGGCGCCTTGGTCGCCCAGGTGCCAGACAAACACGTCTATGAAGCTTTCCCCCGCCTCGCCGCCTTTCAGCGTGTCGTTGCCAGGGCCGCCTATAAGTACATCGGTACCGCTGCCTGCACTGATGGTGTCATCTCCAGGGCCACCGTTGAGAATGTTTGAGCCCCCACTGCTGGAGATCACATCATCACCATCGCCGCCCAAAACCACGTTGTTTCCGCCACTCGCGCCGATGATGTTGTTTCCGCTTCCGCCTTGTATATGTTCATTGACGGAGAACCCGACGTAGTTTCCGCTTTCCGTTGTGGTGACGTCGACCGTTGTGTAGTCTGCCTTGAGCGTGACGGTGCTCGATGCGCTGGCGGTGACGCCATTGGCGCTTTCTGTTGAGATGACCTGCACCGTCAGAGTGCTTGCGCTGCTGGTATAGCTGCCGGGCAGGTTCAGCGCCAGATTGGGCAGATCTGCGGGGGCGATCTGCCACACGCCTCCACCCAGATTGTTGCCTGCATTGAAAGAAGCGCCCGTGGGAACACCGCTCACCCTGATGGACAGTGTCTCGGAGCCATCCGTATCCACCAAAGCGGTCGTGATGGGGAAACTGACGCTGGTACCCCCCGTGCCCTTTGCAATGGCCAGCAAAGACTTCAACACCACCACCGAAGGCACCGATGCCGAGGCCACCTGTACAGCGACTGACGCGGTGCTGGTGGCACCGAGAGTGTCCTGCACGGTGTAGCTGAAGCTGGCTGAGCCTTCGTACCCATTGGCAGGCGTAAATACGACGTTGCCGCCCACCAGGCTGACGGAGCCATTCACGGCCGTCTGCACCGAGAGGATGCTCAAAACGTCTCCGTCCGGGTCAGTGTCATTTGACAGCAATGCGGACACGGAAATGATGACCGCAGTGTTCGTGAAGGCGCTGACTGCGTCGTTCACGGCAACAGGCGGTCGGTTACCCAAGGCGTTCACAGTCACCGTCACCGTGGCGGTTGCCGTGCCGCCGTGGCCATCATTGATGGAGTAGGTGAATTGGTCTGTGCCCACAAACCCCGCATTGGGGGTGTAGATCGGGTTGCCCGTGATCGCATCGATCACCACCGAGCCATTGGCGCCCTGTGAGATGCCAGCAACCACGAGCGAGTCGCCATCGGCATCTGTGTCATTGGCACGCACAACGACGGTCACCGAATCGCCTTCGTTCACGTTCGCTACATCATTGTTGGCCACGGGTGTCTGGTTAACCGGTACGGCAGGTATGACGGTGATGCTGAGGGTGCTGGATGCACCGGCGTGCACGGTGTATGTCACCGCCAACGGGCTGACCCCAGTGAACGGAGTGGCCGCGTTAAAAACGAAGGCCCCGTTGCTCTGCATGGACAGCGTGCCGTGCCCTGCCACCGTGGCAGATGCGCCAGCAAGGTGCCTGGTGCCCTGGTACACAAAGCTGGCCAGCACCAAGGGGCCGTCTGGGTCTTGATCGTTGGCAAGCACATTGCCGGTGGCCTGTGCGCCCGCGGTGACCGACACGGCGTCAGCCTGCAGGTTGCTGGGTTGGGTGCCTTGCACGGCGGCTGCTGCACTGGCGCACAGCGCCGCCACATCCACCCAGCAGGCGCCACCCGTTGGCAGAACGGCGCCCACAGCACACGTGGTACCCGGGCGTGCCGGGGTGACGGGCAGGGGTGATGGAATGCCCAGGGGGAAGCAGGTGCTCCAGATGGGCTTCGTGATGTCGGTAATACGCAGGCTGGACGCGGACTGATTGGTGAAGACCACCGGCAGGAAACCTGCGGGGCTGCCATTGAGGGCGGTGCCTGTACTTTGCACCGGGATGTTCAGCGTTTGGCCGCCAGGCTGGTTGAAGGCGTCCTGCAGTTCCTGCAACTGGGCCTGCACGTCGTCGCCCCACACCATCAGCGCTCCAAGCAGCACCGCCATGGCGCCCAGCGCGGCACTGCGCAGGGTGGTGGCGGAAATAATGCCCTTCTTGCGCAGCATCCAGCCCATGCAGCCCACCATGGCCAACGCCAGCAGCAGCAAGGCACCCGGGTGATCGACCGGTATCGCCGAGGGCGTGACAGCGCCTGCCGTGATGGTCTGCGCGTGAACCGCCGGTAGGGCCTGTAGCAGCGCCACCGCGGCCGCAAGGCGCCGAGCGGCAATGCGCATGCCATGAGAGAAAACGAAGAATCCGGCGCAGGACGATAGGCGCAACATCGATATTCCTTCGTTGTTGAAAGAGAGCGGGGGGGAGGAGCCCGTGTGGGCATGTAGCGGTGAACCTATCCCAGGTCACCGGAGAAGAGGGCTACTTTAACCTGCGAGACGTGGCGGCAAGCATTCAAGCCACAACCAACTTCCATTAAGGCTGTCGCGCCGCTGGCTCAGCACAGTGGCCTGCAATATCAACCGTCTATCGCCGCATCAGCGCGTGGGGCAATCACGCAGCTTTGTTCCTTGCAAATTGATCACTGATCGATCAATTTACAACGTCTAGAAATCAACCCACGCGGACGGGGCCGCCGAGAACGTATGCGCTCGCGACGCCTGTTTGCCCCGACGGTTGCGCAGGCGCTTCGCCACACGCTGGCGAATGCACCGGATAACACCACGCTCATTTGCTATACAAATAATAGCTGCCAGCGCTTACCCATAAATCATCAGAGCCCAAAAACACTAAAACCCTGAGCCATACCGCCGACGAAACCGCCCCATTCCCAGAAACGCGATCAGGCACGACAGAGCAATCAGGCTCCATTCGGACAGCGTGGGGATGCTGGGGGTGGCGAGCCCGCCAGCCAGAAGCACCGGGCCACCGGGGTCATCGATAGCGCCGTTGGCCGCCAGGTCGTTGTCCCCCACTCCGCCGTCCTGGATGGTGAGCATCACGCTCATGCGGTTCGGCGCAAACACGGCCTGTGCAGCGGGCATCTGGTACCAGTGGTCCACGGCGCACGCGGCCCCGGTGCAGTTGTAACCTGCCGGGCTTTTGCCGTATTTCATGTACACGGCGCCTGCGGGGATGGCTGTGGTGTAGTGGACGGTGACCGTGGCAGTGGAGCCTGGAGCGCCGCTGCTCAGCTGCAGATGGGTCAGGCCCAGCGGGAGCGTTGCACCTGCGGGCAATGGCGCAGAAGCTGCTGCAAAACCCGCGCTGGCCAGCACCCAATCGTTGTTGGCCGCAGGCGTGGGGGATGTAGCGGCGCCCTGCCCCGCACCTGCCGTGGTGGCCCAGTTGGCCGCACAGCTCTCGGGCACGGTGTTGGTGCCAGTGCACGTCCAGCTGTACTGACCAGCGGCTGATGCCACTGCCGAGGCATTGCTCGATGTGCACAGGTTGGCCGTGGGCAAGATGCTGAAGGCCTGGCCTGCCGCCGAGCCACATACGCCCTGCGCAAGCCGGATCAGCAGGTGCAGCGTGCTCTCCTTCTGGATGTTGTAGTCCGACAGGGTTCTGCCGTCTTCCAGCTCCTTGCCTGCAAAGACCAGCCGTTGTGCTTCGGGGGAAATGCCCTCTTTGTCCTGAATTTTCTGTTTGACGTTGTCGATGGAGTCGCTGGGCTCTACATCCAGCGTGATGGTCTTGCCAGTCAGCGTTTTCACAAATATCTGCATGGCGAACGAGGCCTGTGCTGCCAGCATCAACATGAGCGCAAAAGCCACCCTTGCCAGTTTGCCCAGTGCGTGGTCTGCATACCGAGGGATGGTCGGCTGCGGGTGCGTAGCGGCCGACGACGTGAACACCATGCCCGCATTGAAGGACTGAATGATCAGGGATGTGTCACTTTGGGTTTTTACATTCATCGGGTTCCGATAGGGGCCTCATTGAGGAATCTGCGAGGCTCGTGCCATAACCGCCAGTTGATGGGCGGCGATTTGCTCCAGACTGCTGGCCATTGCACCCGGTGTGGATTGGCATGCATGGATCAGTCCGGTCAATACCTGTCGATTGTGTTCCTCAAGTCCATCGAACAGTGCGTTGGCCACAGATGCCGGTACCTGGCGTGTGGCCAGAAGCCGCGTAAAGGTCTGGCGGGGCTGCGATGGCTTCTTGCGATTGGCGATTTCCACAAAGCTCACCTGCGTGATGGGACCCTTTTGGGTCAGCTGTGGCGTTCGAGCCTCTCCGGCCGCATCGACCAGCTGGTCCATCCGCGCAATATGGAACGTGCCGGCACCTGGGACCTGCACGGTCACCTCGCACGACAGCACCGTGTCGGCGGGCGCCACGAAGTGGTAGTTGATGAAGAGGTGAAAAGCGTCCAGATGGCGGTGGTAGCAGGTAAGCACCTCGTCGTGCACCACTCCGCTTACCCGCACGCCGTGGTCCAGCACGTAGGGCAGACCGTTCACGTCGTGGTTGATCATCTCGGCGATCGGCATCAACCACGACGCCGACTGAATGCGGATCTGGCGGTTGGCACAGTACTTTTGCAGGCAGTAGGTTGGCGTGGGCGCCTGCAGAAGTTCGTCGGCGCCACCCAGCATGCGGAGGTAGTTTTGGAGCCGGGGTGGCAAGGCCTGCAGCTGGTGCTGATGCTGCGAAATGGCCTGCAAGCCACCTTGACCCCAGCCAAACACGCGCTGATACTGCTCAAAGAACGTCGCCACCTCGGGGCGGAGTGACGACCGGTGAGTAGGCGCTATGGTGATGTTTTGAGACTCGTCCAGCGCGAGCCACCGTGGCGATACCAGCAAATGGGTAGGCACATGCAACTGCACTGGCCGAGCCGGATCGGCAGCAAACAGCCCTCTGCCCCGCGCACCATTGCGCACGACAAGGTTGTCTGCAATGCCCCCCAGAGCCCTGAACTGCTGCAGGATTTCGTCAAACTCCAAGGGCTGCTCCGTTAGGAAAACCCGCAGCCTAACCTGATGAAACGCAGACCAACGCTGTGATTGCAGGTACCAGAGGGCCCAACAGCTGGAAATACCAGCGACAAGAGGCAGTCTTTTACGCAGACGAGCGGAGCCCCAGCATCCCCCGCGCCTCCTGCGGTGACGCCACCTCGCGCCCCGCATTGCGAGCGTATTGCGCCAACTGCTCAATCAACGGCCCGTTCGAATCCGCCTTGGTCCCATCCGGCAGATAGAACGTGTCCTCCAGCCCCGTGCGCAGGTGCCCGCCCAGCTCGGCCACGCGCTGGTGCACGGGCCAGATCTCGCTGCGGCCGATGACGGTGGCTTGCCAGGGGGCGTCTTTGATCTTGAGCTTGAGCAAGATGGGCAGCAGGTCAGGGTCGGCAGGCATGCCGGATTCGACGCCCATCACAAAGTTGTATTCGGGCAGGCGCTCGGTGTACATGCCGGTCTGCACATACATCTCCACGCAGCGCACCATGCCCACGTCAAAGCATTCGAATTCGGGCAGCGTGCCGGTCTCCACCATCACGTCGATGAAGTCCTTGACCTTGGCGGGCTGGTTGTCGAACAGCATGGGCGGCCAGGCCCAGGTGCCGTTGCTGCGCACCTTCAGGTAGTTGAGCGAGCCGGCGTTGCACGCAGCCATCTCGGGGTGGGTGGCGCGCAGGCAGTCGAGCGGGCCCTGGTAGTGAGGGCCCACCACGCCGGTGGTCTGGTTGATGATCAAACCCGGGCAGGCCTCGCGCATGGCTTGCACGCAGTCGCGCGCCACCTGCGGGTCCCAGCTGGGCAGGTGGCCCTTGCCGGGCTCCTGGTTGCGAAAGTGCACGTGCACCACGGCGGCGCCTGCGTCGTAGGCACGGCGGGCCTCTTGGGCCAGTTGCCCGGGCGTGACGGGCACGTGGTGCTGGCCGGGGTCCGTCAGCACGCCGGTGATGGCGCAGGTGATGATGGCTTTGTTGCCGTGGTCGGTGCTGTGCATGGTGTCTGTCTCCTTCATTCAAATGCCCAGCTGACGTGCAGCCAGGTCTTTCATGATTTCTTCCGCACCGCCGCCGATCATCATGACCTTGACCTCGCGATAGATGCGCTCGCTGACGGTGCCGCGCATGAAGCCCATGCCGCCCAGAATCTGCACGGCCTGGTCGGCGCAGAACTGCATGGTTTGGGTGGCGTGGTTTTTCAACATGCAAACCTGCGCCACCCAAGCACTGTCTGCCCCCACGCTCCCCTGCTGCGCATGGGTCGCTGCCCCCCAAGGGGGCTGCTGCGGCTTGGGGCGGCCCGGCGCCGCAGCATCGCCCGCGCGGCCCGCGTCGGCCTGCGCTGCCACGGACTCGCACCACGCGGCGGTGGACTGGATGCGCATCTGCATGTCCACCAGCTTGTGGCGGATGACCTGGTGCTCGACCAGCGCCGCGCCAAAGGTCTTGCGCTGGCGGGCCCAGGCCAGGGCCTCGTCGTAACAAGCCTCGGCAAAGCCCAGGGCCGATGCGGCCAAGCCAAAGCGCTCGCCGTTGAAGTTGGCCATGATGATGCGAAAGCCCGCGCCCTCTTCGCCAAGCAGGTAGCGGGCGGGCACGCGCACATTGTCGAAGCGCAGGTGGGCGGTGTCGGAGCAGAGCCAGCCCATCTTGTCGAGCTTGCTGCGCGACAGGCCTGCGCTGTGGCCGGGCATGAGAAGCATGGAGATGCCGCCACTGCCCTTGCTGCCAGCGTCGCCAGTGCGCACAGCCACGGTGATCCAGTCCGCGCGCATGCCGGAGGTGATGAACACCTTTTCGCCGTTGACGATGTACTCATCACCCTCGCGCCGCGCGGTGGTCTTGAGCTGGGCCACGTCCGACCCGCCACCGGGCTCGGTAATCGCCAGCGCGGCGATCTGCTCGCCCGCCAGCACGGGCGGGATGACCTCAGCACGCACAGCGTCGCTGCCATGGGCCAACACGGGCGGCAGGCCAATGTTGTGCGACAGCAGGCTGGCCAGCACACCGCCGCTGGCGCCGTGGCGGCTGAGCGCGCGCCACAGTGGCAGGCGCAAGGCGTAGCTGGCAGGCGTGCCGCCGTACTGCTCGGGGTAGCCCAGGCCCAGCAGGCCCAGGTCGGCCGCGCGGCGGTACAGGCTGCGGGG
>NZ_JBKBXG010000118.1:0-13196 GCF_046314175.1 Acidovorax sp. | reverse complement strand
CCACCCCAGCTCCTTGCCCTTGGTAGACAAGTTGACGGAACCTGAGCATTACGCCGTTCAGGATGTTGCGCAACTTGTCTGTATTCATGGCTTGACCATACAAGCTTGTCGAACGCGCCGCAACGTGTTTCGGCATGTAAAGAAATAAGGGGCCTGGAACGGCCCCTTATTTTTGAGATCGCCACTGACATCCGTGGGCGGCTTTCAGACCATCAAAACCGAATCCCTGCAGGATTGCTAGGCGTGGGACCTTCATTGACGGGAGCTGGTGGACGTTGCCGCTGTGCAGCGGCTCGTGCAGGGGGCGCCGATGCCGCCGGCGCGGCTTCTACCGCCTTGACGGCCACCAATGGAGTAGGCGCAGGCTGCCGGTAGTTCGCGGGTAGTTGGGATTGCTTGGGGTAGCCCGCAGCATCCAAATATTGCGTCCATTCCGTATCTGAGAACCCGGCCAGCTGTTGCCCTCCCACCGTGCCAAACGGCAGGCTTGAGTTGCCGCTCAGGCGCTGCAGCGCGGCAATGTCCTCGTTGGTGGACACGGTGCGTTCGGTAAACGGAACACCACGTTGCGTCAGCAGCTTCTTGGCGCTGACGCAAGGTGCACAGTCGCTGCCCGTGTACAGCGTTACAGGAAAGCGATTGGCCACCTGGCGCAACTCAAAGGGCAACGAGGCATTGGCTGCAGCTGGGCCCGTGTTGGTGGTACGAGCGGGCTGAGCGCTGGTGGCGTCGGCTGGAGGCCGATCCGAAAAGGTCACCTTACCGTCGGGACCCACTATGCGATACACGCCTTGCGCCTGCGCATGGGCACTGATCAAAGCCATCAGCAACGATGCCAGCAAAGGGGCGAGCAGTGGTTTGTGCATGATCAAATTCCTCAATTCGGTGCGTCAGTAGGCGAGTAGGTCAGTACGGGGCGGCAGTGGGCACTGTGCATTGCGCTGTGCTCAATACGAGTAAATTGTTCAGGCCGTTGTCACTTCGTCGGCCATGCCCTGGTGGCGCAACAATGCGTCCAGGCTCGGCTCACGGCCGCGGAAAGCCTTGAAAGATTCCATCGCGGGGCGACTACCGCCTGCCTCCAGGATGGCTTCCCGGTAGCGTCGGCCTGTCTCGGTGCTTGGTAGGCCGTCGCTTCCCGCAGTTTCTTCAAAGGCCGCATAGGCATCGGCGCTCAGCACCTCCGCCCATTTATAGCTGTAGTACCCCGCAGCGTACCCACCCGCAAAAATATGGCTGAAGGTATGCGCCGTGCGGCTGAAGGCGGGTGGCGCAAGTACGGACACTTCGCTGCGCACCTCATTGAGCAAAGGCATGAAATCCTGAGCGGGGTCGTGCTCGGTGTGCAAAAGCATGTCGAACAGCGAGAACTCGATCTGGCGCAACGTCTGCATGCCGCTCTGGAAGTTCTTGGCAGCGATCATTTTGTCGAACAGTGCGCGGGGCAATGGTTCGCCGGTGTCGACGTGCGCTGTCATGTGTTTGAGCACATCCCATTCCCAGCAGAAGTTCTCCATGAACTGGCTCGGCAACTCCACCGCATCCCATTCCACGCCGCTGATGCCTGAGACGTCACGTTCATTCACCTGGGTCAGCATGTGGTGCAGGCCGTGGCCGAACTCGTGAAAGAGGGTGATGACATCGTCATGGGTCAGCAGAGGCGGTTTCCCATCCACTGCCCCTGCAAAGTTGCACACCAGATGCGCCACCGGCGTTTGCAGTTTGCCCGTGTCGGGCCGCTGCCAGCGGGCGCGAACGTCGTCCATCCAGGCTCCACCGCGTTTGCCGGTGCGGGCAGGTTGGTCCAGATAGAACTGGCCGACCAGCTGGCCGTTTCGCTCTATGCGGTAAAACTCCACCGCGGCGTTCCACACGGGTGCTGAGTCGCGGCGAATCGACACTTCAAACAGTGTTTCGATGATCTTGAAGAGCCCCGCCAGCACCTTGGGTGCCGTGAAGTACATCTTGACCTCTTGCTCACTGAAAGCGTAGCGCGCTTCCTTGAGCTTTTCAGAGATATAGGGCCAGTCCCAGGCCTGCGGGGCAGTCAGGGCCAAGTGCTCTGCGGCAAAGGTGCGAAGGTCAGCCACGTCCTTTTCTGCATACGGCCGAGCACGGCGGGCCAGGTCGCGCAGAAAGCTGACTACTTCGTCCGGTGACTTTGCCATCTTGGGCACGACAGACACTTCGCCAAAATTGGCATAGCCTAGCAACTGGGCTTCTTCGCGGCGCAGCGTCAGGATCTCGCCGATCAGCGCCGTGTTGTCGAACTTGCGTGCATCGCCCTTGGCCTCGTCGGAGGCGCGGGTTACATATGCGCGGTAAAGCTTTTCACGCAGGTCGCTACGGGCGGCAAACTGCATCACCGGCAGGTAGCAAGGCATTTTGAGCGTGAGCTTGTAGCCTGCCTTTCCTTCAGCCTGTGCTGCGGCCAAAGCGGCCTGCTGCACATCGGATGGCACGCCGATCAACTCATCCGCCGTAGCGTAGTAGGCGTATGCGTCGGTGGCGTCCAGGGCGTTTTCGCTGAATTTCTGGCTCAGCTCGGCTTGGCGTTCCTGGATTTGCGCAAACCGTTCTTTGGCGGTGCCTGTCAGTTCTGCGCCGCTGAGCACAAAGTTGCGAACCGCGTTCAGGTGCGCTTGTCGCTGCTCGGCAGACAACACCGCCGGGTCGATGGCCTTGTACTTGGCGTAAAGGCGTTCGTCGGCGCCCAAGCGTGTCCAGAACTCGGTGACGCGGGGCAGTGCAGCGTTATAGGCAGCGCGCAGCTCGGGCGTGTCCGCCACGCTGTTGAGGTGGCTGATGGCGCCCCAGGCCGTGCCCAGCTGTTCGGTGGCCACATCCAGCACCTTGGCGATGGCTTCCCAGCGGGCTGGGAACTCAGGCGCGGTCACGGTCTCCAGCGCCGCGTTGGCGCGCTCCAGCAGGACATCAATGGCCGGAGCGACGTCTGCCGGCGCGATGCGGTCGAAGTGGGGGAGGTCGGAGAAGTCGAGAAGGGCGTTGCTCATGCGAATTTAGATGGCGCCATGTGGCGCGGGTTCAAGTTGCAAAGCAGCCGGCATCGACGGAATGCGCTCAGCGCCCTGCGGTGCGCTCGGCTGCTTCGATGGTGTTCACCAGCAGCATGGTAATGGTCATGGGTCCAACCCCGCCAGGAACGGGGGTGATCCAGCCCGCCACTTCTTTGACGCCGTCAAAGTCCACGTCGCCACAAAGCTTGCCATCGGCCTTGCGGTTGATGCCCACGTCGATGACGATGGCGCCAGGTTTGACCATGTCGGCCGTCAGTGTGTTGGCGCGGCCGACGGCGGCCACGACGATGTCTGCCTGGCGGGTGTGGTAGCCGAGGTCAGGTGTGCCGCTGTGAGTGACGGTGACCGTGGCGTTGGCCTGCAGCAGCAGCAAGGCCATGGGCTTGCCCACAGTGTTGCTGCGGCCGATGACAACCGCGTGTTTGCCTTTGATGGACTGACCGGTGGACTCGATCAGCTTCATGCTGCCGTAGGGGGTGCAGGGGCGAAAGCCATCCAGCCCGGCCATCAGTTCGCCCGCAGACAGCACCGAATACCCATCCACGTCCTTGGCGGTGGCGATGGCTTCGATCACCTTGTGCGGGTCGATGTGTTTGGGCAAGGGCATCTGCACCAGGATGCCGTGCACGCTGGCGTCGGCATTGAGTGCGGCAATGCGCGCCAGCAGGGCCGCTTCGCTCAGGTCCGCTTCGTACTTCTCAAAGATCGACCGGACGCCGCTGTCTTCGCAGGCCTTGACCTTGTTGCGCACATACACCGCAGACGCAGGGTCTTCGCCCACCAGGATCACGGCGAGGCCAGGCTGGTGGCCTCGGGCGGTAAGTGCAGCAGCGCGTTGCGCTATCTCGCTGCGCAGTTGGCGGGAGAGGGCGTTGCCATCGATCAGTTGGGCGGTCATATCAGAAATATCAGTCAAATTGGAATCTAGCGCTTTACTGATAGGCGATAGTAGCTATCAAAATATGAGTATCAAGCTTTGGGGGCGTTCTGGCCCAGGGCGATCTTGAGCAGGTCGGCCACGGTATTGGCGTTCAGCTTTTCCATGATGTTGGCGCGGTGCGCCTCCACGGTCTTGATGCTGATGCCCAGGTCGTCGGCAATCTGCTTGTTCAGACGGCCTGCGACGATGCGTTCGAGCACCTGGGCTTCGCGGCTGGTGAGCTTGGACAACAGGGCATCACGGCTGGCGGCCTGCTGAAAGCCCGCAAAAGCCTCGCGGGCGTGGTCCAGCATACGTTCCACCAAGCCGACCAGTTCTTCTTCGTCAAACGGCTTCTGGATGAAGTCCAGCGCGCCCTTTTTCATGGTGTTCACGGCCATGGGCACATCGCCGTGGCCGGTGATGAACACGATGGGCAGGGGAGACTTGCGTTCGATCAGGCGGTCTTGCAGCTCCAACCCAGTCATGCCACCCATGCGGATGTCCACGATCAGGCAGGCCACTTCGCGGGGGTCATAGCGCGACAGAAACGTCTCGGCCGAATCAAAGCAACGCACCCGGTAGTCCTTGCCTTCCAGCAGCCACTGCAGGGAATCGCGGACTGCCTCGTCGTCGTCTACAACGTAAACAGTGCCTTTTTTCGGAATCAAGCTCATGCAATTGTCCTTGGGTTCTTTTGGTTTGCTACAGAATTTGTAGTGGCATCAGCAGGCTTGGCGAGCGGCAGCCAGAATGAGAACCTGCAGCCTGTGACCTCTGATCCATTGTAGAGGTTCTCTGCCTGCATCCTGCCCTGGTGCGACTCCACAATGCTGCGGCACAGGTTCAGCCCCATGCCCATGCCTTCTTCCTTGGTTGAGAAGAACGCCTCGAACAGCCGTTCCAGCACCTCGGGCGCCAAGCCCTTGCCGGTGTCCTGCACCGAAAACTCCACCACTTCGCGGTCTTCGATGTGTTTGGGCACCACACGCAGCTCCACGCTACGGCCAGCGGCAGGGCGGCTGGCATGCTGAATGGCCTCGGCGCCGTTTTTCATCAGGTTGACCAGCACCTGTTCGATCAGGATGGTGTCTGCCATCACGGGCGGCAGACGGGCTGCCACGTAGTGGGTCAGGCGCACGTTGTGGCGGCGCAGTTCAATGTCTGCCAGTTCGACGGCCTCGTTCACCATGGAGTGCACATCGGCCAGGGTGCGATTGGGCTCGCTTTTCTTCACAAAGGCGCGGATGCGCTGGATGATCTGGCCCGCACGCTGCGCTTGGTGGGCGGTTTTTTGCAGGGCTGTTAGTAGCGCTTCTTCGGTCAGTTGCCCGCTCTGGATGCGGGACACCATGCCGCTGCAATAGTTGTTGATGGCCGTGAGCGGCTGGTTCAGCTCATGCGCCACGCTGGACGCCATCTCACCCATGGTGATCAGGCGGCTGACCGACTGGGCGCGCTCGGCCTGTCGTGCGGCCTGCTCTTCGGCCTGGCGGCGGGGAGTGATGTCGGTGGCAATCACCATCTGCGCCAGGCGGCCATCCACCCAGTTCAGGTAGCGCGACCGCACTTCCAGCCACTTGCCCAGGTCGGGCAGGTAGATTTCGGCGTTTTCGGTGCGGGCGCTGGTCAGCGGGTCTGTGGGCAGGCCCATCAGTCCGTCCTCGTCGTCCATGCCGGTGTGCTCGGTGCCTGCAATGGGCACCACACCGGCCTGCGCCACCAGTTGAAGATGCCCGCCGGTTTGCGAGCCAAACCACTGGCGATAGAGCTTGTTGGCAAACAACAGCTCTTCGCTGCCCAACGGGGCCACCGACACCGAGGCGTCCAGCGACTCCAGCACGATGGTGAAGCGTTCGTGCGACGCCGACAGCTGCTCGCGGATGCGGTTGGGCTCGGTGATGTCGGTCATTGATGTCATCCAGCCGGTTTGCTGGCCATGGGCATCTATGAGGGGAGAGACATACAGGCGCGCATCAAAAATCGTTCCGCTTTTGCGGCGTACCCGCACCTGAAAACCCCCGACGATGGTCTTGCCGCTCAGCTCATCACGCAGCTTGGCGTGCAACGCTTCGTGATCAGACTCGGGCCAGTACGGGAAGGGAGCCTTCAGCCCCACCAGTTCTGCATCGCTCCAGCCCGTCATCTGGCAGAACGCGGCATTCACATAGGTAATGCGGCCTTCCATGTCCAGCGCGCGCATGCCGGTCAGGATGGAGTTTTCCATCGCACGGCGAAAGTTCGTCTCAGCCACCAGCGCTTGCTGCGCCTGCATTCGCCGCCGCGTGTGGCGCCAGGTGGCGATCAGCATCCACGCGGTCATGGCACTCAAGGTGCCGACCAGCCAAAACAGGCCGCTGCCCACCACGCCCAGTGAGGTACGGTAGGCCTGGGCCTTTAGCACCAGGCCATTGCCCACGGGCGACACCGGCACTTCGTATTCGTTGGCGCGCGGGTTCCAGGGCAGCAACTGCGTAGCGGTGTTGCGGGGGCCAAGGGGCGTGCCCGCCAGCACCTGGTTTTTGCCATCCAGGAGCGTGACGGCGTAGCGCGCGAGCACTTCAGTCGGCGTGCCGTAGCGCAGCAGGCTGTCGATGGAGTATTCGCCCAGCACCACGCCACTGAACTTGCCTTGGTTGTTCAGTGGCACCTGCAGCTGCAATAAAGGAGTGGAATCACCTGACGTGGCGGTGGGCTGTGCGTACACCGGCTGCTGCAGATCGCGCGCCAGGCCAAAGGTGTCGGCGGTGTCGCCGGGTTTGAGGACTTCGCCTGCGATGCGCAGCTCGTTGCTGGCCAGCGTGGGTGCCGCGTGGCTGGCTCTAATGCGGCGGCGCTCGTCGATCCAGGTGATGGCCTGCAGTTCGGGGTATTGGCTGATGAGCGTCTCGGCGCGGCTCACAAAGTCTGCGCGTTCTAGTTCCTGGTTCGACAGGTCACGCGCAATGCGCATGAGTTGCTCCTGCCTTTCCAGCAGACGAAGCCGCACCCGTTGCTGGGCATATTCCACATCACGTCGTAGGGCTTCTTGCTCCCGCTCGGCCTCTTCGGCGCGCAAATACCAGAACGCGGCCACGATGGCGGCCAGAAACATCAGTACGGCAGCCAGCGGCGCCAGGGCCGCAAACCGGTCCTGCCGTGTGGGGGACAAACCCCGCCACCACTTGCGCCACCAGCGAATAGGGGCGACCACCACCAGGGTACTGGTGGGCGCTGCGGGGGGTATCGGTTCCATCCCACGAGTGTAGGGGAGCGGTGTTCGCTTTTTTCCCATCTGGGTCTATGTGCATCTGCAGCAATTTCTTGCAATATGAAATGCTTAGGCACCATTTGAAATTAAATAAAAATATGCGAAACTAGAGCCAACGACCTAAATTGCTGCCACACCTACAGGAGACAAAGCATGTCAGCTCAGCCCGACCCACAGGCCGGAAACGGCAACGCGCCCGCTACCGACACCGACCAGCAGGAAACCCGTGAGTGGATGGATGCGCTGACCGCAGTCATCGACAAAGAGGGTGCTGAGCGCGCTCACTTCCTGTTAGAGCAATTGCTGGAACACGCGCGCCAGAGCAGCGTGGACATGCCGTTCTCGGCCAACACTGGCTACGTCAACACCATCGAGCCCAGCCAGGAGGCACGCAGCCCCGGCAATCTTGAAATCGAACAACGCCTGCGCGCCTACATGCGCTGGAACGCCATGGCCATGGTGGTCAAGGCCAACCGCCACAATCCGCCCGAAGGAGGCGACCTGGGCGGCCACATTGGGTCTTTTGCCTCGTTGGCCAGCATGTTTGGCGCGGGTTTCAACCATTTCTGGCATGCCGAGAGCGAAAACCACGGCGGTGACCTGCTGTACATCCAGGGCCATGTGTCGCCCGGTATTTATGCCCGTGCCTACCTCGAAGGCCGCTTGAGCGAAGACCAATTGCTCAACTTCCGCCAGGAAGTGGATGGCAAGGGCCTTTCGAGCTACCCGCACCCCAAGCTCATGCCCGAGTTCTGGCAGTTCCCCACGGTGTCGATGGGCCTGGGCCCGTTGATGGCCATATACCAGGCGCGATTTCTCAAGTACCTGCACGCCCGTGGCATCGCCAACACCGAGAATCGCAAGGTCTGGGTGTTCTGCGGCGACGGCGAAATGGACGAGGTCGAATCCCTGGGCGCTATCGGCCTGGCCGCGCGTGAAAAGCTGGACAACCTGGTGTTCGTCATCAACTGCAACCTGCAGCGCCTGGACGGCCCCGTGCGTGGCAATGGCAAGATCATCCAGGAGCTTGAAGGCGAGTTCCGTGGCTCCGGCTGGAACGTCATCAAGCTGATCTGGGGCAAGGGCTGGGACGCGCTGCTCGCCAAGGACCATGATGGCGCACTGCGAAATCTCATGATGAGCACCAACGACGGTGACTACCAAGCCATGAAGGCCAACGATGGTGCGTACGTGCGCAAGAACTTCTTCGGCCGCGACCCGCGCACCCTGAAGATGGTCGAGCACATGACCGACGATGAGATCTGGAACCTGCAACGCGGCGGCCATGATTCGCAAAAGGTCTATGCCGCATTCCATGCCGCGCAGAACCACGCGGGTCAGCCTTCCGTCCTGCTGATCAAGACCGTCAAGGGTTTTGGCATGGGCAAGATTGGCGAGGGCAAGAACACTGTCCACCAGACCAAGAAGCTCAGCGACGAAGACATCAAGGCCTTCCGCGACCGCTTCAACATCCCGATCCCGGACAGCCAGCTGGCCGAACTGCCGTTCTACAAACCAGCGGATGACACCCCGGAAATGAAGTACCTGCACGAGCGCCGCAAGGCCCTCGGCGGCTACCTGCCCATGCGCCGCGTTAAGGCTGAAGAGAGCTTCACCGTGCCCGCGCTGGAGACCTTCAAGGCCATCACCGAGCCCACGCCCGAAGGCCGTGAAATCTCGACCACGCAAGCCTACGTGCGCTTTCTCACGCAGCTGCTGCGTGACCAGGCCCTGGGCCCGCGCGTCGTACCCATCCTGGTGGACGAAGCCCGTACTTTCGGTATGGAAGGCCTGTTCCGCCAGATCGGCATCTACAACCCCGCAGGCCAGCAGTACACCCCGGTCGATAAAGACCAGGTCATGTACTACAAGGAAGACAAGGCGGGCCAGATCCTGCAAGAGGGCATCAACGAAGCGGGCGGCATGAGCAGCTGGATCGCTGCGGCCACCAGCTACAGCACGAACAACCGGATCATGATCCCGTTCTACGTGTACTACTCGATGTTCGGCTTCCAGCGCATTGGCGACCTGGCCTGGGCGGCGGGTGACATGCAGGCACGTGGCTTCCTGCTGGGCGGCACCTCAGGCCGCACCACGCTCAACGGCGAAGGCCTGCAGCACGAAGACGGCCACAGCCACATCCTGGCCAACACCATCCCCAACTGCGTGAGCTACGACCCCACCTTCGCCCACGAAGTCGCGGTGATCATGCACGACGGCATGAAGCGCATGGTCGAGCGCCAGGAAAACGTCTTCTATTATCTGACGCTGCTGAACGAAAACTACCCCATGCCCGGCCTGCAGCCCGGCACCGAAGAGCAGATCATCAAGGGCATGTACCTTTGCAAACAGGCGCCCGCGTTGCCCAAGGAAGCGCCTACTGTGCAACTGCTGGGCAGCGGCACCATCTTGCGCGAATCGTTCTTTGCACAAGAGTTGCTCGAAAAAGACTGGGGCATTGCAGCTTCGGTGTGGAGTTGCCCAAGCTTCAACGAACTGACCCGCGATGGCCAGAACGCCGAGCGCTGGAGCCTGCTGCACCCGACCGAAGAAGCCAAGGTGCCGTTCGTCACCCAGCAACTGTCCGCATCGCAAGGTCCCGTAGTCGCGTCCACCGACTACATGAAGGCCTACGCCGAGCAGATCCGCCCCTTCATCCCCAAGGGCCGCACCTACAAGGTGTTGGGCACCGACGGCTTTGGCCGCAGCGACTTCCGCAGCAAGCTGCGCGAGCACTTCGAGATCAACCGCCACTACATCGTGGTCGCTGCCCTCAAGGCGCTGAGCGAAGACGGCGTGCTGCCCGCCACCAAGGTGGCCGAGGCGATTGCCAAGTACAACATCCAGGCTGACAAGATCAACCCGCTGTACGCATAACTGAACCGGAGACAACAATGGCATTGGTAGACATTCAAGTCCCGGACATCGGGGATTTCGACGAAGTGGGCGTGATCGAGCTGCTGGTCAAGGTGGGCGACACCGTGAAGGCCGAGCAGTCGCTCATCACCGTCGAATCGGACAAGGCATCGATGGAGATTCCGTCCAGCCACGCAGGCGTGGTGAAGGAACTCAAGATCGCCATTGGCGACAAGGTCAAGCAAGGCTCGGTGATTGCCGTGGTCGAGTCGGTAGATGCGGGCGTTGCTGCTGCAGCCCCTGCCGCCGCTCCAGCACCTGCAGCTGCTGCACCCGCCCCCGTTGCGGCCGCTGCACCAGCACCGGTTGCACCCGCCGCAGCCCCTGCAGCTGCAGGCCCGGTGGAAGTGCGCGTGCCCGACATTGGCGATTTTAAGGACGTGGCTGTCATTGAGTTGCTGGTCAAGGTGGGCGACACCATCAAGCTCGAACAATCGCTGTTCACCGTCGAATCCGACAAGGCCTCCATGGAGATTCCGTCGCCCGCCGCTGGTGTGGTCAAGGAGCTCAAGGTCAAGATTGGAGACACCGTCAACATCGGCGATCTCGTTGCCATGCTGGAAGGCGTGGCGGGCAGTGTGCCGGTGGCCGCTGCTGCGCCCGCAGTTTCGGCGGCGGCTCCAGCGCCTGCGCCCGCTGCCGCCCCCGCACCGGTTGCAGCCGCCGCCGCACCGGTCGCCGCCACGGCCTCCGTGCCCGCCCACCAGCCGGGCGCGCCCACTCTGGGCCTGCCGCACGCCAGCCCTTCCGTGCGCAAATTCGCCCGCGAATTGGGCGTGCCCATCGACGAAGTCAAGGGCACCGGACCCAAGGGCCGCATCACGCAAGACGACGTGCAGACCTTCACCAAGCAGGTGATGGCAGGTGCGGCCCAGACCAAGGCACAAGCTGCCAAGGCTCCTGCAGCGACGGGCGGTTCCGGCGTCGGCCTCGACCTGCTGCCCTGGCCCAAGGTCGATTTCACCAAGTTCGGCCCGGTGGAGCGCAAGGACCTCTCGCGCATCAAGAAAATCAGCGGCGCCAACCTGCACCGCAACTGGGTCGTCATCCCGCACGTCACCAACCACGACGACGCGGACATCACCGACCTCGAAGCCTTCCGCGTGCAGTTCAACAAGGAAAACGAGAAGAGTGGCGTGAAGGTCACCATGCTCGCCTTCATGATCAAGGCCGCCGTGGCCGCGCTCAAGAAGTTCCCCGAGTTCAACAGCTCGCTCGACGGCGACCAGCTGGTGCTGAAGAACTACTTCCACATCGGCTTTGCCGCCGATACGCCCAACGGCCTTGTCGTGCCCGTCATCCGCGACGCCGACCAAAAGGGCATCGTCCAGATCTCGCAAGAGATGGGCGACCTGGCCAAGAAGGCGCGTGACGGCAAGCTGGGCCCGGCCGACATGACGGGCGGCTGCTTCTCCATCAGCTCGCTGGGCGGCATTGGTGGGCGCTATTTCACGCCCATCATCAACGCGCCTGAAGTGGCCATCATGGGCGTGTGCAAGAGCAGCATCGAACCCAAGTGGGATGGCAAGCAGTTCGCACCGCGCCTCATGCTGCCGCTAAGCCTGAGCTGGGACCACCGCGTGATCGACGGCGCATCTGCGGCGCGCTTCAACGTGTACTTTGCCTCGCTGTTGGCGGACTTCCGCCGCATCGTGATGTAACCAAAGGGCAAGACACACCATGGCAATCATTGACATCAAAGTGCCCGACATTGGCGACTTCGCCGAAGTGGCCATCATCGAAGTGCTGGTCAAACCCGGCGACACCATCAAGGCCGAGCAAAGCCTGATCACTGTGGAGTCTGACAAGGCCTCCATGGAGATCCCCTCCAGCCACGCTGGCGTGGTCAAAGAGCTGAAAGTGAAGCTCGGCGACAACATCGCCGAAGGCTCGGTGGTGCTGACGCTGGAGGTGGAGGGTGCTGCTGCGGCAACTCCCTCCGCTGCACCTGCACCCACTGCTGCACCCGCAGTTTCAGAGCCAAAACAGGCCCCAGCGCTTGCTCCACAAGCGCAAGCAGCTATCAATCCGGTAGCGTCTAGCTTTGCAGGCACGGCCGACCTGGACTGCGACGTGCTCGTACTAGGCGGCGGCCCCGGCGGCTACAGCGCCGCCTTCCGCGCAGCCGACCTGGGCCTCAAGGTCGTCATTGTGGAACGCTACGCCACCCTGGGCGGCGTGTGCCTGAACGTGGGCTGCATCCCGTCCAAGGCGCTGCTGCACGTGGCGGCCGTCATGGACGAAGTCAGTCACATGGCCGACCTGGGTGTGGATTACGGAGCGCCTGCGCTCAACATCGACAAGCTGCGCGGCCACAAGGAAAAGGTCATCGGCAAGCTCACCGGCGGCCTGGCCGCCATGGCCAAGATGCGCAAGGTGACCACCGTGCGCGGCTACGGTGCCTTTGTCGGTGCCAACCACCTGGAAGTGGAAGAGACCACCGGCACCGGCCAAGACAAGTCCGGCACCAAGAAGACCATCGCCTTCAAAAAGGCCATCATCGCCGCAGGCAGCCAGGCCGTGCGCCTGCCGTTCATGCCCGACGATCCGCGTGTGGTCGATTCCACCGGCGCGCTGGAGCTGAAAGAAGTCCCCAAGCGCATGCTCATCCTGGGCGGCGGCATCATCGGCCTCGAAATGGGCACCGTGTACAGCACGCTGGGCGCGCGCCTGGATGTGGTCGAGATGATGGATGGCCTGATGCAGGGCGCTGACCGCGACCTCGTCAAGATCTGGCAAAAGATGAACGCCAAGCGCTTCGACAACATCATGTTGAAGACGAAAACCGTCGGCGCCGAGGCCACCCCCGAAGGCATCAAGGTCACGTTTGCACCAGCGGAAGAGGGCGGCACCGCGCCCGAGCCGCAGGTGTACGACCTGGTGCTGCAGGCCGTGGGCCGCACGCCCAATGGCAAGAAGATCACCGCCGAGAAGGCCGGTGTGGCTGTGACCGACCGTGGCTTCATCAACGTCGACATCCAGATGCGCACCAACGTGCCGCACATCTTCGCCATCGGCGACATCGTGGGCCAGCCCATGCTGGCGCACAAGGCGGTGCATGAGGCGCATGTGG
>NZ_JBKBXG010000117.1:0-13689 GCF_046314175.1 Acidovorax sp. | reverse complement strand
GTCGTATGCCTTGGCTTCGCCGCCGAACTTGGCGGACAGCACGGTAGCAATTGCTGCCGTCAGCGTCGTCTTGCCATGGTCCACGTGGCCGATGGTGCCCACGTTGACGTGAGGCTTGGTGCGCTCGAACTTTCCTTTTGCCATTTTTCCGACTCCGAAAAAAATCTACATCAATTCAACAGGATTCGGCGCAACCAGAATCGGACGCACCTGATAGTGGTGCCCATGGCGGGAATCGGACCCGCGACCTCTCCCTTACCAAGGGAGTGCTCTACCACTGAGCCACATGGGCAACTCGGCACCGCTTGCGCAGCGCCAAAATTTCAAACTCAACAAACCAGCACAAACAAGCAATGGAGCGGGAGACGGGAATCGAACCCGCGTCATTAGCTTGGAAGGCTAGGGTTCTACCATTGAACTACTCCCGCATCGGCCAACAACCTTTGCGAATCCCGCCACCCAAAAGGCAGCAGAACACTCTCTCAACACTACTCACTCACTGGTGGAGGGGACTGGATTCGAACCAGTGTAGGCGTAAGCCAACAGATTTACAGTCTGCCCCCTTTAGCCACTCGGGCACCCCTCCGGAGAATTTCGAATTATAGCACTATTTTTTGACTCTTGAGAGAGCCGCATTCAACACGGATTGCAACATGACTCAACGCAAAAAAACATGGTGCGGCTGGCGGGGATCGAACCCACGACCCTTGGCTTCGGAGGCCAATACTCTATCCACTGAGCTACAGCCGCACTTGTGCATCAACACAACCATAGATTATTGCATGCACGGAGCGCAAAGCCCTCAAGCCGCAACCTGACTTGAAAACGCACCTCCAACCAGGGGCAAAACTCAGCCCATGCCCGAAGTCAGCTACACCACAGGCACCGCAAGACCCAGGCCTGACAAATAGGCATCCGTACTGACGCGCCCCACCCCCACAAGATCAAACGCCCCGTCATTCAACATCCAGTTGCGCATCAAGCCATCGAACAATGCATGTAGCCCGATGGCCGCCTCCATCGCCGTCATGGGCAATACCATCCCCTGCATTTGCGCGGCAATCTGAAAGTCACGCGCCAGCTGGCGCGTGAACGCCTCCGAGGCGGCTACATGCCGGTCGCGCACCCCCGACAGTTCCGCGACGTATTCCACTTTATAGATAGCGATCTCGAACACGCGACGAGTGCGCTCGTCCGACGCCACCGTGCGCAAAACAAGGGCCATCACAGCCCGCAAACGCTGTACAGGGTCCGGGCATGTACTGCACTCAATTTCGCTATACCCCTGCTCAAGGGGCAAGGTGACTCGCTCCATCATTGCGCCAAACAGATCCACCTTGTCCTTGAAATGCCAATAAATGGCCCCGCGTGTGGCGCCTGCGGCATGCGCAATATCGCTCAAGGAAGCCCTCGAGACGCCCTTGTCCAGAAACACGTTTTCCGCCGCATCGATGAGGCTGTTGCGCGTGGCAATTGCGTCTTCCTTGGTTTTTCGCGCCATGGTGTCTCCTTGTTTTTGCTCGACCCAGCCTTGGCCCATAAGACCAACACTCGAAAGCGATAATTATACATTCATGTTTGTATGTATAATCGCGCAATTACTTTTTTAGTCAAGCTCTGGTCGAGGGTTCATGCGCCCTGCTGCCCATCCCCTGAAACCGCTTTCCTTGGAAGCCCCATCAAAAAGGACTCTCATGCCAAACCTGCGTGACGCATCCGTCAATACTCCGCTCTGCCCACCATCCACTCCGAGAGCGCTCACCTTCGCTGTCATCAGCGCTGCCATCTTGCTATTGACCGCGTGTGGAAAGACTGATGGACAAGGACAAGGCCGGGCTGCTGGACCGCAGATGCCGCCCGTCGAAGTGGGCGTGGTCACCGCAACCCCGGGAGATGTGGGGCTGATCACAGAATTGCCCGGCCGCGTCGAAGCCTCGCGGGTCGCGCAGGTGCGCGCCCGCGCAGCGGGCATCCTGCAGCAGCGGCTGTTCAAAGAAGGCAGCGACGTCAAGGCGGGGCAGGCCCTCTTCCGGATTGACCCCGCGCCCTACTCCGCAGTTGCAGAAAGTGCCCGTGCGAGCCTGGCCAAGGCGCAGGCCAATCTCGCCCAGGCTAGCTCTCAGGTTGAGCGCTACCGGCCGCTGGTCAGCGCCAATGCCATCAGCAAACAGGATTTCGTGAACGCTGAGGCGGCTGAAAAGCAGGCGCTGGCAGACGTTGCCTCCGCCAAGGCATCCGTGCGCACCGCAGACATCAACCTCGGCTACGCCAGCGTGACCTCGCCCATTTCTGGCCGCATTGGGCGGGCGCTGGTGACCGAAGGAGCCCTGGTGGGCCAGGGCGAAGCAACCGCCCTGGCTGTGGTGCAGCAAATCGACCCGGTGTACGTCAACTTCACCCAGTCCGCCAGCGACGTGTTTCAGCTGCGTCGCGCCATGGAAAGCGGGCAGTTCAAGCGCGCAGGCAGCGGCGAAGCAGCCAGCGTCAAACTCGTGATGGGCGACGGGACTGAGTACGCCATGCCCGGCAAACTGCTATTCACCGATCTGTCGGTGGACTCCACGACTGGCCAGGTCATGCTTCGCGCAGAAGTGCCCAACCCCAAGGGAGAACTTCTGCCAGGGCTGTACCTGCGCGTTCGCATCGAACAGGCGCAAGCCAGCAATGCCATCAGCCTCCCCCAACAGGCGGTCACGCGCACTCAGCAGGGCGATACCGTGAGTGTGGTGGGAGACGACGGAAAAGTGTCCCAGCGCACCATCAAAATCAGCGCGGCGCAGAACAACCGCTGGGTAGTACTTGACGGCTTGAAGGCGGGAGAGAAAGTCATGGTGGATGGCTTTCAGAAGCTGCAGATGCTGCCACCAGGGACTCCTGTAAAGCCGGTCCCATGGCAGGCGCCCGGCACTGCCGCTACGTCCGCAGCACCGGCATCTGCGCCCGCCGCCGCGGCTTCCAAGCCATAAGGGGCAACTGAGCATGGCCAAGTTCTTTATTGACCGTCCCATCTTCGCGTGGGTGATTGCGCTATTCATCATGGTGATGGGCGGCGTGGCAATTACACAGTTGCCGATTGCCCAGTACCCGCCCGTGGCACCACCTGCCATCGTGATCAATGCCGCATACCCCGGGGCGTCTGCGCAGACGCTGGAGGACAGCGTGCTGTCCGTCATCGAGCGCGAGATGAACGGTTCGCCCGGTTTGCTCTATATGGAGTCGGTCGCCCAAGCGGACGGCTCTGGCAGCATCACGCTCAGCTTTCAGCCCGGCACCAATGCCGACCTGGCTCAGGTGGATGTTCAGAACAGGCTGTCACGCGCCACGCCGCGCTTGCCATCTGCCGTGACGCAACAAGGCGTGCGTGTTGACAAATCGCGCTCCAACTTCCTGTTGTTCACGATGCTTTCGTCCACCAACCCACAGATGGATACCGTGGCGCTAGGGGACTACGCATCGCGCAACATCGTTCCCGAACTGCAGCGCGTCAACGGCATTGGCCAGGCACAGCTTTTCGGTACCGAACGCGCTATGCGCATCTGGATCGACCCGGCGAAGATGGCCAGCTTCAACCTGTCCGCAGCCGAGATCACGGCAGCCATCCGTGCGCAGAACGCACAGGTGGCCAGCGGCACCATTGGCGACCTGCCCAACGTGGCGGGCCAGGGCATTGCCGCTACCGTGGTTGTCAACGGCCAACTGTCGAGCGTCGAGCAGTTTGGCAACATCGTACTGCGCGCCAACACCGACGGCTCCACCGTACGCATCAAGGACGTGGCACGCGTGGAGCTTGGCGGCCAGGCCTACTCGACCTCCGCGCGCCTGAACGGCAAGCCCGCCGTTGGCATCGGCGTCCAACTGTCGCCCAGCGGCAATGCACTGGAAGCAGCCAAGGCCGTGCGCGTCAAGATGGATGAGCTGTCGCGCTACTTCCCAGAAGGTACGAGCTGGAGCATTCCGTACGACAGCTCGCGCTTTGTGGATATCTCCATCAGGCAAGTCGCCATCACGCTGCTGGAGGCAGTAGGCCTGGTGTTCCTGGTGATGTTCCTGTTCCTTCAGAACTGGCGCTACACCATCATCCCGACCATCGTGGTGCCCATCGCGTTGCTCGGCACATTTGCCACGCTGCTGGCGCTCGGTTTCTCGATCAACGTGCTGACCATGTTCGGCATGGTGCTGGTGATTGGTATCGTGGTGGACGACGCGATCGTGGTGGTGGAGAACGTTGAGCGCATCATGAGCGAGGAAGGCCTGCCGCCGCTGGAGGCCACGCGCAAAGCGATGCGCCAGATCTCGGGCGCCATCATCGGCGTGACGGTGGTGCTGATCTCGGTGTTTGTGCCGCTGGCATTTTTTGCAGGTTCCACCGGCAACATCTACCGCCAGTTTTCGGCAGTGATGGTGGCGTCCATCGGCTTTTCGGCCTTCATGGCGCTGTCGCTGACTCCGGCCCTGTGCGCGACCTTGCTCAAGCCTGTTGAAGCAGGTCACCAGCACGAAAAACGAGGCTTCTTCGGCTGGTTCAACCGTGGTTTCTCGCGCACGGCCAAGGGCTACGAAGGCATGGTGGCGCGCATGCTCAAGCGCGCGGCGCGCTACCTCGTCATCTACGCGGCCATCATCGGTGCGGTCGTGGTGGTTTACATGCGCCTGCCCACCTCGTTCCTGCCTGGCGAAGACCAGGGCAACATCATCGTCAACGTGCAGTTGCCGCCGGGCGCGACGCAGGAGCGCACTCTGGCTGTGATGCAGGAAGTCGAAGAATTCATCCTCAAACAGCCCGAAGTGCAAAGCATGGTGGGTGTGCTGGGCTTCAGCTTCTCCGGTCAGGGCCAGAACGCCGCTCTGGCGTTTGTGACCCTCAAGGACTGGAAGGAACGCCATGGCCCGGGCCAGTCTGCCCAGGACCTGGCCAACCGTGCTTTCGGTGGGCTGATGGGCATTCGTGATGCCTTCATATTCCCGCTGAGCCCACCGCCCATTCCTGAACTTGGCAACGCCAGCGGCTTTACGTTCCGCCTGCAGGACCGTAGCGGAGCGGGGCACCAAGCGCTCGTCAACGCACGCAACCAGCTGTTGGGCATGGCCTCACAAAGCAAGGTGCTGACCCAGGTGCGCCCTGATGGCCTGGAAGACGCGCCACAGCTGCAGATCGACATCGACCGCGACAAGGCCAACGCCTTGGGCGTTTCGTTCGACGCGATCAACTCATCCCTGTCGTCCGCCCTGGGTTCCACATACGTGAACGACTTCCCCAACCAGGGCCGTCTGCAACGTGTAGTGGTACAGGCCGACGCACCGGCGCGCATGCAGCCCGATGATCTGCTGAAAATCAATGCCAGCAACAGCCAGGGCAAACCCGTGCCGCTGTCGGCATTTGCCACGACACGTTGGGTGAACGGGGCGCAGCAAACCGTGCGCTACAACGGTTACCCCGCCATGCGTATCTCGGGTTCGCCAGCACCCGGATTGAGCACGGGCGCGGCCATGGCCGAGATGGAAAAACTTGCAGCCCAATTGCCCGCTGGTTTTGGCTACGAGTGGACGGGCCAGTCGCGCGAAGAAAAGCTTGCGGGTTCGCAATCGCTGATCCTGTACAGCTTCGCCATCCTGGCGGTGTTCCTGTGCCTGGCTGCGCTGTATGAAAGCTGGTCGATCCCGCTGGCCGTGATTCTGGTCGTGCCGCTCGGTGTGCTGGGCGTATTGCTGGCCACCTTGCTGCGCGGCTACGCAAACGACGTGTACTTCCAGGTGGGACTGATCACCATCATTGGTTTGTCCGCAAAGAACGCCATTTTGATCATTGAGTTTGCAAAAGACCTGCAAGCGCAGGGCAAGGGCGTGATCGAGTCGGCGCTAACCGCTGCGCACCTGCGCTTTCGCCCGATCATCATGACCTCCGTGGCGTTTGGCCTGGGTGTGGTGCCTCTGGCCATTGCCTCGGGCGCAGGCTCTGCCAGCCAGCGCGCCATCGGCACTGGTGTGCTGGGGGGCATGATCACTGGCACGGTGCTGGCCGTGTTCTTTGTGCCCGTGTTCTTCGTGGTGGTGCGCAGCCTGTTCAAAGGCAGCGCACGACAGCACGAAATGAATCGCCGCCATGCAGAAGAAGCAGGAGTTGGAACCCATGACTAAACGCAGCACAACCATCGCCCTGGCAGCCGCAGCGCTGCTGGCGGGCTGCTCGTTCATACCTACCTACGAGCGCCCCGCGGCGCCTGTTCCGGTCGCGTATGCAACCACGGCGACGCAAGCGTCCGCAGCAGCTACGGTGCCATGGCAAGACTACTTTGCCGAACCCCGTTTGCAACAGTTGATCGAGACCGCCCTTGCCAACAACCGCGACCTGCGCGTGGCTGTGCTCAACATCGAGCAGGCGCGCGCCACCTTTCAGGTACGCCGCGCCGACCTGTACCCCGGCGTGGGCCTGGCGGCCAACGCCAGCCGGGCACCCGCCACGGGCACGGGCGATTTGACCAATTCGTTCAACGTGGGGCTGGCCATTTCGGCATGGGAGATCGACTTTTTTGGCCGTGTCTCCAGCCTGAAGGAACAAGCACTCGCGCAGTACCTGGCCACCGAAGAAGGTCGCAACGCGGCACAGGTCAGCCTGGTGGCCGCCGTGGCCAACGGCTGGCTGACCTTGCTGGCTGACGAGGAGCTGCTGGACCTGTCCCGCCAGACCCTGGCCTCGCGCGAGGAGTCGGTGCGCCTGACGCAGCTGCGACTGGATGCAGGCGTGGCGTCTGAACTGGACTATCGGCAGGCGCAGTCGCTCACCCAGGCCGCCAAGGCCACCCTGGCCCAACAGCAGCGCCAGCGTGCGCTGGACGAAAACGCGCTGGCTCTGCTGCTGGGGCAGGCGCTGCCGGACAACGTCCGCACCAGCCTCGCTGGCAGCAGGCTGGCCGATGCGCCTGCCATGGCGCCCCTGCCCGCAGGGCTGCCCTCGGATCTGCTCACCCGGCGTCCGGACATTCGCCAGGCCGAGCAGCAGCTGATCGGTGCCAATGCCAACATCGGCGCAGCGCGGGCGGCGTTCTTCCCCCGCATTTCGCTCACCACCCAGGCGGGCACGGCCAGCGGCGAGCTGTCGGGCCTGTTCAAAAGCGGGTCGTGGGGGTTCTCCATCGCCCCGTCTCTGCTGCTGCCCATCTTCGATGCAGGCCGCAACCAGGCCAACCTCGACAGCGCGCAGGCCAGCCGTGGCATTGCGATTGCCCAGTACGAAAAAGCCATCCAGACCGCGTTTCGGGAGGTGTCCGATGCGCTCGCGGGCCAGGCCACGCTGGGCGAGCAGGCGCAGGCCCAGCAGTTGCAGGCCGAGGCCGAATCGGCACGCCTGCAGTTGGCCGACCTGCGCTATCGCAACGGGGTATCCAGCTATCTGGACCTGCTGGATGCCCAGCGCTCGCTGTTTGCCGCCCAGCAGGCCGTGGTGCAAGTACGGCTAGCGCAGCTGCAAAACCAGGTGTCTTTGTACAAGGCCCTGGGCGGTGGTGCGCCCGGCACCATTACGGGCAACACCCCGTCCTGACCCCACCGGGCGGACACCGCAGGCACCGCGCACAACAAAGGGCGCTGCGCCTGTTCGGCTGCTCCTGCGCGGTTGCCGTCTCTTTTTTCGCACAGCCCGCTGTGGCATGCGGAGCCAGTCGTCCCAGAGTCCCCCTGGTACGGCACATATAATTGAGGGTTGATTTCATCAAAGCCCCCGATACACCTGAGGACGTCATGAGCGACAACCACCACGAAGAAGCCCATACCGGACCGATCAAGAACCCCAAGCAACTGTTGTACGCAGTCCTTGCGTCGTTTGTGGTTCCGATCTTCGCCATCATTGGCCTGGTCCTGTATGTCACGTCGGCGGACAAGTCCGCTCCCGGTTCTGGCAACCCTGAAAAGGCCATTGCAGAGCGCATCCAGAAGGTCGGCATGGTAGAGATCCGTGACGCCAACCGCCCTCTGGCCAGCGGCGAAGACGTTTACAAGGTCCAGTGCGCCGCTTGCCACACCGCTGGTGTTGCCGGCGCCCCCAAATTTGCAGACGCCAGCGCCTGGTCGGCCCGCATCGCAACTGGTTTTGAAGCCATGGTGGCCTCGGCCCTGAAGGGTAAGGGCGCCATGGCGCCCCAGGGCGGTGGCGACTACAGCGACACGGAAATCGCGCGTGCGGTGGCTTACATGGCCAACGCAGCGGGTGGCAAGTTTGCTGAACCCGCGGCCCCTGGAGCCGCAGGTGCAGCAGCAACGGATGCCACCCCTGCAGCACCTGCCCCCGCCGCTGAGCCCGCAGCAGCGGCCCCGGCACCGGCACCGGCTGCAGAAGCTGTCGCCGCAGCACCTGCTGCAGCGCCCGTCGCTGTGGCCTCGGCCAACGGCGAAGCCCTTTACAAACAGGCTTGCCAGGTGTGCCATGCCGCCGGTGTAGCAGGCGCCCCCAAGCTGGGCGACAAGACCGCCTGGGCGGCCCGCTTGCCTGCGGGCATCGATGCACTTTACGCCAGCGTGGTCAAGGGCAAGGGCGCAATGCCCCCCCGTGGTGGAGCTGGCCAGGCCTCGGACGCAGACCTGCGTGCTGCTGTCGAGTACATGACGGCCACGGTCAAGTAGTTCTTCTGCGTTGGCAGGCGCGCAGCCAATGCGCAAAAAACCGGTACGGGGCCTCAGCGCCCGGTGACCGGTTTTTTTATGCCTGTGTGAGATGAAGACATATCGAAAGGGCTGAAGCCCAAAACATCCATCCGCTCTGCCCAGCCTGAGCTTGGTTACAGAGTTTGCGAAGCCGCTTTCGTCCTGCCAGCGGCCTCGCAGCGCGCCAGGGGGCTCATGACGAAGCCGTATAGCGCAGGCAAATCCTCGGCAGCCACCTCGCGCGGCATCCAGCGGCCCGCCTCGACAGCCTCTGCGGCCGCCAACACATCCAGGGTGTGCACCAGGCCCACGAGCCCGTCCGCTGTCAGGTACACGCGACCTTGCGCGTCCATCAGGCAGTCCTGAACCACGGCACCGCGCCCTGTGTGCGACACCACCGAAAAATCAGGCTGAATGCGCCAGATCAGGGGCGTCGTTTCCAACTCTACATACACCCGCTGCGGACCGTTTTGAAAGAACCACTGCCCGTGCGCATCGGGCTCGTAGTTGCGCTCAATGAACTCAATGAGTTTTTCATGTAGCAGCAACGAGCCCTTGGCGCTGGGGAAGGGGCCTTGCGCCTGGGTGGCGTCATCGCGCATGTACCAGCGGCCGCGCGCATCCAGCCCCAACCAGCCGTAGCAGTCGGGCACATTGGGCCACTTGGCCAGGGCTTGTTTGACGATGTCATCCATGGTTCGATTGTGGCCCTGCGGCCCTCGTGCTTGTGTCAGTCTGTGCCGCGAGCCAGTCGCCCACCGTGTCCGGCATGGCGCGCACATGGCCTGGCAGGCGTCCTTTGGCAAACCCGACATGGCCGCCATGTGCGGGCTGCCACAAGGTGACGCAGGGGCCCACCTCGTGCACACCCGGCAGGCTGCTGGCGGGCACAAAGGGATCGTTGCGCGCGTTCACCACCAGCGCCGGGATACGGATGTCGCGCAGCAGCGGCTTGGCCGATGCGCGCAGCCAGTAGTCCTCGGTATTCTTGTAGCCGTGCAGCGGGGCGGTAAATACGTTGTCAAACGCGTACAAGTCACGGGCAGACAGCAGCGCCTGTTTGTCAAAAAGGCCCGGGTGCTGGGCCAGCTTTTGCAGGGCCTTGGGTACCAGGGTGCGCATGAACATGCGGGTGTAGATCTGGCGATTGAACCCACGTCCAATGGCGTGCCCGCCCGCAGCCAGGTCGATGGGTGAGCACACGGCAGCCACCGCGTCTGCGCTGAGAGCAGCGTCAGTGCCCACTTCGCCCGCCCAGCGCAGCAGCGCGTTGCCGCCCAGCGAAACACCCACCACCATCAACGGCCCTCGGTGCGATGTGCGAAAGCGCTGCAGCATCCAGCCGATCTCGGCATAGTCGCCCGAATGATAGGCGCGGGGCGCGCGGTTGATCTCGCCGCTGCAGCCCCTGAAATGAGGCAACGCGCAGGCCCAGCCGCGCTCACGCGCGAGGTCTGCAAATGCCTCGCAGTAATGGCTGCGCGACGACCCCTCCAGCCCATGGAACACCACCAGCAGCGGCCGGGGCGTATCGGCGGGCACGCCGTCGTTCAAAAAATCCACGTCGACGAAATCACTGTCGGGGGTGTCCCAGCGTTCACGGCGGTACTCCGGCCGCGGACCGAACACGCGGCGTGAAACCAGCGCAGGCCAGATGGTTTGAAGCTGGCCACCTGGCAGCCAGCGAGGCGCTACATATTTCATAGCTATTAGCGCTTATCCAGCAAGCGCTAGATGGCAAAAATACTCAAAACAAAGACTGCCAACATCACTTGGACCTCCAAGGTGCTTCATCGGTGGCGCGCCTAATGCAGCACCGGGCGCTGCGAACCCACCGCCTGGGCATCGGGCGCCGTGCCCGCGCTGGCGTGGTGGGCCACCATGCGCCAGCCCTCGGGGGTCTTGTGATAGACGTTGGTGGCCAGCACCACCGCCTGGTGCAGGCCGTCGGGCAGCATCACCTCGATCTCTTCCGCCACGCTGTGCACGGCGCTGGTCAATGCCACCACGCGGTGCACCTGCACCGGCCGTGCGCGCACCGTGCCGTTGGCAAACATGCCCTCGAACGCGGCGCGGATGGCGCCAGCGCCCAACAGCCGGGGGCCGCCGGGGTGCACACACACGATGTCGTCTTCTTCAGCCCAGCAAGACATCAGCAGCTCGATATCGCCCCGCTGCAGTGCCTCGTAAAACGCGGACTCTGTCTCGTCGGAGGATCCGCCGAGTGAGGCGGCTCTGGAACGTGAGCGGGGCATGGTGGATGAGAGGTGGTTGAACTGTGACGCAAGCGGCAACAGCACGCTGCTGCCAAGGCCGCTATTGTGCGGGCATCGCCCAAAGCCATGCAGCCCCTTGGTCTTGGTTTGTGCGGCGTTGCCGGGCACATGCTGCAAAATCCGCGCACCTGCCGGTTTCTGCCACGGAACCCCAGCACCCTTCGGCCCATCCCATTTCTTGTTGGCAGACCTATCACCATGACGCACCGTTTTCTTGCCTTCATCACCCTCGTGGCCGCAGCGCTGACCCTGAGCGGCTGCGGATACAACGACTTCCAGCGCCTGGACGAGCAGTCCAAGGCCGCGTGGAGCGAGGTGCTCAACCAATACCAGCGCCGGGCCGACCTGGTGCCGAACATCGTCGCCACCGTCAAGGCCGAGGCCAACTTCGAGCAGGAGACGCTGACCCGGGTGATCGAGGCGCGTGCCAAGGCCACCTCCATCACGGTTACGCCTGAAACGCTGAACAACCCCGAGGCGTTCAACAAGTTCCAGCAGGCGCAGGGCGAGCTGTCGGGTGCGCTGTCACGGCTGATGGCGGTGTCCGAGCGCTACCCTACCCTGCAGGCCAACCAAGGTTTTCGGGACCTGCGCGTGACGCTGGAAGGCACCGAGAACCGCATCACCGTGGCACGCAACCGGTACATCCAGACCGTGCAGGACTACAACGTGCTGGCGCGCAGCTTCCCCAGCAACCTGACGGCCATGGCGTTCAGCTACGAACCCAAACCCAGCTTCACGGTGGCCAACGAGGCACAGATTGCCGTTCCACCCACGGTGGACTTCTCGGCCCCGCAGCCCAAGCAGTAAGCCGCCGAAAACACTCTGACAGAGAAATATTGGTCAAATATGCCTCTAGCGCTTATCTATAAAGCGCTAATAGCTATATTATTTATAGCAACTGGAACGCCTTGGGCGATTGCGAACCCGGCGCTCCAGCCCGTGCCCGCGCTCAGCGGCCATGTCATCGACCAGACTGGCACCCTGACCCCCGCCGACATCAGTGCGCTGCAGGCGCAACTGCTGGCCATTGAGCAATCGAAGGGCTCGCAGGTGGTGGTGCTGATGGTGGCCACCACCGCGCCCGAAGACATCGCCGCTTACGCCAACCGCGTGGGCAACCAATGGAAGATTGGCCGCCGGGACGTGGGCGACGGCGTGCTGCTGGTCGTGGCCAAAACCGACCGCAAGATGCGCATCGAGGTCGCCAAGACGCTCGAAGGGGCCATCCCGGACATCGCTGCGGCACGCATCATCGACAGTGCGATGAAGCCGCGCTTTCAGCAGAACGACTATGCAGGGGGCTTGAGCGCTGCTGTGGGCCAGATCAGCGCACGCATTGCGGGCGAGGCGCTGCCCGCGCCCACCGAGGATCAACGCACTGGCTCCGGCCAAGGCGACAGCGGTTTTGACTGGACCGACTTGGCCATTTTTGTGTTTTTTGGGGTGATGGTGGGCGGGCCGCTGGCGCGCAGCCTGTTTGGTAACGCGCTGGGCGGCATGCTGATGGGTGGGGGCGTGGGCGCCGTGGCCTTCTGGGTCACCTCCAGCGTGGCGGTGTCGTTCGGCGCCGGGTTGCTGGCATTGCTGTACACGTGGATCTTCAGCGGGCGCAGTGGCCCGGTGATCCATGGGGGCAGCGGGGGCGGCTGGGGTGGAGGCGGTAGCAGCAGTAGCGGCAGCGGTGGCTTCAGCTCGGGTGGTGGCGGTGATTTTGGTGGCGGTGGCGCCTCGGGAGACTGGTGAACATGTCGGCAACATATCCATCCAGTCAGCCACCCGGCGTGTTGCAGCGCCTGACGCGCCTTGTGCGCCATCGCTGGGCCGAAGGCGCATTGCGCCGGGCGTTCCCTCAGGACCTCATCGAACGCCTGACCCGCCGCGTGGCCGCCAGCGAGCGCCGCCACACCGGCCAGGTCCGCATCTGCGTGGAAGGTGGTCTGCCGCTGTCGTACCTGTGGCGCGGCGCCAACGCGCGCGAGCGGGCCGTGGCATTGTTTGGCAAGCAACGCGTGTGGGACACCGAGGCCAACAACGGTGTTCTGATCTACCTGCTGGAGGCCGACCACGCCATCGAAATCGTTGCCGACCGGGGACTTGCGCGCCATGTGCCCCCCGAGGCATGGCAGGCCATAGTCGCGCAGATGAGTGCGAGCTTTAGCGCCGGGCGGCACGAAGAGGGGCTGACCCAGGCACTGTCGGAGGTGTCGGCCCTGCTGGTGCGGCATTTCCCATCAGACGCCGGCCAGTGCGCAGACAAAGCCCGGGGCAACGAGCTACCCGACCACCCGGTGATTGGCCGGAGCTGACGCGCCCCGCTCTCAGCCGTCCGCCTCCTCTCGCAGTGGTCGCTTGGCCGCCCGCTAAACCGACGATTTTCTGCACCCAGATGTGAAGCGCTGAGGGCGCGCCTTCCCGATCGAAATGTGCTGCATCCGTCAAGGCCCCTGGCGCGCAATCCGCGCCCTCAATACTTAGCGATTGTTTCCAATACTGGAACAGTTAGTTTACGACTCAGTGGTTTTTCTTTGAACGCCATCGGCGTACAGTTCACCCCATCGATGAGCCGAACCCGCAAGGCGACTCACCGAACCCGGGTTGCAGCGAGTGTCTGATCTTGCTTCCTCACGGCTTTATTGGGACGCTTTTCTCTTCACTGAAGGACTTTCATCATGAACACCACCGCACGTTTTCTCTCCATCGCCGCTGTAGCTGCTTTCACCGCTTTCGGTGCCCACGCTGACGAAGCTGACGCTTCGCAGTACGCCACGAAGTTCGA
>NZ_JBKBXG010000116.1:0-13828 GCF_046314175.1 Acidovorax sp. | reverse complement strand
TCGCGCAGGATGCGTTCGAGCTGCGCCGCGTCGATGGACTGGCCCTCGCTGCGCATCACGGCCTGCTCCAGCACGTTGCGCAGCTCGCGGATGTTGCCGCGCCAGGGCTGGCCAGCGAGCAGGGCCATGGCTTCGGGCAGCAACTCGGGCGGTGGCGTGCCGTTGCGCAGCGCCAGGTCGTCGCCCAGAGCCTCGACCAGTGCCGGAATGTCGCTGCGCCGCGCACGCAGTGGTGGCACGCGCACCGGCAGCACGTGCAGGCGGTAGAACAAGTCTTCGCGGAACTTGCCTTCACGCACCAGGCCAGCCAGGTCGCGCGAGGTGGCGGCCAGGATGCGTACGTTGAAGGGCACCAGCTTGTTGCTACCCAGCGGCTCGATCTCCCCTTCCTGCAGCGCGCGCAGCAGCTTGGCTTGCAGGCTTTGGGGCATATCGCCGATTTCGTCGAGGAACAGCGTGCCGCCGTCGGCCAGCTTGAACTTGCCGTCGCGCCCCTTGGCCGATGCGCCGGTGTAGGCTCCGGGCGCCACGCCAAAGAATTCAGCCTCCAGCAGCGTGTCGGGCACGGCAGCGATGTTGACGCTGACGAACGGTCCGCTGGCACGGCTGGATGCAGCGTGGATGGCGTGGGCCAGAAGCTCTTTGCCGGTGCCCGTTTCACCCAACAGCAGCACCGGGCTGGTGGACTGCGCTGCACGGCGTGCCTGGCGCTTGACCTCGGCCGCAGCGGGGCTCGACCCGATGAAGCTGGCAAAGGTGTATTTGGACCGCCGCTCGCCGTCGCCCGCCACCGTCAGGCTGCGCCGCCGCTGGCTGGCCAGCTCGCGCCGGGCGTCGTCCAAGTCGCGCTGCAGCAGGGCAAACTTGCTGATCAGCGGCTGCAGCGTGGTCTCGGGGTGGTCGAACAGCACGATGCCGATGGCGCCAATCACGCGGTCGGCATCGTCGCGCAGTGGGATGCGGCTGACCACAAAGGTGCCCGCCTTGTTGGTGAGCAGGTCGATCAGCACCGGCTGGCCGGTCTCCAGCACGCGGCGCATCTGGGTGTTGGGGATGACCTCCTCCACCGTGCGGCCGACAAACTGGTCCACCGACGAGAACCCGAGGTCGGGCAGGAAGCGCTGGTAGCCCTCGTTCACCCACACGATGCGACCACTGCGGTCCACCAGGAACATGCCCTGGCTGACGCTGGAGAACAGCTGGAACATGGAGCGCGCCGCCAGTTCCAGAATGCCCTGGGCATCCAGCGGCAGTGCGGGGGCGTCGTCGGTGAGCAAAGGCATCTGCGGATGGTAGCGCGCAGGCGGTGCGGGCTGGGTCGGCTGCACAGGCCTTGCCAAGCCCAATAGCTACTATTTTTATAGCTACTAGCGCTTATCCATCAGGCGCTAGAGGTCATTTTCATTCAAAATCACGGGCAATTCTGCGTTGAGCGCCATCGGCGCTGCGTGTGGTGTTCGGATCATGCGAGACACCCGCAGGGGCTGCAGCGTGGTCAGGGGCTGGTCTACCAAAATGCAGGGCTTGCCGGTGCGACGGCAATGGTCCTGCACGCGCCAGTACTCGTCGTGGCTAATGCAACCGGTCTGGCAGATGACCAGGTCTGCTGCGGCCAAATTAGCGTCGAGGTCATACGCCTGCGCCTCACCCACCGGCCGCGTATGTGAGGGATGAGTGGCCTCGGTCAGCGCGGCGCCGCCCTGCTTTGCGCGTTGGATGTCCAGAGCGTCTACCTCGGCTGCCAAACGCCAGCGCAGGCATTCGCGCGACAAGGCGGTGATGCGCTCGGCCAGCATGCTGATATGGCGCGCCATGGCTTTGCGGCGTGGCAGGCCGGGGGTTGCGGCCTGGGCCTGCCCCAGCGCGTCGTGTGCCATGGCCAGACGCGTGTCGCGCACCACCAGCGCACCCCGCAGCCGCACGACTTCAGACCTCAAAGCGTCGATCTCGGCGGCCTGCGCCGCTATGGCGGCACTGCAGCGCTGCTGAGCATCGCCCAACTGGCGGCAAAGGGCCAAAAATTCCTGTGGCAGTGAATGCATGCACCATCCTTGCAAATAAGAACTATTCGCATTTTATGGTACAATTCGCGGCTTGTGAGCACGCAAGTCACCTTGGTGGGGAGGGCACCGGGGGCACAAAGCCTCCGGTGTCTGGCTTGCACAAACACCTGCAAAGCGCCCGGCAAAAACGGACGCCCAAAAACAAAAAACCGCGCCATGTCAGCGCGGTTTTTTCTGGGTGAAAGGGGCGCAGCTGCCTGCGCATCCGTTCTATCCGGCCTGCGCCATGGCCAATCGTTTTGCCGCCCAGCGCTTGAGCAAACGCGGCACGATAAGCACGGCCAGCACGATGATGATCAGCGTCAGCGAGCCTGGACGCTCCAGGAAGATCGTCCATTTGCCCTCGCCAATCGACACCGCGTTACGCATCTGCGCCTCGGCCAAGGGGCCCAAAATCATGCCCACCACCACCGGCGCAGCCGGGAAGTCATAGCGGCGCATCACCACACCCAAAAGGCCAATCGCATACAACAACACCAGGTCGAACGCACTTTGGCGCATGCCGTACACGCCGAGCGTGGAGAACACCAGAATGCCCGCGTACAGGTACGACTTGGGAATATTCAGCAGCTTGACCCACAGGCCGATCAGCGGCAGGTTCAGGATGAGCAGCATCACGTTGCCGATGTACATCGACGCGATCAGGGCCCACACCAGTGCGCCGTTGCTGCTGAACAGCTGCGGGCCGGGTTGAATACCGTAGTTCTGAAACGCGCCGAGCAAAATGGCCGTGGTGTTCGACGTGGGAATACCCAGCGTGAGCAGCGGGATCAGCGTGGCGGTGATGGCTGCGTTGTTGGCGGCCTCGGGGCCTGCCACGCCTTCAATGGCGCCGGTGGTGCCAAATTCCTCTTTGTTCTTGCTCAGCTTCTTTTCGGCGGCATAGCTTAGAAAGGTCGGGATCTCACTGCCGCCTGCAGGTACGGTGCCAAACGGAAAACCGATGAACGTGGCGCGAATCCACGCCGGCCAGGAGCGCTTCCACTCCTCCTTGGTCATGTGCGTGCTGGTCAGGCGGTTCTGGGTTTCGTCGGTGCGGCCTTCGTACATCACGTTGTACAGGGCTTCGCCCACGGCAAACAGGCCCACAGCAATCAGCACCACCTCAATGCCGTCCATCAGCTCGGGTACACCGCCGGTGTAGCGCGCCTGCCCAGAGATCTGGTCGATACCGATCAGCCCCATGGCCAGACCGACAAACAGCGCGACCATGCCACGCAGCGTGCTCTTGCCCAGCACCGCACTCACGGTAGTGAATGCCAGCACCATCAGCATGAAATACTCAGGTGGCCCCAGGCGCACGGCGTATTCGGCGACCAGAGGGGCAAAGAATGTGACCATTATTGTGGCAATGGTGCCTGCCACAAACGAGCCAATGGCCGCAGTGGCCAGCGCCGCTCCGGCGCGACCGCTCTTGGCCATTTTGTTACCCTCCATGGCCGTGACCATGGACCCCGCCTCTCCCGGCGTGTTGAGCAAAATGGACGTGGTGGAGCCACCGTACATTGCACCGTAGTAGATGCCCGCAAAGAAGATCATCGAAGCCGTGGCCTCGACCTTGACGGTGATGGGCAGCAGCATGGCCACAGCCACGGCGGGGCCAATGCCTGGCAACACGCCCACTGCAGTTCCAATGATGCAGCCCACAAAGGCCCACATCAGGTTGATGGGGGTTGCAGCGGTCGCAAACCCTTG
The DNA here is from genome assembly GCF_046314175.1 of Acidovorax sp. Classification (GTDB taxonomy): domain Bacteria; phylum Pseudomonadota; class Gammaproteobacteria; order Burkholderiales; family Burkholderiaceae_C; genus Acidovorax. Next base: position 10,070 of record NZ_JBKBXG010000116.1, on the reverse strand, counting down.
CATCAAGAGATTCAGTGTTTCCATAGTTTTACAGCCATCCTGTGTTGGTCAGGCCGGGCAGGTTGATGGCCAGCAATTTCGTAAACATCCAGAACACGGGCGCAGACACGGCCATGCCAATGGCGGAGTCCTTGATCCAGGCCTGCAGGCGCAGGTCCAGCTCACCTTCCGAACTCTTGAAGCCCCGCACCGACAGCACAAAGCACATTGCGCAGCTCAGGATGAAGCCCAGCGTGGTGATGAGCAAGGCGTTGAGCAGCAGCCCGGCGGACACCCAGATGAAGCCCTTCCAGTGGGCACGCACGTCGCCCGAGCCTTCCTCCAGCGCGCGAAACCCCCCGGTCAGCGCGTGCACCACACACAGCAAGCCACAGACCAGCAGCGCAATGCTTACAACCCAGGGAAAGAAATTGGGACCCACGCCGCCATACCCGGCTTCCGAGCTGACTGTGCTGGCACCCCAGGCGAGCGCCAGCGCCAGCACGATCAGAGCAGTCCCGATGAGGGTCTGCAAAGGCTTGGAGCGCGATGAGTGTTGTTGTGTCATGTTGTTCTTTCACGCCGGACGGCGCAAGGCCAAGCCGCGCGCCCGCAAGGACGCGCAACCACCGGCCCACCGCCGCTTTCCTCAGATCAGATCATTCCGGACTTGACCATCGTGGCGCGCAAGCTTGCAAACTCTGCATCCACGAAGTTGGAGAACTCGTCGCCCGCCATCCATGCGGACGTCCAGCCGTTCTTTTCCATGGCGTCCTGCCAGGACTTGTGCTTAAAGGTCTTGGCCAGCGCATCAATCAGCACCTTGCGCTGCTCTGCCGTGATGCCAGGCGCGCCATACACACCGCGCCAGTTGCCGATCTCGACATTGATGCCCTGCTCCTTGAGCGTAGGCACGCTCACGCCTTTGAGGCGTTGGGCAGCCGTCACACCCACTGCACGCATCTTGCCGGCGGAGATGTATTCAGCAAACTCGCTGTAGCCGCTGCCGCCCACGGTGACGTTCCCACCCAGAACGGCTGCAGTGGCCTCGCCGCCCCCACGGAAAGCCACGTAGTTGATCTTGGCAGGGTCCACGCCCACTTCACGGGCGATCATGGCCGCAGCAATGTGCTCTGTAGATCCGCGCGAACCGCCGCCCCACTTCACGCTGCCGGGGTCCTTGCGCAGTTGGTCGACCACGTCCTTCATGGTCTTGAACGGCGAGTTGGCAGGCAAGACGAACACGTTGTATTCGCTGGTCAGGCGCGCCAGTGGGGTCACCTTGTCCAGGCCCACGGGTGGCTTGCCGGTGATGATGCCGCCCAGCATCACGGCGCCCATCACCATCATGGCGTTCGGGTCGCCCTTGCTGGAGTTGGAGAACTGCGCCAGGCCAATGGCACCAGCCGCACCGCCCTTGTTGTCATAGGACACCGACGACGCAGCGCCTGCATCCTGCATCGCCTTGCCCAGGGCACGGCCGGTGGAGTCCCAACCACCGCCCGGGTTGGCGGGAATCATCATCTTGATGGCCGAGGCGGTTTGCGCCGACACGGGCAACACGCTTGCAGCAGCCATAGCAGCCATTGATTTGAGAAAGGTATCGCGACGCATGGTGTCTCCTTGTAGGGTTTGCGAACCGCTCGATAATGCGCGCCCTGCCTGTCAAACGGCTGTCCTCGGACTCAGGGAAAACACTAGCATCGGGCCCTCTGGGCCGCTGCGCACCCTCCGTTGCAGGGGGACACTCCCAGCGCACGTACGCAATGCGCCGCATGCGCGGCTTGGGAGCTCTTGCGCGGAGGCACTGGCCTGCGCAGCGCTCGGCCAAACCGCAGCAGGCCGCGAGCGCCCCTTCGGCACTCGGTGAACAGCGCGCAGGCCGTCCGGGAGTGATATGGTGCCGCGCATGCAATTGCTTCTTGTCGAAGACGACCCCACCATGCAGGCCACACTGCACCGCGCACTGACACGCCGCGGCATGGAAGTCACCGCCGTGGGAGACGGCCGCGCCGCGCTCAGTCAATGGGCAGCCCGACAACCCGACGCCGTGATCCTGGACCTCACCCTACCCGGCCTGGACGGCCTGCAAGTGTTGCAACAAGCACGCAACCGTGGCATGCGCACGCCGGTACTCATCCTCACGGCACGCGGTACGGTAGGCGACCGCGTGATGGGGCTTAACGCGGGCGCTGACGACTATCTGTCCAAACCGTTTGACCTGGATGAGCTGGAGGCCCGCCTGCGCGCGCTGGTGCGCCGCAGCGTTGACCCGGGCAACAACACGACTCCCTTGGCACCGAGCAATGTACAGATCGGCGCCATCCGATACGACAAAAACAGCGGGGCCTTATACCTTAACGGCGAAGTGATGGAGCTGACGCCGCGCGAGCTGGCACTGATGCACGCGTTGCTGGCCCAGCCCGGCCACGCAGTCACCAAAGAGCGTCTTTATGAACTGGTGTTCCCCGGCCAGCTCGACGTGCAATACGAAGCCATTGAGGTCGTGGTCTACCGATTGCGCAAGAAACTGGCAGGCACCGGCTTGACGCTAATGACGCTGCGTGGGCTGGGCTACCTGCTGCGGACGGACGCATGAAAAAAAAGCGGGTGCCAGGCCCTCACTCGCTGCGGCGGCGACTGCTTTTGGGCATTCTTTTGCCGGTGGCTTTGTTTGTGGGGTTCAACACCTTCAGCCTGTACCGCCAGACGCTGAACTCGCTGAATACGGCTTATGACCGCACCCTGCTCGCGTCGGCCAAAAGTATCAGCGAGCAATTGGACGTCAAGGGCTATGACGACGACGCAGAGCTTCGCGCCACGGTGCCGTACTCCGCCCTGGAAGCCTTCGAGGCCGACAACCAGAGCCAGATGTTCTACCGCGTCTCCAACCTGCGCGGGGAAATGGTGTCAGGGTTTTCCGACCTCCCGGTTTGGAATGGGTCCATCCCTGCCCGGCCTCCCTATGCCGCCCTGGTGGACTTCTATGACGACCGCTTCCGCGACCGCGACGTGCGGGTTGCGGTGCTGCTGCAACCAGTGGCCAGCTCCAACGGGCGCGCAATGGCTGTGATCCAGGTGGCTGAAACGTTGGAAGTGCGTGAAACGCTCGCACTGCAGATCCTGTGGAACACCCTGCTGCGCCAGGCCCTGCTGGTGGCGGTGATTGCATTCACGGTGGTTCTGGTGGTGCAACGCGCCACCAACCCGGTCCGGCAGCTCAGCCACCAATTGCAAGCACGGCGCGAAGGCGACCTGAGCCCCATTGCATCGCCCACAGCTCCACGCGAACTTCAACCCCTGATCGACGCCACCAACGAAGTCATGCAGCGCCTGCGGCACCTGCTGCGGCACCAAAAGCGTTTTGTGCGCGACGCATCCCACCAGCTGCGCACGCCGCTGGCAGTGCTCAAGACCCAGGTGCAATCGGCGCTACGCGGTGATGTCGAGCCGATGCAGGCCCTGCACGAGATCAGCGACACCGTCGAACGCGCCACCCAGCTCGCCAACCAGATGCTCGCCTTGGCCAAGGTGGAGCAGCTGCGCCAGCAAAGCGCGCCTCCCATCACGCGGTTTGACGAAGTGCTGCGCGCGGTAGCGCTCGAGATCTCTCCCCTCATCGCACAGCGCGATCTGGACTTCGGCATCCACACTGAGCCCACCTACATGCAGGCGCATGAATGGATGCTGCGCGAGTTGAGCCGTAACTTGCTGCACAACGCCGTGCGCCACGCGCCCGAAGGCAGCGAGCTGACCGTCGACCTGCGCACAGATGGCCGCCACGTTGCCTTGACCATCAGCGACCACGGCCCGGGGATTGATGATGAACTGGCGACCCGGTTGTTCCAGCCGTTCTCAGCGGGCGATGTGCGCACGGGCAGCGGCCTCGGTCTTGCGATTTGCCAGGAGATCGTGCTGGCTCTGGAGGGCAGCATTGCCCTTACCAACCGGTTTGAATCCGGCCGTGTGACAGGGCTGGACGCCGTTGTACGCCTACCGTTAGCGCACCCATGGGCCGAAAACATCGATACCCTGCAAGCGGCACAATCCACCCCATGAATACGATGGAGACAATGCGGCTGGACAAATGGCTCTGGTGCGCGCGCTTTTACAAAACCCGCAGCTTGGCAACCGAAGAAATCGGCAAGGGCCGCGTCACCGTCAACGGCCAGTCCGTCAAGGCCGCACGCGACCTGCGCTGCGGCGATACCGTGGCGCTGCGGCAGGGTTTGATCGCCCGCATTGTGGTCGTCAAAGGCCTGAGCGGCGCCCGCGGGCCGGCCCCTGTTGCGCAGCAGTTGTATGCGGAAACCGCCGAGAGCATTGCCGCCAGAGAAAAGGCCGCAGAACAACGACGCCTGGCGCCAGAACCTGCCGCCACCCTGCAGGAAGGCCGCCCCACCAAACGCGACCGGCGCGAGATAGACCGCGTCAACGACCGCTCTGACAGCAGGGGAAAAAGCTGGGGAAGCCGATGGAGCGCGTCAGTGGACGAGTGACGTCGCACGCGGCATCTGCCAATCATCGGTAACTTCCCGAATGCCTTTGTGATGCGCCCTTGGACAGCGGCGAGATGGAGCATGCGCTCATACAAATGCGCCTCCGTTGAAACTTTTTGTCTCATCAGGATTCGGTAAACACCGACGGATGCCCCGTCACCGGATTTCCGGCCCTCAACCCATGACCACGAAGGAAACACATCGATGCGCTTTCTCGCAGTCGCATTTGTCCCATTTGCCGCCATGCTTCTTGGCTGCCAGACCAGTCCAGGTAAGCCCTTAACGGTCAAGCCAAATGCACCGTTAGAAACTCCCGTCTCGAACGCGTCCGACGCTGCCGTGCCCAAATTCGGCCCACTGTCCAGATAGGCACGAAACCTGGATTCAGAAAGAGAAAAGCCCCAAGCGAATGATCGCTTGGGGCTTTGTGCTCTGGCGGAAACGGAGGGATTCGAACCCTCGATGAGGCTCTACACCCCATACTCCCTTAGCAGGGGAGCACCTTCGGCCACTCGGTCACGTTTCCAGTCCGCCTATTATGCCCCATTTCTGAGGCGCTTCTGGCGGTTTAGGCGGCTTCCTGCTCCAGCTCGAAAGCCGTGTGCAAGCTGCGCACGGCAAGTTCAACGTCCTTTTCGTCGATCACGACCGAGGTCTTGATTTCAGAGGTCGAGATCATCTGGATGTTGATGCCCTCTTCGCTCAACACGCGGAACATCTTGCTGGCAACGCCCACATGGCTGCGCATGCCGATGCCAACAATGCTCACCTTGCAGATCTTGGTGTCGCCCACCACTTCCTGCGCGCCGAGAGCTGGCACTACTTTTTCCTTGAGCAGCTCCACCGTGCGCGCATAGTCGCCGCGGTTCACGGTAAAGCTGAAGTCGGTCTTGCCGTCCTTGCTCACGTTCTGGATGATCACGTCAACTTCGATATTGGCATCGGCCACGGCGCCCAGGATCTGGCGGGCGATGCCGGGCTTGTCGGGCACACCCAACACGGAGATCTTGGCTTCGTTGCGATTGAAAGCGATGCCGGATACAACGGCTTGTTCCATTTTTTCGTCTTCCTCAAAAGTGACGAGCTTGCCAGACTTGGCTTCGTCGTCGATGTCGACGCCTATGTCCCACGGCGTAAAGCTGAAGAGCACACGCATGGGAACCTTGTACTTGCCTGCAAATTCCACCAAGCGCATCTGCAGTACCTTGCTGCCCAGGCTGGCCATTTCGAGCATTTCCTCGAAGCCCACCGTCTTCAATCGACGGGCTTCTGTGGCGCGTGCAGGAGCGGCTTACTTGGCCAGCGCGAGCAGACGGTTGGTCTCACCACCCATAGCACTGGGCACCACCACCATCTGGTGGCCGGCGCGGGCCCACTTGGCGACGCGCTTGGCGACGTTGCGGATGCGCTCCGATGAGCCCATCGATGTGCCGCCGAATTTGTGAACGATCAATGTCACTGAAACTTTTGGGGTGACGGATCCGAAGCTGCGGCGCAGGGTGAAAACACTGTTTTGTCGCGCCGCCAGTATTCGTACGGTTTAGCGGACCAAACCCTGTGGATCGTACCAATCAAGATGCAGCCCGGCCCGCACCGCAAAGCCGCGCCCCACCTTGATATGAATGCGGTGGCCGCGCGTGGTGCAGGCCGCCAGCTGGTCTAGCAGCTCACTCAGCTGCGCCGCTGCCGGGGTGGTGTGGTGCGTGTTGCGCAGCCAGTGGCGCAACACGTTGGTTTGGCGAGATCGGCTCAAGGCCTGTAGCGCGGTGATCTGCGGCGGTGTGCCAACCTGCGCCAAGTCCTGCTGCGCCAGCTCTTCCAACAGTTCGGCCGCCTGCGCGGCATTGGAAGCAGAGCGGGCAAACGTTTCTCGAAACGCAGGAAAAGCAGCCTCCAGCATGGGCAACAGCTGCGCGCGGATGCGGTTGCGGGTGTAGCGCTCGTCGGTGTTGGTGGGGTCTTCCACCCAACTCTGCCCCTGCGCATGCAGCCAATTGCGGACATCTGCCCCAGCCACCTGCAGCAGCGGGCGGTGCCACACCACTCCTGCGCGTTCCCATCGGGCAGGCATAGCGGCCAGCCCGGCAACCCCAGCACCGCGCGAAAGCGCCAGCAACAGCGTCTCGACCTGATCATCCGCATGCTGCGCCAATGCTATCGATTGAATAGCTGCTTGCGCTTTACTGGCAAGCGCTACAGACTCAAAAGCCTTGTATCTTGCTTGCCGGGCAGCATCTTCGGGGCTCTGTCCCGGGGCATGGCGGGCGTCCCGCCGCTCCACCCACAGCGGTACACCAAGGCCTTGGCACAAGGCGATGCAATGCTGCTCAAATCCATCGGCCGCCGCCTGCAGGCCGTGGTGGACATGGATAGCCTGAATCTGCCCGGGCCACCGGCGCGCGCATGCCAGCAGCAGCGCCGTAGAGTCCGCCCCGCCGCTCAGCCCCACAGCCAGAGGGAGTGCGGGCGCAAACGCCCGCATGGCAGCATCGAACGACTGCGTCATTTCAGCTCCCGGACGACGGCGTGGCGCGGAGAAACCGCACTAGGCGCACAAAAGCGATGAACAAGGTGCACGTGCATGGGCGCCGATTATCGCGGGCACCCTGCCCTCGCATGCTTCACCCATCACATCAAGCGGGGGGGCTCCGACAAACGCTGCCCTGCATTCGCGGCATCAGCGGACAAGCGGAACGTGCCCACTACCTCCGACAGCCGCACGGACTGGTCCTTCAAGCTCTGCGCCGCTGCTGCGCTTTGCTCTACCAGCGCCGCGTTCTGCTGGGTCATCTGGTCGAGGTGTGAGACCGCCTGCCCCACCTCGTTGATGCTGGTGCTCTGTTCGTTGGTAGACGCCGTTATCTCAGCCATGATGTCTGTCACGCGCTGTACCGAGGTAACGATGTCGTCCATCGTGGTGCCTGCGTCGTGCACCAGGCGCGAGCCGTTTTCCACCTGCTCCACCGACGCGCTGATGAGCTGCTTGATTTCTTTGGCCGCCTCCGCACTGCGCCCTGCCAGGCTGCGTACTTCACTGGCGACAACAGCAAAGCCACGACCCTGCTCGCCCGCACGCGCTGCTTCCACGGCTGCGTTCAGCGCGAGGATGTTGGTCTGGAAAGCAATGCCATCGATCACGCCAATGATGTCGTTGATCTTGCGCGACGCGACGTTGATCTGGTCCATGGTGGTCACCACGTTGCCCACCACCTGGCCGCCGTGTTGGGCCACGCTGGACGCCTGGGCCACCAGCTGGTTCGCCTGGCGCGCAGCGTCTGCGTTGTGACGCACGGTCTCTGTCAGTTGCTGCATGGACGCCGAGGTTTCCTCCAGACTGGAGGCGGTGAGTTCGGTGCGCCCGCTCAGGTCATGGTTACCGGTGGCGATCTCTTCGGCAGCCACGCGCACAGAGCTGCTGGCATCACGAATCTGAGCCAATACGCCTGAAAGCTTTCCTGCAAAGCTGTTGAAGCTGACGGCGATCTGCGCCAATTCGTCCTCGCCCTGCGCGTCAATACGGCGCGAGAGGTCGCCGTCACCTGCACCGATCTCGTGCATCGCATCTCGCACCAAGGTCAGCCGACGCAGTCGCTGCGACAGGATGCCCGCCAAAACAACCAGCGCCACCAGCAGCACCACGATGCCCGCGCCTATGGACACCTGCAGCATGGTGCGAATGGCCTGGAGCGCCTCGCCCCGGTCCAGCGCAATCGCCAACAGCCAGGGCGTGCCCGTGACCGGCGCTACCGTGAGCAACACAGGGCGACCTTGCAGATCCAGCGCGTTCAGGTCGGCGCGTTTGGCCATGTCGGCCAAAGTGGCAGCACTGAGGGAAGGTGCCATGTCGGTGGCCGGTTTGAGCGCCAGCTTCACATCCGGGTGGGCAATGATGTTGCCGTCACTGCCGACCAAGAAGGCATAGCTGGCGGGCGTGGGCTTGATGGATGCAACGTTGGCCACCACCGCAGCAAGCGACACATCGCCCGCCATCACTGCCTTGACGTTTGTCCCATCGCGAACGGCCTTGGCAAACGTGACCACCAGCCCTGCACCGCCCGCGTCCGGATACGGCGCGGTTAGCACCGAACTGTCGCTGCCCGCCGCCTGCTTGTACCAGGGGCGGCCTGTGGGGTCATAGTCCGGCGGCAGGTTCTGCTTCTCGGAGAACACCGTGCGTTTGTCTGCGTACCCGAAGTAGGTGGTCAAAAAATTGCCCGCCTTGGCCAGCATGAGCAGCGACTTGGCGGCTTCGGCATCTTCGAGAGCGGCCGATGCCGACTCGACCACGGCGGCCTTGCCGCGCGCCCAGTCGCGCAAGGTCTCGATGTGGCTGTGGGCCAGCGCCTGCGACTGCGCTGTGAGCGAGGCGTACGCCTGGGATCGGGCTGTGAGGTAGTTGGCCACCGTGAGGGCCAACAGCCCCGCCACAAGACAAGCGATTGACACCAGAAGAATCTGGCCTTTGAGCGTCTTCAGAAACGACATAGTGCCCCCCCCTTTAACCACCCCAGCGGGCAGCGCGGGAACCATGTTACATCCGGTGTCAGGTTGTGCGCCAGCAGGGGTTTGCGCTGATTGCCTTCAGGCAGCACCAAAAAAACAAAGGCCCCGAAGGGCCTTGGTTGAACGTCTTAGCGGCTATCCGCCTTGGTGTCGGTGAATCGGCCGTAGCTTTGCAAACGGTCATAGCGGCGATCCAACAAATCCTTGGTCTTGAGGTCAGCCACCTGGCGGAACGCATCGCCCAACGCACGCTTAAGGAAAGCAGCCATCTGCTTGTGGTCGCGGTGGGCGCCGCCCACCGGCTCGCTCACAATTTTATCGACCAACCCAAGCGCCTTCAGGCGGTGGGCAGTAATGCCCAGGGCATCGGCGGCCTCCTGGGCTTTGTCGCTGGTCTTCCAGAGGATGGAGGCGCAGCCTTCCGGGCTGATGACCGAGTAAATGGCGTACTGCAGCATGACCACTTGGTCGGCCACACTGATGGCCAGCGCGCCGCCGGAGCCGCCTTCGCCAATGATGGTGGTGATGATGGGGACTTCGAGCTGCGCCATCTCAAAGATATTGCGGCCGATGGCCTCGGACTGGCCGCGCTCCTCGGCATCGATGCCAGGGTAGGCGCCGGGGGTATCAACGAACGTAAACACGGGCAGCTTGAACTTCTCGGCGGTCTTCATCAGGCGCAAGGCTTTGCGATAGCCCTCGGGCTTGCTCATGCCGAAGTTGCGCATGGCGCGCTCTTTGGTGTCGCGCCCTTTCTGGTGGCCCAGCACCATGCAGGCGTGGCCGTTGAAACGCGCCAGGCCGCCCACGATAGACAAATCGTCCGCGTAGTGGCGGTCGCCATGCAACTCGACAAAGTCAGTGAAGATGTCGCGCACGTAGTCGAGCGTGTAAGGACGCTCAGGGTGCCGGGCAATCTTGGTGATCTGCCAGGGCGACAGTTCGCTGTAGATGTCTTTGGTGAGTTGCTGGCTTTTCTTGCTCAGCTGGTCGATTTCTTCCGAGATATCGACGGCACTCTCGGTCTGCACGTAGCGCAGTTCTTCAATTTTGGATTCGAGTTCGGCGATGGGCTGCTCGAAATCCAGA
>NZ_JBKBXG010000115.1:0-13975 GCF_046314175.1 Acidovorax sp. | reverse complement strand
GTCCCCCTGGCCGAAATCGCCCAGCACGGCCACGTACTCACCCCCGGCCGCTACGTGGGCGCCGAGGCGGTGGAGGACGACGACGAAGCCTTTGCCGACAAGATGGTCAAGCTGACGGAGAAGCTGGGCGAGCAGATGGCCAAAGGCGCGGAGTTGGATGCGGTGATTCGGCAGAAGTTGGGGGGGCTAGGGTATGAGTTCTGAGCGCCCGCTGGAATCCAAAACAGGTGGTCGCGCGGCGACCACCGGTGTGGTCCCGGGGGACTTTGCAATCTCAGTCGGCAACCCCGGGACCCCACTTGCAAATGGTTGGGCGTGGACGTTGTTGACGGATGTTGCTCGCCTAGAAACTGGGCACACGCCCAGCCGTAAGCATCCTGAGTATTGGGGTGGAAATGTTCCTTGGATTGGTATACGGGACGCCACGGGAAATCATGGGCAGAAGATCTTTGAGACAGCTCAGTACACCAACGAACTTGGCATTAGGAACTCCTCTGCTCGCATCCTTCCGCGAGATACCGTCTGCTTGTCGCGCACTGCGTCTGTAGGCTATGTGGTGGTGATGGGAGTCCCCATGGCAACCAGCCAGGACTTTGTGAACTGGGTTTGCGGGCCGAAACTTGACTACCGCTTTCTCAAGTACATATTGTTGGGCGAGCGAAATAGTTTCTTGCGTTTTGCGTCAGGCACCACGCATCAGACGATTTACTTCCCCGAAGTGAAGGCCATCCATGCCGCGCTACCCCATGCTGTCGGACCGCCACAACATCGTGGTGATTGCCGACGAAGCGCACCGCACGCAGTACGGGTTTGAGGCGCGGCTGAAGGTGCGCAAGGAAAATTTCAAGCCAAATCAGGCCCTAGCGCTTGATACACAAGCGCTAACAGCTACAAATATAGTAGCAATTCCCATCACCACAGGCAGCGGCACCGCACCCGCATACCGTGCCGAGTTTGCGCCGCCCACCTACCGGGCGGGCGCTGCAGCCAACACGGCGGAACACACGCGGGAACACTACCAGGTGGGTTACGCCCAGCATCTGCGCGATGCGCTGCCCAACGCCACCTTTGTCGCCTTTACTGGCACAGGCGCAGGCGCAGGCGCTGGGTGATGCGTGGAGCGAACTGGCCGCAGCCGCCTGAACAGCCCGACACAAAAAGCAGCATCTGCCATTTGCCGCACACCGCGCTTGCAATTGGTGACAAACGAATACGTTGACATGATATGTCGATGCACCTATTCTCCCCACCCATGCAGGCACACGAACCTTCCCCGGCCGCCTGTCCCACCCGTGTGATGAAGGAGACGCTGTGCCCACTTTGCTGGAACAACTCAACAACCTGGACACGCTGACCTCCGCGCTCATGGGCGGTGCAGCGGTGCAGTTGCAGCCCATTGCGGGCGATGTGCCGGTGGTGCAGGTCAGCATTGAGGGGCGCGATGAGCTGCCCATCTTTGTGACCTGCTCGGACATGCAGATCATCTGCCTGTGCTACCTGTGGACAGACGCCGATGTGCGCCCCGAGCGGCGCGCCGAGCTGATGGAAGCCCTGCTGGACCTGAACCCCTCCGTTCCGCTGTCTGCCTTTGGGCGCGTGGATGGGCGCTTTGTACTGGTGGGTGCGCTGGCCCGTGCGGCGCGCGCCGAAGACGTTGCGCACGAGGTTGCCGTGCTGAGCGACAACGCGCTGGATGCGCTGGATGCGCTGGCCGAGTTTCTGCGCTGAGGCGCTGCCTACTTACTTTCTTTCTATTCGTTTATCCGTTGAAGCGCGCGGTCGCCGCCCTTCTCTCTCTTTGTGTGATTTTTCGACTGTGACAGGAGAACCATCATGTCGGTCATCAAGAAGCTAGTCACCCTGCTGCGCGGCAGCGCACGCGAACTGGGCCAGAGCGTGGTCGATGGCAACGCCACGCGCATTTATGAACAAGAGATCATCGACGCCAAGGCGAGCATCAACGAGGCCAAGACGGAACTCACCGGTGTGATGGCCAAGCAAATGCAGACGGCGCGCGACATTGAGCGCATCAAGGCCGACATGCTGCGCCACGAAGACATGGCCGTGCAGGCGCTGGACAAGGCCAACGAAGGCCTGGCGCTGGAAGTGGCCGAGCGCGTGGCGGCGCTGGAAGGCGAACTGACCGAACAGACGCAGGCGCACGCGAGCTACGCCATGCAGGTGTCGCGCCTGAAGGACCTGATCCGCAGTGCCGAGGGCCGTGTGCGCGAACACGAGCGCGAGATCGGCATTGCCAAGACCACCGAGAGCGTCTACCGCGCCACGCAGAGCATTTCGGAAAGCATTGGCGCCACGGGCTCGCAACTGACGAGCGCTCGCGATTCGCTGGAGCGCATCAAGAAGCGGCACGAGGACTTGGCCGACCGCATGGCCGCGGCTGAGCAGCTGGACCAGGAGTTTGGCCACCGCGCGCTAGAGCGCAAGCTGGCAGACGCGGGCATTGGCGACAACGACAAGGCACGCGCCGCCAAGGTGATGGAACGCCTGCGGGCACGCCAGGCCGGGGGCACTACTGCAGCCGCACCCAACGCCCTGCCCGCGCCAGCGTCCACACAAAACCCATGAGCCCCGCACCGCGCAAACCCGCGCGGTGGCAGGGCTCGGAGCCCGCGCTGCGCGCCGTGCAGGTGGCGTTTGATGTGGAAGAGGCGGTGATGGAGGCAGTCCGCGTGGCGGCCTTTCATGCCAATGTGTCCACATCGACGCAGATCCGCAGCGTGCTCGACTTGCCGGTGGCTGCACGGCCCAAACGGCCGCGCCTCACGGTGTCGCTGGACACGGCTGACTATGAACTGCTGGCGCAGCGCTACGGCCTTGCGCCCGATGACCGCCTGGGAATCAAAGAGGCGGCGACACGCGAGCTGATCGCGTTTGTGCAGAACGCGCAGAAGAAAAAGAACAGCGCGTCTTCACCCAAGAAAAAATAAGAAGTCCGGTTCTGCGTTTTCCTCGACCAGAACACAACACACAACGAGGGGGGATCTTCATGTTTGCCAGTCTCTTAACGGCGGCTACGGCTTTTCCGACCGCCATCTACACCGTGCTGCTGGGCGTGGTGCTGGTGTATTGGCTGCTGGCCATCATCGGCATGGTGGATTTCGAGTCCAGCGGCATCGACCTGGATATTGAAGCCCACGCCGACGCCAGCGTGGACGACATGGGCACCATTGCCAGCTACGTGGTGGCTTTCGGGCTGCATGGCGTGCCGTTTTCCATTGTGGTCAGCCTGCTGGTGCTGGTGGGGTGGACGCTGTCGTTCCTGGCGGGCGTCACCGTGCTGGCCTGGGTGCCGACCGACATCCTGAAGTGGCTGGTGGGCCTAGTGGTGTTGGTGGTGGCGTTCGCGCTGTCCATCGTCATCACGGCGCGGCTGGTGCGGCCGCTGCGCGGGCTGTTTGTGCACCACAACGCGCAAAGCAACGCGTCGCTGGTCGGCCAGACCTGCCGGGTGCTGACGGGCACGGTGGACGAGCGCCAGGGCCGCGCCGAGGTGGCGCAGCGCGGCGCCAGCATCAACATCCGTGTGTGGTCGCCCAGCCCCAACAGCCTGAAGCGCGGCGATACCGCGCTCATTACCGAATACGACGCGGGCACGCACCGCTACCTGGTTATGCCGCTGCCACCGGCGTGATGCACGCTGGCGCGTTCTGCGTTCCAGCGCCTTCGCTTGCCCGGTTTCTCCTCTTTATCTCTTTCCATTTTCTTTTCAACCCTTTCACCAGAAAGCGTTCTCATGCAGCAATCCCTCATGGTCATCCTGATTGCCGTTGGCGTCATCGTCTTCCTGATCCTGGCGATGTTCGCCATGTTCGCGAAGTTCTACCGCAAGGTGGAACAGGGCCACGCACTCATCATCAACACCCTGCGCGCCGAGCCTGAAGTCACCTTCACCGGGCGCATGGTCTACCCCATCATCCACAAGGCCGAGCTGATGGACATCTCGGTCAAGACGATCGAGATCGACCGGTCGGGCGACCAGGGCCTGATCTGTGCGGACAACATCCGCGCCGACATCAAGGTGAAGTTCTTCGTGCGGGTGAACAAGACCGCTGAAGACGTTCTGCGCGTGGCGCAGGGCATTGGCTGTGCGCGCGCCTCCAACCACGAGATTCTGGAAGACCTGTTCTCTGCCAAGTTCTCCGAAGCCCTCAAGACGGCCGGCAAGTCGCTGGACTTTGTGGACCTGTACCAGGCGCGCGACCGTTTTCGCGACAAGATCATCGAGCAGATTGGCGACGACCTGTCGGGTTATGTGCTGGAAGACGCGGCCATTGACTACCTGGAGCAAACGCCGCTGTCCAAGCTCGACTCCAACAACATCCTTGACGCGCAAGGTATCAAGAAGATCACCCAGCTCACCGCCACCGAACACGTGGTGACCAACGAGCTGCGCCGCAACGAGGAAATGCAGATCAAGAAGAAGAACGTGGAGACGCAGGAAGCCATGCTGGAGCTGGAACGCCAGCAGGCCGACGCCACCGCCCGCCAGGCCCGCGAAGTGGCCACCGTCAAGGCCCGGGAAGAAGCCGAGACCTCCAAGATCCAGGCCGAAGAGCGCACCCGCTCTGAAATGGCGCGTTTGCAGTCTGAACAGCAACTGGCCGTGCAACAAGAAAACGTGCTGCGCGAAAAGGAAGTGGCCGAGAACAACCGCAAGCGCGCGGTGGTGATTGAGCAAGAGCGCGTGACCCGCGCCCAGGACCTGGAGATCGTCGCCCGCGAAAAGGAAGTGACGCTGCAGCGCATCGAAAAAGACAAGGCCGTTGAAATCCAGAAGAAGGCCATTGCCGACGTGGTGCGCGAGCGCATCGTGGTCGAGCGTACTGTGGCCGAGCAGGAAGAAGCCATCAAGGAAGTGCGTGAAGTGGCCGAGGCCGACCGCACCCGCAAGTCCATCGTGATTGGCGCAGAAGCCGCGGCCGAAGAGAAGGTCATCATGGAAGTGAAGACCGCCGAAGCGCAGGAGCGCAAGGCGCGCCACAAGGCGGCTGAAGAACTGGTGCTGGCCGACGCCCGCCTGAAGGTCGCCGAACGCGAGGCCGAAGCCAAGAAGCGCGACGCCGAAGGGATCGAGGCCCTGTCGGCAGCCCCCGGCCTGGCAGATGCCAAGGTGCAGATTGCCGCCGCAGGCGCGCAACTGGCCCGCCTGGAGGCCGAAGCCACCGGCAAGGAAAAGGTAGGCCGCGCAGAAGCCCATGTGATCGAAGCCCGCTCGCAGGCGGAAGCCACCGGCATGCGCGCCCGCTTTGACGCCGAAGCCGAAGGCAAGGAAAAGATCGGTAACGCAGAAGCGCATGTGCGCACCGCCGATGCCGAAGCGTTGGCCAAGATGGGCGATGCCGAAGCGCACAACATCGACGTGAAGTTCAACGCCGAAGCGCGCGGTCTGAAGGAAAAGTTTGAAGCCATGAAGGCGATGAGCCCCGAGACGCGGGACCACGAGGAATACCGCATGCGCCTGGAGCGCGCGCACGCCGAGACCATCAAGGGCATCGACGCGCAAACCGCCATCGCCAAGGAGCAGGCCGAAGTGCTGGGCGTGGCGCTGCAAAACGCCAAGATCGACATCGTGGGCGGCCAGGGCGACTACTTCGACAGCTTTGTGCGCGCACTGTCTGTCGGCAAGGGCATTGACGCCGCAGTGAACAAGAGCCAGACGCTGCAGGTGGCCTTCAAAGACCAGCTGAGCGGCGAGCGCGACGTGGTGGAGGACGTCAAGCAGATCCTGGGGGCGGCCGGCAGCTCGGCCAGTGAGCTGCAGAGCCTGAGCGTATCGGCCCTGCTGGCCAAGATTTCCAGCACCGGCACCGACAGCCAAAAGCAGGCGCTGCAACAACTGATGCAGACCTTTCGCAAATAAAACCATAGCTGCTAGCGCTTGAATTCAAAGGGTTTCAGATAGTTTTCCATCTGAAGCCCAATTAAATCAAGCGCTACCAGCTCCTCTTTGCATAGCAATTCATCCCATGACCACACGACTGCATTGCAGCTGCGCCAGCCGCTCCCCATTGACGAACGTCGCCCTGGAAGAAGGACTGCCCGCAGCCGCCTGCCCCGACTGCGGCGCCGTGCTGCTGCAGATGGACGACTGGCGCCGGTGGCGCAGCCGCTCTGCTGATGGGGCCACAAGCGCAGACGCAACAGGGGTCGCCGACATGCCCGCAGACCAAGGGCACGCGCGCGCCTGCCCGGCCTGCGCACGGCTGATGCAGCGCCTGGCGGTGGACGCACAAGGCGCGTTTCGCGTCGACCGCTGCGGGCCCTGCCAGTACCTGTGGCTGGACCGTGGCGAATGGCAGGCGCTGGTGCATCGGGGCCTGGCCGAGCAGCTGGATACGTTGTTGTCCGACGGCGGCCAGCGCCGCATACAGAACGAACGCCTGCAGGCCACCCGCATGCTGGCCCTGCGGCAGCGCCATGGCGATGCCTGCATGGACGAGGTGCTGCGCATCCGCCAATGGCTGGCCGAGCAGCCCCACCGTGACGAAGTCCTGGCCCTCATCCGCGCCACCGAGCCGCTAAATTCATGAACTCCAAGGCATTCGCCCCCGCATCGGCAGACGACGCCAACGCCGCCGCTGGCGCCGCTGTAGACACCAGCGTGGCCAACAGCAGCAGCTACGAGCTGCTGAAAAAGCGCCTTGAAGTGCAAGGCGACCAGCTGCTGGCCAAGGCGCAGTCGCTCAACGCGGCCCGCATCGGGCAGTTTGGCCAGCGCGACCAGCAACTGCTGATGCGCCTGCGCGCGCGCACCGAGCACAACTGCGTGGCCCGCGACCTGGCCTACATCGGCGGCAACCGGCTGCTGTTTGGCTACAACGTGTTCATGGGCCTCAAGCGCGAGACGCGGGTGGAGGACGTGTTTGCGCTGTACGAGCTGGCCCACCACGACGCCAACGGGCAGCCCGAGAGCGACGAGCTGGTGCAGGTGCCACTGACCGATAGCTTTCTGGATGACCCGCGTTTTGTAGCGGACTTCAACGAGCTGTACACCTACTACAAGCAGGCTACGCTGCAGGTGCTGCGGCCCACGCCAGAGTTTTTGCTGGCTGCGTTTCAGATCGGGCAGCAGGCGCAGGACATTCGCGTGTTTCGCTGGCGGCGCGAGAGCGATGGCACGCTCAAATACGTGGACAACCGCGGCGAGCGCGACCTGACGCCGCCGCCCAGCCACGACTTTGCCTGGACGCCCCTCACCCGCGAAAACCACGTGGGCGGCGCACACCCGCACTTCAACGTGCTGGACACGCTGTTTGTGGAGACCACAGGCGGCACGCTGACCCTCAAGATCGAGAACAACACCGAGACCGGCTTGGGGCTGTACGAAGAGCCGGTGGACGACCCCAACCAGGCACTGGGCGACGCCGAGATCGCGTATGCCAAGCTGGGCTTGCTCATCCTTTTGCAGGTGCGGCCCTACCGCGAGAACACCACGCGCTACCTGGTGTTCAACCAGCGCACGCGCCAGGTGGTGCGCATCGACGCCATTGGCGCATCGTGCATGCAGCTGCCGGAGGACCACGGCATCATCTTCCCCGGTGGGTACTACCTGCAGTCGGGCGAACACAAGCGCTTTGACCTGCCACCCGAGCTGACCGAACAGCTGCGCTTTACGCGCATGAAGCGCTCGCCCAACGGCGAGGACGTGGCGTACATCTTTTACGGCACCGTGCCGCCGCCGCAGGGCAGCCCCGCCACGCTGGACGCGGGCTGTTATGCCCTGTTCACTTACAACCTGATCGAAAAGTCGCTCGCACCGCCCATACTGGCCGATGGTTACAGCAAGTTCCCGGACGGGCGCATGCTGGTGTTCCAGGCCGCGCGCGGCGAGGCCACGCGGGTGCACCCGATGCAGCTGTGGCGCACCCCGTTTGCGACCGAAGAACACGCCAGCCGCCAGCCTGCGGGCACCGGCTTTTTTGGCCGGGTGGGCAATGCCGACCTGGTGCGCGGTATTTCGGACCTGCTGGGCATTGCGCGCACCGTGCGCGAACAGGTGCCCACCCGCACAGCGTATGAAGACCTGATCCGCCAGTGCCTACGTGCGCGCGACGCTTACTTCTGGCTGGATGCGCCCGAGGTGCAGAACGCCGCTGCCGACCTGACCGCCATCGAGCAGGCGGCACAGGCCACGCTGGGCGAGTTTGAAAAGGTAGAGAGCATCCGCCAGGACACCGCCCGCGCCATGCAAAAGGCCGAAGGCCAGCAGCGCGAGCTGATGACGGTGATTGCGAGCCAGATGTGGCGCAGCCCGAACGATTTTGTGCTGGCCCTCAACCGCCTGCGCCAGCGCCAGGGCGAGCTGCATCTGTTGCGCGAGCTGCGCTATGCCGACCTGACGGCCATCGACGCGATGGCCCAGGCGCTGACGGACGAGCAGCAGCGCGTGGGCGAGCGCGCCATGCAGTTCCTGGCAGACGAGAAGGCATTTGACGGACAGCGCCAGGCGCTGGACAAGGTGGCAGCCGCCCTGCCCCTGGCCGCTACCGCCTCACATTTGGCCGAACAGCTGACGGTGCTGGATGACGAAGCCGCCGGACTGGACTTGTTGAGCGAGCAACTGGGCAGCCTGCCCGGTGGCGATGCGGTGCAGCGCACGGCCATTCTGGACCGCATTGCACTGCTGTATGCAGACATCAACCGCCTGCGGGCCGACGCGCGCCTGCGCCGCCGGTCGCTGGGTGCGGCCGAGCAGCGGGCCGAATTTGGCGCGCAGTTCAAGCTGTTTGGCCAGGCGGTAGAAAACGCGCTGGAGCTGGCCGACACGCCCGAGAAGTGCGACGAGGCGCTGACCCGCCTGCTGGCCCAGCTCGAAGACATCGAAGCCCGCTTTGCCGAGCAGGAAGAGTTTCTGGACGACATCGCCACCAAGCGCGAGTCGGTATACGAAGCGCTGTCGGCCCGCCGCCAGAGCCTGCTGGAGGCGCGCCAGCGCCGCGCCAAGGCATTGGCCGATGCCACGGGCCGCATCCTCGACGGCGTGCCGCGCCGCGTGGCCGCGCTCACCGAACTCACGCAGGTGCACAGCTACTTTGCGGCCGACCCCATGCTGGCCAAGCTGCGCGAGCAGGTGGCCGAGCTGCGCCGCCTGGGCGCTGCCGTGGCGGCCGACGACATTGACACGCGCCTGAAAACCGCCCGCGACCAGGCCCTGCGGTCTGTGCGCGACCAGCGCGAGCTGGCATCGGGCGAAGGCGCGGCCAGCGGTTTGCGCCTGGGCGCGCACAGCTTCACCGTCAACCGCCAGCCGCTGGACCTGACCCTGGTCGCGCACGACGGCGGCCTGGCGTGGCAGATCACCGGCACCGACTACTTGGCCCCCGCCCACGACGAACGCCTGCTGGCACTGCGCCCGTATTGGGACCAGTCCCTGGTGTCCGAGACGCCCGCCCTGTCGCGCATTGAATACCTGAGCGCGGAGTGGATCGACGCCCTGCAAAACGGCAGCACCGAGCCCGGCTGGGCCGAGCTGCTGGTGCAACTGACCGAACTGGCGCCAGACGCCCCGCTGCCTGCCGCCTTGCTGGAGCCTCTGCGCCGCTTTGCCGCAGGCCGCTACCAGGAAGGCTACCAGCGCGGCATTCATGATGACGATGCGCTGCGGGTGGTGCAGGTGCTGGCACCGCTACAAGCCGCTGCGGGCCTGCTGGTGTATGGCCCGGCAGAACGCGCGCTGGCGTTGTTGTACTGGCAGCACGGCCTGCGTGAAGAAGGCCGCCAGTCATTGGCACGCCGCGCGCGCAGTGCGGCGCACATTGCGCAGCTGTTTGGCCGCCGCGATGCGCAGCAGGCGCTGGAGCATGAAGCCCGGTCCGCGCTGCACCGCTTTGCGAACGAGTTCCCGCACCTGCTGCACGAGCTGCTGCCCGGAATAGCGCCGACACCGGGCGCGTTGACTGCCAGCGAGCACGACGCCCTGGCCACCACGTTGAGCATGGACGCCGCAGCCTACCTGGTGCGCGAACTGGCCGAGCGCGAAACGACGCCCGACCTGCCGCCGACCTGGGTGGTCAGCGGCGCAGGCCAGGACCTGGCGCAGGCGCTGGAGCGCGCGCTGGACCACGGCGGCCTGCGCGCCAACTGGCAGCGCGACCTGACTGCCGCCGAGCCCGCCGAGCGCTGGCGCCTGGCGCGCCACTGGGTACGTGCCTATGCCCAGTCGCAAACCGAGAACACGGCTGCGCTGCTGGCGGGCATTGATGACGCCGCCACGCTGCTGGCGGTAGATGCACCGCGCCACCGCGTCAACGCCACGCTGCAAGCCACGGTGCGCGGCCTGCGCAGCGAACATGTGCGCATCGCAGAGGGCACGCTGGCCGTCGACCTGAACGACTTCTGGCGCCGCGTGCGCTACCACCGCGTGCATGCCGTGACCAGCTTCAACGCATTGCAGGCGCTGCGCCACGAGCTGCTGGTGCAAGAGAAGGCACGCCTGCACCTGGCGCAGTTCCAGGCCAAGCCGCTGTCCACCTTTGTGCGCAACCGGCTGATTGATGAGGTGTATTTGCCGCTGATTGGCGCCAACCTGTCCAAGCAGATTGGCGCTGCGGGCGATGCCAGCCGTACCGACCGCATGGGCATGCTGCTGCTGATCTCGCCGCCCGGCTACGGCAAGACCACGATCATGGAATACGTGGCCGACCGGCTGGGCCTGGTGTTTGTGCGCATCAACTGCCCGGCCCTGGGCCACGGCGTCACGTCGATTGACCCCGCCACCGCGCCCAACAGCGCTGCAAGGCAAGAGCTGGAAAAGCTGAATCTGGGCCTGGCCATGGGCAGCAACGTGATGCTGTACCTGGACGACATTCAGCACACGCACCCCGAGTTTCTGCAGAAGTTCATCGCGCTAGCCGACGGCACGCGCCGCATCGAAGGTGTGTGGCAAGGCAAGCCCCGCACCTGGGACATGCGCGGCAAGCGCTTTGCGGTGGTGATGGCGGGCAACCCGTACACCGAGTCCGGCGACGTGTTCCGCATTCCGGACATGCTGGCCAACCGGGCCGACATCTACAACCTGGGCGATGTGCTGTCGGGCCGCGAAGCGGTGTTTGCGCTGTCGTACCTGGAGAACAGCCTGACCGCCAACCCGGTGACCCAGCCGCTGACCGCACGCGAACCCAAGGACGTGCACCTGCTGGTGCGTCTGGCACAGGGCGAGGCCATCGACCCCACCACCTTTGCCCACCCCTACAGCGCGGCCGAGCTGGATGAGCTGAAGAACCTGTTCCAGCGCCTGTTCACGGTGCGCGACCTGTTGCTCAAGGTGAACCTGGCCTACATCGCATCGGCCGCGCAGGACGACCGCTACCGTGTGGCGCCACCGTTTCGCCTGCAGGGCAGCTACCGCAACATGTCGCGGCTGGCGCCGCATGTCACGCCGCTGATGCAGCCCCACGAACTGGACGCACTGCTGCGCGACCACTACCGCGGCGAAGCGCAGACACTGACCACCGGCGCCGAAGAAAACCTGCTGCAGCTGGCCCACCTGATCGGCAACCCCACGCCCGACGAGGCCGCGCGCTGGACGGAGATTTGCGAAGGCTACCAACGCCAGCGCAAGATGGGCGGCGCTGAGGACGACCCCAGCATTCGCGTCACGCGCGGCCTGCTGGACATTGCCCGCAGCGTGGATGCGCTGCAGCCGCGCCAGTTCACCGAGCAGATGGCCCACAACGCGCAGCACCTGGGCGAGCAACTGGCCCAGCCCCTGGCCGCCATCGCCCAGCACATGGCAAGCCCCACGCCCACCGCCGAGCAGCAGGCCCAGGCCGCACTGCTGGCGCGGCTGGAGCCGTCACTGGCTGCGCTGGCCGAACTGGCCAAACACCTGCAAGGCGGCACCACACAGACGCAGGCGCAGATGCGCGCCAGCCTGGACGCCACCGCGCAGGCTTTGCAGGCGCTGCAGGCCAGCACACAGGCACTGCATGCCAGCGCACAGAACAGCGACGCGGCGCAGAGCCAGCGCATGGTCGACGCCCTGCTGTCGCTGTCCGTCACCTACCGCCAGCTCATCATGCCGCTGGTGCGCGCGGTCGAAACACGGGTGGGCGCCGATGCCAAGATGCACGAGGAAGTGGAGCGGCTGGAGGGCATGATCGACAGCATCCGCCCCCCGCCAGAGAAATAAGCAGGCTGATTTGATATAAAAAATGGCTCTAGCGCTTATCCACTAAGCGCTAGCAGCTATCTTTTTTGATTCAATTGAACGTCCACCCGTGGGACGCGCGGCGGTGGCCGCACTGCCCATCGACGCTGCCACGATGCAGCCAATGGCCAGCCACTGGAGGGCGCTCAGGTGCTCACCCAACAGCATCAAGGCCAGCACGGCAGCCACCGCAGGCTCCATGCTGATCATGATGCCGAAGGCCTCCTTGGGCAGGCGCTTCAGGGCCATCATCTCCAGCGAGATCGGAATGGCGCTGGACACCGCAGCCACGCCCACGCCGATGAGCAGCACGGTTGGCGACAGCAGCGCTGCCCCCGCGTGCACCACGCCCACCGGCACCACCACCAGCGCCGCCACCAAGAGGCCCAGAGACACCGTGTGCCCGGCGTGCAGGTGCCCGGCGCGCTTGCCAAACACGATGTACAGCGCCCAAAACACCGCCGCGCCCAGCGCATACATCACGCCGACCGGGTCCAGCGTGCTGCCGTTCAAACCCAGCGGCAGCAGCATGCCCAACCCGGCCATGGCCAGCGCCACCCACACAAAATCCACGGCGCGCCGCGACGACCAGATGGCCACCGCCAGCGGCCCCGAGAACTCGATGGCCACGGCCAGGCCAAAAGGCAAGGTGCGCAGCGACATGTAGAACATGAGGTTCATGCCGCCCAAAGCCGCGCCATAGAGCACGATGGCGCGCGCATCCGCCCGCGACAAATGCCAGCGCCACGGGCGCCACAGCAGCAGCACCAGCAGGGCCGAAAAACCCACCCGCACGGCGGTGGTGCCCTGTGCCCCCACCACCGGAAACAGCCAGTGCTTGGCCCATGAGGTGCCAATGCCCAGTGCGGTGACAGAGCCCAGGACGGCGAGAAAAGGGAAAAATCGTTGGAGAAGGGAAGCGCTCATACGGTGAAAATATAGTGCGACCCACGTGTGCTTTTTGCTCTATTTTCAGGGCCTGCGTGCAACTTTCGCTCACCACCACGAGACACCCCATGCCCGCCACCCCAGCCCTCGACCGCTTTGACCTCGCCATCCTGGACATTCTGCAGACCGACAACACCACGCCCCAGCGCGTGATTGCGCAGGCGGTCAACCTGTCGGCACCCGCTGTGCAGCGGCGCATCCAGCGGCTGAAAGACAGCGGCGTGATCCGCGCCAACGTGGCGGTGCTGGACCCGGTGAAGGTGGGCAAGCCGTTGACCATCGTGCTCGAAGTGCACCTCGAGAACGAGCGCCCCGACCGCACCGCCCCGCTGCGCGCCCGCATTGCTGCCGAGGACGCTGTGCAGCAGTGCTACGGCGTGACGGGCGAGGCGGACTATCTGCTGGTAGTCACCGTGGCGTCGATGGACGACTATGAAGCGCTGACGCAGCGGCTGTTTGAGGGGGATGACAACATCAAGCGGTTCAGGACATCGGTCGCACTGGCCAGTCTGAAGACCGGGCTGCGTGTGCCGCTGGACCACGCGCTTCCAGTTGCCTGACTACAGCCCCAACGTACTGCGCATCTGCGCACCCGTGAGGCGCTGGCGCGGGCCGCCCAGCAGCTCGCACATGCGCGCATTCAGCGGCGCCTCCATCCCCTGCTGAGCCGCCAGCCTCACCACAGCCCCGCTGAGTGCATCAATCTCGGTCACACGCCCGGCTTCCAGGTCGTCCCACATCGACGAGCGGGCCTTGGCGTCGATCTGCAGCATGCGTTTTGCCAGGCGTGTGAAGAGCCAGTTGGGCAGGCGCAGCACATGGGGCAGCAGCGTGGGCGACACGGCGGTGACCTGGGCG
>NZ_JBKBXG010000114.1:0-14291 GCF_046314175.1 Acidovorax sp. | reverse complement strand
TCCAGGTCCTTCATGTGGCGGCTGACGGTGCTGGTGCCGATGTTCAGCTCCAGCTCGGCGGCCGACATGCCGCCGCACTCGACCACACTCTTGAACACCTGCAGCAGGCGCAGGTCCATGTCGCTGAGTTGGCCCAGTACGGCGCGGTGTTTGAGGGAGGGTTGGGATGTGGGTGGTTTTACTTGCATAAACCGTCAAGTAAACATTGATATTGGATTATTTGAGAGATTAACAGGCGGCGCAACAATGGCCCACGTCCGACCCCCTATGCGAAGGGGGTTGCCCGCCTTGTGTCGCCGCCTTTGCACTGGAGAACCCCATGAGCTTCGTCAACATCGAAAAACCCGCCGCTGGCGCCGAAGGCCCCCGCATGGACGCCGAGTGGCTGGACGCGCACTGGATGCCTTACACGGCCAACCGCCAGTTCAAGGCCAACCCGCGCATGATCGTGGAGGGCAGCGGCGCTTACTACACCGACTCGGAAGGCCGCAAGATTTTTGATGGCCTCTCGGGCCTGTGGTGTGCGGGCCTGGGCCATGGCCGCCGCGAGATCGCCGAGGCCATTGGCAAGCAGGCGATGAAGCTGGACTACGCGCCCGCCTTCCAATTCGGCCACCCCCTGTCGTTCGAGCTGGCCAACCGGGTCAAGGAACTGACACCCGCAGGGCTGGACTATGTGTTCTTCACCGGCTCGGGCTCCGAGTCGGCCGACACCTCGCTGAAGATGGCGCGCGCTTACTGGCGAAACAAGGGCCAGGCGAGCAAAACCCGCCTGATCGGCCGCGAAAAGGGCTACCACGGCGTGAACTTTGGCGGCATCTCGGTGGGCGGCATCGTGGCCAACCGCAAGATGTTTGGCCAGGGCATCGAGGCCGACCACCTGCCCCACACGCAACCGCCCGCAGGCTCGTTTTACAAGGGCATGCCGCCCACGGGCAAGGAGCTGGCCGACCGCCTGCTGGAAGTGATTGCGCTGCACGACGCATCGAACATTGCTGCCGTGATCGTGGAACCTTTCTCGGGCTCGGCCGGTGTGGTGATCCCGCCCGTGGGCTACCTGCAGCGCCTGCGCGAGATCTGCACGCAGAACAACATCCTGCTGATTTTTGATGAAGTGATCAGCGGCTTTGGCCGCAGCGGCGCCTGGACGGGTGCCGAGGCCTTTGGCGTGACGCCCGACATTCTGAACTTTGCCAAGCAGGTGACCAACGGCGCGCAACCGCTGGGCGGCGTGGTGGCCACCAAGGAGATCTACGACACCTTCATGGCGGCGGGCGGGCCGGAGTACATGCTGGAGTTCGCCCACGGCTATACGTATTCGGCCCACCCCGTGGCGTGCGCAGCGGGCATTGCGGCGCTCGACATCCTGCAAAAGGAAGACATGATCGGCCGCGTTAAAGCGCTGGCGCCGTATTTTGAAGAGGCCGTGCACAGCCTCAAGGGCGCCAAGCATGTGCTGGACATCCGCAACTTTGGCCTGGCCGCGGGTTTCACGATTGCGCCGGTGCCCGGCGAGCCTGCCAAGCGCCCGTACGAGATTGCGATGAACTGCTGGAAGAAGGGCTTTTACGTGCGCTACGGTGGCGACACGATTCAGCTGGCGCCGCCGTTCATCAGCGAACGTGCCGAGATCGACCGTCTGATCAACGCACTGGGCGATGCACTGGCTGAGACGGCTTAAACCCGTCAACCACAAAAACTCTTATATTGATAGCTACTAGCGCTTGATGGATAAGCGCTAGAGGCACTTTTGACTCATATTTTTGCCATGAACCACGACAAGAACGTCACCACCACCGTTGGCCACCTGATTGACGGCAAGCTCGTTGCCGACACAGAGCGCACGCAGCCAGTGTTCGACCCGGCCACGGGCCAGTCCACCACCAACGTGGCGCTGGCCAGCCAGGCCACGGTAGAGGTGGCCATTGCCTCGGCCGAGGCTGCCTTCCCCGCCTGGCGCAACACGCCGCCCTTGAAGCGCGCCCGTGTGATGAGCAAGCTCAAGGTGCTGCTCGAAGAAAACGCCGACAAGATCGCCGCCCTCATCACCGCTGAACACGGCAAGGTGCTGGCCGATGCACACGGTGAGCTGCAGCGTGGCATTGAAAACGTCGAATACGCGAGCTACGCGCCCGAGCTGCTCAAGGGCGAGCACAGCCGCAACGTGGGGCCCAGCATTGATTCGTGGAGCGAGTTCCAGGCGCTGGGCGTCACCGCGGGCATCACGCCCTTCAACTTCCCGGCCATGGTGCCGCTGTGGATGTGGCCCATGGCCGTGGCCTGCGGCAATACGTTTGTGCTCAAGCCATCCGAGCGCGACCCCAGCAGCACGCTGTTCATTGCCCAGCTGGCGCTGGAGGCGGGCCTGCCACCGGGCGTGCTGAACGTGGTCAACGGCGACAAGCTGGCGGTCGATACGCTGCTGCGCGATGCGCGCGTCAAAGCCGTGAGTTTCGTCGGATCGACCCCCATTGCTGAATACATCTACGCCGAAGGCTGCAAACACGGCAAGCGCGTGCAGGCCCTGGGTGGCGCCAAGAACCACGCGGTGTTGATGCCCGACGCCGATGTGGACAACGCCGTGAGCGCGCTGATGGGCGCGGCGTACGGGTCGTGCGGCGAGCGCTGCATGGCCATCCCGCTGCTGGTGGCCGTGGGCGACGAGGTGGGCGATGCCGTGATTGCGGGCCTGAAGACCGAAATCGCCAAGATGAAGGTAGGCCCCGGCACCGACAACAGCAACGACATGGGCCCGCTCGTCACCAAGCAGCATTTCGAAAAGGTGAAGGGCTATGTGGACCAGGGCGTTGCCGAAGGCGCCACGCTGGTGGTGGACGGACGCGGCGTGCAGGTGGCCGGACACGAAGCGGGCTACTTCCTGGGCGCCTGCCTGTTCGACAACGTGAAGCCCGGCATGAAGATCTACCAGGAAGAAATCTTCGGCCCCGTGCTCGGTGTGGTGCGCGTGAAGACGCTGCAGGAGGCCATGCAGCTCATCAACGACCACGAATATGGCAACGGCACCTGTATCTTCACGCGCGACGGCGAGGCCGCCCGCTACTTCACCGACCACATCCAGGTGGGCATGGTGGGCGTGAACGTGCCCCTGCCCGTGCCGGTGGCGTACCACTCGTTTGGCGGCTGGAAGCGCAGCCTGTTTGGCGACCTGCACGCCTACGGCCCCGACGCCGTGCGCTTTTACACCAAGCGCAAGACCATCACGCAGCGCTGGCCCTCGGCCGGTGTGCGCGAGGGCGCGGTGTTCAGCTTTCCGAGCAGCCGCTGACCCGGCAGGGGCGTGACCGGCGCCTCCCCTAAATCCTAACGGCCCCTCGCGGGCCGTTTTCTTTGGGCGATGACTTTCTGCGTGGCAGAACCTGCACCACGATGGGGACAGGCCATGGCGCTGCTTTGTTCATGGTGCAGCGGGAGGTTTAGCAAGCACTGAAATGCATGGCATGTCACTTGCTAAGAAGGGTGGACCCTCAACCCTACATCCAGAAGGTGCCCCATGAGCCAAGCCCTGTCGTCGCTGTCGCAAACCCGTACCGATCCTCGCCAGCGCCGCCTGCGCCCCGCACCGCTGGTTTTGGCGTTGGCAACGGCCTTCACGTTGATGGGGGGCTCGGCCGCGCTGGCGCAAGAGAAGGTGCTGCGCATTGCAATGACCGCAGCAGACATCCCGCGCACGCTGGGCCAGCCCGACCAGGGCTTTGAAGGCAACCGCTTCACGGGCATCCCGATTTACGACTCGCTCACGCAGTGGGACCTGTCCAAGGCCGATGCCGCCAGCGTGCTGATTCCTGCGCTGGCCACGTCGTGGGCGGTGGACGACAAGGACAAGACCAAGTGGGTGTTCAAGCTGCGCCCCGGCGTGAAGTTCCACGACGGTTCGGCGCTCAATGCGGACGCCGTGGTGTGGAACGTGGCCAAGGTGCTGGACAAGGACGCGGTGCACTTCGACCCCAGCCAGGTGGGCGTGACCGCATCGCGCATGCCTACACTGCGCACGGCCCGCAAGATCGACGACATGACGGTGGAGCTGACCACCAGCGAGCCCGATGCGTTCTTGCCCATCAACCTGACCAACCTGTTCATGGCGTCGCCCGCGCACTGGCAAAAGAAGTTTGACGCCGCCGCAGGCGCCACACCCGCCGACAAGTCCAAGGCCGCATGGACCGCCTTTGCGGCCGACCCGGCAGGCTCGGGCCCGTTCAAGGTCACGCGGTTTGTGGCGCGCGAGCGCCTGGAACTGGCCGCCAACAAGACGTACTGGGACGCCAAACGCACCCCCAAGATCGACAAGGTGGTGATGCTGCCCATGCCCGAGGCCAATGCCCGCACGGCCGCATTGCTGGGCGGCCAGGTGGACTGGATCGAAGCGCCCGCGCCCGACGCCATGCCGCAGATCACGCAGCGCGGGTTCAAGATTTACTCCAACGCCCAGCCCCATGTGTGGCCGTGGCAGCTGTCGTTTGCTGAGGGCTCGCCCTGGCTGGACAAACGCGTGCGCCAGGCGGCCAACCTGTGCATTGACCGCGGCGGCATGAAGCAGTTGCTGGGCGGCATGATGGCCGAGCCCAAGGGCACCGTGCCCCCGGGCCACCCGTGGTGGGGCAACCCCAAGTTCGACATCAAGTACGACGTGAAGGCCGCGCGGGCGCTGATGACGCAGGCGGGCTACTCGGCGGCCAAACCGATCAAGGTGAAGGTGCAGATTTCGGCCTCGGGCTCGGGCCAGATGCAGCCGCTGCCGATGAACGAGTTTGCGCAGCAATCCCTCAAGCAGTGCTTCTTTGACGTGCAGTTCGATGTGATCGAGTGGAACACCTTGTTCACCAACTGGCGCAAGGGCGCCAAGGACCCATCGGCCAACGGCGCGAACGCGGTAAACATCAGCTTTGCGGCCATGGACCCGTTCTTTGCGATGGTGCGTTTTGTGAGCACCAAGGCCTTCCCGCCGGTGTCGAACAACTGGGGCTACTACGGCAATGCCGAAGTGGACAAGCTGGTGGCCGATGCGCGCACCAGCTTTGACGACAAGGCGCGCGACGCGGCGCTGGCCAAGCTGCACGCACACGTGGTCGAAGACGCGCCGTTTGTGTGGATTGCGCACGACGTGGGCCCGCGCGCCATGTCGGCCAAGGTCAAGAACGTGGTGCAGCCGCGCAGCTGGTTCATCGACATCGCCACGATGACGATGGATTGAGCAAGCAAGCACATCGCCCGCACCGCTGACCTCCCGGGACAGTCCCATGCTCGCCTATCTGCTGCGCCGCTTTCTGTATGCCCTGCCCATCATGCTGGGTGTGGCGCTGGTGTGTTTTCTGCTGGTGCATCTGGCGCCCGGCGACCCGCTGGTGTCCATCTTGCCGCCCGACGCTTCGGTAGAGCTGCAGGCGCAGCTGCGCGAGCTGTATGGGTTCAATCGGTCGCTGCCCGAGCAGTTTGTGATGTGGGTGTGGCGTGCGCTGCAGGGCGACCTGGGGGTGTCGATTGCCAGCAACCGCGCCGTGGCGGGTGAGGTGATGACGGCCGTGGGCAACACGCTGCGGCTGGCCGTGGTGGCCACCTTCATCGGCTTTGTGCTGGGCAGCCTGTTTGGTTTTGTGGCGGGGTACTTTCGCAACTCGTGGGTGGACCGGCTGGCATCGATGCTGTCGGTGCTGGGCGTGAGCGTGCCGCACTACTGGCTGGGCATGGTGATGGTGATCGTGTTCAGCTCGCAGCTGATGCTGCTGCCCGCCACGGGTGCGGGGCCCGGCGGCTCCAGCGACTGGGCGTGGGACTGGGAACACCTGCAGTTTCTGGTGCTGCCCGCCATCACGATGTCGGTCATCCCCATGGGCATCATCGCGCGCACCGTGCGCGCGCTGGTGGCCGACATCCTTGACCAGGAGTTCATCATGGGCCTGCGTGCCAAGGGGCTTACGCACCTGGGCGTGTTCCGGCACATGGTGAAGAACGCAGCACCCACGGCCCTGGCCGTGATGGGCCTGCAGCTGGGCTATCTGCTGGGTGGCTCGATCCTCATCGAAACGGTGTTCTCGTGGCCGGGCACGGGCTTCTTGCTCAACTCCGCCATCTTCCAGCGTGACCTGCCGCTGCTGCAGGGGACGATTCTGGTGCTGGCGCTGTTTTTTGTGCTGCTGAACCTGCTGGTGGACGTGCTGCAGACGCTGCTGGACCCGCGCATCGCCCGCGCCTGAAGCTGAAGAACAAGGCAACTCCACCATGGCCTCACTCACCGCATCCTCTCCATCAGCTGGTGCCACCGACGCAAGCGCAGCGCATGCACAGCGTTCGCGCGGCTACTGGACCGCCGCGCTGGTGCGCTTCACCCGCGACCCGGTCGCCATGGGCGCAGCGCTGGTGGTGCTGCTGCTCATCGGTCTGGCGGTCTTTGGCCCGTGGATCGCACCGGCAGACCCCTATGCCTCGTCCATGCTCAAGCGGCTCAAGCCCATTGGTACCGAGGGCCTGCCACTGGGCAGCGACGAGCTGGGGCGCGACATGCTGTCGCGGCTGATCGTGGGCGCGCGGCTGTCGCTGTTCATCGGCATCACGCCAGTGGTGTTTGCCTTCATGATCGGCTCGGTCATCGGCATCGTGGCGGGGTATGCCGGGGGCTTTGTCAACACGGCCATCATGCGCACGGTGGATGTGTTCTACGCATTTCCGTCGGTGCTGCTGGCGATTGCGCTGTCAGGCGTGCTGGGCGCGGGCATGGTCAATTCGTTGATCTCGCTGACCATCGTTTTCATTCCGCAGATCGTGCGCGTGGCCGAGAGCGTGACTACGCAGGTGCGCAACCGCGACTATGTGGAGGCTGCGCGCGCCTCAGGCGCCAACGCGTTCACCATCGTGCGGGTGCATGTGCTGGGCAACGTTCTGGGCCCCATTTTTGTGTATGCCACCAGCCTGATTGCGGTGTCGATGATTCTGGCGTCGGGCCTGTCGTTTCTGGGCCTGGGGGTCAAGCCACCCGAGCCCGAGTGGGGCCTGATGCTCAACACGCTGCGCACCGCCATCTACGTACAGCCCTGGGTGGCGGCGCTGCCGGGGCTGATGATTTTCATCACGTCGATCTCGTTCAACATCCTGTCGGACGGCCTGCGGTCGGCGATGGACAACAAGGGCTGAGGGTCTACCGATCATGCAAACGATCACCGATGTCGGCGGGCCTGCGCAGCCACTGCTCACCATCCAAGGCCTGGTCAAACACTTTCCGCTCAAGAAGGATGCGTTCGGCCGCGGCGGTGGCGTGGTGCATGCGGTGGATGGCGTGAATTTTGAAGTCCTCAAAGGCGAAACGCTGGGCGTGGTGGGGGAGTCGGGCTGCGGCAAATCGACAACCGCGCGGCTGCTGATGCAGCTCATCGCGCCCACGGCGGGCGAGATCGTGTTTGACGGCCGCACCGTGGGCAGCCGCGACCTGCCGCTCAAGGAGTTTCGCCGCCAGGTGCAGATGGTGTTTCAGGACAGCTATGCATCACTCAACCCGCGCCTGACGATTGAGGACTCCGTCGCCTTCGGCCCGCAGGTGCATGGCGTGCCCAAGCGCGAGGCCATCGCACGCGCACGCAGCCTGCTCGACCGGGTGGGCCTGGCGCCCGCGCGGTTTGCCGAGCGCTACCCGCACGAGCTGTCGGGCGGCCAGCGCCAGCGCGTGAACATTGCGCGCGCACTCGCGTTGCAACCGCGCATGGTGATCCTCGATGAGGCCGTGTCTGCCCTGGATAAATCGGTGGAAGCGCAGGTGCTGAACCTGCTGACAGACCTGAAGGCCGAGTTTGGCCTGACCTACGTCTTCATCAGCCACGACCTGAACGTGGTGCACTACATGAGCGACCGGGTGATGGTGATGTACCTGGGGCAGGTGGCAGAGATCGGACCATCAGATGCGCTGTTCAAACAACCTGCGCACCCCTACACCGCCGCACTGCTGTCGTCCATGCCGTCCATGGACCCGGACCACCGCACACAAGAAGCCCCGCTGGCGGGTGACCCGCCCAACCCCATCAACCCACCGTCGGGCTGCCGATTTCATCCGCGCTGCAGCATGGCTGCGGCGGTGTGTGCGCAGCGGGTGCCCGTGCGTACCATCACCGGCCCACACCATGTCGCTGCCTGCCTAATGCATGAACCCGGCAGCGGCCACCCGCAAGCCCCCCAGCCTTTGGCACAGGCCGCATGAAAGCAATGCCATGACCCTGGCCACCCCTTCTGTCGCACCAGCCACCACCGAACCCATCGTGGACCTGCGCGATCTCAGCGTGACCTTCACTGGTGGACGAAAGCCAGTGCAGGCCGTCAGCGGCGTAAGCCTGCAGGTGCAGCGCGGCGAGGTGGTCGCGCTGATTGGCGAGTCCGGGTCGGGCAAGAGCGTGACGCTGCGCACCTTGCTGCGCCTGCACCCCGAGCGGCGCACCCGCATTGCAGGCGAAGTGCGAGTGGCGGGCCAGAACCTGCTGACGCTTTCAGGGCGGGAGTTGGCGGACTACCGGGGCAAGGTAGCGTCAATGATCTTTCAGGAGCCGCTGCTGGCGCTGGACCCGGTGTACACGGTGGGCGCGCAGATCGTCGAGTCGATCCGCCGCCACGAGAAGGTGACGGCCGCGCATGCCCAGGACCGCGCTTTGGCCTTGTTCGAGCGGGTACGTATCCCCAGCCCCGAGCGGCGGCTGCAGGCCTATCCGCACGAGATGTCGGGCGGCATGCGCCAGCGCGCCATGATTGCCCTGGCGCTGGCCTGCCACCCGCAATTGCTGCTGGCAGACGAGCCCACCACCGCGCTGGATGCCACGGTGCAGATCCAGATCCTGCTGCTGCTGCGCGAACTGCAGCGGGACCTGGGCCTGTCGGTGATTTTTGTGACCCATGACATTGGCGCTGCCGTGGAGGTCGCGGACCGCATTGCGGTGATGTACGCCGGGCGCATTGTGGAGGAGGGCACCGCGCGCGACCTGATTCGCAACCCGCGCCACCCTTACACCATTGCACTGCTGAAAAGCCGTGCACACGGCGCAATGTCGCGCGGCACGCCGCTGGAGACCATCGCCGGTGCGCCGCCAGATTTGTCCGACCTGCCCCCAGGCTGCGCGTTTGCAGACCGCTGCACGCTGGCTACCGAAGCCTGCCGGGCGCAGCAACCGCCTGCGGTGCAGATCGCACCCGGCCACCGAGCGCTGTGCCTGCGCACCGATGCCGCTGCGGCCATTGCACCGGAATTTCCTCCTACTCTCGAAGCCACAGCTCCATGACCGTGCATGACCCGGCCCACGCCTTTGTTCCTTATCCGCCCGCGACGGTGGCGCACGCCAGCACAGGCCCCTTGAGCGGGCTGTGTTTTGCGGCCAAGGACCTGTTTGATGTGGCGGGCTACCCCACAGGCGGCGGCAACCCGGTGGTGCTGGCGCTATCGGGCATCAAAACGTGCACCGCGCCCACGGTGCAAACACTGCTGGATGCGGGCGCGCGTTTTGTGGGCAAGACGGTGACGGACGAGCTGGCGTTTTCGATGAACGGAAACAACGCGCACTTTGGGGCGCCCGTTAATGGCGCAGCGCCGGACCGCATCACAGGAGGTTCGTCATCAGGCTCCGCCTCTGCGGTGTCATCGGGGTTGTGCGACTTTGCGCTGGGCACCGATACCGGCGGGTCGGTGCGGGCGCCCGCCAACCACTGCGGCTTGTACGGCCTGCGCCCCACCCACGGGCGCGTGAGCCTGCAAGGCGCGCTGGACCTGGCACCAAGTCTCGACACCTGCGGCTGGTTTGCGCGCGACGTGCAGACGTTTGCCCGCGTGGCCGACGTGCTGCTGGAGGAGGATGCCGCGCCGCTGCCGCGCGAGGTGCGCGTGCTGTGGCCCGCAGATGTATGGGCGCTGCTGGACCCTGATGTTGCGGATGCGCTGCAGGGTGCCACGCAGCAGGTGACGGACCTTCTGGGTCCATCGCAACCCGTCAACGCAGTGCTGGAGTCGTTCGACACGATGTACTGGAATTTTCGGTACATCCAGGGGCGCGAAGCGTGGATGACCGATGGGCCACTGATCGAGCGCTACGCGCCGCCATTGGGGCCGGGTGTGGCCGAGCGGTTTGCCTGGTCGCGCGCCGTGACCGATGCGCAGGTGAATGGCGCTCGCGCCTTTCGGGATCGGTTTCGCTCGCATCTGGCTGCGCTGCTGGGCCCGAACGGTGTCCTGGTCATGCCCACCATGCCCGACATTGCGCCGCTGCGCACGGCCCCCGAAAGCAGCCTGGAGGACTACCGCAACCGAGCCATCCAGATGCTGTGCATTGCCGGATTGGCCGGCTTTCCGCAGTTGTCGTTGCCGCTCGCGCAGCGTGGCGGCGCGCCCCTGGGCTTGTCGCTGCTGGGGCCCGTGGGCAGCGACCGGTCGCTGATCGCACTGGCTGAGCGCCTGGCAATGGCGCGGTGAACGATCCGGACGATTGCGCGCTACAGCCCCTCCAGTCGCACTGGCTTGTCCAGGCGGTGGATTTCGCAGTCGACTACCGAGGCGGCACGCTCGATCACCAGGAAATCGCCGGCGTCCACCGCCAGCAGCGCATGGTGCCAGGTGCCCGGGGCCAGCACCACGCCCTGGCGGCCATCGGTCACAAAGGCCTGGAGCGACGAGGCGGTCGGAGGCTCACCCGCGCGGGCCACCACCAGGGCGAAGCGACCCGCACCCCACGGCACAAACGTCTGGCTGCCCAGCCGGTGGCATTCCAGGTCCTGCACATTCAGCGGAAAGCTACGGGCCTGCGCGCGAAACAGCGCCAATTGCGCGCGGCCACCTTCTGCCCCCAGCTGCAGGTCATCCACCAGATCAAAGCGCTCAGAGCTGCCTGCATTGATCGTGCGGCCAGAACCCGTGGGTGCCTGCAAGACGGTGCCAAAGGATTGGAATGCAGTGGGTGTCAACGGGGACGCATGCACCGTTGCCAGACCCGTGGTGAGGACAGAAGAAGTCATGTCGCTGCCCGCGAGCAAGAACCGAACCCGGACAGGACGCGAGTGTGCGATGTCATAGCTTTTTTGCATGGGTTGCGGGCGGCGATTGGCTGCATCGCGATCACAATGGATGCAGCCCTATAAGCAGATTCGCTTACTAGGGTTTTTACGACCCTCCCCCTACAATCGCACACCCTTACAAAGCTGACAGGCCGCGCAGAGCTGCTGCAGCACGGTTTTTGCACCCATCCTGAGTTGGAGACACTGAATGCCCGAGAACACCACGGCCCAGAACAACAACAGCGATTCCGACAAGCGCGCCCAGCTGCGCCGTGCCGCTCTTGAATACCATGAGTTCCCCAGGCCCGGCAAGATCGCCATTGCCCCCACCAAACAAGTCATCAACCAGCACGACCTGGCGCTGGCGTATTCGCCCGGCGTAGCTGCGCCCTGCGAGGAGATCGTCAAAGACCCGGCCAATGCGTTCCGCTACACCTCGCGCGGCAATCTGGTTGCGGTCATCACCAACGGCACGGCCGTGCTGGGCCTGGGTGACATCGGTGCGCTGGCGTCAAAGCCGGTGATGGAAGGCAAGGCTGTTCTGTTCAAAAAGTTCGCCGGTGTGGATGTGTTTGACATCGAGATCGACGAGAAAGACCCGCAAAAGCTGGTGGAAGTGATTGCGGCGCTGGAGCCCACGTTTGGCGCCATCAACCTCGAAGACATCAAGGCCCCTGACTGCTTCTACGTGGAGCGCGAACTGCGCAAGCGCATGAAGATCCCGGTCTTTCACGATGACCAGCACGGCACGGCCATCACCGTGGCGGCGGCCATCGTGAATGCGCTGAAGGTGGCGGGCAAGAAGATTGAAGACGTGAAGCTGGTCACCAGTGGCGCAGGCGCAGCGGCCCTGGCCTGCCTAAACCTGCTGCTCAAGGTGGGCATCCAGCGCAAGAACGTGTTCGTCACCGACCTGGCCGGTGTGGTCTACGAAGGCCGCGAAGAGCTGATGGACGACGACAAGCGCCAGTTCATGCAAAAAACCGACGCCCGCAAGCTGGCCGAGGTGATGGTGGGTGCGGACGTGTTCCTGGGCCTGTCGGCGGGCAACGTGCTCAAGCCCGAGATGGTGGCCACCATGGCCGAGCGCCCGGTGATTTTTGCGCTGGCCAACCCCAACCCCGAGATCCTGCCTGAGGTGGCACACAGCGTGCGCAGCGACATCATCATGGCCACGGGGCGCTCGGACTACCCGAACCAGGTCAACAATGTCCTGTGTTTTCCGTACATCTTCCGCGGCGCGCTGGACTGCGGCGCCACCACCATCACCGATGAGATGGAGATTGCCGCCGTCCACGCGATTGCCGAGCTGGCCCAGGCCGAGCAAAGCGAAGTGGTGGCTGCGGCCTACGTGGGCGAGAAGCTGACGTTCGGCCCCGAGTACCTGATCCCCAAGCCGTTCGACCCACGCCTGATGATGAAGATTGCACCGGCCGTGGCCCAGGCGGCTGCCGACAGCGGCGTGGCGCAGCGCCCGATCACCGACATGGACGCTTACCGTGACCGGCTGCAGACCTTTGTCTACGCATCCGGCACGACGATGAAGCCCATCTTTGACGCTGCGCGCACCGCCGCAAAGAAGCGCGTGGCCTATGCCGAAGGGGAAGAAGAACGCGTGCTGCGCGCCGCACAGATCGTGGTGGACGAAAAGGTGGCGCGCCCTACGCTGATCGGCCGCCCCGCCATCATCGCCCAGCGTATCGAAAAATTCGGCCTGCGCCTGAAGGAAGGCGTGGACTACGACGTGGTCAACACCGACTTC
Organism: Acidovorax sp.; assembly: GCF_046314175.1. Lineage (GTDB taxonomy): Bacteria > Pseudomonadota > Gammaproteobacteria > Burkholderiales > Burkholderiaceae_C > Acidovorax. Next base: position 1,507 of record NZ_JBKBXG010000114.1, on the reverse strand, counting down.
GACCACCGCTACCGCGACTTCTGGCAGACCTACCACCGCATGACCGAGCGCAAGGGCATCACCCAGCAGGTCGCCAAGATCGAGATGCGCCGACGCCTTACGCTGATTGGCTGCATGATGCTGCACAAGGGCGAGGTGGACGGCCTGATCTGCGGCACCTGGGGCACCACCGCCAACCACTTGATGTACATCGATCAGGTGATTGGCAAGCACGCTGGCGGCGCTGACAGCACGGCACAGGACGTGCCGGTGTACGCCTGCATGAACGGCCTCATGCTGCCAGGACGCCAGGTGTTCCTTGTGGACACGCATGTCAATTACGACCCCACGCCCGCCGAGCTGGCCGAGATCACCGCACTGGCCGCCGAGGAAATGATGCGCTTTGGCGTCAAGCCCAAGGCCGCTCTGCTGTCGCATTCCAACTTTGGCACCAGCAACCACCCCAGCGCCGTGAAGATGCGCCAGACGCTGGAGCTGCTGCGCCAGCAAGCCCCCTGGCTGGAAGTGGACGGCGAAATGCACGGCGACGTGGCGCTGGACGGCAAGGCGCGTGCCGCCCTCATGCCCAGCAGCGAACTGACGGGCGATGCCAACTTGCTGGTGTTCCCCAACATCGACGCGGCCAACATTGCCTACAACCTGCTCAAGACCGCCGCAGGCGGCGGTATCGCCATCGGCCCCGTGCTGCTGGGCGCTGCCAAGCCGGTCCATATCCTGACACCAAGCGCCACTGTGCGCCGAATTGTGAACATGACAGCTTTGACAGTGGCGGATGCCAATGTTTCAAGATAAGCCACTAACAGATAGCAAGCGCTAACTTTAAAAGCTTGTCTTCCCTTCAGCGCCTGCCCAATATTTGTGCAGGCGCTTGCTTTTTGGGGACTGTTGAGCGACACTAGCGGCTCGAAATTTCGGGTTAACCCGTAGGTTTCTGGACGCTGGACTTATGCAAACAAGGGCGTATGAAGTGCGTTTTTAGAGGATAAGCAACTGCCTGTCCCCAAATTGCATAAGTCGTGTGAAAGGTTCTTTGATGCTGAAGGCTGTAGCCACCCGGGCGCGCAAAGCAGGGTTTTTGTGTGTTTTGGGTGTTGCGTTCGTGTTGTCCCCGGTAGCGGGGCACGCCCGGAAATCCCCGTCCACTGACGGTTCCATCACCCCCATTGCACTCGCCGAGTTGCCGCCCCAAGGGCGGGCGACTTACGCGTTGATCCGTGAGGGAGGGCCTTTTCCGTATGACAAGGACGGAACAGTTTTTGGCAATCGCGAGCGGCTGTTGCCCGCCCACAAGCGGGGCTACTACCGCGAATACACCGTCAGAACACCAGGATCGCGCAACCGGGGAGCCCGGCGCATCGTGTGTGGTGGCAAGCCCCGGATTCCGGACGCCTGCTACTACACCAGCGATCACTACGCCAGTTTTCGCGAAATCGTTGAGTGACCCCCGTTGCGCTGCACGCAGGCCAGAGATACGCTGGCAGCGGTCAGCGCGCCCCCTTGAATCCCC
>NZ_JBKBXG010000113.1:0-14310 GCF_046314175.1 Acidovorax sp. | reverse complement strand
CATGGCTTCAATACCATTCCAACACCGGCGTAGAGAGACATCAAAAATCATAGCTACTAGCGCTTTATGGATAAGCGCTAGAGGCCAAAAAAGCTTGAAATCTGTGCCGCCATCACACCTTGTCCAGCGCCTGGGCCAGGTCAGCCTGCAGGTCGTCGATGTGCTCGATGCCCACCGACAACCGCACCATGCCCTCGCTCACACCCGCCTTGGCCAGCTCTTCGGGGTTGAGCTGGCGGTGGGTGGTCGACGCGGGGTGCGTGGCCAGTGACTTTGCGTCGCCAATGTTGACCAGGCGCGTGAAGAGTTGCAGCGCATCCAAAAAGCGCGCACCGGCAGCACGCGGGTCGGCGTCGCTGTTCTTGACGCCAAAGCTCAAAATGCCCGACGCCCTGCCACCCGACTGGCGCTGCACCAGCGCGTGGTCCGGGTGGTCAGGCAAACCGGCGTAGCGCACCCATTCCACCTTGGGATGGACCTGCAGGTACTTGGCGATGGCCAGCGTGTTGTCGCAGATGCGGTCCATGCGCAGCGCCAGCGTTTCGATGCCTTGCAGGATCAGGAAGGCGTTGAGCGGTGCCAGCGTGGCGCCCATGTTGCGCAGCGGCACCACGCGCGCGCGGCCGATGAAGGCGGCAGGGCCCAGGGCCTCGGTGTAGACCACGCCGTGGTAGCTCACATCGGGCTCGTTCAAGCGCGGGAACCGCGCCTTGTGCTCGGCCCACGGGAACTTGCCGCTGTCCACGATTGCGCCGCCCACGCTGTTGCCGTGTCCGCCCAGGTACTTGGTGAGCGAGTGCACCACGATGTCGGCACCATGCTCGATGGGGCGCAGCAGGTAGGGGCTGGGCACCGTGTTGTCCACGATCAGCGGCACGCCGTGGTCGTGCGCTACCTTGGCCAGCGCGGCAATGTCGGTCACATTGCCCAGTGGGTTGCCGATGGACTCGATGAAGATCGCCTTGGTGCGTGTATCGATGTGCTGCGCAAAGCTGGCCGGGTCGCGCGGGTCGGCAAATCGGGTGGTGATGCCTTGCTGCGGCAGCGTGTGGGCAAACAGGTTGTAGGTGCCGCCGTAGAGCGTGCTCGCCGATACGATGTTGTCGCCCGCCTCGGCAATCGTCTGGATGGCATAGGTGATGGCGGCCATGCCCGAGGCCACGGCCAGCGCGGCGATGCCGCCTTCGAGTGCCGCGACGCGCTTTTCGAGCACGTCGGTGGTGGGGTTCATGATGCGCGTGTAGATGTTGCCCGGCACCTTCAAATCGAACAGGTCGGCCCCGTGCTGGGCGCTGTCAAATGCATAGGCCACCGTCTGGTAGATGGGCACGGCCACGGCCTTTGTGGTGGGGTCGGGGCTGTAGCCAGCGTGTACGGCCAGGGTTTCGATCTGCATGGATGTTGTCTCTTTTCTTGAGTGGATCTGGAGGGTAGCGCGCCGGCCAGCGGTTCGGCAAGGCCGTGTGCTGCGTAACGCAGCAGGGCTGCGTGGGGCATTTTTGCACTGCAACTGACCGAGGCGGAAGCCCACTGATCGAATCGTTTGCTATGTGCTTATGGCGGGGAGTGCAGGTTTGCGCTCCCCAGGGAGGCTACGAAGCGCGCCCGTCTACTGCCGTGTCTGCCGTGGTCGCTGGCTGGGAGCTTGCCCTGCGCCCACGGCGCCAAGCCTTTTCAATTTCTACCACCACCAGCACGACCAGCGCTGCTGCAATGCAAATGCCCAGTTCGCCCAGGCTCAGCGGTGCAGTCTTGAAGATGGGGTTGAGCCAGGGCACGTAGATGGTGGCCATCTGCAGGGCAAAGGTCAGCGCCACGGCGGCCAGCAGCGGGCGGTTGCTGAGCAGGCCCAGGCGCCAGATGGGTTCGGATTCGGAGCGGATGGCGATGACGTGGGCCATCTGCGCCAGCGTGAGCACGGTGAACACCATGGTCTGCCAGTGTGCGTGGCCGGTGTGTATTGCCCAGGCCTGCACGCCCAGGCACAGCCCGCCAATGAGCAGGCCCACGCCCAGGATGTGTTGCCACATGCCCCCGGCAAACATGCTCTCGGTGGGTGCGCGCGGCGGGCGCTGCATGATGCCGCGCTCGGCGGGCTCGGCCGCCAACGCCAGGCCGGGCAGGCCGTCGGTCACCAGGTTGATCCACAGGATGTGGATGGGCAGCAGCGGAATGGGCAAGAGCAGCAGTGGGGCCAGAAAGATCGTCCAGATCTCGCCGGAGTTGCTGGTCATGGTGTAGCGCACAAACTTGCGGATGTTGTCGTAGATGCGGCGGCCCTCGCGCACGGCCGCGACGATGGTGGCGAAGTTGTCGTCCAGCAGCACCAGGCTGGATGCCTCGCGCGCCACATCGGTGCCGCCTTTGCCCATGGCAATGCCAATGTCGGCACGTTTGAGGGCCGGGGCGTCGTTCACGCCGTCGCCCGTCATGGCCACAAAGTGGCCCTGGGCCTGCAGCGCCTCGACGATGCGGATCTTTTGCGCAGGGTCCACGCGGGCATAGACGTGGACTTGCTCCACCCGTGCGCGCAGCGCGGCTTCGTCCAGCGTGGCCAGGTCGGCACCGGTCAGCACGGGCGCGTCGGTGCTGGTGACGATGCCCAGGCGCAGCGCGATGGCGCGCGCGGTGGCGGGGTGGTCGCCCGTGATCATCACCGGCGTGATGCCGGCGCTGATGCAGTCGCGTACTGCCGCCTGGGCCTCGGCGCGGGGCGGGTCGATGAGGGCGATCAGGCCCAGCAGCTCCAGCTGGTTTTCTACCGCGTCGATGTCGTTGGTGTCGGGCAGGCGCGTGTGGCTGCGGCGGGCCAAGGCCAGCACACGCAGGCCCTGGGCGGCCAGCGTGTTGGCGGTGGCCAGCACGGCGGCCGGGTCAAGTGCTGCGGTGCCCTCGGGGCTCCAATACCCGGTGCAGCGCGGCAACACGGATTCTGGTGCGCCCTTGGTGTAGGCCACAAAGCTTTTGCCATCGTGGTGAAACGTGGTCATGCGCTTGCGGTCGGAGTCAAACGGCTGCTCCTGCACGCGGGGCTGGGTGGCGTCGAGCTGCGCCTTGTCCAGCCCGCCCGCATGCGCTGCCAGCACCAGCGCGGTCTCGGTGGGGTCTCCCTGCCAATGGGTGCCGGGTTTCGCCGCGTCGGTGCTTGTTTGCAGCGTGGCGTCGTTGCACAGGGCGGCGGCGCGCAGGGCCTCGGCATGGGCCGGGCCGGGCATTGGGTCGCCGGGCACCCAGCGCACGCCATGGGCGATCAGCAGTTCGGCATGCATGCGGTTCTGGGTGAGGGTGCCCGTCTTGTCCGAGCAGATGGTGGTGACCGAGCCCAGCGTTTCGACCGACGGCAGGCGCCGCACCAGTGCATTCACCGCCACCATGCGGCGTGCGCCCAGGGCCAGCAACACCGTCACCACCGCAGGCAATGCCTCGGGGATGGCGGCGACGGCCAGGCTTATGGCGGTTAACGCCATCAGTAGCGGCGATTCGCCGCGTAGCACGCCCGCACTGAAAATCACCACACAGATGCCCAGCACCGCAATGGCTAGGCGCTTGCCAAAGGCCGCCAGGCGCAGCTGCAGCGGCGTACTGCGGTCACTGGTGTCCAGCAGCGACGCCACCTTGCCCAGCTCGGTGTGCATGCCGGTGGCCACCACCAGGCCCCGCGCCCTGCCGTGCGTGGCGGTAGTGCCCTTGAAGGCCATGTTGGTCTGGTCGCCCAAGGCGCCTACGTCGGGCGCGGCCAGGGCCTCGGTCTGCTTGGCCACCGTGACGGACTCGCCGGTGAGGGCTGATTCATCCACTTGCAGCTGCGCGATCTCGATCAGCCGCAGGTCGGCCGGGATCTGGTTGCCCGCTTCCAGCAGCACGATGTCGCCCGGCACCAGCACGCTGGCGGGCACCACCTGCACCTCGCCGTTGCGCAGCACCGTGGCCTGTGCCGCCGCCAGCTGGCGCAGCGCGGCCATGGCCTTGTCGGCGCGCCAGGCCTGTACGAACCCGATGACCGCGTTCAGCACCACGATGACCAGAATCACGATCGTGTCTGTCGGCTCGCCCACCAGGCCTGACACCACTGCTGCGCCCAGCAGCACCAGCACCATGAAGTCCTTGAACTGTTCGGCCAGCAGGTGCCACCAGGTGCGGCTTTGGGTGGCGACGAGGTCATTGGCACCATGGGTGGCGCTGCGGCGCAGGGCCTCGTCGGCTTGCAGGCCGTCATAGGGGTTGACGCCGTGGGCCTGCGCGACCGCCTCGGCGGGGTGCAGGTGGGGCTGGTTGACTGGGGACATGCGGCAATCCGTGTGGCGACGGCCGCATGCGGCGTCAATGGGCGCTGTGCGGCCGGGCTTTGTAGAAGGTCAGGGGGATCTCTTTGGCCTGGTTCAGCACCTGGCGCTTGATCTTGCCCACCACATGCATTTCACAGGGCTTGCAATCAAAGCGCAAGGTCAGCTTCTCCTTGCCATTGATCAACATCAAGGGTTCGGCTTTGATGGTGCCCTGCACACCGGTCACGCCCTTGGCCTGCTTGGGGCACAGGCTCATCGAAAAACGCACGCAGTGTTTGGTGATCATGAGGCTGACTTCGCCTTCTTCTTCGTGTGCCTCGTAGGCCGCGTCGATCACCTTGACACCGTGGCGCACGTAGAAGTCGTGCGCCTTGTGGTTGAACACATTGCCCAGAAAGCTCAGCGTGTCGTCGGGGTATGGGGCAGGGGGCTCGACGGGCGTCGCGCGTTGCAGGCGCTCGAAATTGTTTGCGCGGTTGGCCTCCAGGTCGGCCAGTGCATCGCGGCGCAGCGCGTTGAGCACCGAGGCGGGCACGAACCAGGGCTGGGACAACTGCAGTGCGATGTCATGCACCGCAAAGATGCTGGCGCCAAAGCGGCCCAGCTGCTCGCGCAGGCTGGCTTCGGCCTTGGCAGTATCGGCGGCGTTTTGGTGCGGTTGCTGCACCTCGGCGCAGCCCACATTGCCGTCTTCGTCGGTCAGCATCAGGCTGAAGCCGGTGGGGGTCTCGCTCAGGTGCGCCCACAGGCCGATGCGGCGGTCGCTGGATTTTTTCTCGAGCGTGCGCACCCCGACCAAGTCGCGGTTGCGGTTGACCTCGGTGCCTTTGCGCAAGTCCTTGAAGCCCTCCATCGGGTCCTTGGGGTACACGCGCCACTGGCTCACGCTGCGTGGGGATACGGGCTCGGCGACGTTGATGGCCATGCCGATCAGCTCCTTGTGCAGGTCGTAGTAGCACAGGCCGTCGCCGTTGTGCAGCACCGTGCTGGGGTCGCTCACTTCCAGCTCGACAAAGTCCGGGCCCACCTTGGTCACCCAGCCGATGGCCTGGCCGGGGTTTTTGGGTGTGTCGAACGCGCCAATGTCTTCTTTGCGGCCGGTGACGAAGTAGTCGGTGAACTCGCGGTTGAAGTTCTGCAGCGGGTCGGGCGTGAAGGTGAAGGTGGTGCGCCCGCTCGACGAGCGGGAGAGCGGCCGGCCCTGGGCTTCGCGTTCTTCAATGATCTCGTCGAGCAGGGTGCGGTAGTGGGCCGTGATGTTCTTCACATAGCCCATGTCCTTGTAGCGGCCTTCGATCTTGAAGCTGCGCACACCCGCGTCGATGAGCGCGCGCAGGTTGTCGCTCTGGTTGTTGTCCTTCATGCTCAGCACGTGCTTGTCGTGCGCGATGAAGCGGCCGTGGGCGTCGGTCACCTGGTAGGGCAGGCGGCAGGCCTGGCTGCAGTCGCCGCGGTTGGCGCTGCGGCCTGTCTGCGCATGGCTGATGTTGCACTGGCCGCTGTAGGCAACGCACAGTGCGCCGTGGATGAAGAACTCGATGTTGGCGCGGCCGGGCGCATCGACTGGGCCCAGGGCCTTGTGTACGGCAGCGATCTGCTGCACCGTCAGCTCGCGCGCCAGCACTATCTGCGACAGGCCGGCGTCTTGCAAAAACCGCGCTTTTTCGGGCGTGCGGATGTCGGTCTGGGTGCTGGCGTGCAACTGGATGGGCGGCAGGTCGTCGATTTCGAGCAAGCCCATGTCCTGGATGATCAGCGCATCGGCCCCGGCCTCGTACACCTGCCATGCCATCTGGCGCGCGGCCTCCAGCTCGTCGTCGCGCAGGATGGTGTTGAGTGTGATGAAGATGCGACTGTTGAATCGGTGCGCGTGCTTCACCAGGCGCTCGATGTCCCGGATGTCATTGCCCGCGCTGGCGCGTGCGCCAAACGCGGGGCCGCCGATGTAGACGGCGTCAGCGCCGTGGTTGATGGCTTCGATGCCAATGTCTGCGTCGCGGGCGGGCGAGAGCAGTTCGAGCTGGTGGGGCAGGAGAGACATGGGCCAGGATTATCCCAGCGTGCTTCATCGCGTGGGCGCAATCCGCGATATCGCCAATCTGTCAGCCGCATTAGCCGCGTTAATGACCTGGCAAATTGCTAAGTTTGCATAGCAACGGGTGAATTTTGGCGACCGCAGTGGCTAGGATGCGGGCCTCGTCGCGCCCCATATTGGTGCGGTGTAGAACTGCTTTTTACAGAATCTGGAGACTTTCACCGTGTTGCGTCCTTCTTTGTCATTCCGTTTTTCTCTGTCAACTGCTGCTGTTTTGGCCGTCTGTTCGCTGGCCGCTGCCAGTGCCGCCGCGCAGGACGTGCAAACCGTGAAGATCGCCCACGCAGGCCCCGTGTCGGGCGGCATTGCCCATATCGGCAAGGACACCGAAAACGGTGTGCGCCTGGCCATTGACGACCTGAACGCCCAGAACCTTGTGATCGGCGGCAAGAAGATCAAGTTTGAAATTGCGGCCGAAGACGACGCAGGCGACCCGCGCCAGGCCACCGCCGTGGCGCAAAAGCTGTGCGACCAGAAGGTGGCTGGCGTGGTGGGGCACCTGCAGTCGGGCACCTCCATCCCGGCATCGGCCATTTATGCCAAGTGCGATCTGCCGCACATCACGGCCTCGGCCTCCAACCCCGACCTGACCCGGCCCGGCCACAAGACCACCTTCCGACTGATCGCCAACGACAACTCGCTGGGCGCGGCGCTGGCACTGTTTGGTGCTGACCATCAGAAGCTCAAGAGCGTGGCCATCATTGACGACCGCACGGCGTATGGCCAGGGCGTGGCCTCGGTCTTCAAGGCCACCGCACAACAAAAGGGCCTGAAAGTGGTGGCCGAGGAGTTCACCAACGACAAGGCCACCGATTTCATGGCCATCCTCACGGCCATCAAGAACAAGAAGCCTGACGCGATCTTCTACGGTGGTCTGGACGCCCAAGCCGGCCCCATGCTGCGCCAGATGGAGCAATTGGGCTTGGGGCAGGTGAAGTATTTTGGTGGCGATGCGCTGTGCACCGAAAAGCTGCCCGAGTTGTCGGGTAAGACACCGGCCTTGAAGAATGTGACTTGCGCCACTGGCGGTGCGTCGGTGGACAAGATGCAGGGCGGCGCTGACTGGAAGAAGCGCTACGACGCCAAGTTCCCGGGCCAGTTTCAGATCTACAGTCCCTATGCCTACGACGCTGCGATGGTGCTGGCCGACGCGATGAAGCGCGCCAACTCGGTGGACCCCAAAGTGTTTGGCCCCTTGATTGCCAAAACCGAATACAAGGGCGTGACCGCCAACATCGCCTTCACCGCCAAGGGTGAGCTGACGACGCCCGCCGTGACGCTGTACACCTTCAAGGACGGCAGCCGCGTGGCGCTGAACTGACGCTGTCGCCGCTACGGTGCTTTCGACGGCCGCCTTGGGCGGTCGTTTTCATTGATACAGTCGGCCCGTAGCAACTGGGCCGTGGCGCCCGGCAAGGAGCAAAAACATGCGTGCAATGTTTGGTTTGGTCGGGCTGGTGGTGGCGCTGGCCTTGGTGGGCATGCTGGTGAAAAAGCAGATGTCTGCCACGCGCACAGCGGTGCCTGCACTGCAGACGGTCCCTGGCGCTGCCGCTCCCGCTTCAACACCCACGGGTTCGGTCCGTGACCAGAGCCAACAGGTGCAGCAGCAGGTCAAGCAGCAGGTGGACGCCTTGATGCAGCAGGCCCGTCCCATGCCGGATGAAGGCAAATAGATATTGGTCAAATTGGCCTCTAGCGCTTATCCATAAAGCGCTACCAGCTATCAATTGAGTAGTAATGACCGCTGACGACGATACGCACTGGATGCGCCTGGCATTGGCCGAGGCGCAAGCGGCCGCCAGCGCAGGTGAGGTGCCTGTGGGTGCCATCGTGGTCAAGGACGGCCAAGTCATCGCCACCGGCCGCAATGCCCCGGTAGAGGGCCACGACCCCACGGCCCATGCCGAGATCGTGGCCCTGCGCGCAGCAGCGCAGCGGTTGGGCAACTACCGGCTGGACGGCTGCAGCCTGTACGTCACTCTGGAGCCCTGCGCCATGTGCAGCGGCGCCATGCTGCATGCGCGGCTGGCGCGGGTGGTGTACGGCGCGGCAGAGCCCAAAACGGGTGCGGCAGGCTCGGTGCTCAACCTGTTTGGGCATGCCGAGTTGAACCACCAGACCCAGGTGCAGGGCGGGGTGCTGGCCGAAGAATGTGGTGGTCTGCTCAGCGGATTTTTCCGCCAGCGCCGCCATCAACAACGCACCGAGGCACTGGCCCGCCATCCCTTGCGCGACGACGCGTTGCGCACGCCCGATGCGGCGTTTGCCACGTTGCCCGACTACCCGTGGGCGCCCCACTACATCAGCGACTTGCCCAGCCTGGCGGGCTTGCGCTTACACACCCTCGACGAAGGCCCCAGGGATGCCTCACGCACCTGGCTGTGCCTGCATGGCAACCCGGCCTGGAGCTATCTGTACCGGCGCATGCTGCCCCCATTTTTGGCGGCGGGCGACCGCGTAGTGGCGCCCGACCTGATCGGCTTTGGCAAAAGCGACAAGCCTAAGAAAGAGGGCATGCACCAGTTTGACTGGCACCGGCAGACGCTGCTGGAATTGATCGAGCGGCTGGACCTGCACAACACCGTGCTGGTGGTGCAGGATTGGGGCGGGATTCTGGGCTTGACCTTGCCCATGGCGATGCCAGAGCGTTTTGACGGCTTGCTGGTGATGAACACCTTGCTGGCGACGGGCGATGCGCCGTTGCCCGCCGGGTTTGTCGATTGGCGCGCGATGTGCCGCGACAAGCCGCTGTTTGGGGTAGGGCGCCTGCTGGCGCCTGGCAACCCGCACCTGACCGAAGCCGAGTGCGCGGCCTACGACGCGCCTTTTCCTGATCGCGGCTACCGTGCCGCTCTGCGGGCGTTTCCCGAACGTGTGCCCGCCGCCACCGATGACCCCGGCGCCGCCGTGTCGCGTGAGGCCCGCCAGTTCTGGCAGCAGCAGTGGCAGGGCCGCAGCTTGATGGTGGTGGGGGCGCAAGACCCCGTGCTGGGCCTGCCCACGATGCGGGCGCTGCAACAGGTGATCCGAGGCTGCCCCGAGCCCGTGGTGCTGCCGAAGGCGGGCCACTTTGTGCAGGAGCACGGCGAGGCCATCGCCGCACAGGCTGTGGAATACTTCGCGCACTGACTTCCGGCCGGGTGCTTGCGCATCCAGCGCCGGTCATCCCCCTGTTTACGGAGCAGGCCCCGGCGGGCCTGAGCGCTTTGCACGACCACCATCACGACCACTCTCAGTGCGACCACGACCATGGTCCCAAACACATCTATATCTATTCGCCCTCCAGTGCGGTGCGCGACAAGGCGGCCTTCAAGCGCGGCATTGCCCGGCTCAAGGCCCTGGGCCATGACGTGGAGGTGGACGAGGACGCGCTGGCCACCCACACCCGTTTTGCGGGCGACGACGCCACCCGGCTGGCCGCCATCCACCGCGCTGCGGCCAGCGGCGCCGATGTGGCGCTGATCTCGCGCGGGGGCTACGGCCTGTCGCGCATCCTGCCGGGCATCCGCTACAAGGCGGTGGCCAAGGCGATTGAAAAAGGCATGCACTTTGTGGGTGTGAGCGATTTCACTGCCTTTCAGCTGGCAGTGCTGGCCAAAACCGGCGCCACCACGTGGGCAGGCCCATCGCTGGGCGCGGATTTTGGTGTGTCGGGCGAGCCCGACGACATCATGGAAGCCTGCTTTGACGACTTGTTGACCGGCCACGGCGAAGGCACAGGCTGGCGCATGAACAAAGAGCAGCCCAACGCGGCCACGGGCAAACCGGCCGTGCCCAATGTGTATGTGAAAAGCGCCACGCTGTGGGGCGGCAACCTCGCGGTGCTGGCATCACTGGTGGGCACGCCCTACCTGCCGCAGATCAAGGGAGGGGTGCTGTTTGTGGAAGACGTGCACGAGCACCCCTACCGCATCGAACGCATGCTGACCCAATTGCTGCATGCCGGTGTACTGGCCCAGCAGAAGGCCGTGGTGCTGGGCCAGTTCACCAACTACAAGCTGGCGCCACACGACAAGGGCTACAAGCTGCAGACGGTGGTGGACTGGCTGCGCACCCAGATCAAGGCGCCGGTGCTGACCAACCTGCCGTTCGGTCATGTGGAGACCAAGGTGTTGTTGCCCGTGGGCGCTACGGTGTCATTGTCTGTAGAGGAGCGCGATGCGCTGATCTACTGGGGCCACCAGCACTGAGAGAGGCTGAGAGGCTGAGAGGCTGAGAGTTTTTTATCCATGCCCGCCTTGCACACCAAAACGCCCCGGCTCGTCGTTGCAAATGCTCGCCATAGCCCGAGCTATGGCTGTGCTTTGCGCCTAGATCCGAGGCGTTTTCGCGCGCCTTTCGGGCTCGGCTAAAAAACTCTCAGCCTCTGAGCCATCACTCCGATATGAGCGGGGGTCAGAGGTGCATTTGCTGCATCAAAGGTGCGCGCAGCGAGCGGGGCAACTGGCCCTGGAACAGCGGGGTCACATGGTCTAGCACCCGCTGTGCATCGGCCTGGCCGCGCAGGGGAATCAGTGTGTTGAACAGGTCCGTGCGCAGGTACCACAGGGCTTCGATGTCGCCAGCATAGCGCAGCCGCATGTTCATGCGTGCCACCTCGCACCCAGACACGCCCGCCAGGCACTGCAGCATGGCGCGGCGGATGTCCTCCAGCCCCTGGTCGCGCACCCAGGCCGTCGAAGACGGCTTGTCACGGCCTAGCAGGTCGTGCAGGCTGTTGCGGACGTTGGGCTTGTTCCAGCGCATGGCTGTGGTGCAGTGCGGAATTTGTAACAGGGCCGGCCAAGTTACGCGGGAGCGAAGATTGGCACAAGGGGCGCGCTCCTGTTTTTGCGTAAAGACAACATACCGGGGCCGTCTGTTGCCAAGTTTTACGTGTTTGAGGCAAGACTTCGGGTAGGAGAAAAGCCAGTGCTTTTTTTAATGGACGGGCCTGGTGCGATGGCTGCGGCGCTGCAGTGCAGCGCTGAGAATTGTTGACGCTTTTGTGGCTGCGTCTTCATTCGGCTTGCACTAAACTGGTTCACATGATGTTACCCACAGGTCCCCGTTCATGAACGTGTTGTCAACGGTGGTCTTTGCAGATATTTCAGGCAGCACGTCCTTGTATGAAACGCTGGGCAACGAGCGTGCCACCGAGGCGGTCACGCAGGTCACCCAATGGATCGGCGATTCGTTTGAATCCCACGGCGGGCGCGTCGTCAAGAAGTTGGGCGATGGAGTCCTCGGCATTTTTGGCGATGCGTCCAGCGCCGTAACCGCCATGACGACCATGCTGCGACAGCACCAGGTCCGACTAAACCGGTGGCCTCAGCCCCTGCGCATGGACATTCGGGTAGGCGTAGCTAGTGGCGAAGTCGTGGACGTAGACGGCGACTGCTACGGCGACGCCGTCAATGTGGCCTCACGCCTGTGCGAACGTGCGGGACCTGCCGAAATCTGGGCCACCGAAACTGCTGTGCTGCTGGCAGGCGCTGCGCCCGATGCCTGGTACCGCAAACTCGGCATGATGGAGATTCGCGGCAAAGCGGAGCTGCTGATGCTCTACCAGGTGGAGTGGCGCGAGAACGAAGCGCCCGACTCCCTCACCATGCAGGCGGCGCTGGTCAGCAGTTTTGCGCCGGCAGATTCCATTCTTGGGCAGATTCAGTTCTCATGGCATGGGGTGGACATGTCATTTGTCTCCACCGACGCACCCGTGCATGTCGGCCGTGCGACGGATGTACAGCTGTGCATCAACGACCCCCGCGTGTCGCGTTTGCACGCACGCATTGACTGGCGCAACAGCGGTTTTGTGCTGACCGACATGAGCAGCTTTGGCACCTGGGTGCGATTTGACGGCAGCATTTCACCCGTGCGTCTGCGGCGGGATACCTGCATCCTGCATGGCACGGGCCAGATTGCACTCGGTGTGTCATTCAACGAGCCTAGTGCCCCGGTGATAAATTTTCGGGTGCAGGGCAGCAGCGTGCACTTGGGCTGATTCGGCGGGCGCGTGGCGCCCGAGCCGCTTGCGATGGTCGGGCAGCAAACGCCTGAACCGCACAACACAACAAGCAGGAGACACAAGACATGGCATGGATGAAGCGGACAGCCGTCGGGCTGGTGGTGGCGGTGCTTCTGGCAGGCACAGGCGCCGCGGTGTACGTGCAGCGCAGCTTTGCGGTGGTGGATGGCAAGCTTAGCGTGGCCGGGCTGCGCGGCGCAGTGCAGGTGCAGCGCGACGCAGCGGACGTGACCCACATCCACGCACAAACGCCGCAAGACGCCTGGTTTGCCATGGGGTTTGTGCACGCGCAGGAGCGTACCTGGCAGCTGGAGTTCAACCGCCGCGTCATGCACGGTCAGTTGTCGGAAGTGTTTGGCGAGGCCACGCTGGAGACCGACAAGCTCATGCGCTCGCTGGACATCATGGGCACGGCCCGCCGCCAGTACGACGGCTTGCCGCTGTACGCCAAGGAAGCCCTGCAGGCCTACAGCCAGGGCATCCACGCGTTTCACAAAGACCGCTTGCAGGCGCTGTCGCCCGAGTTCCACGTTCTGGGCGTCAAGCCCGGCGGAGACACCGGTGCGGTGTGGGAGCCCGAAGACAGCGTGGGCTGGGCGCTGATGATGGCGCTGGACCTGGGCGGCAACTGGGGCAACGAGTTTGCGCGCCTGTCGGTGGCCAAGATACTGGACACCGACCGCCTGTGGCAGCTGATGCCACCATACCCCGGCGAACCACCTGCGGCATCTGCCGACCTGGCCGCGTTGTACCGCCAACTGGGCGTGTACCGGTCGGGTGGCGCTGCGCCTTCAGCCATGGCGCCCGGAGCGGCAGGCCAAGCCCATGCAGCCACCGCACAGGCGAGCAGCCGCCAAGGCCCACTGCCCCGCCAGATCAGCGCTGGCATGCTGGCGTGGTCTGACGAGCTGACGCGCAACGCGGGCACCAACGAAGGCAAGGGCAGCAACAACTGGGTGCTGGCGGGCACTCGCACTGTCAGCGGCAAGCCACTGCTCGCCAACGACCCGCATCTGGGGCTGTCTGCGCCTGCCATCTGGTACTTTGCAGGCATGCAGTCGCCTGCGGGCAAGGCGTCTGACGGGACACCCATCGGTGCCATTGATGCGGTGGGCGCGACTTTGCCCGGGCTGCCGTTTGTGGTGCTGGGGCGCACCGACCGCGTGGCCTGGGGCTTTACCAACACCGGCCCCGACGTGCAGGACCTTTACCTGGAGCAGATCAACCCGGCCAACCCGCAGCAATACCGCGTTCCCGGCAGCGGGCCGGCGCAGTGGGCGGCGTTCACGACCCGCAGCGAAACCATCAAGGTCAAGGGCAAGGCCGACGTCATGCTGCAGGTGCGCAGCAGCCGCCACGGGCCGGTGCTCAGCGACGCGCAGAAAACCCATGGCGAGCTGCTGGACACTGGCAAGTACGTGATCTCGCTGCGCTGGAGCGCGCTGGAGACCGACAACCGCACGGCGGTGGCCGCCCTGCGCGCCAACCAGGCGCAGTCGGTGGACGAACTGATCGCCGCCTATGCCGACCACCACTCGCCGATGCAGAACGTGGTGATGGCCGACGTGGCCGGCAAGGTTGCCTACAAGGCCATCGGCAAGGTGCCGTTGCGCAAGGCGGACAACGACATCCTCGGCGTTGCGCCGTCGCCGGGCTGGGATGCCCGGTATGACTGGGCCGGCTGGCTGCCTTATGCGCAGACACCACAAGCCGACGCAACCGTCATCGGCAAAAAAGGCTGGTTCTCGAATGCCAACCAGAGCGTGGTGCCGGCGGGTTCTGACCTTTTCCTCGGGCAGGACTGGGTGGTGCCTTACCGCTTCGACCGCATCGAGCAACTGCTCGCTCTCCGGCCGCGGCATGACGCCGCCTCGATGCAGGCCATCCAGGCCGACCAGTTGTCGCCGGCCACCACACGG
>NZ_JBKBXG010000112.1:0-14347 GCF_046314175.1 Acidovorax sp. | reverse complement strand
TCATCAACGTGGCCGACAACGGCTTTCTGAACCACACCGCACCGTCAGCCCAGGGCTGGGGTTACGCCGTGTTCGGCAAAGTGGTCGGTGGCGCCGATGTGGTGGACAAGATCAAGGCCGTGAAAACCGGCCGCAAGGGTTTCCACGACGACGTGCCAAAGGAAGACGTCGTGATCGAGAAGGCTGTTGCGCTTTAATCCCACTCTTATCGCACTTTGATCTCGCGTTGATCTGACGTCAAAGTTCGTGACCACGACCGTGCCCCGGTTCGAGGAGCTTGTCGCTCCATCGCACTGGCGCACGGTCGATTTCATTTCAGACCTGCATCTACAGGCCAGTGAGCCCGCCACCGTTGGCGCCTTTCAGCGCTACTTGGCCACCACTGAAGCAGATGCGTTGTTCATCCTGGGCGACCTGTTCGAGGTATGGGTGGGCGACGATGCACTGGCAGAGCCCGGCAGTTTCGAGGCACAGGGCTGTGCGCACTTGCAATCGGCGGCACGGCGCCTGCCGGTGTACTTCATGCACGGCAACCGCGACTTTCTCGCGGGTACTGGATTTCTGGCGCAATGCGGTATCACCGGCTTGTCAGACCCCACCGTGCTGGTGTTTGACGGCCAGCGCTATGTGCTCAGCCATGGCGACTTGCTGTGCCTGGACGACGTGGATTACCAGCGCTTTCGGGTGCAGGCGCGCAGCGCCGAGTGGCAGGCCCAGTTTCTGGCGCAGCCGCTGGCTACCCGCCGCGCGCAGGCACGCGGAATCCGCCAGGAGAGCGAGGCGCGCAAGCAATCCGGCGTCACCTATGCCGACGTGGACGGACCTGCGACCATCACATGGTTGCAGGCGGCCGATGCCCACACGCTCATCCACGGCCACACCCACCGCCCCGCCGACCATGCGCTGGCCCCGGGCCTGCGTCGCGTGGTGCTCAGCGACTGGGACGCCGCGGCATTACCCCCCCGCGTGGAAACACTGCGTTTATCCCGCGCGGGGTTGGAACGCATCGCCCTGGCCCCCATGTACGAGCGATCCTGAACTGCGCGGGGCTTGACCTCCTGCTGCCTGATCGCCATGCCACCTCTTTTCAACCGGCTCTGGAGCCGCGTCCGCGCCACCGTGGCCCCTGTGCCCGACATCTCGGCCACGCTGTGGGTGCAGACCTTGCAGCGCTACCCCTTTCTAGCAGCCCTGTCGCTGCACGACCAGGCCAAGCTGCGCGCCTTGAGCGCCCTGTTCCTGCATGACAAGGAGTTCCACGGCGCCCATGGCCTGGAGGTGACCGACGCCATGGCCATCGACATTGCGGCACAGGCCTGCCTGCCCCTGTTGCACTGGGGCGACCCCGCCAAGGCGCTCGGCTGGTATGACGATTTTGTGGGCATCGTGCTGCACGCGGGCGAGGCCGTGGCCCGCCGCAATACGGTAGACGAAGCGGGCGTGGTGCATGAACACACCCAGGTGCTGCTGGGCGAGGCCATGGAGCGCGGGCCCATCATGCTCAGCTGGCAACACGTGGCCAATGCAGCAGAAAACACCGCGCGCGGCCATAACGTGGTGGTGCACGAGTTTGTGCACAAGCTCGATATGAAGAGCGGCCAACCCAACGGCTGCCCACCCTTGCCCGCAGGCTTCATGGGCACCCGCAGCGGCCGTGCGGCCTATGGCGCGTGGTGGGCGGCCTGGGAGCCCGCGTACGAGCAGTTCCGCGAACGCGTCATCCTGGCCGACCGCTTTGGGGCAGAGCGCCCCTGGCTGGACGCCTATGGCGCCACGTCGCAGTCCGAGTTTTTTGCGGTGGCGTGCGAGGCCTATTTTGTGAACCGTGCGCGGTTTGCGCAGGAGTTCCCGACGCTGGTACCGGTGCTGGATGCGTTCTTCAGGCGTCCGGAAGTGGCAGCCCAGCCCCCAAGGCTTGCCTGAGATACCCATCCAGCAGTGCCCAAGCACACGGGCAGGCGGCAGACTTTGATAATGGGCGGCTTGCCACCCCCAGGACTCCCCGCATGATCACTACACCCCCCGCCCTTCCCACCTACGACGACGTTGTGGCCGCTGCCGGCCGCATAGCGGGC
Source organism: Acidovorax sp. (assembly GCF_046314175.1). Classification (GTDB taxonomy): domain Bacteria; phylum Pseudomonadota; class Gammaproteobacteria; order Burkholderiales; family Burkholderiaceae_C; genus Acidovorax. The sequence continues at coordinate 12,272 of NZ_JBKBXG010000112.1, read as the reverse complement.
CACGCCCACCGCACACCCGTTATCACCTCGCGCACCATCGACGAAGAATTTGGAGCGCAGGTGTTCTTTAAATGCGAGAACCTGCAGCGCATGGGCGCTTTCAAGTTTCGTGGCGCGTTCAACGCACTGGCCCGGTTCGACGCAGCCCAGCGCAAAGCGGGCGTGATCGCGTTCTCGTCTGGCAACCATGCGCAGGGCATTGCGCTGGCCGCGCGCGAGCTGGGCATCCCCGCCACCATCGTGATGCCGCAGGACGCGCCTTCTGCCAAGGTCGCCGCCACGCAGGGCTACGGCGCCACCGTGGTGTTCTACGACCGCTACACCCAAGACCGCGAGCAGATCACCCGCGACCTGGCCGAGCGCAACGGCCTGACCTTGATACCGCCCTACGACCATGCCGACGTTCTGGCGGGCCAGGGCACCGCCGCCAAGGAGCTGTTTGAAGAGGTAGGTCCGCTCGATGCGTTCTTTGTATGCCTGGGCGGCGGCGGCCTGCTGTCGGGCTCGGCGCTAGCCACGCGTGCACTGTCGCCCAAGACCAAGCTCTACGGCGTAGAGCCCGCAGCGGGCAACGACGGTCAGCAGTCGTTTCGCAGCGGCGCCATCGTGCACATCGACACCCCGCAGACGATTGCCGACGGCGCGCAGACGCAGCATCTGGGCAACATCACCTTCCCTATCATCCGCCGCGACGTGGACGACATCCTCACTGTGACGGACGAGCAATTGGTGGATGCCATGCGCTTTTTTGCCGAGCGCATGAAGCTGGTGGTGGAGCCCACCGGCTGCCTGGGTTTTGCAGCAGCGAGGGCCATGCAGAGCGAACTCAAGGGCCAGCGCGTGGGCGTGCTCATCAGCGGCGGCAATGTGGACCTGGCTCGGTTTTGCGCTTTGCTGGCGGGATGATAGCGGTTTGCGGGGCAGAATTTTTGATTCAATTCTGACCCTGGCGCTTGATGGTATTGCGCTCAATGCTACGAAAACAGAAGCAAATCAGACACCCCAGAACCAGGACTGAAACCTGAAGGGATTCACGCCCGGCAAGGGTTCACGCAGACAGCGCCTGCTCGACCGCCAGCTTGGCCTCGTCCAGACTGCTGAAAAACCGTGTGGGTTGGGGCATGGCCTTGGGCAGATGCGGCGGCGCCGGCCACAGGCGCTCGTCTGCCCAGGCGGCGGTCCACCCTCCAATGTCTTTGCGCTTGATGGAGCAAAGTGCTTGCCCGTCCATCGTTGCTGTCCAGGTGCTCGGTGAGTCGTTGTCCCAGGTGACGTGTGTCATGGCGCTCTCTCGCGGTTGTTGGGCCATTGTAGGAAGCCAACATCGAATTGGGCAACGGCATTCACCCACCCCACTCCCATGGGGCATTCACGCATTTACGCAATTAAGAATTGGTGCATTGGCGCAACGACAGCAAGCGCCCACACGGCACCCGTGGTCGTCAGCCAGCGGCCAGCGCGCGGCGCGCAGCGCGCACTACGCTGGCGGCATCCACCCCAAAAAACTCCCGAAGCGCTGCGCGTGTGTCACTGCGGCCAAATCCATCTGTGCCCAGGGTCACAAACTTACGGCCTTCAGGGATGAACGCCCGCACAGTCTCAGGAACGGCGCGCACGTAGTCGGTGGCGGCAATCACCGGGCCGCGCGTCATGGCAAGTTGCTGCATCAGCCATGCGGGTGCAGGCGCAGATTCGCCGGCCAACCAACGCTGCTCGCATGCCACGCCGTCGCGGGCCAGTTCGCTCCAGCTGGTCACGCTGAGCACGTTCACCTCCACGCCTTCGGCAGCCAGCAACTCGGCCGCCTTGACCACCTCGGTCAGGATGGCGCCAGAGCCCATCAAGGTGACAGATTTAGATGAAATCGGGCTCTCGCGCTTATCAATCAAGCGCTGATAGCTATTAAAAACATAGCACCCGCGCAGCACGCCTTCTGCAGCACCGGCGGGCAGACCAGGCTGCGCGTAGTTCTCGTTCATCAGCGTCACGTAATAAAAAACGTCGCGCTGTTCGGTCACCATCTCGCGCATACCCGCGTCGATGATGACGGCCATCTCGCCCGCATAGGCCGGGTCGTAGGCTTTGCAGTTGGGGATGGTGGCTGCTACCAGGTGGCTGGAGCCATCCTGGTGCTGCAGGCCTTCGCCGCCGAGCGTGGTGCGGCCCGACGTAGCCCCCAGCAAGAAGCCGCGCGCACGCTGGTCGGCAGCGGCCCAGATGGCGTCGCCCACGCGCTGGAAGCCGAACATCGAGTAGTAGATGTAGAAGGGCAGCATGGCCAGGCCGTGCACGCTGTAGCTGGTGGCCGCCGCCGTCCAGCTGGCGATGGCGCCGGCCTCGCTGATGCCTTCTTCCAGAATCTGGCCGTCCAGCGCCTCGCGGTAGCTCAGCACCGAGCCGATGTCCTCGGGCGCGTACCGCTGGCCCACGCTGCTGTAGATGCCGACCTGTTTGAACAGGTTGGCCATGCCAAAGGTGCGCGCCTCGTCGGCCACGATGGGCACGATGCGCGGGCCCAAGTTGGCATCCTTCAGCAGCGTGCCCAGCATGCGCACAAAGGCCATGGTGGTGCTCATCTCCTTGCCGTCGGCCTGCAGCGCGAACTGCGCGTAGCTTTCGATGGCAGGCACGGGTAGCACTTCACAGGCTGTTTCGCGGCGCGGCAGGTAGCCGCCCAGCGCGTCGCGGTGGCTGCGCAGGTAGCGCATCTCGGGGCTGTCTTCGGCGGGCTTGAAGAAAGCCAGGCTCGTGGCCTGCTCGTCCGACAACGGCAGGTTAAAGCGGTTGCGAAATTCGATGAGGTCAGTCTCGTCCAGCTTCTTCTGGCTGTGCGTCGTCATCTTGCCCTGGCCAGCCGTGCCCATGCCGTAGCCCTTTTTGGTGTGGGCCAGGATCACGGTGGGCTGGCCCTTGTGCGCGCTGGCCGCAGCGTAGGCGGCGTGGATCTTCACCAGGTCGTGCCCGCCGCGCTTCAAGCGATCAATCTGCTCGTCCGTCATGCCCTGGGCCAGCGCCGCAAGCTCGGGGTTCTGGCCGAAGAAGTTGTCGCGGTTGAAACGACCGTCCTTGGCGGCAAAGGTCTGCATCTGCCCATCAACGGTGCCCTCCAGTGTGCGCACCAAGGCTCCAGTCAGGTCGCGGGCGAACAGGCCGTCCCAGTCGCTGCCCCACACCAGCTTGACCACGTTCCAGCCCGCGCCAGCAAATAGGCGCTCCAGCTCGTCGATGATGCGGCCGTTGCCGCGCACCGGGCCGTCCAGGCGCTGCAGGTTGCAGTTGACCACCCAGACGAGGTTGTCCAGACCCTCGCGCGCAGCCAGGGTCAACGCGCTCATGCTCTCGGGCTCGTCCATCTCGCCATCGCCGAACACGCCCCACACCTTGCGTTGGCTGCAATCGAGCAGGTTGCGGTGCGTGAGGTAGCGCATGAAACGCGCGTGGTAGATGCTGCTGATGGGGCCGATGCCCATCGACCCGGTGGGGAACTGCCAGAAGTCCGGCATCAGCCACGGGTGCGGGTAGCTGGACAGGCCCTGTGCGCCTTCAGCCGGTGCCGTCAGCTCCTGGCGGTAGTGCATGAGATCTTTTTCGGACAAGCGCCCTTCGAGGAACGCGCGTGCATACACGCCCGGCGCGCTGTGGGGTTGGAAGAACACCAGGTCGCCCCGGTGCTGGCCCTCGCCCACGCCTTCACGGGCGCGGAAGAAATGATTGAAGCCACTCTCAAACAGATCGGCCGCGCTGGCATAGCTGGCGATGTGGCCGCCAAGCTCACCATACGCCTGGTTGGCGCGCACCACCATGGCCAGCGCGTTCCAGCGCACGATGGAGGCCACGCGCTCTTCCACCGCCAGGTCGCCGGGGAACACCGGCTGGTCTTGCACGGCCACCGTGTTCACATACGGCGTGTTCAGATCAGGCTGCCAGCCAATGCGCTGGGCACGCGCCATGCGCACCAGCTCCTGCAGCATGTGCCGCGCGCGCTCGGGGCCTTGGGTGGCGACCAGCGCCAAAAAAGCATCGCGCCATTCGGCGGTTTCCTGGGGGTCGATGTCGGCCAGGGTGTCCTGGGGGTGGAGCAGGTGGGATGGCAAAGGGGCGTTCATGGAAGCACACTCTAGAAGGAATTGCAAAAAATGTGATGCCGAATCACAAACTTCAAGTCCGCACAGCAGCACAATATGCTGCCACATAAAACTTTTGCAGCACATGAAGCTCGACACTACCGATCTGCGCATCCTGGCTGAACTGCAGGCCGATGGCTCGCTCTCCAACGTGGAGCTGGCACGGCGCGTGCACCTGTCTCCGTCGCCCTGCCTGGCGCGGGTGAAGGCGCTGGAGGCTGCGGGCGTCATCGCCCGCTATGTGGCGCTGGCCAATGCGGCGGCGCTCGGGCTGGGGCTGAACGTGTTCATCAGCATAAGCCTGAAGACACAAAGCAAGGAAGCGCTGGCCGACTTTGAACAGCGCATTGCCGAGCACGATGAGGTGATGGAGTGCTACCTGATGAGCGGTGACTCGGACTACCTTATCCGCGTGGCGCTGCCCGACATTGCGGCGCTGGAGCGATTCATCCTGGAGCAGCTTTCACCCATTCCGGGGCTCGAAAAGATCCGCTCCAGCTTCGCGCTCAAGCAAGTGCGTTACAAGACAGCGCTGCCGCTGCCGCATCCTTCGCCGTAGCGGACTCGGCCTTGAAATCCAACGCCTGCACCAGGTCCAGTGCCTGGCCAATATCGGCCAGCAGGTCATCCAGGTCTTCCAGGCCGACCGACAGGCGCACCAGCCCTTCGGCAATGCCGTGGGCGGCACGCTGCTCGGGCGTGTAGGTGGAATGCGTCATGCTGGCCGGGTGCTGGGCCAGTGTCTCGGCATCGCCCAGGCTCACCGCACGGGTCACAAGCTGCAGCGCATCCATAAAGCGCACACCCGCCTGCAGGCCACCACGCAGCTCAAAAGCAATCATCCCGCCCATCTGGCGCATCTGCTGCTTTGCCAGCGCGTGCTGCGCAAAGCTGGGCAGGCCGGGGTAGTGCACGGCTGCAGCCGCCGGGTGGGCAGCGATGAACTCAGCCACCTTCTGCGCGCTCTGGCAGTGGCGGTCCATGCGCAGCGCCAGCGTCTTGAGGCCGCGCATCACAAGGTGCGCGTCGTGCGCAGACATCACGGCGCCCGTCATGTCCTTCAGGCCATACAGGCGCACGTGATGGGCCAATGCGGCATCGGCAAACACGGCAGCACCGGCGGTCAGGTCGCCATGGCCACCCAGGTACTTCGTCATGGAATGCACGCTCACATCTGCACCCAGCAGCAGCGGCTGCTGCAGGTAGGGCGTGCAGTAGGTGTTGTCTACCACCACCTTGGCGCCCTGGGCGCGGGCCAGGGCCGACACAGCAGCAATGTCCACCAGGCGCATGTTGGGGTTGGCCGGGGTTTCCAGGTAGACCACGCGCGTCTTCTCGCTCAGCGCCGCGGCCACGTTGGCGGGGTCGGTCATGTCCACATGGCGCACGTTCACGCCAAAGCGGCCCAGGCCGTGGTGCAAAAACGAGAAGGTGCAGCCGTACAGCGTGAGGTCGGCCAGTATCTCGTCGCCGGGCTCCAGCATGGACCACAGCGTGGCCGTGATGGCCCCCATGCCCGAGCCGAACACCACGGCGCCTGCGCCTTGCTCCAAGCTGGCCAGGCGCCCCTCCAGCAGCGCCAGCGTGGGGTTGGCGATGCGGGTGTAAAAGTAGCCGGGCTCCTCGCCCGCAAAGCAGCGCGCGCCATACGCCACATCAGGGAACGCAAAGGTAGCGGAGGTGTGGATAGGCGGCACCAGCGCGCCCTGGTGGTCGGCCGGGTTGTAGCCGTGGTGGATGGCGCGGGTGCTGAAGCCGGTGGTGGATGTGCGGGTCATGGTGGTCTCCTTGGAATAGGGAGATTCTTCAACCCATCAACGGGTAAGTTTTCGCCTTATTTTCCCTCCATACGATCAAAGAAGGCAAAATTTGCCTCAAATTACCCAGTTAGCAGGACACACTGCCATGCACCCTCATCCGCTAGACCCCGTGGACCGCACGATCCTCAACGCTCTGCAACGTGACGGCCGCGCCACCGTGGGCGATCTGGCTGAGGCAGTTTCGTTGTCCACCTCGCCATGCTGGCGGCGCGTGCGCGCGCTGGAGGATGCGGGCGTCATTGCGGGTTACCACGCCCATCTGCACCGCCAGCGCGTGGGCTGGGGCGTGCTGGGCTTTGTGCAGCTGGCATTGCACGACCACACGGCGGATACCACCTCGGCCCTGGAGCGCGAGGTCATGGCCATGCCCCAGGTGCTGTCGTGCCACAACCTCTCGGGCCGGTATGACTACCAGCTGGAGGTGGTGGCCACCGACCTGGAATCGTTTGCCGACTATGTGCGCACCCATGTGCGCAGCCTGCCGGGTGTGCGCGAGATCTCGACCAGCTTCTCGCTCAAGGAGGTCAAGCGCACCATGGCACTGCCGCTGTAGCCAGCGCGCAGCAGCCGCTCACATCCTTCACCGCTGGGGGAGCTGCAACTCGCTGGTTGCCACGCGCTTGCGCAAATCGCGGATCAGCGCTTTCGCGCGCGCTTGGTTCGCAGGCCCCATCCGCACCAGAATCTTCTGCCCGCTGGTGAGCGATTCGAGTGCCGGGTCCACAAACTCATACCGCACCCAAGGGCGCAGGTTGGGCACGTCGGTGTTCACCGGCGTGAGCTTGACGCGCAGCGGGCCCTGGGGCTCGGGTGCCAGCAGCAGGTGGTCCAGCACGGCCACCAGGCGGTCGTTGAAGTAGCGTTGGGGGTAGCCCAGCTCTTCATATGCCTGCTGAAACAGCGGGTACAACCGTGCATACAAGGCCACGGCGGGTTGCAGCGGCACGGCTTCAGCAAAGTTCAAAAACGCGCTGTAGCGGGCGGCATTGGTGGCGGCAACGGTGGTAGGGGCATCGCCCTCGCCGTCCACCGCAAACCGCTGCGGCATGGGCTGCACGGGCCACATGCGGGACGGGGCCTGGGCGCGACCCAGGTTGTCTACGGTGGCGACCACGCGGCGCACAAAACCTTCGGTCAACAAGAAGGATGCGACCTTGTCGCTGCCCAGCAATTCGGTCAGAAGCTCTGTCACCCGCTTGTCGGACTCAGTCAGCGCGGGCAAGGCCGCGTCTGCCGGGGCCAGTGCATCCACGGGGTTCTGGGGACCAGACGCTCCGGGCATGGCCGGCGGGGCCGCGGGCGCTTCAGGTGCGGCAGTCACGGGGGGCGGCGCCAAAGGAGCCTCCACCGGGCGCAGCCATACCCACCAAGCGGCTCCAGCGGCTACCGCGCAAGCCAGCACGGCGGCAATAACCCAGGGGGTGGAGGATGTGCGCGGTGGCGCGGGGCGGAACTCGGCGGCTTCTTGATCGGGCATCGGGTCTCCTTCAAGACGGGAACAACCCTGTCCGAGCAGATGCGGCGCGGGGCGTTCCATGTCAATCCCACATCGGGGGATGTGCCTGATTGGAGACCTGCGCCGTGACGCTCAGGTAACGCGATGTAGACGACGCGCTGTGATGTGTTTTTCTGTGCTGTGGTCCGAGCGATTAGAACGCTGCCGGTTTGGTGGACAGCGACTCCAGCCACGCCACGGTCGCCGCCAGTTCAGACGGCCGGATCTCGTGCGCGCTGGGGAACTCGCGGTACGTCACTGTCACTGGCAACGGCGCCATGTGGTGCGCAATGGCCTGTGCGTGGGCCAGCGGGATCACGTTGTCGTGGGTGCCGTGGCTCAGCCACAGCTGTTTACCACGCATCGCGTCGGCAGGCGCGCTCAAGGGCAGCACCTGTTGCAACAGGCGGCTGTGCCACACCATGGCCGCCTGCATCAGCGCGGGCTTTGTCAGCAGCAGCGACAGCGCCATGATGCCGCCCTGGCTGAAGCCGCCCACCACCACGCGCTCGGGCGGAATGCCCAGTTGCTCGGCCGCAGACTCCACCGCCTGGGCGACCAGGGCGCGGCTTTGTGCCTCTTGCTCCTCGTTGATGGTGCGCTCGCCACCGGGCTCGATGGAAAAATCAAACCACGCATGCGAGCCCGGCCCCATCCGAAACGGCGCGCGCAGGCTCAGCACATGAAAGCGCTCCGGGATCTGCGATGCCAGGCTGAACAAGTCCTGCTCGTTGCTGCCCACGCCGTGCATCAGCACCAGCAGCCAAGGGCGGGGCGTGTTGGAGGCAGCGGGGCGCTGCAAAAATGTGAGCGGTAAAGTGAGCATAGATAAGCGCTAGCGGCAGTTTTTACTAAAAATCGTGAAGTCCGGGCGTCAATGCACCGGTTCGAGTGCAAACGCATCCATCGACAGCATGCTGTACATCACCTCGCGGCTCAAGTAGTTTGCGTGCAGGTCGTCGCCCGCCGCGCCCAGCGCAAAGAAGATGGGCAAGAAGTGGTCTTCGGTCGGGTGCGCGCGGCTGGCATGCGGCGACTGGCTTCGGTAGTTCAGCAACGCCGCCATGTCGCCACGGGCCAGTGCAGATTCGATCCAGCGGCTGAACTCCAGCACATACGGCGCGGGCTCGCGCTCGCCGCCAAAAAACTCGGCCAGGTTGTGCGTCATGCTGCCTGAGCCCACCACCAGCACGTTCTGGCTACGCAGGCTGCGCAACGCGGCGCCCAACGCGTACACCTCGGCCGGGCCAGCGCCTGCGGGCAGGGCCACCTGCACCACAGGCACATCGGCCTCAGGGAACAAATGCATCAGCGGCACCCAGGTGCCATGGTCAAAGGGGCGGGCCGCATCACCTTGCGCGGCCACACCGGCCGCTTGCAACAAGCCCAGCACCTCTTGCGCCAATGCGGGCGAGCCGAGGGCCGGGTATTGCAACTGGTACAGCGCCGGGGGAAACCCGCCAAAGTCATGCCAGGTGGCAGGCTGCGGCCCGGTCATTACCAGTGGGGACCGCGCCATCCAATGCGGCGACATGACGACCACGCCGCGCAAGCCGGGGTACTGCGCCTTCAGGCTCTGGCCCCACTGCGTGAGCGCCGGGCCGGTCGTGCCCGCATCAATGGCGAACAGTGGCGCGCCGTGCGAGACGAACAGCGCAGGAATGGCAGCGGGGGTGGCAACAGGGGCTTGGGCAGAGGCAGGCATGGCAGTTCCATTCGTGGATGCAATGAATGTAGGACCGATGGCCCCCGATACCAAGCCCTGCGGGGCAGACAGATTGTTCTACCGATGATGCCAATGCGCCTTTGGCAGTGGTGCTACAGGCGGGAGTTCAACACTCCATCAGGACCCGTCGCGCACCCTGCCCCGCAGCGCTTTGGTCTCGCTGCGCTGGGTTTTTCCCTCCAGCCGCCGCTGTTTAGACCCATAGGTGGGCTTGGTGGCGCGGCGTACGCGGGGCGGCACTGCCACGGTGTTGACCAGCGCATTCAGGCGTTCCAGCGCATCGGTGCGGTTCTGGTCCTGGCTGCGGTACTGCTGGGCCTTGATGACCACGACCCCGTCTTGCGTGATGCGCGAATCGCGCAGGCACAGCAGGCGCTCTTTCACGTCCACAGGCAGCGACGATGCCATCACGTCAAAACGCAGGTGCACCGCGCTCGATACCTTGTTGACGTTCTGCCCGCCCGCGCCCTGCGCGCGCATGGCCGTGATCTCTACCTCGTCCTCAGACACCTGCAGGGGCAATGGGGGATTCATATATCTATCTACCCCCTTACCTGTTCGGCGTCAGGCCGCAGGCTGCTGGGCCAGCAACTGGGCCAGGCCGTCAATCGCCAAGCCATAGCCCAGCACGCCAAAGCCGCACATCACCGCCTTGGCAGCTGCCGCCATGTACGAATGGTGGCGGAACGACTCGCGTGCATGCACATTGCTGATGTGCAGCTCGATCAACGTAATGCCTGTGCCCTTGGTGGCGTCGTGCAGCGCAATGCTGGTGTGGGTGTAGGCCCCAGCGTTGATGACCACGCCCGCCAGCTCGCCCGCTGCGTGCAGGCGGCCCGCCTCATGAATCCAGTCCACCAGCGCGCCTTCGTGGTTGCTTTGGTGAAACCGCAGTGCAAACCCATGGCGCTCGCACGCATCCACGCACAGCTTCTCGACGTCGGCCAGCGTGGCCGCGCCATACACGGCGGGCTCGCGTGTGCCCAGCAGGTTCAGGTTGGGGCCATTCAAAACAAAGACGGTTTTCTTGGCGGACATTCGGCACTCCGGAGGACGTTGCGCCTGCCACACTGGCAGGCCAGAGTGCGCGATTATGCGGCGCCCCTGTGCAGCTGCCCAAAGCCCCCCCGCCAAAGAAAAGCGGCCCCGAAGGGCCGCTATAAAAGACAGCCCTCGCAGGAAGCTGCCTGTGAGCGCGACTTCGCGCCCAAGAGGTTAGTGAAAAAACTACTTGGCTATCCAGCTAGCCAATCATCAACGGTAACCGTAGCGGTCGTGCCCACGGCCGTCGTGGCGGTCATGACGATCATGGCGGTCGTACCGGTTATGACGGTCATGCCTGTCATGGCGGTGGCCGCGATACCCATGGCCGTAATACACCACGGGAGGCGGTGCGTAGTACGCCGCTGGGGGGGTGTAGTACACAGGCCGGGGTGGCGCGTAGTACACCGGTGGCGGCGGGGCGTGATAGATGGGACGGGGAGCCACATACACCGGGGCGGGCGCGTAATAACCACCATTGCTGGCACCAATCACTACACCGGGTACGCCAACGCCAATCGACCAGTTAACGTCACGGGCCTGGGCGGACCCTGCACCGGCCAGCAATGCCAGCGCCACGCCAGCTGCAGCGGCCATGGCATAGATAGAACGGGTTTTCGTCATGGAAATCTCCTGTTTGAGCGAGGGCAGCCAGCCAAATGGACTTACCTCACCGGTACATAACGCACCAAGTAGCTAAAAGGATGGCATAAAACTGTCTTTACGTTGTGTCTGGACGTACACGCACTTGTTTCTCTGCGTAAAGCATCACGAAACAGCCGCCTAAAATGACCGGATGAGCACCCCCTCCCCCGCCAACACAGCCGCCAACGCCCCCGCCGCGGCCCCCGAAGCCGTCAAGCCCAGCAACTTTTTGCGCCAAGTCATCGAAAACGACTTGCAAAAAGGCACCTACGCCACCCGCCACTGGGCAGGCACCCCCGGCGACGCCGCCCACCACGCCGCAGGCCAGCCCGACCCCGCCAAGATCCGCACCCGCTTCCCGCCCGAGCCCAACGGCTACCTGCACGTGGGCCATGCCAAAAGCATCTGCATCAACTTTGGCCTGGCACGCGACTACGGCGGCGTGTGCCACCTGCGCTTTGACGACACCAACCCCGAAAAAGAAGACACCGAATACGTCAACAGCATCAAAGACTCGGTGCAGTGGCTGGGCTTTAGCTGGAACAACAGCGGCGAAAGCAACCTGTACCAGGCCAGCGACTACTTCGACTTCATGTACCGCGCGGCCGAATACCTGATCGAAGCCGGCCACGCCTACGTGGACGAGCAAACGGTAGAGCAGATCCGCATCAACCGGGGCGACTTCAGTAAGCCCGGCGTGGACAGCCCCTTCCGCAGCCGCACACCTGCCGAAAACCTGGCCAAGTTCCGCGAAATGCGCGACGGCCAGCATGAAGATGGATCGATGGTGCTGCGCGCCAAGATCGACATGGCCAGCCCCAACATCAACATGCGCGACCCGGCCATCTACCGCATCCGCCGCGCCACGCACCACAACACTGGCGACACATGGTGCATCTACCCCATGTACACCTTTGCGCACCCCATCGAAGACGCGCTAGAACAAATCACCCACAGCCTGTGCACGCTGGAGTTTGAAGACCAGCGCCCCTTCTACGACTGGCTGCTGGAGCGCTTGACGGAAGTGGTCACACTTCCCGATGGTCGCGTGATCGGCGGCCTGCTGGCAAGCCCGCCCCCCCGCCAGTACGAATTTGCGCGCCTGAACCTCACCTACGTCATTACCAGCAAACGCAAGCTCGCGCAACTGGTGTACGACCACAAAGTCAGCGGCTGGGACGACCCCCGCATGCCCACCATCGTGGGCCTGCGCCGTCGCGGCTACACGCCCGCCTCCATCCAGACCTTTGCCGAACGCATCGGCGTGACCAAGTCTGACAGCTGGATCGACTACAGCACACTGGAAGGCTGCCTGCGCGAAGACCTGGAGCTGAAGGCCCACCGTGGCATGGCCGTGCTCAACCCCGTCAAGCTGGTGCTGACCAACTGGGACGACGTGATGGGCGCAGGCCACCTGGAGC